>NZ_MUJY01000128.1 GCF_002286785.1 Pseudomonas sp. PIC25 | reverse complement strand
GCCGTCGACCAGGCCTGATGCGGCGGTTCCGCACCCCTTGCGGAACCGCCCCCCCTTCCTCTTCCACCGCGCCGGACAACCCGCTTCGATTAAGGGTGAATTGCCGCGCGCTTCCCATTAGACTTTGGCGCCTCCTTTCAGCGAGAGCAGGGTTCGATGCCCACGTCTTTTCCAGAAGATTCCGTCGGACTGGTCACTCCACAGTCGATCCGTTTCAGCGAACCGCTGGCACTGGCCTGCGGACGCAGCCTGGCCGAGTACGAACTGGTCTACGAAACCTACGGTGAACTCAACGCCACACACAGCAATGCGGTGCTGATCTGCCACGCACTGTCCGGCCATCACCATGCCGCCGGTTACCACAGCCCCGACGATCGCAAACCGGGCTGGTGGGATAGCTGCATCGGCCCAGGCAAGCCCATCGACACGCGCAAGTTCTTCGTTGTCAGCCTGAACAACCTGGGCGGCTGCAACGGCTCGACCGGCCCGTCAAGCACCAACCCCGCCACCGGCAAGCCGTATGGCGCCGACTTCCCGGTTGTTACCGTGGAAGACTGGGTGCACAGCCAGGCCCGTCTGGCCGATGCCCTCGGCATCCAGCAATGGGCGGCAGTGGTTGGCGGCAGCCTCGGCGGCATGCAAGCGTTGCAATGGACCATCAGCTACCCGGAGCGCGTCCGGCACTGCCTGGCCATTGCCTCGGCGCCCAAGCTGTCGGCACAGAACATCGCCTTCAACGAAGTGGCGCGGCAGGCGATCTTGTCCGACCCGGATTTCCATGGCGGGCATTTCCAGGAGAAAGGCGTGATCCCCAAGCGTGGCCTGATGCTGGCGCGCATGGTCGGACACATCACCTACCTGTCCGACGATGCCATGGGCGAGAAATTCGGCCGCGGGCTGAAGAGCGACAAGCTCAACTACGACTTCCACAGTGTGGAATTCCAGGTGGAAAGCTACCTGCGCTACCAAGGCGAGGAGTTTTCCGGGCGCTTCGACGCCAATACCTACCTGCTGATGACCAAGGCCCTCGACTACTTCGATCCGGCCGCCGCCCACGACGGCGACTTGGCCAAAACGCTGAGCGCGGCCAAGGCCGATTTCTGCGTGATGTCCTTCACCACCGACTGGCGCTTCTCCCCGCAGCGCTCGCGGGAAATCGTCGACGCCCTGCTCGCCGCGCGGAAGAACGTCTGCTACCTGGAAATCGACGCCCCGCAGGGCCACGACGCCTTCCTCATGCCGATCCCACGCTACCTGCAGGCGTTCGGCGGCTACATGAACCGGATTCTGGTGTAACCCTATGCGAGCCGACCTGGACATCATCCAAGACTGGATTCCCACCGGCAGCCGGGTGCTCGACCTCGGCTGCGGCAAGGGCGAACTGCTGGCCTGGCTGCGCGATCACAAGCAGGTCAGCGGCTATGGCCTGGAGATCGACGCGGACAACATCGCCGAGTGCATCGCCAAGGGCGTGAACGTCATCGAACAGAATCTGGACGAAGGCCTGGGCAACTTCGCCGACAACAGCTTTGACGTGGTGGTGATGACCCAATCGCTGCAAGCCCTGCGCTACCCGGACAAGGTGCTGGCGGAAATGCTCCGCGTCGGTCGCCAGTGCATCATCACCTTCCCCAACTTCGGCCACTGGCGCTGCCGCTGGTACTTGGCGAGCAAGGGCCGGATGCCGGTATCCGAATTCCTGCCGTATACCTGGTACAACACGCCCAACATCCACTTCTGCACCTTCGAGGACTTCGAGCGGCTGTGCCGGGAAATGCGCGTCAAGGTACTCGACCATCTCGCGGTGGACCGCGAACACCGGCATAACTGGGCCAGCCGGCTATGGCCTAATCTATTAGGTGAGATCGGCATCTACCGCGTCAGCGGCCCTGCCGCGTCGGATCTGCAGATGGCCATCTGAGCCGCCGGCCGCCTCAAGGAGAACTCCCATGCGTCGCATCGCCCTCTTGCTCCTCGCCCTCTGCTTCGCCGTGCCGGCCTTTGCCGAACGCAAGCAGAGCTTCGGTGACCTGGACGTCCATTACAGTGCCTTCAACTCCAGCTTCCTCCAGCCCGATATCGCCGCTGCTGCCGGCCTGACCCGCAGCAAGAGCCAGGGCGTACTAAACGTTGCCGTGCTCAAGGCCGGCAAGGCCAGCGCCGCCCAGGTCAGCGGCCAGGTGAAGAACCTGCTCGGCCAGGTCACGCCACTGAGCTTCAAGCAAGTCGCCGAAGGCGAGGCCATCTACTACCTCGCGCAATTCCCGCTCGGCTCCCGCGAAATGCTCAGCTTTACGCTAAACGTGCAGAGCGCCGGTGGGCAGCCGCACACGTTCAGCTTCAATCAGGAAGTGTTTCCAGACGAATGATGCCCTTCAAGGAACTGGTGCTGGCCAGTCATAACGCCGGCAAACTCAAGGAGCTGCAGGCCATGCTCGGCGATGCCGTGCGCGTGCGCTCCGTTGGTGAATTCAGCGACGTGGAGCCAGAAGAAACCGGCCTCTCCTTCGTCGAGAACGCCATCCTCAAGGCCCGCCACGCGGCCAGGATTTCCGGCCTGCCCGCGCTGGCCGACGACTCCGGCCTGGCGGTGGACGCCCTCGGCGGCGCGCCGGGCATCTACTCGGCACGCTATGCCGACGGAGCCGGCGATGCAGCGAACAACGCCAAGCTGCTGGAAGCGCTGAGAGATATCCCGGATGCCGAGCGCGGCGCCCAGTTCGTCTGCGCCCTGGCGCTGCTCCGGCACGCCGAGGACCCGCTTCCGATCCTCTGCGAAGGGCTCTGGCATGGATCCATCCTGCACGAAGCGCGCGGCAGCAACGGCTTCGGCTACGACCCGCTGTTCTGGGTCCCCGAACGCAATTGCTCCAGCGCCGAGCTGGATTCCGGCACGAAGAACCAGCTGAGCCACCGCGCCCGCGCCATGGCGCAGTTGCGCCAGCGGTTGGGGTTATGACCCCAGCGGCAGACGGCAAGCCTCAAGCCGCAAAGGAAAGCAACTCCGAGCGCTTGCAGCTTGCGGCTTGCGGCTTTGAACTGCCGCCTCTGGCGTTGTACGTGCATATTCCCTGGTGCGTGCGGAAGTGTCCCTATTGCGACTTCAATTCCCACGCCGCCGGCCCCGAGTTGCCGGAAGAGGCCTATGTCGATGCCCTGCTCGCCGACCTCGATGCCGATCTGTCGCATGTTCACGGCCGTCGGCTGACCTCGATCTTCTTCGGCGGCGGCACACCCAGCCTGTTTTCCGCGAAAGCGCTGGGCCGATTGCTGGCAGGCGTCGAGCGGCGGGTGGCCTTCGAAAACAATATCGAAATTACCCTGGAGGCCAACCCGGGCACCTTCGAGCAGGCCAAGTTCCGCGACTACCGGGCGTTGGGTATCAACCGGTTGTCCATTGGCATCCAGAGCTTCCAGGAAGACAAGCTGAAAGCGCTCGGCCGCATCCATGACGGCGGCGAAGCGATCCGCGCGGCGGACATGGCGCGCCAGGCCGGCTTCGACAACTTCAACCTGGATCTCATGCACGGCCTGCCCGGCCAGAGCCTGGACGAAGCCCTGGCCGACCTGCGCCAGGCCATCGCCTTGGCGCCCACCCACCTGTCCTGGTACCAGTTGACCCTGGAGCCGAATACCCTGTTCTGGAGCCAGCCGCCCCAATTGCCCGAGGACGACATCCTCTGGGACATCCAGGAAGCCGGGCAGGCGCTGCTGACCGCCGAGGGCTACGCCCAGTACGAAGTCTCCGCCTATGCCTGGGACGGCCGGCGCGCCCGGCACAACCTGAACTACTGGACCTTCGGCGACTTCCTCGGCATCGGCGCTGGCGCCCATGCCAAGCTGAGCGACCCACACGGCCGCATCCAGCGCACCTGGAAAACCCGGCTGCCGAAGGACTACCTCAACCCGGAGAAACCGTTCCAGGCCGGCGAACGCCTGCTCGAACGCGACGAATTGCCGTTCGAATTCCTGATGAACGTCCTGCGCCTCACCGAGGGCGTTCCCGCAGCGCTCTTCACCCAGCGCACCGGTCTGCCGCTGGCCGAACTGGACAAGGCCCGCCGCGATGCCGAGGCCCGCGGTCTGCTCCAGACTGATCCTTCACGGCTGACCGCTACCCGCGACGGCCAACTGTTCCTCAACGATCTCCTTCAACTCTTTCTGCCCTGACCGCCTAAGGACGCCGCATGGATCTGCTACTGGACCTGATCGCCACCCTGTCGCGCTGGAGCCGCGGCCATCTTCACGACATTTCCCTGGCCATCCTCGCCACCCTGATGGTGCTGTTCGGCCCCGGCCTGAACGCCTGGATGCAGCAGCGCATCGGCAGCCTCAACTTCATTTTCCGCACCTTGATCTTCGTGCTGTTCTGCGCGCTGGCCTACGGCATGCTGCTGATCTTCCTCACCCCCTGGCTGGCCAAGGGGTTGGGCTACTTCAATAACTACACCCTGGCGCCGGTCCTGCTACTAGTCTTCTTCCTGATCGGTGTGATCGCCGATCGCAGCTGACTCCCATCCGGCCGCCAATACCGGCGCACACGGCTTCGGGTCAGCCCTCGCGGAGGAAATGCGCCATGAAGCCGATCAAGCACCTGTACCTGTATTTCCACGATGGGCAGCGACTGGCCCTGCGCTTTCCCGGCACCGCCAGCGACCCGGTGGAAATCGCCCGCGGCCTGAGCCGGCAACTGGAGTCGCCATTTCTCAGCATCGCCGTGGACGGCGATCTGATGCTGATTCCCAGGGAAAGCATCAAATACCTGCAGATCAGCCCGGCGCCACCTGTGTTGCCGGACGCGACCATTCTCGGCGCTCAGTTGATTGTCTGACGGCTCCACCAGGGAATCGGCGCGCCGCGGCTGGCGCCGAACAGGCATAATGCGCCTGTCCATCGGGCCAGATTTCCATGAGTAGAGCCTTGACCCATTCGCAGCGCCCACGCTGGCGCAGCCTCGCCCTGCTGACCCTGTTGCTGGCGCCGCTGCTCTGGCCGCTGCAGCACCTCGCCGAGCGTTATTACAGCGACGAACTGATCCAGCAGAACAGCCAGACCCTGGACCTCTATGTCGCCAACCTGCTCGGCACCCTACGCCGCTACGAAGTGCTGCCGCAGATTCTCGGCGACCTCCCCGCCCTACGCAGCGCCCTGCTCCAGCCAGACGACCCGGCCACGCTGAACGCCGCGAACCGTCTGCTCAAGCGCGTGCGCGGCCAGACCGGTGCCGACGTCATTTATCTGATGGACAACCGCGGCAAGACCTTGGGCGCGTCGAACTGGGACCACGAGGACAGCTTCGTCGGCCGCAACTTCGCCTTCCGCCCCTATTTCCGCGAGGCCATCGCCGGGCGCCTCGGGCGCTTCTTCGGCCTCGGCACCACCTCGGGCAAGCGCGGCTACTACTTCGCGGCGGCAGTCCGCGACGGCGAGCAGGTGCTCGGCGCCCTGGTGGTCAAGGTCGACCTCGACCATACCGAAAACCTCTGGGGCCATACCCCCGAACAACTGCTGGTGACCGATGCCAATGGCGTGGTGATCCTCACTTCGCGCCCGGAATGGCGGTTCCGCGCCACCCGCCCGCTGGATGAGCGCGAGCGTAACGAAGTGGCCGCCAACCAGCCCTATCCGACCCTGGCACCCAAGGCTCTGGACCTGGACGACAAGGGCTGGCTGATCCAGAGCCGAGAGCTGGAGGAAACCGGCTGGACGGTCAGCATCCTCGCCCCCACCAGCCTGATCGAGCGACCGGTGCGCAACGTGGTCGCCATCGGCGGAGCGACGCTGCTGGTGCTGGTCCTGCTGGTCGGCCTGCTGATGCAGCGCCGCCGCCACTATCTGGAACGCATCGCCCTCGACACCCGTGCCCGCCGCGAGCTGGAAATCCGCGTGCTCGAACGCACCCGCGACCTGGAAGCGCTGAACAGTCGCCTCAAACAGGAGGTGCTGGAACGCGAGCAGGCGCAGCAGGAACTGGTACGCGCTCAGGACGAACTGGTCCAGGCCGGCAAGCTCTCCGCCCTCGGCACCATGTCGGCGAGTATCAGCCACGAACTCAACCAGCCGCTGGCGGCGATTCGCAGCTATGCCGAAAACGCCGGCGTGCTGCTCGATCACGGGCGCACCGACGACGCCCGCGGCAACCTGCGCCTGATCAGCGAACTGACCGAACGCATGGCCTCGATCATCGCCCACCTGCGCGCCTTCGCCCGCCGCGACCGCCACGCCCCGGAAAGCATCGCCCTGCAACCGGCGCTGGAGGATGCCCTGGCGCTCCTGGCCAAGCGCCGTCGGGCCCTGGATGTCGAGCTGATCCGCGACATCCCGGACGCCACGCTCTGGGTCCAGGCTGGGGAAACCCGCTTGCGCCAGGTGCTCGGCAATCTCCTCGCCAACGCCCTCGACGCCCTTGCCGAAAAGGCCCCGCCACGGCGCATATGGCTCAGCGTCGAGCAGAACGACGACGGCATCGCCCTGCAATTGCGCGACAACGGTCCCGGCTTCTCCACCGAAGCCTTGCAACGCGCCCGCGAGCCTTTCTTCACCACCAAGACCAGCGCCCAGGGCCTTGGCCTCGGCCTGGCCATTTGCGATAGCCTGATGCGCGCCATCGGCGGCGAGCTGCTGCTCGGCAACCACCCCGACGGCGGCGCCCTGCTGACCCTGCGCCTGCGTGCCGGCGTACCCGGCGTCAATCTCCAGCCCTCCGAGGATCTTTCTGCATGAGTACGGACATCGCCCTCGACAGCCGCACCCAGGTCTTGCTGATCGACGACGACCCGCACCTGCGCCAGGCCTTGAGCCAGACCCTCGACCTGGCCGGCCTCAAAGTCGTGACCCTGGCAGACGCCCAGGGCGTTGCCGAGCGCATCCCCAGCGGCTGGCCGGGCGTGGTGGTCAGCGATATCCGCATGCCCGGCATCGACGGGCTGCAACTGCTCGAACATCTGCATCGCCAGGACCCCGAACTGCCGGTGCTGCTGATCACCGGTCATGGCGACGTGCCGCTGGCGGTACAGGCCATGCGCGCCGGTGCCTACGACTTCCTGGAAAAGCCCTTCGCCAGCGAGCACCTGCTCGACAGCGTGCGCCGCGCCCTCGACCGGCGCCGGCTGGTGCTGGACAACCGCAGCCTGCGCCTGGCCCTCTCCGACCGGCAGGAACTCTCCGCCCGCCTGGTCGGTCAGTCGCCGGCAATGCAGCAGCTCCGCCAGCAGATCGGCGCACTCGCCGGCACCAGCGCCGACGTGCTGATCCTCGGCGAGACCGGAGCCGGCAAGGAAGTCGTGGCGCGCGCCCTGCATGATCTCTCCAGCCGCCGCGACGGCCCCTTCGTTGCCATCAACGCCGGGGCGCTGGCCGAATCGGTGGTGGAAAGCGAACTCTTCGGCCATGAGCCTGGCGCCTTCACCGGTGCGCAGAAGCGGCGCATCGGCAAGTTCGAATTCGCCAACGGCGGAACGCTGTTTCTTGACGAAATCGAGAGCATGAGCCTGGACGTCCAGGTCAAACTCCTGCGCCTATTGCAGGAGCGTGTAGTCGAGCGCCTCGGTGGCAACCAGCTGATTCCCCTGGATATCCGCATCGTCGCGGCAACCAAGGAGGACCTGCGCCAGGCGGCGGACCAGGGACGCTTCCGTGCCGACCTGTACTACCGGCTCAACGTCGCGCCGCTGCGCATCCCGCCGCTGCGCGAACGCGGCGAGGATGCCCTGCTGCTGTTCCAGCATTTCGCCGAAGCCGCACGGGCGCGCCACGGCCTGCCGCTCCGGGAACTGCAGCCGGCACAGCGGGCCCTGCTCCTGCGGCATGCCTGGCCCGGCAACGTGCGCGAACTGCAGAACGCCGCCGAACGCTTCGCCCTCGGCCTGGAACTGGCGCTGGATAATCACGCGCCGAGCCTGCCGGCGGTGAGCGGCGGGCTCAGCGAACAGGTGGAGGCGTTCGAGCGTGCGCTGATCGCCGCCGAGCTGGCCCGGCCGCACGGTTCGCTGCGCAGCCTCGCCGAAGCCTTGGGCATTCCGCGCAAGACCCTGCACGACAAACTGCGCAAGCACGGCCTGCATTTCGACGCTGGCGGAAGCTCGCCAGAAGAATTCGACTAGCTGGCGGCTTTCCGCCATCACCTTCCTGCCATTCTCCTCCGAAGCCCCGTGAACCGGGGCTTTCGACCCTCTCCGGCGACTGGCATGCGGCTTGCTCTATTGCAGGGCCAAGCGAGCAAACAAGCACAAGTCGAAGCTGCCGCCTATCTTTCGCGTAACGCACTGCGTAGCGCCGCCTAGACTTGACCCTGTTCGATCGCTGTTGACGACGCGTCCTACCGGGCTGTGTCAGACAATCACAACAAAAGGAAGCACTCGCATGTTCAAAACGACTGCCAAGGCGCTCGTATGCGCCCTGTCACTGGGCATCGCCGGCCTGGCCCAGGCTGCCGATCCGATCGTCATCAAGTTCTCCCACGTGGTCGCCGAGCACACCCCGAAAGGCCAGGGTGCCCTGCTGTTCAAGCAGCTCGCCGAAGAGCGTCTGGCCGGCAAGGTGAAAGTCGAGGTCTACCCGAACTCCCAGTTGTTCGGCGACGGCAAGGAAATGGAAGCGCTGCTGCTCGGCGACGTGCAGATCATCGCCCCGTCCCTGGCCAAGTTCGAGCAGTACACCAAGAAACTGCAGATTTTCGACCTGCCCTTCCTGTTCGATAACATCCAGGCGGTCGACCGCTTCCAGAACAGCCCCGAAGGCAAGTCCCTGCTGACCTCCATGGAAGACAAGGGCATCACCGGCCTGGCCTACTGGCACAACGGCATGAAGCAACTGTCCGCCAACAAGGCCCTGCGCGAGCCGAAAGATGCCCGCGGCCTGAAGTTCCGCGTACAGGCGTCCAAGGTGCTGGAAGAGCAGTTCAAGGCCGTCCGCGCCAACCCGCGCAAGATGAGCTTCGCCGAGGTGTACCAGGGCCTGCAGACCGGCGTGGTCAACGGCGCCGAGAACCCCTGGTCGAATATTTACTCGCAGAAGATGCACGAAGTGCAGAAGTTCATCACCGAGTCCGACCACGGCGTACTGGACTACATGCTGATCACCAACACCAAGTTCTGGGACGGTCTGCCGGCTGACGTGCGCAGCGAACTGGAGAAGATCGTCGCGGAAGTGACCGTCGAGGTGAACAAGCAGGCCGAAGCCCTCAACCAGGGCGACAAGCAGCGCATCATCGACGCCAAGACCAGCGAAATCATCCAGCTCACTCCGGAGCAGCGCGGCATGTGGCGCGACGCCATGAAGCCGGTGTGGAAAGAGTTCGAAGGCGAGATCGGCGCCGACCTGATCAAGGCCGCGGAAGCCGCCAACAAGCAATAAGCCAGAGGGGGCCGGCCGCGCCAGCGGCCCGGCCACCCGCGCTGCCCCGGACGGTAGCGTGACCGGCCGGCCAGTGTGCCGGGGACAGGGCGGGATTCACCCGCCCCGTCTTACACCTGCTCAACCCCGCCCTTCGGGAGATGCTGCCCCATGAGTACCCTGCTGCGTATCTGGGCGCGCTTCGAGGAAGGCTTCATTGCCTTTCTGCTGGCCGCCATGACGCTCGTGACTTTCGTCTACGTGGTGCTGAACAACCTCTACACCCTGTTCTACAACATCGCCGACCTCTGGGAGGGCGGCAGCGAATTCTTCTCGGCCATCGGCGACGCCACTCTCGACCTGGCCCAGGGCATGACTTGGAGCAATGCCCTGACCAAGGCGCTGTTCGCCTGGCTGTTGTTCTTCGGCATCGCCTACGGCGTGCGTACCGCCGGCCACCTCGGCGTGGACATCCTGGTCAAGCTGACCCCACGACCCGTGCAGCGCCTGCTCGGCATCGCCGCTTGCCTGGCCTGCCTGATCTACGCGGCGCTCATCACCGTCGGCAGCTACGACTGGGTACGCGTCCTGTACACCGCCGGCATCGGTGCCGAAGACCTCGACCATTTCGGCATCAAGCAGTGGCACATCGGCCTGATCGTGCCCTTCGGCTTCACCATGATCCTGCTGCGCTTCGCCGAAATCTTCGTCCGCATCCTGCAGAACCGCCAGACCGGCCTCGGCCTGGCCGATGAGGCCCACGACGTGCTCAAACTTACCGAACACGAGGAGCAGAAGTAATGACCATCCTGTTCCTCTTCCTGCTGCTGTTCCTGCTGATGTTCATCGGCGTACCGATCGCCGTATCCCTCGGCCTGTCCGGCGCGCTGACCATCCTGTTCTTCAGCCCCGACTCGGTACGCTCGCTGGCGATCAAGCTGTTCGAGACCTCCGAGCACTACACCCTGCTGGCGATCCCGTTCTTCCTGCTCTCCGGCGCCTTCATGACCACCGGTGGCGTGGCCCGCCGGCTGATCGACTTCGCCAACGCCTGCGTCGGCCACATCCGTGGCGGCCTGGCGATCGCCGCGGTACTCGCCTGCATGCTGTTCGCCGCGCTATCCGGCTCCTCGCCGGCCACCGTCGCCGCGGTGGGCTCCATCGCCATCGCCGGCATGGTCCGCTCCGGCTATCCGCAGGCGTTCGGCGCCGGCATCGTGTGTAACGCCGGGACCCTGGGCATCCTCATCCCGCCGTCGATCGTCATGGTGGTCTATGCCGCCGCCACCGAAACCTCGGTGGGCAAGCTGTTCATGGCCGGCGTGGTGCCGGGCCTGCTGCTGGGCCTGATCCTGATGGTGGCGATCTACATCGTCGCCCGGGTGAAGAAACTGCCGGCCATGCCGCGCGCCTCCCTGCGCGAATGGCTGAGTTCCGCGCGCCGTGCCATCTGGGGTCTGCTGCTGATGGTGATCATCCTCGGCGGTATCTACTCGGGCATGTTCACCCCCACCGAAGCCGCGGCCGTAGCGGCGGTCTACGCCGGCTTCGTCGCGCTCTTCGTGTACAAGGACATGCGTATCAGCGAGTGCCCGAAGGTGCTGCTGGAGTCCGGCAAGCTGACCATCATGCTGATGTTCATCATCGCCAACGCCATGCTCTTCGCCCACGTGCTGACCACCGAGCAGATTCCCCAGACCATCGCCGCCTGGGTCACCAGCCTCGGCCTGTCGCCGTGGATGTTCCTGCTGATCGTCAACATCGTGCTGCTGATCGCGGGCAACTTCATGGAGCCCTCGGCAATCATCCTGATCCTCGCGCCGATATTCTTCCCCATCGCCATGGAGCTGGGCATCGACCCGATCCACCTCGGCGTGATCATGGTGGTGAACATGGAGATCGGCCTGATCACCCCGCCAGTGGGCCTGAACCTGTTCGTCACCTCGGCGGTCACCGGCATGCCGCTGTCGGCCACCATTCGCGCCGCGTTGCCGTGGCTGATGCTGCTGATCAGCTTCCTGATGATCGTCACCTACATCCCGGCCGTGTCCATGGCCCTGCCGAACTGGCTGGGAATGAACTGATCCGAATCGTTGTGTGTTGCACTTCTGCCCGGCCTCGCGCCGGGCTTTTTTTGCCCGCGAGAATCGTCGCAGCTAGCTCTCCCGGAGAAACCGCTCCAAGTCGATCGGCTCGCCGGAATGGACGTCCAGTTGCCGGCGCAGGTCGGCGAAGAGGCGGTCGTAGTCCTTGTGCGCGCCGAACAGCATGGCCTGTCCCGGCAGCGGGATGCCCCGCCGACGCAGGCAGTCCGCCGCCACGTGGAGGAAGTTGTAGGCGACGTCGCGGTGCAGCTCGAAGCTGTCGTGTACCGGACGGCCGCCCACCTCGCCATCCAGATCGAAATGAACGTAGGTGCCGTTGTCGCGCCGGCTCACGGCATAGTCCAGGTTCAGCCGGTAACCCGGCTGACGCCCAATGGCGACGCGCTCGATTTCCACATGGCCCGGTTTGAACATCGCCAGCCCGCCTCAGTTACAACCTGATGTCAGCGAAAGATCGCTTTTTGGCAATCGCATTAATTATTGAGAATGCAAAAAACCTGAATAAAAACTGAAACTTCGAGAGTCCGCCAAACTCAACTTGGCGCTTGTGAGAAGTTCTCGAACCACACAAGAAAAATAACGGCTCAACGCCATGAACCCCTTGGTCCATGGGGCCTCCAGCTATCTCCAAAAACTCATAACTCCGCCAATTTTCCAGGACACCAGAATATTCCGCCCCCATAACCTGACCATTGATTCAAGTCAGAACTTCTACTTATTCGGCTGCGCTTAATAACGAGGAATCGTTCATTGACAGGAGGTCTGTCATGTCGCAAGCCACTCAAAAACTGAAGCTGGGAGCGCTGATCGCGCTGGTGGTCGGCTCGATGATCGGTGGCGGGATCTTTTCCCTGCCGCAGAACATGGCGGCTAGCGCCGGTGCGGGCGCGGTACTGATCGGCTGGGCCATCACCGCGGTGGGGATGCTGACCCTGGCCTTCGTCTTCCAGACCCTGGCCAACCGCAAGCCGGAACTGGACGCGGGCGTCTACGCCTACGCCAAAGCCGGTTTCGGCGACTACATGGGCTTCTCCTCGGCCTGGGGTTACTGGATCAGCGCCTGGATCGGCAACGTCAGCTACTTCGTCCTGCTATTCAGCACCCTCGGCTACTTCGTTCCGGCCTTCGGCGAAGGCAATACGGTCGCCGCCATCGTCTGCGCCTCGCTGGTATTGTGGGGCGTGCATTTCCTGGTTCTGCGCGGCATCAAGGAGGCGGCGTTCATCAACCTGGTCACCACGGTGGCGAAGATCGTGCCGCTGGTGCTGTTCATCGTCATCGCCGCCATCGCCTTCCGCCTGGATGTGTTCACGGCGGACTTCTGGGGCAGCGGCAACGTCGAACTGGGCAGCGTGATGGACCAGGTGCGCAACATGATGCTGGTCACCGTCTGGGTGTTCATCGGCATCGAGGGCGCCAGCGTGTTCTCCGCCCGCGCCGAGAAGCGCACCGACGTCGGCAAGGCCACGGTCATCGGCTTCGCCGGGGTGCTCCTGCTGCTGGTGCTGGTCAACGTGCTGTCCATGGGCATCATGAGCCAGCCGGAGCTGGCCGGGCTGAAGAACCCGTCCATGGCCGGCGTGCTGGAACATGTGGTCGGCCGCTGGGGTGCGATCTTCATCGCCATCGGCCTGGTAGTCTCGCTGGCCGGGGCACTGCTGTCCTGGACCCTGCTGTGCGCCGAGATCCTCTTCGCCGGCGCCCGCGACCACACCATGCCGAACTTCCTGAAGAAGGAAAACGCCCGGCATGTCCCGGTGAACGCGCTGTGGCTCTCCAACGGCCTGATCCAGTTGTTCCTGATCCTCACGCTGTTCAATGAATCCACCTACCTGAGCCTGCTGTACCTGGCCACCTCGATGATCCTGGTGCCGTACTTCTGGTCCGCCGCCTACGCCGTGCTGCTGAGCTGGCGCGGCGAGACCTACGAGAACGCGCCCGTCGAACGCAACAAGGACCTGGCGATCGCCCTGATCGCCCTGCTCTATAGCGTCTGGCTGGTCTATGCCGGCGGCGTGCAGTACCTGCTGCTCTCGGCATTGCTCTATGCCCCCGGCGCGCTGTTCTTCGCCAAGGCCAAGCGCGAACTCGGCCAGCCGGTGTTCACCCCGATCGAGAAGCTGATCTTCGCCGCCGTGGTGATCGGCGCGCTGATCGCCGCCTACGGCCTGTACGACGGCTTCCTCAGTCTTTGACCCACCCGGGCCCGCCTGCGTCATCCGCAGCGCCGGGCCCCTTCCCCGCGCCGTCGGCGCCACGAGCCCCGACCGGCGGCAGACATGCGAAGGAGATCCACCATGTCCACTGAATCCCTCAAACTCGGCGTCCATTCGGAAGTCGGCAAGCTACGCAAGGTGATGGTCTGCTCGCCCGGCCTGGCCCACCTGCGACTGACCCCGAGCAACTGCGACGAGCTGCTGTTCGACGATGTGATCTGGGTGAACCAGGCCAAGCGCGACCATTTCGACTTCGTCACCAAGATGCGCGAACGCGGCGTCGAGGTGGTGGAAATGCACAACCTGCTCACCGAGACGGTGAAGAATCCCGAGGCCCTGAAATGGATTCTCGACCGCAAGATCACACCGAACCAGGTCGGTCTCGGCCTGGTCAATGAGACCCGCGCCTGGCTGGAAGAGCTGGAGCCGCGCAAGCTGGCCGAATTTCTCATCGGCGGCGTCTCCGGGGCCGATCTTCCGGAGAGCCACGGCGGCGAGATCGTCAAGATGTTCCGCGACTACCTGGGGCACTCCAGTTTCGTGCTGCCGCCGCTGCCGAACACCCAGTTCACCCGCGACACCACCTGCTGGATCTACGGCGGGGTGACACTGAACCCGATGTACTGGCCGGCGCGCCGCCAGGAAACCCTGCTGGCCAGCGCCATCTACAAATTCCATCCGGACTTCGCCAACGCCGACTTCCAGGTCTGGTACGGGGACCCGGACGTCGACCACGGCATGGCCACTCTCGAAGGCGGCGACGTGATGCCCATCGGTAACGGCGTGGTACTGATCGGCATGGGCGAACGCACCTCCCGCCAGGCCATCGGCCAACTGGCGCAATCGCTGTTCAAGCACCGCGCGGTGGAGCGGGTGATCGTTGCCGGGCTGCCGAAGTCTCGTGCCGCCATGCACCTGGATACCGTGTTCAGTTTCTGCGACCGCGACCTGGTCACCATCTTCCCCGAGGTGGTGCGAGGCATCGTGCCGTTCAGCCTGCGCCCGGACGAAAGCAAACCGGGCGGTATCGACGTGCGCCGCGAGGAGAAGGGCTTCCTCGAGGTGGTCGCCGAAGCACTCAACCTGCCCGCCTTGCGCGTGGTGCAGACCGGCGGGGACAGCTACGAAGCCGAGCGCGAGCAATGGGACGACGGCAATAACGTGGTGGCCCTGGAGCCCGGCGTGGTGATCGGCTACGACCGCAACACCTACACCAACACTCTGCTGCGCAAGGCCGGGGTGGAGGTGATCACCATCAGCGCCAGCGAACTAGGCCGGGGACGTGGCGGCGGCCATTGCATGACCTGCCCGATCATCCGCGACCCGATCGATTACTGAGAAACCACCCGAACCCGGTGCGGCGGTCCATCCCTCCGCCGCGCCGTCCGCCAGCCACGAGCTGTCCTGACGGATCGACACCTTCCCCACGAGGAGAAAGACCATGGCCTTCAACATCCACAACCGCAGCCTGCTGAGCCTGATGCACCACAGCGAACGCGAGCTGCGCTACCTGCTCGACCTGTCCCGCGACCTCAAGCGCGCCAAGTACACCGGCACCGAGCAGCAGCACCTGAAAGGCAAGAACATCGCGCTGATCTTCGAGAAAACCTCGACCCGTACCCGCTGCGCCTTCGAGGTGGCGGCCTACGACCAGGGCGCCAACGTCACCTACATCGATCCGAATTCCTCGCAGATCGGTCACAAGGAGAGCATGAAGGACACCGCCCGGGTGCTCGGTCGCATGTACGACGCCATCGAATACCGGGGTTTCAAGCAGGAAATCGTCGAGGAACTGGCCAAGTACGCCGGCGTGCCGGTCTACAACGGCCTGACCGACGAGTACCACCCGACCCAGATGATCGCCGACGTGCTCACCATGCGTGAATACAGCGACAAGCCGCTGCACGAGATCAGCTATGCCTACCTGGGCGACGCACGCAACAACATGGGCAACTCCCTGCTGCTGATCGGCGCCAAGCTCGGCATGGACGTACGGATCGCCGCACCCAAGGAGTTGTGGCCGAACGAAGAGCACATCGCCGCCTGCAAGCGCTTCGCCGAAGCTTCCGGCGCCCGCCTCACCCTTACCGAGGACGCACAGGCCGCGGTGAAAGGCGTCGATTTCATCCATACCGACGTCTGGGTCTCCATGGGCGAGCCGGTGGAAGCCTGGGGCGAACGCATCCGCCTGTTGTTGCCCTATCAGGTCAATGCCGCACTGATGAAAGCCTCCGGCAATCCTCGCGTGAAATTCATGCACTGCCTGCCGGCGTTCCACAACGCGGAAACCAAGGTGGGCAAGCAGATCGCCGAGCAATACCCGAATCTGGCCAACGGTATCGAAGTGACCGAGGACGTCTTCGAATCCCCGGCCTGCATCGCCTTCGAGCAGGCGGAAAACCGCATGCACACCATCAAGGCCATTCTGGTTTCCACATTGAGTGAGATTTGAAGAGCGTGAGGAGCGAGGGGTGAGGCGTGGCGACTCACCTCACACCTCTCTCCTCATCTCCAAAGGAGGCCCCATGCGACTAGTCATCGCTCTGGGCGGCAACGCCCTACTCCGTCGTGGCGAGGCCATGACGGCGGAGAATCAACGCGAAAACGTTCGCATCGCCTGCGAACAGATCGCCAAGGTGGCACCGGGCAACGAACTGGTGATCGCCCACGGCAACGGCCCCCAGGTGGGCCTGCTGGCGCTCCAGGGTGCCGCCTACACCGAGGTCGGCGCCTACCCGCTGGATGTGCTCGGCGCCGAAACCGAAGGCATGATCGGTTACATGATCGAACAGGAGCTGGGCAACCTGCTGCCGTTCGAGGTGCCGTTCGCCACCATTCTTACCCAGGTCGAGGTGGACGCCGGCGACCCGGCCTTTCAGAAACCGAGCAAGCCCATCGGCCCGGTCTACGCCAAGGAAGAGGCCGAGCACCTGGCCCGGGAGAAAGGTTGGAGCATCGCGCCAGACGGCGACAAGTTCCGCCGGGTGGTGCCGAGCCCGCGACCGAAGCGGATCTTCGAGATTCGCCCGATCCAGTGGCTGCTAGAGAAAGGCTCGGTGGTGATCTGCGCTGGTGGTGGCGGCATACCCACCATCTACGACGAGAACCGCAAGCTGCACGGTATCGAGGCGGTGATCGACAAGGACCTCTGCTCCGCGCTGCTGGCCGAGCAGTTGGACGCCGACCTGCTGGTGATCGCCACCGACGTCGACGCCGCCTACATCGACTGGGGCAAGCCAACGCAGAAAGCCATCGCCCAGGCTCACCCGGACGAACTGGAACGCCTCGGCTTCGCCGCCGGCTCCATGGGCCCGAAGGTTCAGGCCGCCTGCGAATTCGCCCGCCACACTGGCAAGGTCGCGGTGATCGGCTCGCTGGCCGACATCCAGGCCATCGTCCAGGGCGAAGCCGGTACACGGGTGAACACGGCGCAAACGGGTATCCGATACCGCTGAACCGTAGGGGCGGAGAAATCCGCCCCTATACAAGGGCATGGCATCCTCCCGTGTAGGGGCGAATTCATTCGCCCGACGGAGGCTCATGGTCAGATGGCTCGCACTGCTTTTGTAGGAGCGAGCCCTGCTCGCGAAAGGGCCGCACGAAGGCTTCGCCAGCAGAGCTGGCTCCTACGAAAACGGGCTCGGTGTGGTACTCACCCATGCGCGAATCCGCCCACCGCACGATCTTGCCCCATGGCAAACACCTATCGGGCGTAGGGCCTTTCCGACTCATACCTTGGTCGAAATCGTGACTCGATAGTCATCGAACACGTCAGCATAAGCATCCCTACCTGCGGCCGGGCTTCCATCGCCCGTCGATCACGGGTAAATCACACTCTATCGACAAGTCCAGAGGCCCCCGCGGCCCGCGTCGACCTTCTTGCGTGAGGAGTTTCCGAGTCATGTCTCGTCTACCTGTGATCGTTGGTTTCGGGGGTTATAACGCCGCAGGCCGCAGCTCCTTCCACCATGGATACCGACGCACCGTCATCGACAGCCTGGCCCCACGCGCACGCCAGGAGACCCTGGCCGGCCTCGCGGTAATGATGAAGCTGGTCAAGGCGGTGGATGGCGAATACCGCGACGACTCGGGCACCACGCTGACTCCGGCTGATATCGAAGCCCGCCATGCACAGCGTATCCTCGACTCCACCCTGGTCCGCCGCATCGAGAAGCAGTACCTCGACGTCGATGCTGCCTATTGGCAGAAGAACATCACCGTCGCCGGCGTGGAAGGCGCGCCGCTGACCTTCTGCGTCCCGCTCAAACAGCTCCCCGAGCCGGTCCCGGCCAACTGGTCGGTGGAATCGATCAGCGCCACCGAAGCCCGCGTCACCCTGCATGACAGTTGCGAGTTCAAGGTCGAGAGCTACCGTTCGCTGCCAGTGAAGTCCGCCGGGCAACTGCCCTCCGGCTTCGAGCCCGGCGAGCTGTACAACTCGCGCTTCCACCCGCGCGGCCTGCAACTGACCATCGTCGGCGTCACCGACGCCCTGCGTTCGGTGGGCATCGACTGGAAGACCATCGTCGAGCACGTCGCCCCGGACGAGATCGCCGTGTTCGCCGGCAGCATCATGAGCCAATTGGACGAGAACGGTTTCGGCGGCCTGATGCAATCGCGCCTCAAGGGCGGCCGGGTGACCGCCAAGCAGTTGCCGCTGGGCCTCAACACCATGCCCGCCGACTTCATCAACGCCTACGTACTGGGCAGCGTCGGCACTACCGGCAGCGTCACCGGCGCCTGTGCCACCTTCCTCTACAACTTGCAGAAGGGCGTTGACTGCATCACCTCGGGCCGCGCCCGGGTGGTCATCGTCGGTAATAGCGAAGCCCCCATCACCCTGGAATGCATCGACGGCTACGGCGCCATGGGCGCCCTGGCCACCGAAGAAGGCCTGCGCCTGATCGAAGGCCGCGACGACGTGGACTTCCGCCGCGCCAGCCGGCCGTTCGGCGAGAACTGCGGCTTCACCCTGGCCGAGTCGGCCCAATACGTGGTGCTGATGGACGACGAACTGGCCCTGGAGCTGGGTGCGGATATCCATGGCGCCGTGCCGGATGTGTTCATCAACGCCGACGGCTTCAAGAAATCCATCTCCGCCCCCGGCCCCGGCAACTACCTGACCATGGCCAAGGCCGTGGCCGGCGCCGCCCAACTGGTGGGCATCGATGCCGTGCGCCGGCGCAGCTTCATCCACGCCCACGGCTCCAGTACCCCGGCCAACCGCGTCACCGAATCAGAACTGCTGGACCGCGTCGCCGCCGCCTTCGGCATCGAAAGCTGGCCGGTCACCGCAGTGAAGGCGTTCGTCGGCCACTCCCTGGCTCCAGCCAGCGGCGACCAGTTGATCTCCGCCCTGGGCTCGTTCAAGTACGGCATCGTCCCCGGCATCAAGACCATCGACGGCGTGGCCCATGACGTGCACCAGCAGCACCTGCGCATCGTCACCCAGGACCTGAAGCTGGGCGACAACGCCCTGGACGTCTGCTTCATCAACTCCAAGGGCTTCGGCGGCAACAACGCCAGCGGCTATGTGCTGGCACCCCAGGTGGTCGAACGCATGCTGCGCAAGCGCCACGGCGACGCCGCCTTCGCCGCCTACCGCGAGCGCCGCGAACAGACCCGCGCCAATGCCCTCCGCTACGAGGAGCAGGCGCTCAAGGGCCAATTCGACATCATCTACAACTTCGGCCAGGACCTGATCGACGACCGCGATATCCGTATCAGCGACAGCCGCATCGAAGTACCCGGCTTCGCCCAGCCGCTGGAATACCCGAAGGACGCACGCTTCCTCGACATGCTGGACTGATCGCCCTTCCGCGCGGGCCCGTCCAAGGGCTCGCCGTCCGCGTTTTCTTCCGCGCGCCTGAATTCATAAGCAACGCTTATGGAAAGCACAGCCAAATCGAAATAGCCCCCGCCTGCCCCCTCTCTTTAATCTGATCGCGCTCGAGCACTCCGGCCGAGGCGGCGACCGTCGCCCCGGCCATTCCGATCGGCCCGCTACCGGGGCGGGCCGATGCGTTCAGACACGAGAGGCGATGCCCCATGTCCACGACATTCGAAATGAGCAAACCCGAGCTGATGGCCCAGGCCCATCGGCAAATGCGCGACGCCCTGCCGGAAACCGCCTGGAGCGTCCGGCAGAAACTGGCGCTGACCTGCCGCATCCTGCACGACGCCGGCCACGACTCCGGTCTGGCGGGGCAGATCACCACCCGCGCGGAGAAACCCGGCACCTACTACACCCAGCGACTCGGGCTGGGCTTCGACGAAATCGGCGCGGAAAATCTGCTGCTGGTGGACGAGGACCTGAATGTCCTCGACGGCGACGGCATGCCCAATCCGGCCAACCGCTTCCACAGCTGGGTCTACCGCGCCCGCCCGGACGTGAACTGCATCATCCACACCCACCCGCTGCACGTCTCGGCGCTGTCGATGCTGGAGGTGCCGCTGGCGATCTCGCACATGGACACCAGCCCGCTGTTCGAGGACTGCGCCTTCCTCCCGGAATGGCCGGGCGTGCCGGTGGGTAACGAAGAGGGCCGGATCATCTCCGAAGCCCTCGGCGACAAGCGTGCGGTACTGCTCGCCCACCACGGTCAACTGGTGGCCGGGCGCAGCATCGAGGAAGCCTGCGTACTGGCGGTGCTGATCGAACGCGCCGCACGGCTGCAACTGCTGGCCATGTCCGCCGGTGCCCTCAAGCCCATTCCCGAAGCGCTGGCCCGCGAAGCCCACGACTGGGTCTCCGCGCCCAAGCGCCACCAGGCGGCCTTCGCCTACTACGCCCGCCGGACGCTGAAACAGCACCCGGACTGCCTGGCCTGACCGCCCGAATTCATAAGGAATCCTTTTCATGAAAGAACTGAACCTCAAAGGCATCATTGCCTACCCCGTCACGCCCTTCTCGGCCTGCGGCGAACGCATCGACGGCGACACCCTAGGCCTGCTCATCGACCGCCTGATCGACAGCGGCTGCCACGCCATCGCCCCACTGGGCAGCACCGGCGAGAGCGCCTACCTGAACGACAAGGAATGGGACGAAGTAGCCGAGCGCTCGCTGAGCCAGGTGAATCGCCGGGTCCCGGTGATCGTCGGTATCTCCGACCTGACCACGCAGAACGCCATCCGCCGTGCCCGCTTCGCCCAGGCGCACGGCGCCGACGCGGTGATGGTGCTGCCGGTCTCCTACTGGAAGCTCTCCGAACGCGAGATCTACCGGCACTACAGTCGCATCGCCCAGGCCATCGATATCCCGATCATGCTCTACAACAACCCGGCCACCAGCGGCGTGGACATGGCGCCGGAGCTGATCGCGCGGATCGTGCGGGAAGTGGACAACGTCACCATGGTCAAGGAGAGCACCGGCGACATCCAGCGCATGCACCGCCTGGCGCAGCTCTCCGACCGGCGCATCCCGATGTACAACGGCAGCAACCCGCTGGCCCTGGAAGCCTTCGCCGCCGGCGCAGTGGGCTGGTGCACCGCGGCGCCCAATCTCATTCCGGCCTTGAACCTGCGGCTCTACGAGGCGGCCCTGGCAGGCGACCTTCAGCAAGCCCGAGACCTGTTCTACCGGCAGTTGCCGCTGCTGCAATTCATCCTCAAGGGCGGGCTGCCGACTACCATCAAGGCCGGTCTCACGCTCTGCGGCATCGACGCCGGCGTCCCACGCTTGCCGCTGGAGGCGTTGGACGAGGCTGAAACCGAGCGGCTGGCCGCGATCCTCGATACGCTGCGCTGACAGTCCGACACGCCCCGTTCAGCGGGGCGTGTCTCATCCTTCCAGATCGGCGAGCACGGCGTCGATCAGCTCCAGCATCGGCTTCTGCCGTTGCGCATCGCGGAACACCAAGCCCACCTTGAGCACCACGCGCGGATCGCTCAGCGGTTTCCACAGCAGGCCCTGGCCGGTACGCAACGCCTGCGCACGCCCCGGCAACACAGTGGCCAGGCGGGCCCGGCCGAGGCTGTCGAGAATCCCGTTCATCTGGTTCAGCTCCATCTGTACCTGGGGCTGCCGGCCGATGCGCGCCAATTGTTCCTCCCAGATTTGCCGGGTACGGAATTCTTCGCCCAGGAGCATCATCGGCTGCTCGGCGGCCTGTGCCACCGATACCTTGCGGAAGTCCTTGAGCGGGTGATCCTCGGCCACCACCAGGTTCAGCTCGTCCTCGTAGACCGGCATGCCGTGCAATCCCGCGTGCCGGGGTGGCAGGAAGCTAATGCCGATGTCCAGGCTGCCCGCCAGCAGGCGCCGCTCGATCTCGCCGCCGGACAGTTCGTAGACCTGTACCTTCAGGTAGGGCTGGCGCTCCCGGAGCTTTTCCAGCAGCGGCGGGATCAGCGAGGCGTTCACCGTCTGCAGCACACCGATGGCCAGCACCTTCGGCGGCTGGCCTCGGTAAGCGTGCATGGCGTCGTGCGCGCGGCCCAGCCCGTCCAGCAACGGCACGGCGTGCTGGTAGAGGGTATGCGCGGCGAGGGTCGGCGACAGGCGCTTGTTGTGCCGATGGAACAGCGGCACGTCCAGCTCGCCTTCCAACTGGCGGATCTGCTGCGACAGCGCCGGTTGGGAAATGCACAGGCGCTCTGCCGCGCGCCCGACGTGGGTTTCCTCGTAGAGCGCGACGAAGTATTTGAGTTGGCGGAAATCCAAGTCGGGTCCTTCCGGCGGGCGCTCCGTCAGTCCAGTGCGCGGGCGAGCTGGATCAACTCGGCACGCCACTCGGCGGCGACCGGCAAGGCCAGGAACGAGGGGTTCAGGTAGGTCTCGCGAGCCTCGTAGGTCAGCGGCTCGCCGTGCAGGTCGAGCACCTCGCCGCCAGCACCCTCCAACACGCCCTGGGCGGCCGCGGTGTCCCACTGCGAGGTGGGTGCCAGGCGCGGATAGCAATCGGCTTCGCCTTCGGCCAGCAGGCAGAATTTCAGCGAGCTGCCGACATTGGCCAGTTGCAGGTCGCCGAAACGCTCGCCAAGGCCGGCCAACAGGCGCTCCTGAGCCGGACTGGAATGGCGCCGGCTGGCCACCACGGTGAAGGCTTCCGGCGGCGCGATGCGCACCGAAATCGGCTGCGGCGCGCCACCGGCCCCGGCGCGCCAGGCACCCAGCCCGGCGCCGCCGTAGTAGCAGCGACCGCTGGCAGGAATGCCAACCACGCCGAACAGCACCCGACCTCGTTCGATCAGCGCCACGTTGACGGTGAACTCTTCGGTGCCGGCGATGAATTCCTTGGTGCCGTCCAGCGGGTCCACCAGCCACCAGCGGGTCCAGGCGGCACGCTGCGGCAGCGGGATTTCGGAGTCTTCCTCGGACAGCACCGGGATGTCCGGCGCCAGGGCCTGGAGCCCGGCCACCAGCAGGTCGTGGGCAGCCATGTCGGCCACGGTGACCGGCGAGGCGTCGGCCTTCTCGGTGACGGTCACGCCGCTGCGCCAGTGCGGCAGGATGGCCTGGCCGGCGGCGCGGACCAGCTCGATCACGGCGGGCAGCAGCGCCTGGCTCATAGTTGCAGCTCCCCGCGCTGGGTCAGCAGGTCGCGCGCCAGATAGAGCGCGGCCAGGGCGCGGCCCTCGCTGAACTGCGGGTGCTGCACCAGACTCGACAGTTCACGCAGGTTGACCTTGTCCAGCCGCAACGGCTCCGGCTCGTCGCCGGGCAGGGTTTCCGGGTAGAGGTCACGAGCCAGCACGACCTGGATCTTCTGGCTCATGTAACCGGGGGACAGGGACAGTTCGGTGAGATGCTCCAGTTGCCGCGCGCCGAAACCGGCCTCTTCCTTCAATTCGCGGTTGGCCGCTGCCAGCACGTCTTCGCCCGGCTCGATCAGTCCCTTGGGCAATGACAGTTGGTAATCGTCGGTGCCGGCGCAGTATTCCTCCACCAGCAGCACATGCTCGGCGTCAGCCAGCGCCACGATCATCACCGCGCCATAGCCCACGCCCTTGCCCACCAGCCGCTCGTAGGTGCGTTCGACGCCGTTGGCGAAACGCAACTGAAGCTCTTCGACGCGGAACAGGCGGCTGCTCGCGACGATCTCGCGAGCGAGGACGGTGGGTTTCTGTCGCATGGGCATCTCCTTCTTCTTGCGGGGTATCATACCCCGGCTTTTCCGATTATCCCCGCCGGAGATTGCGTCCAGGCGACGCCTTTCGGGCGAATCGCGACGCGATCCCCAGCGATTCCGTCGCCACAGAAGAAAACTGCATGAACCCATTGAACTGGCGCGACATCGACACCGTCCTGCTCGACATGGACGGCACCCTGCTCGACCTGCATTTCGACAATCATTTCTGGTTGGAACACCTGCCGCAGCGCTACGCCGAGCACCACGGCATCAGCCGGGCCATGGCCGAGCTGGAACTGATGCCACTGTTCGAGGCGCACGCCGGCAAGCTGACCTGGTACTGCCTGGATTTCTGGAGCGCCGAGCTGAAGCTGTCGGTGCGCGATCTCAAGCGCGAGGTGGCACACCTGATCGCCCTGCGTCCGGATGCCGACCGCTTCCTCGCCGCCCTGCGCCAGGCCGGCAAGCGCGTGGTGCTGATCACCAATGCGCACCGCGACTCGCTGTCGCTGAAGCTGGAAAAGGTCGAGCTGGCCCCCTGGTTCGATCGCCTGATCAGCTCCCACGACTACGGCTTCCCCAAGGAGGACCAGCAGTTCTGGTTCGCCCTGCAGCAGGACTTCCCGTTCGACCCGTCGCGCAGCCTGTTCATCGACGACAGCCTGCCGATCCTGCGCAGCGCCCGGCGCTTCGGCGTCGCCCATCTGCTCGCGGTGCGCCAGCCGGACAGCCGCAAGGGGCCCAAGGACACCGAGGAATTCGCCGCCGTCGAGGACTACCGCACGCTGGTGGAGGAACTGGAACGCCCGTAGGTGTGCCCCCTTGCGGCCCGGCACACGAAGCGGGAAGCTCCGCCCATGGACATCAAACAGCTCAAGTTCCTGATCGCCCTGGACGAGACCCGGCATTTCGGCCAGGCCGCGGAGCGCTGCCACATCACCCAGCCGACCCTGTCCATGCGCCTGCGCAATCTGGAAGAGGAACTGGGCGTGCCGTTGGTGCGCCGCGGCCAGCGTTTCGAAGGTTTCACCGAGCCGGGCGAGCGGGTGCTGGCCTGGGCCCGCAGCGTGATGGCCGCCTATGACGGTTTGCAGGCCGAGGCGGCGGCCTGCCGGGGCAATCTGGTCGGCACCCTGCGCCTGGGCGTGGTGCCGCTGTCCAGCTTCGATCCGCTGCCATTGCTGCAACGCCTGCACCGGCGCCATCCGAACCTGCGCTTCGTGCTGGCGGCGCTGACGTCGGAGCAGGTCCTCGAACAACTGGCGAGCAATCGCATAGACCTCGGCGTGTCCTACCTGGACCACCTCGACGCCGAGGTATTCGACTGCCTGCCGTTGATGGATACCGAAATGGGATTGCTCTACGACCAGCGCCACTTCCGTTTCGACGACCTGCCGCTGAGCTGGGAAACCCTGGTGACGCTGCCGCTCGGGCTGCTGTCCAGCGGCATGCATTTCCGCCAGTCCATCGACCATGCCTTCCGCTCGCGCAGCCTGAAACCGAATCCGCTGCTGGAAACCGATGCCGTGCACCAGTTGCTGCAGGCGGTGCACAGCGGTTTCTGCTGCGCCATCATGCCGCTCGGCGACGGCTTGTCCGGGCTCACAGACCACTTGCGCCTGCAGCCCATCGAAAACGCCCACACCCTGGCGCCGCTGGGTTTGATCATGCGCCGCGGCGCCCCTCGCTCGGCACTGGCGGAGGCTTGCTTCGACCTGTGCCGCGAACGGCTCGGCAAGGGCACCGCAGAAGGCTGAGCATCATTCCACCTGGCCGAAGCCCTTCATGACGCCCGCCATGTCGTCGTACTGCGCTTCCGGCATCTTGCGCAGCACGTTCAGTACCTCGTCCTGGGCACCGTTGCGCTCGGCCTGTTCCAGCAGGCGCTGCTTGGTCGCGGGGAAGCCGACGCCTTTCAGGTATTGGGATACGTTTGCCGGGGACGAGCCGCCTAGACCTCTGGTCATGATTTCACCTCCGAGTTATCGAGTGGTCATGCCTGAAACTAGAGGGCGATCGCGACCGCAAGTTCGAGCGCAACGGTGCTTCTCCGGACCAGTGCCACGGGCGGCGCGTCCGGGCTCATCGACCTGATCTATCGCCGTATCGGCGCAACCGATTAGACGTCTGCCCAGCGGAGGCTTAGGCTGCGAGGAAAGAACGAACCGAGCCTTGCCCATGAATGCCCAGCGTCCCGCCCGCCCGCCGCTGGCAGCGGCTGGCGAACAGCCGGCCCACGCCAGTCGCGCCTACCGTTACCAGTCCCTCGACGCCAGCGGCGACACGCCGGTAGAGCTGGCCGAGGAAGTCGCGCTGGCCATCGCCTGCAATGGCATCAGCCAGGCGGTGATGCTGGTTTCCCCCACCGATCTGGAAGATTTCGTCGTCGGCTTCTGCCTCGGCAATGGCCTGGTCGACACCATCGACGATATTTATGACCTGCACCTGAGCGGCCTCGGCGAAGCCCGCCAGGCCCAGGTGCAGATCGCCAACCGCGCCTTCTGGCGTCTCAAGCAGCAGCGCCGTGCCCTGGCCGGCACCAGCGGTTGCGGACTCTGCGGCGTCGAAGCGCTGGACCAGGCACTGCCCAGCCTGCCCAGCCTGCCACTGGCCCCCTTGCCTCCGGTCGAATGGCTCGAGGACCTGCGCTCGCGCATCGAGGCCTTCCAACCCCTCGGCCAGCATTGCGGCGCGGTGCATGCGGCACTGTTCATGGACGACCATGGCGAAATCCGCCTCGGCCGCGAAGACATCGGCCGCCACAATGCCCTGGACAAGCTGATCGGCGCCCTGGCGCGGCAAGGCATCGCCACGGGCGGCGGGCTGGCCATCGTCACCAGTCGCTGCAGCCTGGAACTGATCCACAAGGTCCTGCGCGCCGGCATCCAGACCCTGGTCAGCCTCTCTGCCCCCACCGGCCTCGCCGTGCAGTGGGCGCAGCGGCACAACCTGAACCTGATCCACATGCCCCACCACAGCGCACCACGGGTCTACAGCCCGGCGTAATTTCCTGCCCGAGAACTTCCTGAACCCGCACACCTCCCGCAAGCGAACGATGCCTTAGCGCTCGTCGCATGTGTGAGAGGTGAGAGGTGAGAGGTGAGAGGTGAGAGGTGAGAGGTGAGAGGTGAGAG
>NZ_MUJY01000127.1 GCF_002286785.1 Pseudomonas sp. PIC25 | reverse complement strand
GTGTTCCCCGCGGGTGCGGGGATGAACCGTGATGGTTCCCATGACGGCGATCTCACCAGTGGTGTTCCCCGCGGGTGCGGGGATGAACCGCAGGCCTGGCAGAAGCTGTACCGGCCCGGGTAGTGTTCCCCGCGGGTGCGGGGATGAACCGATTTTGTATTAACTGGTGCTGCTGGTACTGGTGTGTTCCCCGCGGATGCGGGGATGAACCGTCCGTACGGTTCTTCCCCCTTGCTCTGGCAGCGTGTTCCCCGCACCCGCGGGGATGCCCCCAAATTGCGAAACGCCTCAAGCTATTCACAGGTCGCGCTGCAAGCGCGTCGAGATGAACTACGCTGCGTTACGTGGTCGCATCCTCGGGATAAGGGCTTTACCCTTCTGGAAATAGGGGTATAGCATGTGGCCATCTTCTGCTTCGCCCCATCAATGGACTCGCTGAGGGAAGGGATTCGTTCGCATGGCTGCGTTGTTTTCGGAACTGGATGTTCGTGCCCGGCGCTTCTGGGCAAAGAGCGGTGAGGCGGCCGGCCATGGCGTGCTGGCGCATATGCTGGACGTGGCGGCGGTGGCCGAGGTGCTGCTCGAACACGAGCCTGAGCGGTCTCGCCAGTGGGCGGCCCAGGCATTCGGACTCCCCGAGGCGGAGGCCGTGCGCTGGCTGGCGGCCCTGGTTGGGTTGCACGACTTCGGCAAGGCTATTCCCGGGTTCCAGAGCAAGTGGCCGCAGGGGCAACTGGATGACGAGGCCGTGGGGCTGTCGTTCAGCGAGCGGTCGCAGAGCGTTACCGACCATGCCCGCGCCAGCGCGGCGCTGCTCTGGGGCCACCTTCCTCGCCTTGGGCTGGAGCTGATGTGGGTCTGGGGCGTGCTCCAAGCCATCAGTGCTCACCATGGCTACAACTTCGATATCCCTGAAATGCAGCGGGCCAAGCCGCCGTTCGAAGCGCCGGAGTGGGCGGCGGCGCGGCAATGCTTGTTCGAGGCTTATTGGAATGCGCTGGCCCCCAAGGACTGCCGGATGCCGTCGGGCTGTCCACTCCCGCGGTGGAGTGGCTGGCTGGCCTGACCAGCGTGGCCGATTGGATCGGCTCCAATCCCGTCTGGTTTCCTTTGCAGGAGCGCTCCGATTCGCTGGTCGAACACTTCGAGCGAGCCAAGGGCCTGGCGGGTGAAGCCCTCGCGGCTATTGGCTGGTCGTCCCATTCGCCCTTGTTGAATGAGCCCGACTCGACGGACCGGCTGATCGGCCGGATTGTCCGGCGTGAGGAAGCGGTCAGTGCCCGTCCGCTGCAGCAATATGGAGACCGCCTGCTCGAAGACGTGCAAGGGCCGGCGCTGTTGCTGGTCGAGGCACCGATGGGGGAGGGCAAGACGGAACTGGCCTTCCTGGCCCATTTGCGTTTGCAGGCAGCCAACCGGCATCGGGGGCTGTATGTCGCCTTGCCTACCCAGGCGACCGGCAATGCTCTATTCGGCAGGGCGCTGGCTTTTCTCGGGGCGTTTGCGGGCGATGTGCCGCTGGATGTGCAACTGGTACACGGCGGGGCGGGGTTCGATGAGCGTGTCCAGCATCTGCACGACATTCACGGTGCGCCGGGTGAAAGTGTCGCGTCGTCCACCTGGTTTTCGCAGCGCCGCCGCCCGCTGCTCTCGCCTTACGGCGTAGGGACCATCGACCAGGCCCTGTTCGCGACCCTCAACGTCAAGCATCACTTCGTTCGCCTGTGGGGGTTATCGAACCGGGTGGTGGTGCTCGATGAGGTACATGCCTACGACACCTATACCAGTGGCCTCATCGAGGCCTTGCTGCGTTGGCTGAAGGCGCTGGGCAGTTCGGTGGTGCTGATGAGCGCCACCTTGCCGGCGCAACGGCGGATGGCACTGTTGCGTGCCTGGGGCGTTGCGCCGGAGGCGGTTCCGGATTTGAGTTACCCGCGGTTGCTGCTGGCGGACGATGCGGGGCTGCGGGGCGCTACGTTCGCTTCGCGCCGGTTGCCGCCGATTCACCTGGAGCCGCTTGCCGAGGACGAGGAAAGCCTCGCGGCCTGCGCAGCCGGGCAGGTGGCGGCGGGCGGATGCGGGGCGCTGATCGTGAACACGGTGGATCGTGCGCAACGGATATACCGGTTGCTGCGTGAGCGATTGGATGGAGCAGTGGAGCTGCATTTGTTCCATGCACGGTTCCCGGCGGACCAGCGGGCCGAACGGGAGCGCGCAGTGCTGGAGCGCTTCGGCCCGGGCTGTTCGCGCCCGCAGCGGGCGCTGCTGGTGGCGACGCAGGTGGCCGAGCAGTCGCTGGACGTGGATTTCGATTTCATGCTCACCGACCTGGCGCCGGTCGACCTGATTTTGCAGCGTGCCGGCCGATTGCATCGGCACGAGCGGACGAGGCCCGCCGCCCATGAGGAGGCGCGCCTGTTCGTTGCGGGCCTGTTGCCGGAGCGTTTGCCGGAACTGACGGCCACCGCCTGGGAGTTCGTCTACGAGCCATACATCCTGGGGCGTACCTGGGCCCTGCTTTCCCGCGAGGCCGTGCTGCAGTTGCCGGACGATATCGATCGCCTGGTGCAAGCCGTGTATGACGACGATGAGCTACCGGCGGACCTGGACGAGCAGGCGCGTGGCTATATCGAGGGCGAGGCGTTGGGGCAGCATTTCGCCCGGCGCACCCAGGAACGCCAGCAGTCCCTGAATATTGCCCTGGACCCGGCGGAGGAGCCCCAGAACGCATACGTCTGCAAACCGCGAGGCAGTGAAGAGGGCGAAGGGCTGGGGCTGACCAACCGAACCCGTCTCGGCGACGACGCCATCGGGCTGGTGCCCGTGCATGAGATGGAGGGCGGATGGGCGATCACTGCCGATGGGCCCGTTTTCGACCTGGAGCGACCGATGCCGGATGGCTGGGCCAAGTTGCTTTTCGCGCGACAGCTCCGGCTGAGCCGTGCGGCGGTGGTCAAGCATTTCCAGGGTATCGAAGCACCGGCCGCCTTCACCGAGCACCCGCTGCTGCGTCATTTGAAGCCTTTGCCCCTCACGGACAAGCGGTATGTCATCGGTTCGCTGACGGTGCGGCTGGATGAGGAGCAAGGGGTGTTGTACGAGAAAGACAGTTCCCCACGGACCGAGGACCTATGATGAGCCCTGCCTTCAACCTGCTCGACGAACCCTGGCTGCCGGTGCGGATGATGAATGGCGAGGTGCGTGTGCTGGGGTTGCGGGAGCTGTTCGCGCGCTCCGGCGAGATCGGTGCGCTGGCGGAAACCGCGCCGCCCAGCCTGATCGCTCAGTACCGTGTGTTGCTCGCCATCACCCACCGGGCCTTGGTCGGGGCATTCGGGCGCTGGAAGGATACGGACCGGGTGCGCTGGTACCGGGAGGGGCTGCCGCTGGAAGCGATCCACGACTATCTGGAGCACTGGCGCGAGCGTTTCTGGCTGTTTCACCCTGAGTACCCCTTCATGCAGGTGGCCGCGCTGGCCCAGGCGCCGGAAACCTGCGACAAGCTCAAGCCCTGGACGCAGATTTCCCTGGCCAGCGCCAACGGCAACACGCCGGTACTGTTCGATCATTCCTGCGACCTTTCCCCAGGCAGCATCGCTCCGGCGGAGGCCGTGCGTACGTTGCTGGGGTTTCTGCAGTTCACCCCCGGAGGACTGGTGAAAACACTGCGCGATGCGGACAAGGCCGGCCCCTTGGCGAATACCGCTGCCGTTCTGCCACTGGGGGAGACGTTGGCGCAAACGCTGTGCCTGGCACTGCATCCGCCTACCGCCGAGGGGCATGACGATGTGCCCTGCTGGGAAGGGGCGCCGCCGGATATCGGCATGCTCCGCGCCGATCCGCGTTTGGCGACGGGGCCGGATGATCGCTATACGCGCCTGAGCCGTGCCGTGCTTTTCGTACCCGATGGGCAGGGCAAGGTGGCGAGCGTGCGTTTCGCGGCGGGCGTCGCCCTGGCCGATGACCCGCAGGCGCCGGATTTCATGGCGAGCTATCGCGGGGGGAGCAATGGGCTGGTACGCCTGACATTCACCGAGGGGAAGGCCTTCTGGCGCGATCTTCCTGCCCTGTTGCCGGACGCCGAAGGGTTGGCCTCGCAGCCCGCGGCGGTGCTGCGTTTCGCGGCCAACCTGCAGTTGATGTGCGGGGGCTCCGAGCAGGCCGTACTGGTGGCTGGTCTGGCCAGCGATCAGGCCAAGCTGCTGCGCTGGCGGGCCGAGCGCTTCAGCCTGCCGACCGCGCTGCTGGCTTCGCCGGATCATGCCGCGGAGCTGCGCCGGCTGGTACGCCAGGCGGAGGAACTGTTCGGCGATATCCGCAAGGTGGCTGCCGGTATGTACGCCGATACCTTGCCCGATCCGGGCAGCAAGGACACCTGGAGCCGGGCGCGGGCGTTGTTCGATGGCGGCCCGGCCACGGCTCTCTATTTCTCTGCGGCGGAACGGTCCTTGGGCCAGCTCATGGCGTTGCTGGGCAAAGGCGACCCCGATGCGGCGGAGGCGCTGTGGCAGCGCACACTGCAGGAGGCCGCCTGGGCGACCTGGGAGGCGCTGGTCGAAACGCTCGGCCGCTCCCCGGCGGCGCTACGTGCCGAAGCCAGGGCCTACCCGCGCTTCCGGGCCCGCCTGGCAGCCTTTCTGCCCGCTGCGGATCACTCCCTTTCCCCGGCCGCCAAGGAGGCTTGAGCATGAGCGAGTACGCGCAGAGGTTCGTTGCGCATCTGGAGCAGTTGAATCAGCGCAACCGTGGGGCTCTGGCAACGCTGCGGCGCAGTCTGGCGTTCGAGCCGGGTGGTTATCCGCCGGCTTATCCCTTCGTGGAACGCTTCGTTTCACCGGAACGCCACGCACGGGATGCGTCGCGATTGGCGCTGTACATCGTGGCCGGGTTGTATGCGTTGCATCCTCATCAGGGCGGGAAAAGCCTCGCCAGCAGCCTGGGGTCGCTGATGCGTGAGCGCGAAAGCGGGAGCATCGAGCAACGCTTCGTCGCGCTGCTGGGGGCCGACGCGGAGAACGTCGCCGTCTATCTGCGCCAGATCGTGAGCCTGCTGGCCGCGGACGATCGGCCGCTGGATTACGGCCTCTTGCTCAGGGACTTGACCGCCTGGCTGAACCCATTCGATAGCGAGTGGCGAGACAGCGTGCGCCAGCACTGGGCACGGGATTTCTACCGGGCGTTGGCGGCCGAGGGCCGACCGGCTGAAGCTTCTTCTACTTCTGCCAACGACTGAGAGGGACATCATGAGTCTGTTCGTTGAATTTCACCTGATCCAGAACTTCGCTCCGTCGAATCTCAACCGCGACGACACCGGTGCCCCGAAGGATGCGCTGTTCGGCGGCCATCGCCGGGCGCGTGTGAGTAGCCAGTGCTTCAAACGGGCCATTCGCCTGACGGCCCAGGAGCAATCGCTGGTAGCCCCGGAGTTTCGCGGCGTGCGCACCAAGAAGCTGAAGGCGTTGTTGCTGGAGCGGTTGGCCGGAAGAGATCGTGCCGAGGCAGAGGCGCGCATCGAGACTGCGTTGGCGGCGGCTGGCCTCAAGTTGAAGGATGACGGCAAGACCGAGTACCTGTTGTTTCTGGGCGAGGCGGAGATCGCCGGGTTCGCTGCCTTGATCGAGCAGCACTGGGATGAGCTGGCGGGCGCGCCGGGTGGCGAGAAGAAGGGGAAGAAGGAGGCCAAGGCCAGCGCCCCGGCCGATGTACAGAAGAAAGCGAAAGCATTGCTGGATGGCGGCAAGGCGGTGGATGTCGCGCTCTTCGGGCGGATGCTCGCCGACATGCCGGAGGTCAACCAGGATGCGGCCTGCCAGGTGGCGCATGCGATCAGCACGCACCGGGTCGAGCGGGAGTTCGACTATTTCACCGCCGTGGATGACGAGGGTGGGCCTGCCGAGACCGGCGCCGGCATGATCGGCCAGGTGGAATTCAACTCGGCCACTTTCTACCGCTATGCCGTGGTGGATGCCCACAAGCTGCTCGACAATCTGCAGCAGGATCGGGAGCTGGCCTTGTCGGCGCTTGGCGCCTTTACCCAGGCGATGGTCCGGGCCATCCCGACCGGCAAGCAGAACACGTTCGCTGCCCATAACCTGCCGAGTTTCGTCGGGGTTTGTCTGCGCCATGGGGCGCCGATGAGCCTGGCCAACGCATTCGAACGGCCGGTGGCGCCGCGGGCGGACCAGCCGCTGACGGCTCAGTCGGTGGCTGCGCTGGCCGCACATGAACGTCAGTTGGCGCCGGTGTATGCCGATTCCCGGGATACCTGGGCCTACCTGGATCTCACCGATACCTGGCCGGAGCAGCTTGGCAACCGGGTGGGCAGGTTGGATGACCTGTCGGCCTGGGTCTGCATGCAGGTTGCCGACCGGCTCGGAGCCTGAGATGGCGACCTTGCTGATGCGACTGCAAGGGCCGATGCAGTCCTGGGGAACCACCAGCCGGTTCGATGAGCGCGACACCCAGTTGGAGCCTTCCAAGTCGGGCGTGTTGGGGCTGGTGTGCGCGGCGCTCGGGCGTGATCGGCGGGAGCCGGTCGAAGACCTGGCGGCTCTGCGCCTGGGTATCCGTGTGGATCGGGAAGGCATCCCGATGCGGGACTACCAGACGGCGACCGGTGTGCTGATCGCCAGTGGCAAGCCTGATCTGCGGCGGACCGTGGTCAGCCCACGGTTCTACCTGTCCGATGCGGCGTTTCTGGCCGGGCTGGAGGGTGACGACGCTCTGCTGGCGCAGATTCACGCGGCCTTGCGTGCGCCCGTCTGGCCTTTATCCCTGGGACGGAAGAGTTTCGCTCCCGGCCTGCCTGTATGGCTGGCGGACGGGCTGTCGTCGCTGGGCCTCGAACAGGCGCTTGCGGAGTACCCCCGGCTGGCGACCGTGCAGTTCGCGGATCGGGGGAAGCCGGTTCGCTGTTTGCTGGAGGACGCCCGGGAGGGGTTCGTGCGGCTGGATCAACCGGTGGCGCCGTTCGCCGAGCGCCGCTTTGGTCCGCGTTTCGTGAAATCGGGAGTGCTGCATGTACCTGACCAGACTGACGCTTGATCCCCGCAGCGCCCAAGCCCGTCGAGACTTGAGCGACGCATATGAAATGCACCGCACTTTGGCGAGGGCCTTCGCCGCCGACGAACACAGCGCACCGCTGCGTTTTCTCTGGCGGCTCGAAGCCGGCAGCGGTGCCTGGACGACACCCATCGTGCTGGTGCAGGCCGCAACGGAGGGAAATTGGGCTTTTCTAGACGCGATGCCGAACTACCTGCGGCATTCCGTCGAGTCCAAGCGGCTTGCTTTCGAGGGGGTGGTGGGGAGCGGTCGTCGCTACCGTTTCCGGTTGCTGGCCAACCCGACCGTGACTCGGTTGGGGAAGCGCTACGGGCTGGTCGGCGAAGCCGAACAACTGTCCTGGCTGGGGCGGCAAGGGGAGCGCCACGGTTTTTCCGTCGAGGGTGCGCTGGTGACTTCCAGTGATCTGTTGTCCAGCCGCAAAGGGGAAGGGCGTATTCAAATCCAGCGGGTGTGCTTCGAGGGCGCCTTGCGGGTCGAGCGAGCGGAGGATTTCAGCCGGGCATTGGTTGCTGGCATAGGGCCGGCCAAGGCTTTCGGTTGCGGTTTGCTCAGCGTGGCGCCTGGCTGATGTTGCCCCCGCTGAAGCCCCTGCCCATGAAGGATCGTGTTTCGATGATCTTCGTCCAGTACGGACAGATCGACGTACAGGATGGCGCCTTCGTGCTCATCGACCAGAACGGCGTGCGCATGCACATTCCGGTCGGCTCGGTGGCGTGCATCATGCTGGAGCCCGGTACGCGCGTGTCCCATGCTGCCGTCCATCTGGCCTCCACGGTCGGTACGTTGCTGGTGTGGGTGGGGGAGGCCGGGGTACGGCTCTACGCCAGCGGCCAGCCGGGAGGCGCCCGTGCCGACCGGTTGCTCTATCAGGCGAAGCTGGCACTGGATGACGAGTTGCGCTTGAAGGTGGTGCGGAAGATGTACGAGCTGCGCTTCCAGGAGCCGGCACCGGCCAAGCGCAGTGTCGAACAGCTACGGGGCATCGAGGGGGCTCGCGTGCGCGAGACTTATCGGCTCCTGGCCAAACAATATGGCGTGGAATGGCGGGCGCGTAACTACGATCGCCAGGAGTGGGATGCGGCCGACGTGCCGAACCGCTGCCTGTCCGCTGCCACCAGTTGCCTGTATGGCATCACCGAGGCGGCGGTATTGGCAGCGGGCTATGCGCCAGCGGTGGGCTTCATCCATACCGGCAAGCCGCTGTCGTTTGTCTACGATATTGCCGATCTCTTCAAGTTCGAGACCGTGGTGCCTCTGGCTTTTCGTATCGCCGCCAAGTCGCCGCCCCAGCCGGAGCGCGAGGTGCGCCTGGCCTGTCGCGATGTGTTTCGCTCCAGCAAGTTGCTGGCGCGGATCATTCCCACCATCGAAGAGGTCTTGGCCGCAGGCGGCATTTCTCCACCGGAGGCGCCGCCCGAGTCGGTACCGCCGGCCATTCCCAACCCCGAAAGCATCGGCGACGCCGGCCACAGGACGCAGTGATGAGTTTCGTCGTGGTCGTGACGGAAAACGTGCCGCCGCGTCTGCGTGGCCGCATGGCTATCTGGCTGCTCGAAGTACGGGCCGGTGTCTACATCGGCGACGTTTCCAAGCGCACGCGGGAAATGCTCTGGGAGCAACTGAAAGAGGGCTATGAGGATGGCAGTGTCGTCATGGCCTGGGCCAGCCAGCATGAGTCCGGCTACGAGTTCCAGACCCTCGGCCCCAACCGCCGCCTGCCTGTGGAGTTCGATGGTTTGCACTTGGTGGCCTTCCATCCTGTCGAGTGACATTTCCCAGCCATTTTTTCGGTAGATTTTTCTGGCGGTTTTTTATCCTTATAGAACAAGGAGTTACTGGAAGTGTGTTCCCCGCGGGTGCGGGGATGAACCGACACTTAATGTAATTTCTCAAGCTATTTAACGGTGTTCCCCGCGGGTGCGGGGATGAACCGCTATCTCGTCTGTGTCTAACCTAGATCATTGAGTGTTCCCCGCGGGTGCGGGGATGAACCGGTAAGCGGAATATTTGGCAGAGTAAGGAGGATGTGTTCCCCGCGGGTGCGGGGATGAACCGCAGGGCAACGACAACAAGATCGACGGCGCCGTGGTGTTCCCCGCGGGTGCGGGGATGAACCGAAGGATGGGTACTGGCAGGCATTCTGCATCGAGTGTTCCCCGCGGGTGCGGGGATGAACCGCAGGCGAAGCGCTTTGGTGCGGTGCAGACCGGGTGTTCCCCGCGGGTGCGGGGATGAACCGGATACTCAGCCAATGAAGCGCTACCTGAGAGCGTGTTCCCCGCGGGTGCGGGGATGAACCGCGCAGAGCGGTGACGTTCTGCACCCTGCTGAAGTGTTCCCCGCGGGTGCGGGGATGAACCGCAGATTGTTGGGTTCGGGGTTCGGTACGGGCGGTGTTCCCCGCGGGTGCGGGGATGAACCGGCCTCCAATCTCAGCCTCGACCAGACCCTGGCGTGTTCCCCGCGGGTGCGGGGATGAACCGTCCGGCAACGCCGGTTTCGACTTCTGGCTCTCGTGTTCCCCGCGGGTGCGGGGATGAACCCTGAGGGATCATCGAAATCGGCCACGGCACCATATACTCCCCGCAGGCGCGGGGGTGCGTTTGCTGGCCCGACGTACGCTGGCCAGTCGAGCCCAAGGAGGCATTCATATTAGATTTTGCCCCCGCACCGATTTCGCCCTAAGGTGGCGCTATGAATACCGATCCACTGCTCAAACACCTGCGAAAACGGCTGCCCGATCTGCTGGCGGTCTATCTGTTCGGCAGTCAGGCCACGGGGATGGCGACGGCGGGCAGCGATGTCGATCTGGCTGTGTTGGCCCCCGGTCGGGTCGATCCATTGCGTTTATTCGAGATCGCCGGTGAGTTGGCCGATCTGGCAGGGGCGTCGGTGGATTTGCTCGATCTGCGGGCGGCGTCCACGGTGATGCAGTACCAAGTGATCGTGACTGGCCAGCGACTGTGGGCGGTGGATGCTCGGGTCGGGGTATTCGAGAGTTTTATCCTCAGCGAAAAAACGGCCTTGGACAGCGCCCGAAGCGGGCTGCTGGAGGATATTCGGAAAGAAGGAAGGGTTTATGGTCGATGATGTGCTGGTCAACAAGGCGGCCAGCATCGAGCGATGTGTGGCGCGGGCTCGTGAGGAGTACGCCAAGGATCCTGCCAGTTTCGCATTGGATTCCACCCGCCAGGATGCGGCGATCCTGAATATCCAACGGGCCTGCGAAGCGGCACTGGATATGGGGCAGCACCTGATCCGCCGCGAACGCCTCGGCGTTCCCCAGAGTGCGCGGGATGTCTTCGAGTTGCTGGCCAGAGGGGGATGGATCGAGGCATCCCTGGCGGCGGGCTTGAAGAACATGGTGGGCTTTCGGAACATTGCAGTGCATGAATACCAGACGCTGCAATTGCCGATCACGGTTGCCATCATCACGCGGCACCTCGATGAGTTTCTCGCGTTCAGCTCGACGATCCTGCGCCGTGACGCGGGGAACCCTGGCGATTGAGCGTTGTGGTGCCCATTTCGGCCTTCGCGAATGAATTCGCTCCCACGGCAAAGAGCCGGTGCTCTTGTAGGAGCGAGCTTGCTCGCGAATGGGGCTGCACCAAGGTTTCGCCAGCAGAGCTGGCTCCTATACAGAGCATCCAGGCGCTACGGAGGACCTCTTCCTCCGTTCGTCAGTTGTTGTCTCGAAGGCCTTGCCAATTAATCACTTGCATTCACAATTCAACACTGCACCTCAAGTGAGCCGCCGCGTTCGTGGCCTTGGTTTCCAACTCGAACAAGATGGATGACCCCTTTCATGAAGTTGTTGAAGAGCGCCACCCTCATTCTGCTGTTGTCCGTTTCTGGTTGCTCGCTCTTCGGCGGTGACGAAAAGGCCCAGGCGGAAGCCAAGGCCGAGCCGGCGAAGATCGACGTCAAAGTCACCCAGGCCTGGTTGGATGAGTACGAACCGCGACTGCGCGAGGCGCTGAAGGAAAGCAAGTTCGAGCTGGAGCGCCGCGAGAACGTGCTGGTGGTGACCGCGCCGGTGGATTATTCCTTCAACCCCGATCGTCCGAGCATGCTGATGCCGGTGACCCTCGGCCCGTTCAGCCGGGTCGCCAAGCTGGTGGAGGGCGACACGAAGACTGGCGTGCTGGTGCTCGGTCATGCCGACAGCAGCGGGGAAGCCAAGGCGAACATGACCCTGAGCGAGGACCGGGCCAAGGCTGTGGCGGCGATCTTCCGTCTCAGCGGCTTGCAGCGCGACCGGCTGATGCTCAAGGGGGTGGGTTCCGACATGCCGCGTGCCGCCAACGACAGCAAGGAAGGCCGTTCGCTGAATCGCCGCGTGGAGGTCATTCTCACTCCGCAGGAGACCCTGGTGGCGCTGGTGGCCAAGTATGCCCAGCCGGCCCCGGCAGCGGAAGCGGCGCAGCCGACCAAGGTTGCGCAGGTCGTTGCCGCAGATCAAGCCAAGTAAGTCCAGGCTGGGTAAGCTAGGGGCCTCTGTCCAGAAGGAGCGCCCCTATGACCCAGACCCTGGCCGACATGCGCCGTGACTATACCCGTGACGGCCTCAGCGAAGAAAAGGCTCCCCATGAGCCTTTCGCGCTTTTCCAGCAATGGTTCGCCGATGCGGTGAAGACCGAGCAGCCGCCGGTGGAGCCGAACGCCATGTGCCTGGCGACGGTGGATGCCGAAGGCCGTCCGCATTGCCGGGTGCTCTTGTTGAAGGGGCTGGATGACCGCGGCTTCACTTTCTTCACCAACTACGACAGTGCCAAGGGCGACCAGCTCAAGGCCAATCCCTTCGCCGCGATGACGTTCTTCTGGCCGAGCCTGGAGCGCCAGGTGCGGATCGAAGGCCGGATCGAGCGGGTCAGTCCGGCCGAGTCCGATGCCTATTACCAAGTACGTCCGCTGGGCAGCCGCCTGGGCGCCTGGGCCTCGCCACAAAGCCGAGTGATCCGTGATCGCGCCGAACTGGAGGCGCTGCTGGCGGAAACGGAGCGCCGTTTCCTCAACCAGGCGCCGCATTGTCCGGAGCATTGGGGCGGTTATCGTTTGTTGGCCGAGCGTGTCGAGTTCTGGCAGGGCCGTCCGAGCCGTCTGCATGACCGCCTGAACTACCGCCTGCAGGCGGGGGAGTGGGTGCGGGAGCGGTTGGCGCCCTGAGTCGAGACATGGCCCCGTATTGTGCTGGGGCCTAACTCATAGGGTGGCGTTTTCCTGTAGGGGCGGATTTATTCGCCCTTTATCGCCGCGCAATACATCATGGCGCGCGGTAGTCGGCGGCGGCCTGTTCCAGCCACTTCGGCAAGTCCTTGCGCTTGATGCCTTGCGCACGGGCTTCTTCCAGGCGCTTCAGCATGTAGTCACGCTTGGTCGGGTCCTGCCCGGCCATGGACAGGGCCAGGTCGCGGTCCACCCAACGCTTGATGCGCACATACAGCCACCAGTGAAAGTACAGGCCAGCCACGGTAACGACTACGATAATGAAGTAATCCATTGGAATCCTCTCGAGCGGAGGCTCACCCTAGCCGATTCCACGACTGGCTAGAAGTGCCTCCGAGAGGGGGAACCTCGGGTGTCTCCGAGCGGCTTGCATGGCGGAAAAGCTGTACGAAGCTTGAATGACATGCATTTTGTGAAGAGTCCGCCGTGACAGCGGGATGAGCGGCGGGGTCTAATGGGCATCTGTCCATCTGGAGGAATTGCTATGCGTAAGTCCGTTCTGCTGGTCGCCTCGTTCACTGCGGTGACGCTGGCCTTGGGAGGCTGCGCCTCCAGTCTGACCGGCGATACCTACAGCCGCGACGAGGCGCGCACCGTGCAGACCGTGCGCATGGGCACCATCGAGTCCTTGCGGCCGGTGAAGATCGAAGGCACCAAGACGCCGATCGGTGCTGGCGCCGGCGCGGTGGTCGGTGGCGTGGCCGGTAGCGGCGTCGGTGGCGGACGCGGCAGCGCGGTGGCTGCGGTGATCGGGGCAGTGGCCGGTGGCTTGCTCGGCGCGGCGGCGGAAGAGGGCATCACCCGTACCCAGGGCGTGGAGATCACCGTTCGCGAGGACGACGGCACCATGCGCGCCTACGTACAGGAGGTGCAGCCCAATGAAGTCTTCCGGGTCGGCGAGCGCGTGCGCATCCTGACCGTCAATGGCACCAGTCGCGTAGCGCATTGATCGAGAAGCCGGAGCGGTGTCGCTGCTCCGGCTTCGTCGTATCCGGGCGTCGGAATTCGCATTGACGCCCACCGATTGGCCCGCTTGCGGGCTTTCTTCGCATGAGCGGCTGATCCACCGCGGAAGGCGGAGCGATATCCGGGACGGGGCTGCCGGTCGTCGGTGTATTGCCGGGTTGACCGAGAGCCTCCGTCTCACAGTTTTAGTAATAATTCAATTCATGACGCTGCACCGATAGGTATGGATAATCGGTGAGTTCTCCTGTGCCGACAATGGCTTAGGTGAACTTGGGTGAATATGCAGAAGCGAGCCCGGTGTCATGCCGGGCCGGAAGCGGATCGATTCCGCGGATGTCTGGCGGCAGGCACCGACGGATCGCATAAGGGGTTTGCTCATGGCGCTTGCGCTGATTGTCGCCTTGCCATTTCTGGGCGTGTTCTTGCCCTTGCTCGGGGAGCGTTTCGGTCGATCGGCCTGTGCCGCGGGGGCGGCGCTGGCGCCCCTGATCGGTCTGGTGCTGCTACTGTCGATGCAGCCGGAAGTGTTCGCCGGCGAAGTGCTGCGATTCCGTGTGACCTGGTTGCCGGAGCTGGGCCTGAACCTCAGCTTGCGGCTGGATGGCCTGGGCTTTCTCTTCGCGCTGCTGATTCTCGGTATCGGCCTGCTGGTTATCCTCTACGCCCGCTATTACTTGGCGAAGAAGGAGCCGATGGGGCGCTTCTTCGCCTTCCTGCTGATGTTCATGGGCGCCATGCTCGGGGTGGTGCTGTCGGAAAACCTGCTGCTGATGCTGGTGTTCTGGGAGCTGACCAGCCTGTCTTCCTTTCTGCTGATCGGCTTCTGGGGCGAGCGCTCGGATGCCCGCAAGGGCGCGCGGATGTCGCTGGCGGTGACGGGGGGCGGCGGATTGGCGCTGTTGGCCGGTGTGTTGCTGCTGGGTCATATCGCCGGGAGTTTCGAACTGTCCCAGGTACTCGCCGCGGGTTACGCGATTCGTGCCCATGAGCTGTATCCGGTCGCCCTGGTGCTGGTGCTGCTCGGGGTGTTCACCAAGTCGGCGCAGTTCCCGTTCCATTTCTGGTTGCCCCAGGCGATGGCCGCGCCCACGCCGGTTTCCGCCTACCTGCATTCGGCCACCATGGTGAAAGCCGGGGTATTTTTGCTGGCGCGGCTATACCCGGCACTGGCCGGTTCCGAGTGGTGGTTCTACCTGGTCAGCCTGACCGGTCTCGCCACGTTGCTGGTCGGCGCCTGCATGGCCCTGTTCCAGCATGACCTCAAGGGCTTGCTGGCTTATTCGACCATCAGCCACCTCGGGCTGATCACGCTGCTGTTCGGCCTCGATTCGCCCATGGCGGCCGTGGCGGCGGTGTTCCATATCATCAACCACGCTACCTTCAAGGCGTCCTTGTTCATGGCCGCCGGGATCATCGACCACGAGACCGGCAGCCGCGACATGCGGCGTATCAACGGTATGTGGAAGTACCTGCCGCACACGGCGGTGCTGGCGATGGTGGCGTCCTCGGCGATGGCCGGCGTGCCGCTGCTGAACGGCTTCCTCAGCAAGGAGATGTTCTTCAGCGAAACCCTTCACCAGCACCTGCTGGGCAGCTTCAACTGGGTCATCCCGGCGGCGGCGACCCTGGCAGGGGTCTTCTCGGTGGCCTATTCGTTGCGCTTCATCCACGACGTGTTCTTCAACGGCGAGCCAATCAACCTGCCCAAGTTCCCGCCTCATGAGCCGCCGCGCTACATGAAGGTGCCGGTGGAAATCCTGGTGTTTCTCTGCCTGCTGGTGGGCATGCTGCCCGGCTACACCGTGGCGCCGTTGCTGGCCTCTGCGGCTTCGGCCAGCCTGGGCGGTACCTTGCCGGAGTACGACCTGGCGATCTGGCACGGTTTCAACCTGCCGCTGGTGATGAGCTTCGTCGCGCTATTCGGCGGGATTCTGGTGTATGCGTGCCGACAGCCACTGTTCCGCTGGTACGCCGGCCTGCCCGAAGTGGATTCCAAGCTGGTCTTCGAGCGTGGCGTGCGAAGCCTGGTGGCAGGCTGCGTGCGGCTGACAGGCTGGCTGGAGAGCGGCTCCCTGCAGCGTTATCTGGCGTTGCTGGTCGGCGCCGGCCTGGTGGTGGTGACCCAGGCCCTCGGTCCGTTGCCGCAGCTGAGCGGGCCGCGGGAGCTGACGCCGATCGATGGGGTCACCGCGCTGGGGCTGGTACTGCTGGCACTGTCGGCGGTGACCACGGTGGTGTTCCATCGTCAGCGACTGGTGGCGCTGGTGATGCTCAGCGTGGTCGGCCTGTTCGTTGCCCTGGCGTTTGCCCGCTTTTCCGCACCGGACCTGGCGCTGACCCAACTGTCGGTGGAGGTGGTGACCATCATCCTGCTGATGCTCGCGCTGTTCTTCCTGCCGTCGGCGACGCCGGGGGAATCGAGCAGCTTGCGTGGGCTGCGCGATTTCGTGCTGGCGATCGTCAGTGGCGTGGTCGTCGCGCTGCTGGCATTCGCTGTGCTCTCGCGGCCTTACGACAGCATCGGCGCGTTCTTCCTCGAGAACAGCGTGCCGGGCGGCGGCGGGGCGAACGTGGTGAACGTGATCCTGGTGGACTTCCGGGGCTTCGATACCCTGGGCGAGATCACCGTACTGGCCATTGCGGCGGTAGGCATCTACGCCATGCTCGATGGGCTGCGCCTGTTCCAGCCGGGTGAGGATGCGGAAGGCCGTAGTTGGGCCCGTGACCGCCATCCGCTGATTCTCTCGACCCTGTCGCGGGTCATGCTGCCGATGGCCTTGATGGTCTCGGTGTTCATCTTCCTGCGTGGGCATAACCTGCCGGGCGGCGGTTTCATCGCCGGCCTGATCACCGCCGTGGCGCTGATTCTCCAGTACGTCGCCAGCGGGGTGCAGTGGACGCAATCGCGCCTGCCGCTGAACTACACCTTCCTCGCCGGGGGCGGTGTGATGATCGCCGGCCTGACCGGCGTCGGCAGCTGGTTGTTCGGTCGACCGTTCCTGACCTCGGCGTTCGGTCATTTCCATATCCCGCTGGTGGGCGACGTCGAGTTGGCCACCGCCATGCTGTTCGACCTGGGCGTGTACCTGACGGTGGTCGGGGCGACGCTGCTGATTCTCGCCAACCTGGGCAAGTTGACCCAGGAGAGGGCGAGCAAGGAGGTGCTCTGAAATGGAGGCATTGTTCGCAATTGCCTTGGGCGTGCTGACGGCCAGCGGTGTCTACCTACTGCTGCGGGCGCGCACCTTCCCGGTGGTGATGGGCCTGACGCTGATTTCCTACGCGGTGAACCTGTTCCTGTTCGCCATGGGCCGGCTGCAAACGGGCGCGGCGGCGGTGATCGGCAAGAGCGCCGAGCATGTCGACCCGGTGCCCCAGGCCCTGGTGCTGACCGCCATCGTGATCGGCTTCGCCATGACCGCCTTCGTCGTGGTGCTGTCCCTGCGCAGCCTGGGTGAGCTGAAGAACGACCACGTGGACGGCCGGGAGCCCAGGCCATGAATCATGCGTTGATCCTGCCGGTGTTGCTGCCGATGTTCGCCGGCAGCCTGTTGCTGCTTGGTGCCCGTCTGGGGATGCCGGCCAAGCGACGGCTGTCGCTGCTCAGCGTGGGGCTGCAGGTGGCCGTCAGCGCTTGGTTGATCGTCCAGGCCGGCGGTGGAGAGGTACAGGTATACGCGCTGGGCGATTGGCGCCCGCCGTTCGGCATCGTGTTGATGTTCGACCGCCTGAGTGCGCTGATGCTGTTCATCACCGCACTGCTGGCGCTGTTTTCGTTGCTTTACGCGGTGCGCGGCGACGATAGCCGTGGCAGCAACTTCCATGCGCTGTTCCAGTTCCAGTTGATGGGTATCAACGGCGCCTTTCTCACCGGCGATTTGTTCAATCTGTTCGTCTTCTTCGAGATTCTGCTGATCGCCTCTTACTCGTTGCTGTTGCACGGCGGTGGGCCGGAGCGGGCGAAGGCCGGGCTTCATTATGTGGTGCTCAACCTGGTTGGCTCCTCGTTCTTCCTGATTGCCCTCGGCGTGCTTTTCGGCATCGCCGGCACCCTGAACATGGCCGACCTGGCGGTGAAAGTGTCCGAGGCCAGCGCCGACCAGGCACCGCTGCTGGGTGCTGCAGGGATGCTGCTGCTAGTGGTGTTCGGCCTCAAGGCGGCCTTCCTGCCGCTGTATTTCTGGCTGCCGCGCACCTATGCCTCGGCCACTGCGCCGGTGGCGGCGCTGTTCGCCATCATGACCAAGGTAGGGGTCTACTCGATCCTGCGGGTCTATACGCTGATCTACGGTGCCGAGGCGGGCTCGCTGGCGAACATGGCGCTGGATTGGCTCTGGCCGCTGGCACTGCTGACCCTGGCTGTCGGCGTCATCGGTGCCCTGGCGGCGACCAGCCTGCAGGAGCTGATCGCCTACCTGGTGCTCGTTTCCGTCGGCACGTTGCTGGCCGGTATCGCCATCGGCACCCCGGAGGCGTTGTCGGCGTCGCTCTATTACCTCATCCACACCACCTGGGCGACCGGTGCGCTGTTCCTCCTCGCCGATCTGATCGCCCGCCAGCGGGGCGTGAAGGGCGGGCTGTTGCTGCAAGGTCCCGCGCTGCTGCAACCGCACGTGCTGGGCGCCTTGTTCTTCATCGGCGCCATCGCAGTGGTGGGATTGCCACCGCTCTCCGGTTTCCTCGGCAAGGTGCTGCTGCTACATGCCTTGCAGCCGGGACCGCAGGCGGTGTTGCTGTGGCCGGTGATCCTGATCGGCAGCCTCGGCAGCCTGATTGCCTTCAGCCGGGCCGGCAGCACGCTGTTCTGGCGGACCGGTCTGACCGTGCTCGGCAGTGCCGAACGGGACGGCAGGGGGCTGCTGGCCTGTATCGGCCTGTTGCTGCTCAGCCCGCTGCTGGTGGCCTTCGCGCATCCCGTGCTGGAGTATCTGGAGGCCACCGCGGCGCAATTGCATGACCTCGACCTGTACCGGCAGATCCTGACTCCCGGAGGTGCGACATGAAACCGAGTCGCTGGTTGCCCCACCCCTTGCTGAGCATCTGTCTGCTGGTGGTCTGGCTGCTGCTGATCAATGGCTTCAGCCTGGGTCATTTGCTGCTCGGTGCCTTGCTTGGCTGGTTGATTCCGCTGGTGACCCAGGTGTTCTGGATCAACCCGCCGCGGATACGCAAGCCGGTCAAGCTCTGCCTGTTCCTGCTGCATGTCATCTGGGACATCCTGCTCGCCAACTTGCAGGTTGCCCGCTTGATTCTCGGCCCGTCGAGCCGGCTGCGCCCGGCCTTCGTCGAAATCCCGGTGCAGTTGGAAGACGAACTGGCGCTGACCATGCTCGCCAGCGTCATTTCGCTTACGCCGGGTACCGTGTCCGCCGATCTCAGCGACGACCGGAAGACCCTGCTGGTTCATACCCTGGACGTGGCCGACGAGGCGCAACTGGTCCGCGACATCAAGGCCCGTTACGAAGCGCCGCTGCTGGAGGTATTCGCATGCTCGGCTACGTAATCCCGATCTGCCTGGCCATCATCGGGCTCGCCCTGGCGCTGACCCTGGCGCGCCTGTTCAAAGGGCCGGACCTCCCGGACCGCATCCTGGCCCTGGATACCCTGTACATCAACGCCATCGCCCTGCTGGTGCTATTTGGCATCTGGCTGGGGTCGGACCTGTATTTCGAGGCGGCCCTGCTGATCGCGGTGATGGGCTTCGTCGGTACCGTGGCGGTGGCGAAATATCTCCTGCGCGGCGACATCATCGAGTAAGGGCACGGTCATGAATGAATGGATTGAAGGCATCGTCGCCCTGTTCCTGCTGCTCGGCAGCCTGTTCGCCCTGGTCGGCGCCCTCGGCCTGTATCGCCTGCCGGATTTCTTCATGCGCCTGCACGGGCCGACCAAGGCCACCACGCTCGGCGTGGGAGGGATGGTCATCGCTTCGATGATCTACTTCGGCGCGCGTGGCGAGGGCCTTAGTCTGCACGAACTGCTGATCACGCTGTTCCTCTTCATCACCGCGCCGGTCAGCGCCCACATGCTGGCCAAGGCCGCGTTGCAGCAGAAGCTGCGTCTGGACGAGAAAACCCGCGGCCGTCCCTGGGAGCAGTGACGGCGCTATTCGACGGCGCCCCTGTAGCCCATTCGCGAATGGAGAGCGCAGAAGCTTCGCCAGCAGAGCTGGCTCCTACGAACACGCAGCTTCCGTAGCCCGGATAAGCCTCGGCGCAATCCGGGAGCCCGTTACCCGGATTGCGCTGGCGCTTATTCGGGCTACGTTGGAGGGGCCCATTCGTGATTGGCGGCCCCTTGTTCGCGAATGAATTCGCTCCCACAGAAGCGGTTCGGACTGTCTCGTGGGAGCGAATTCATTCCGCGAATGGGGCAGCGCAGAAGCTTCGCCAGCAGGGCTGGCTCCTACACGAACACACAGCTTCCGTAGCCCGGATAAGCCTCGGCGCAATCCGGGAGCC
>NZ_MUJY01000126.1 GCF_002286785.1 Pseudomonas sp. PIC25 | reverse complement strand
CGCTATGGAAACGAGCTCAACCCATTGATTTGCATGAAGGAATCGCTCGGCTTCTATCCCTTGCAACAGCTAACGCAGACATAGCCAATTCATTCGCCCGACGGTGCTGAATCGGGCGAATGGATAGGTTCTGCATTCTGCTGCGAATTGGATTAAACCCCTCTTCCCACCCCCCTCTCCCGTAAACGGGAGAGGGGAGATTCGTGCCGCTCGGCGCAGTGAAGTGATCCTGGGACCTTGGCATGCCAGAAGGCTTTCAGTGGGGCTCGGAATCCTCCTAACAACACTTCGCTCTTACGAGCCCCTGCCTAGTCTCGCCAGCAGAGCTGGCTCCTACACAAAGCAGGAGCCCGTGGCCCCCGCTTTGACAGCCCAGCCGCGCGCCCGTCAGAATCCGGGCATCCGGCCGCATCCGGCGGCCGCGCAGTAGCCTGGAGCAGCCCTTGGACGCGAATGCCATCAACAGCCTGTTTCTGATCGGCGCGTTGCTGGTGGGCGCAAGCATTCTGGTCAGCTCGGTCAGCACCCGGCTGGGCATTCCGATCCTGGTAATTTTCCTCGCCGTCGGCATGGTCGCCGGCGTCGACGGTGCCGGCGGCATCGTTTTCGACAATTACCCCATGGCCTACCTGGTGGGCAACCTGGCGCTGGCGGTGATCCTGCTCGACGGCGGCCTGCGCACGCGGGTGGCGAGTTTCCGGGTGGCGCTCTGGCCGGCTTTGTCGCTGGCCACCGTAGGCGTGCTGATCACCGCCGGATTGACCGGCCTCGCCGCCGCCTGGCTGTTCAACCTGCACTGGCTGGAAGGGCTGCTGATCGGTGCCATCGTTGGCTCCACCGACGCCGCCGCCGTGTTCAACCTGCTGGGCGGGCGCGGTCTCAACGAGCGGGTCAGTGCCACCCTGGAGATCGAATCGGGTAGCAACGACCCGATGGCGGTGTTCCTCACGGTGACCCTGATCGGCATGCTGGCCAGCGGCGAGACCGCATTCAGCTTCGGTTTCCTCTTCCAACTGGTCCAGCAATTCGGTATCGGCGCCCTGTTCGGCCTGGGCTTCGGCTGGTTACTGCTGAACCTGATCAACCGCCTCAACCTGGCCAACGGCCTGTACCCGCTGCTGGTGGTGAGCGGCGGTCTCGCCCTGTTCGCCCTGACCAACGCCGTCGGCGGCAGCGGCTTCCTGGCCATCTACCTCTGCGGCCTGCTGCTGGGCAACCGGCCGATCCGTTCGCGCCACGGCATCCTGCATATGCTCGACGGCCTGGCCTGGCTCTCGCAGATCGGCATGTTCCTCGTCCTCGGCCTGCTGGTCACGCCGCACCAGATGCTGCCCATCGCCCTGCCGGCGCTGGGGCTGGCGCTGTGGATGATTCTCTTCGCCCGCCCGCTGTCGGTCTTCCTCGGCCTGTTGCCGTTCCGCGCCTTCCATGATCGGGAGAAGGTATTCATCGCCTGGGTCGGCCTGCGCGGCGCGGTGCCGATCATCCTGGCGGTGTTCCCGATGATGGCCGGGTTGCCGAATGCGCAACTGTTCTTCAACGTGGCTTTCTTCATCGTGCTGGTTTCGCTGCTGCTGCAAGGCGCCAGCCTGCCTTGGGCGGCCAGCCGCCTGCGGGTGACGGTGCCGCCGGAGCCGTCGCCGATCTCCCGCGCCGGGCTGGAAGTCCATCCCACCAGCGAGTGGGAACTGTTCATCTATCGCCTGGGCGCGGAGAAATGGTGCATCGGCGCCGCCCTCCGCGAATTGAAGATGCCCGACGGCACCCGCATCGCCGCGCTGTTCCGCGACCAGCAACTGCTGCACCCGTCCGGCAGCACCACACTCAAGGCCGGCGACCTGCTCTGCGTGATCGGCCACGAGCACGACCTCCCGGCCCTCGGCAAGCTGTTCAGCCAGGCACCACAGCGTGGCCTGGACCTGCGCTTCTTCGGCGACTTCGTGCTCGAAGGCGATGCCGAACTGCGCGCGGTGGCCGCCCTCTACGGCCTCAAGCTGGGCGACCTGGACGGCAGCCAGCCGCTGGGCCGTTTCATCGCCCGCGAAATCGGCGGCGAACCGGTGGTCGGCGACCAGGTCGAATGGAACGGCCTGACCTGGACGGTCGCCCTCATGGAAGGTCACAAGATCCGCAAGGTCGGGGTGAAATTTCCCGAAGGCGGGCGTCCCGGCCCCGGTCTGTTCCTTTAGACTCTGCACATTTTCAGTCGCGTACGATCCATCACCATGCCTTCTTTGCGTTCCCTCCTGCTGGCCGCCCTGCTCGGCCTTTGCCTGACCACTTCCGGCCTGCATGCGGCCGAGGCCCCCAGCCGGGAAAACGTGCAGCGCAGCCTGGACGGCCTCGCCGACCGCAAGCTGCCGGAGGCGGATCAGAAGGCCGTCCAGCAGACCCTGGAGCAGACCCTCGCCCTGATCGACCAGGCCGCCGAGGACAGCCGGAAACTCACCGACCTCAAGCGCCAGTTGAACGATGCCCCGCGCCTGATCAACGAAGCGCAGCGCCAGCTCGAACGGCTCAAGGGCACGCCGCGCCTGGACGTCGCCCAGCGCTATGGCAGTACCCAGGTGCCGCAACTCGAGCAACTGCTGTCCGAGCGCAGCGCACAGATGGCCGAGTACCAGAAGGCGCTCACCGAAGCCAACAGTCTGATCATCACCTCCCAGACCCGCCCGGAGCGCGCCCAGGCGGAGATCAGCAACAATCAGACCCGTGCCCAGCAGATCAACACCCTGCTCAAGAGCGGCCGCGACGGCAACAAGCCGCTGAGCCCCGAGCAACGCGACAAGCTCAACGCCGAGCTTGCAGCCCTCGACGCCAAGACCCAGCTGCGCCGCCAGGAGCTGGCGGGGAACAGCCTGCTGCAGGACCTCGGCAGCGCCCAGCGCGACCTGCTGGTTGAGCGCATTGGCCGGCTGGAACAGGAGACCCTTGACTTCCAGTCGCTGATCAACGAGAAGCGCCGCGCGCAATCCGAGCAGACCGTCGCCGAACTGTCCCGCGATGCCAAGAAAGCCGGCTCCGACCGCCTGCTGGCCCGCGAAAGCGCGGCCAACCTGAAGCTGTCCGACTACCTGCTGCGCGCCACCAACCGCCTCAACGAGCTGACCCAGCAGAACCTGCAGACCAAGCAGCAGCTCGACAACCTGTCGCAGAGCGACCAGGCCCTGGAAGAGCAGATCAATGTGCTGGAAGGCAGCCTGCTGCTGGCCAAGATTCTCTACCAACAGAAGCAGTCGCTGCCGCAGATCCAGCCGGACGCCAGTCTCGCCGAACAGATCGCCGACATCCGCCTGTACCAGTTCGAGCTGAACCAGCAGCGCCAGCAGTTGAGCGACCCCGCCAGCTACGTGGAGACCCAGTTGGCCAAGCAGCCGCCGGAGGAAGTCACGCCGGAACTGCGCAAGGCCCTGCTGGAGCTGGCGACCACCCGCAACGATCTCCTCGAGCGGCTCAATCGCGAGCTGAATGCCCTGCTCAACGAATCCATCACCCTGCAGTTGAATCAGAAGCAACTGCTCAGCACCGCCAGCCAATTGCGCGCCACCCTCGACGAGCAGATGTTCTGGATTCCCAGCAACCGTCCGCTGGATCTCGCCTGGCTGAAGAACGTGCCGCGCCTGCTCGACCGCCAGATCGACGCCCTGCCCTGGCGCACTGTCTTCAGTGAACTGAGCGCCGGCCTGGTGGAGCGACCGCTGGTGTTCCTGCCGCTGTTGCTGTTGATCGGCGCCCTGCTGTGGAAGCGCAGCTACCTGTATCAGAAGCTCGCCGAGCTGCATCAGGACATCGGCCACTTCAAGCGCGACAGTCAGTTGCACACACCGCTGGCCCTGCTGCTCAACGTCCTGCTGGCATTGCCGGGCGCGCTGTTCCTCGCGCTCTGCGGCTTCGCCCTGCAGATGGATGCACGCGGCCAGAACGCTACCCTGGGCGACGCCCTGTGGCAGATGGCCCAGGCCTGGCTGGTGTTCTACACCGCCTACCGCATCCTATCGCCCGGCGGCGTGGCCGAGCTGCATTTCCGCTGGGCACGGCCGCAGGTGGCCTTCCTGCACACCCAGATGCGCCGCCTGGGCGTGGTGGTGCTGGCTCTGGTGGCGGTGGCCGCCATCGCCGAGCGCCAGCCGGGCAAGCTGGCCGAGGACGTGATCGGCATCGCCGTGGTGCTCAGTTGCTACGCCCTGATGAGTTGGCTGCTGACCCGCCTGCTCCTGCGCGGCCCGGCCAGCGAGAACGCGCCGGCCTTCCGCCTGCTGATCGGCCTGCTGTTCAGCGCCCTGCCGGTGGCGCTGATCGTCGCGGTCGGCTTCGGCTACTACTACACCTCGCTGAAACTCACCGATCGCCTGATCGACACGCTCTATGTACTGATGCTGTGGATCGTGGTCGAGGCCACCCTGGTGCGCGGCCTGTCGGTGGCGGCACGGCGCCTGGCCTACCAGCGCGCCGTGGCCAAGCGCCAGGCGCAACCCAAGGAGGCGCCGGACGGCGGCGAGCTGATCGAAACCCCGGCGCTGGACATCGAGCAGGTCAACCAGCAATCGCTGCGCCTGATCCGCCTGACCCTGTTCGGCCTGTTCCTCGGCGCGCTCTACTGGGTCTGGTCGGACCTGATCTCGGTATTCTCCTACCTCGATAACATCGTTCTCTACGAATTCACCAGCGGCAGCGGCGACGCCGCCAGCAGCACGCCGATCAGCCTGCGCGACCTGCTCGGCGCCCTGTTGATCATCGGTATCACCATCGCCCTGGCGCGCAACCTGCCGGGTCTGCTGGAAGTGCTGGTGCTGTCGCGCCTGCGCCTGGCCCAGGGCAGCGCCTACGCCACCACCACCCTGCTCTCCTACGCCCTGGCCGGCATCGGCATCGTCGCCACCCTGTCCACCCTGGGGGTGAGCTGGGACAAGCTGCAATGGCTGGTGGCGGCGCTCTCGGTGGGCCTAGGCTTCGGCCTGCAGGAAATCTTCGCCAACTTCATTTCCGGCCTGATCATCCTGTTCGAGCGGCCGGTGCGGATCGGCGACGTGGTGACCATCGGCAACCTGTCCGGCACAGTCAGCCGGATTCGTATCCGTGCCACCACCATCACCGATTTCGACCGCAAGGAGATCATCGTCCCGAACAAGACCTTCATCACCGGCCAACTGGTGAACTGGTCGCTGCACGACACCGTCACCCGCGTGACCATCCGCATCGGTGTCGGCTACGGCTCCGACCTGGAACTGGTGCGCAAACTGCTCTACCAGGCCGCCAACGAGAACCCGCGCGTTCTCAAGGAGCCGGCACCGCTGGTGTACTTCCTCAACTTCGGCGAAAGCACGCTGGACCACGAACTGCGCATCCACGTACGCGAGCTGGGCGACCGCAACCCGGCCACCGACGAGATCAACCGCTTCATCGACGCGGAGTTCAAGAAGCACGGCATCAACATCGCCTTCCGCCAGCTCGATGTGTTCGTGAAGAACCTCGACGGCCAGGAATTGCACCTGGTGCCGGCCGGCAAGAAGACGGAGGCCGCCAAGGACCAGCCCGAGCCGCCGGAAACCGACGTGGACGACGCCCCGCACTGAACCTCGCTCCAGCGGCCAGTTCCAAACCATAGGCCGGACCTTCGCGGTCCGGCTGGCTTGCCGCGACAACGGCCACACCTCCGCCCTATCGCTTCCGGGCAATTCCGACCAGAATGCCCGGAGATTGCCTTGGAGCCCGCCGTGAAAAGCCTGACCGACCTGACATTCGACAACCGTTTCGCCCGCCTGGGCGACGCGTTTTCCACCGAGGTGCTGCCCGAGCCCATCGCCGAGCCGCGCCTGGTGGTGGCCAGCCCGGCAGCCATGGCGCTGCTCGACTTGGACCCGGAAGTGGCGGAGCAACCGGTGTTCGCCGAGCTGTTCGCCGGACACAAGCTGTGGTCGGAAGCGGAGCCTCGGGCGATGGTCTATTCCGGGCATCAGTTCGGCGTCTACAACCCACGCCTGGGCGATGGCCGGGGCCTGCTGCTCGGCGAGGTGGTCAACGCGGCCGGCGAGCACTGGGACCTCCACCTCAAGGGCGCCGGCCCGACACCCTATTCGCGCATGGGCGATGGGCGCGCCGTGCTGCGCAGCTCGATTCGCGAATTCCTCGCGTCGGAAGCACAGCATGCCCTGGGCATCCCCACCACCCGCGCGCTCTGCGTGACCGGCTCGAGCACTCCGGTGTACCGGGAAAAGCGCGAGACCGCAGCCATGCTCCTGCGCTTGGCGCGTAGCCATGTGCGCTTCGGGCACTTCGAGTACTTCTATTACACGCGTCAGCTAGATCAGTTGAAGCAACTCGGCGAACACGTGCTGAACGAGCACTTCCGTCACTGCCTGGAACAGGAAGAACCGTACGCGGCGTTCTACCGCGAGGTGGTGGAGCGCACCGCCGAACTGATCGCGCGCTGGCAGGCCTACGGCTTCTGCCACGGGGTGATGAACACCGACAACATGTCGATCCTCGGCGTGACCTTCGACTACGGCCCTTACGCTTTCCTCGACGATTTCGACGCCAACTTCATCTGTAACCATTCGGACGACACCGGCCGCTACTCCTTCAGCAACCAAGTACCCATCGCCCACTGGAACCTCGCCGCCCTGGCCCAGGCGCTGACGCCGATGGTGGAGATCGATTCGCTGCGTGCCAGCCTCGACCTGTTCCTGCCGCTCTACCAGACCCACTACCAGGACTTGATGCGCCGCCGCCTCGGCTTCGTGAGCGCCGACGACGGCGACGCCAGCCTGATCGAGCGCCTGCTGCAACTTATGCAGAGCAGCCCGGTGGACTACAGCCGGTTCTTCCGCGAACTGGGCGACAGCGCGCCGGAACAGGCGCTGGGTCGGCTACGGGACGATTTCGTCGACCTCGCCGGCTTCGACGCCTGGGCCGCCGACTACCGCGCTCGCCTGGAGCGGGAAGGCGGTTCCCAGGACGAGCGCCGCGCCCGCATGCACGCGGTCAATCCCCGCTACGTGCTGCGCAACTACCTGGCACAGCAAGCCATCGAGGCGGCCGAGCAGGGCGATTACGGGGTGGTGCGCGAACTGCATCGGGTGCTGTCCCGCCCGTTCGACGAGCAGCCGGGCATGGAACGCTATGCCGAGCGCCCGCCGGAATGGGGCAAGCACCTGGAGATCAGTTGCTCGTCCTGAGCCGCGCTCGGCGCCCGGAAAGGGCTCATGCCTCGCCAAGCAACCAGTCCAGCCCCATGGCCACGTGCCGCTCGGTGCTGTCCACCAGGGGCAACGGACTGTCCGCCCCGTCGAGCAAGAGCCCAATTTCGGTACAACCGAGAATCGCCGCCTCTGCACCTTCGTCACGCAGCCGCTCCAGGCATTCCAGATAGAAGTCGCGGGAACCGGCCCTGATCTCGCCACGGCAGAGTTCGGCGTAGATCACCCGGTCGATCTCGACCATGGACGCGGCATCCGGCACCCGCAAATCGATGCCGAACCGCTCGCTCAGGCGCTGCCGATAGAAATCCTCCTGCATGGTGAAGCGGGTGCCCAACAGCGCCGCCTGCTTCACGCCGCTCCGCCGCAGGGCCTCGCCCACCGCATCGCCAATGTGCAGCAGTGGGATGTCGAGGGCGGCCTGGATCGCCGGGGCCACCTTGTGCATGGTGTTGGTCGCCAGCAGCAGCGCCTCCGCGCCGGCGCGCTGCAATCCCTGTGCGGCGACGGCGAGCTGCCGGCCTGCGGCGTCCCACTCGCCCGCCGCCTGCAATGCGGCGATCGCGGCGAAGTCCACCGAGTGCAGCAGCAACGGTGCCGAATGCAGTCCGCCGCAACGCTCTCGGACGCCGACATTCAGCGCCCGGTAGTAGACCGCCGTGGACTCCCAACTCATGCCGCCCAGCACACCCAGTGTTCGCATTGCCTGTCTCCTTCTCTATCCGCCCAGCCTAAAGGCTGGTCTCCCATCGGATAGCTACAGCTGGAAAACAACTGAGCGGTACAGCCCTTCTGATAACCAGAAGGCATATAAACCTTAATAAACAGTCTTAGACTCTCTAAAAAAACCTTACTATCTTGGCGGCCTTGTGCCGCTTGCGCACCGATACCTCATACGAGATTCGTCTTAAGGACGTCCATGCTCCCGGACTCGCTGCCCCTGCTGTTCGTAGCTGCCCTGCTGGTATGGCTGCTGTATTCGTTCGTCCGCGAGAAGTGGAGTCCCGATCTCGTCGCCGCCATCGCCGTGGCCGCCCTGCTGGTGGCTCAGTTGCTCGAGCCCAAGGAAGTGCTCAGCGTGCTGTCCAACTCGGCACCGGTCACCATCGCCTGCATGTTCGTGCTCTCCGCCGCGCTGGAGCGCACCGGCTGCATCGATGCCTTGGGCAACTGGCTGGGCAACCTGGTGGGCGTCAGTCCGACCCGAGTGCTCGCCGGCCTGACCATCACCGCCCTGGTGATTTCCGCCGGGCTGAACAACACCCCTGTGGTCGCCATCCTCACCCCGGTGGCCATCGCCCTGGCCAAGCGCGCCGGCACCCAGCCATCCAAGCTGCTGATCCCGCTGTCCTACGCCACCATCCTCGGCGGCACCCTGACCCTGCTCGGCACCTCGACCAACATCCTGGTCGATGGCGTAGCGCGCAAGGCGGGGCTGGAACCCTTCGGCATCTTCGAGATGACCGGCGCCGGCCTGATCATGGCGGCGGCCGGCATGGCGTACCTGCTGACCATCGGCAAGCGCCTGCTGCCGGAACGCGCCACCCTGTCCAAGCAGTTGCGCCCCGACCTCGACCGCACCTTCATGACCGAACTGCTGGTGCCCCACGATTCGCCGGTGATCGGCCGTACCCTGGCCGAAGCCAACCTCAACGGCGGCAGCGGCCTGCAGGTGCTGAAGATCTTCCGGGAAAAGGCCGAACTGACCGAACCCGGCCACGACACCGTGCTCGCCGCCGGCGATCGTCTGGTACTGCACGGACAGATGCAGGACGTGGTGGAGCTGCGCGAAAGCAACCGCCTGACCTTCAACCGTAACGAAGCCTTCGAAACCATCAGCAGCCACGATGTCATCCTCGCCGAAGCCATCGTCGGCCGGAATTCGCGCTACAGCCACCGGCCGATGCGCGACCTCGACCTCACCGCGCGCTACGGCATCGCCGTGCTGGCCGTGCACCGCCAGGACGAAAACGTGCAGGGCAACCTGGACGACTTCCAGCTTCAATTCGGCGACGTCATGCTGGTGGAAGGCACGCCGCAGCAGATCAAGCGCTTCGCCGACAACGGCGAACTGATCAGCCTCAACGCGGTACAGGAACGTGCTTTCCGCCGCGACAAGGCGCCCATCGCCATCCTCGCCACCCTGGCGGTGATGCTGCTCGCCGCCTTCGGCGTGATGCCCATCGAGGGCTTGGCGATCATCGGCGCCGTGGTGGTGCTGACCACCCGCTGCCTGGACGTGGAAGACGCCTACAAGGCGGTGGATTGGAAGATTCTCAGCCTGATCTTCGGCATGCTGGCGATCAGCATCGCCATGGACAAGGTCGGCCTGGTCGCGCTGATCGTCGAACATGTGATGGCTCTGGTGCCCTGGGCCGGACCGTTGTTCATGCTGTCCTTCATCTACCTGCTGACCTCGATGCTCACCGAGATGCTCTCGAACAACGCGGTCGCGGTGCTGGTCACGCCCATAGCCATCGGTCTGGCCCAGCAACTCGGCGTCGATCCGCGTGCCTTCGTGGTGGCGGTGATGTTCGCCGCCAGCGCCAGCTTCGCCACGCCCATCGGCTACCAGACCAACACCTTCGTCTACAACGCTGGCGGCTATCGTTTCAGCGATTTCCTCAAGGTGGGCATTCCGCTCAACCTGCTGCTGTGGATCGTGGCAACCCTGGTCATACCGCTGTTCTGGCCGTTGCACACGGTCTGACCGCACCTGGGCGCGGGCGACCGGCGCCCTTGCTTTTGCCGGCCCGCGTCCCCACCTCATGGTCAAACCGGAGGTGTCGAAAATGCCCGACTCGCTCGTGATCCCCTGCCCGCACTGCGGAACCCTGAACCGCGTCCCGACGGCACGCCTGCGTGAACAGCCGAACTGTGGCCGCTGCAAGAACGGCGTCCTGCTGGACAAACCATTCGCCCTCGACCAAGGCGACTTCACCGCGCAAATCAAAGGCGACCTGCCGTTGCTACTGGATGTCTGGGCGAGCTGGTGCGGGCCCTGCCGGGCCTTCGCCCCGGTGTTCGAACAGGCCGCCAGCCAACTGCGCGGACGTTGCCGGCTGGCGAAGCTGGACAGCGAGGCCAACGGCCAGTTGTCGACGCAACTGGGTATCCGCTCGATTCCCAGCCTGATCCTGTTCAGGAACGGCCGCGAGATCGCCCGCCAGAGCGGAGCATTGCCCCTGCCGCAACTGCTCGCCTGGCTGAACAGCCAAGGCATCTGAGCGGTTCGGTCAGTCCCAGGTGATCCCTACGGTCATTGCCTGGTTCCAGGCGGTGATTAGGCTGGGACATCCGCCCCTGCCGAGACGCCGCCATGCTGCCCGAACCCATCGCCCGCCAGCTCACCGAAGAAAGCATTGCCTTCGTCAAGCGCAGCGGCCTCGTCGCCGAACGGCTCGAACCCGGCCACGTGTGCCTGCGCATGCCGCTGGAGAACAATCGCAACCACATCGGCAGCATGTACGCCGGCGCACTGTTCACCCTCGCCGAAATACCCGGCGGCGCGCTGTTCCTCACCAGCTTCGACAGCCAGCGCTTCTACCCCCTGGTCAAGGAACTGAACTTGCGCTTCCGCCGCCCGGCCACCACCGACATCCGGGTCGAGGCACGGCTATCCAGCGCGGACATCGAGCGCCTGCAAAACGAAGCTGCCGAACAGGGCAAGAGCGAGTTCCTCCTGGAGCTGGCATTGATAGACGATACCGGCGAAATAGTGGCCGAGAGTCGGGGGTTGTACCAATTGCGAACGCGCTGACGCTGGACCTTGCCCTGAATCAAAATAAGGTCTATTCCAAAGGATCACTCTGAATTGTCGGACAAGACGGATCGCTTGGAGGCCATGCCATGATCAACCACATTCTCGTCGCCCATGACCTGCGCGACACCGCCGACCTCGCCCTGCGACGGGCGGCGCAACTGGCAAAACAACACGGCGCCCGACTCACCCTGCTTCACGTCTCCTCCGAAAACAATCCCTCCCAAGCCACCCAGGACCAGATCCACCAGGCACTCGATACCAGCCTGACCCGCTTCGCCCCGCCCGGCAGCGAACTGCGCCTGCGCAACGGCCGCCCGGCCGACGTGATCCTATATGAGATCCAGGAGCTGGGTGTCGACCTGCTGATCCTCGGCTCACATCACCAGCGTCACGAATTCTTCCCCGGCACCACCCTCGACCGCATCGCTCAGCGCTGCCCGATTCCGTTGCTGGTGGTCGCCCGCGAAGACGATACGCCGTACCGTCGCGCCCTCGCCGCCCTGGATTTCTCCCTGTGTGCCTGCCATGCCTTCAACCACGCCTACCACCTGCTGTCCACCGAGGCGGAACTGCATGCCGTGCACGTCTTCGATAGCGGCAAAGGATCGGCCAAGCAACTCCAGGCCGAGCTGGATACCCAGCGCGCCCTGATCGCCCAGTTGCTGCGTGACGAGACCCAGGACCTCCCGCCCGGCCCGGCCCTAACCCATGAAGTGGAACCCGGCACGCTGCCACGCACCCTGCAGGACGCCATCCGCAACCGTCAGGCGGAGCTGCTGGTGCTCGGCACCCATGGCCGCGGCACCCTGGCCAACGCCTTGCTCGGCGATCTGGTCCAGCACTTTCTGAACAAAGCACCGTGCGATGTGTTGGTGGTGCATTGATTAGTTGTTGTGGGCCGAAGTGGTCCTGCGGTAGCTGTTGCAACTTAGGTATAGACGGCCCCCTCTCCCCTGAAGTGGCGAGGAGAGATCCGTGCTGCCTGGCGCAGCGAAGTGATCTTGGCGCTTTGCCATCGCCAGAAGTTGCAGAAAAAGGTTCGGCTAACTCGGATGCCCGTCAGGAGGCCGAGTGGAATCGTCGTGTAAGGGGCCGGCAGGGGAGGACGAGCGGTAGGGATGCACTTTGACTTGCTCGCAAGCCCATCGCGAATGAGTTCGCTCCCACAGATAACTCAGCCGTTCTCCAACAACCCATGCAGCTCGACGAACTGCTGGGTCAGCTTGTGGCGGGGGTCGAGGAACACCAGCGGCGTGCAGGCCTGGTGCGATTCGCGCATCTTCACCGAACTCATCAGGTACACCGGCAGCACCGGCATTTCCTCGGCGACCAGTTCGTCCAGCAGTTGCTGCGGCAGGCTGGCGCGTGGCTGGAACTGGTTGACCACGATACCTTCCACTTCCAGTTCTTCGTTGTGGTCTTCCTTCAGCTCCTCGATCTCCGCCAGCAGGCCGTACAGCGCCTGACGGGAGAAGCTGTCGCAGTCGAAGGGAATCAGGCAGCGGTCGGCAGCGATCAGCGCCGACACGGTGTAGAAGTTCAGCGCAGGCGGCGTGTCCAGGTAGATGCGGTCGTAGTCTTCGGCGAGTTCGTCGAGCAGTTTGCGCAGCTTGTTGATCTTGTGCTTCGCCTCCAGCTTGGGCTGGAGGTCGGCCAGTTCGGCGGTGGCGGTCACCACGTGCAGGTTGTCGAACGGCGTTTCATAGATGTCGACCTTGCCCTTCTTGGCGAACGGCCCCGAGGACAGGGTCTGCTTGAAGAAGTCGGCGATTCCCATGGGAATCTCGTCGCCCGTCAGGCCGGTGAGGTAATGCGTCGAATTGGCCTGGGCATCGAGATCGATCAACAGCGTGCGGTAGCCTTCCGCTGCACTCACCGCCGCCAGATTGCAGGCGATGCTGGACTTGCCCACTCCACCTTTCTGATTGAACACCACGCGACGCATGGCACACCTCCCTGAGCGAGTCGAAGCCTGGATTCTATGCAAAGCGGGCGACCAGAGCGAGGCAAACGGTCACCGCGTGACCTGCCGCCGCACTTCATCGGATGAGCGGGTGTATAAAATGCACGCCCACGGAACCCCGCCGCCGGTCGGCAGTCCATGGACGCCTCCGGTCAGGACAATGTAACCAATGTTTGCGTGCGGTCGAAGTGGCCTGGATAATGCCAGCATTTTGCCAGGGCACCACCGACAAGGCTGTTGTCGATCAGGGAAGCCGACGTCGATCAGGATGCCCGAAAGGGGCCAACTAGAGCTCTGTTAATAACCGTGATTCACTTCAATATCGATCAATGGCGGGCCTGGGCGCCTGGCCTGGACAGCGCCGACGACTGGGCGCGCTGGAGCCGTTCGCCCTGGCAGCCGCCCGCCGGGGACGAGCAGCCAGACGTCGGCTTTCTCCCGGCGATGCAGCGCCGCCGCCTGAGCCGGCTGGCGCGCATGGCGTTCCACGTCGCCTGGCCACTGGCCGAGGGGCAGCCGCCGCTGCCCCTGGTGTTCGCCTCGCGCCACGGCGAAACCCCGCGCACTTTCGCCATCCTCGGCGACCTGGCCCGCGGCGAGCCGCTCTCGCCGACCCAGTTCAGCCTCTCCGTACACAACGCCATCATCGGTCTGTGGTCGATCCTGCGCGGCGACACTAGCGAGATGACCGCTATCGCCGCCGAGGGCGATGGCCTCGAGCATGCCGTCCTGGAGGCCGTCGCGCTACTCGCCGAGGGCGCGCCGGCCGTGCTGCTGGTGATCGCCGAGGAGCAGCCGCCAGCCGCCTACGCCAACTGGGTCGACGACGTACCCTTTCCCTACGCCGTCGGCCTGCGCCTGACGGCGGGCCGCGACTGGCAGCTCAGTTGCAGCTCCGGCGTCGCCACCGAGAGCCCGGCACCCTGGCCGCATGCCCTCGACTTCATCCTTACCCTGCTGCGCGACGGCGCGCAGTGCCAGCATCAGTGGAAGACGCGCGTATGGAACTGGCAACGCAGTCCCTGAAGCCACGGGCCAATGCCCCGTACCTCTGGCGCCTGATCGCCACCGGCCTGAGCTTCGCCCTGTTCGGTATCGGCGGCCTGTGCCTCCGCGTTCTGGTGTTCCCGCTGCTCGCCCTCTTGCCCGGCGACGCCCTGACCCACCGCCGCCGCGCCCGGGCTACGGTGAGCCGGCTGTTCTGGCTGTTCGTCCAGTTCATGTACCGCAGCGGCGTGCTCACCTACGAGGTCGAGGGCGTGGAACGCCTCGGCCGGCCGGGACAGATGATCATCGCCAACCACCCCTCGTTGATCGACGTGGTGGTGCTGATCGCCTTCATCCGCGACGCCAACTGCGTGGTCAAGCAGAGCCTGTGGGACAACCCCTTCATGCGTGGGCCGATCCGCGCCGCGCAATACATCAGCAACAGCGGCAGCATGGATATGCTCGACGAGGCCGCCGACGCCCTGCGCGAGGGCCAGACCCTGATCGTCTTCCCCGAAGGCACCCGCACCACGCCGGGCAAGCCCCCCGAGTTCCACCGCGGCGCTGCCGCCATCGCCCTGCGCGGCGCACGCCTGGTGACGCCGGTGGTGATCAGCGTCGAGCCGACCACCCTGACCAAGGCCGAGCCCTGGTACCGCATTCCGTCGCGGCGGTTCCATTTCCGTCTGCGCGTCGGCGAGGATATCGACCCTCAGGCGTTCGCCGCCCAAGGCAGCGCCCCTATCGCCTCGCGCAAACTCAACGATTACCTGCACCAGCACTTCATGAAGGAGCTCGCCCTAGATGAGCGAACTGGAACTTGAGATCACCCACCTCATCATCGAGGCCCTGGGTCTGGAAGACATAGGCCCGGAAGACATCGGCCGCGAGCTGACGCTGTTCGGCGAAGGCCTCGGCCTCGACTCGGTGGACGCCCTCGAACTCGGCCTGGCGATCCAGAAGCGCTTCGGCATCAAGATCGACGCCGACGCCAAGGACACCCGCAAGCACTTCGCCAACGTCGCCAGCCTGGCGGCGTTCGTCAGCGCCCAGAAGGCTGCGTGAGGAGAGATCATGCAAAACCGTGAAGACATCTTCGCCACCCTGCGCGACGCCCTGGTCGAACTGTTCGAGCTGGAACCGGAGCGCGTCACCCTGGACGCCAACCTGTACCAGGACCTGGAAATCGACAGCATCGACGCTGTGGACCTGATCGATCACCTCAAGCGCCAGACCGGCAAGAAGATCGCCGCCGAGGACTTCAAGACCGTGCGCACCGTGGGCGACGTGGTCGAGGCCGTGTACCGGATGGTCAATAACGCATGAGCCGGCTGATCGGCCTGGTGCTGGTCCTGGCTGGCCTAGCCTACCCGTTCGCCGTCTACTTTGGCATCGAGCACCTGTCGCCGCGCGTCTTCGCGCTGCTGCTCGGCGGGCTCTGGCTGGCGCGCGCGCTGAGCAGTTGGAAACGCCCCGGAGGCCGCTGGATGACCGGCGCCGCCCTGGCCTTCTGCCTGGTACTGGCCCTGGCCAACACCCCGGCGCTGCTGCGCTGGTACCCGGTGCTGATCAGCCTGTTGATGCTCAGTCTGTTCGGTCTCAGCTTGAAATATGGCCCGCCGCTGGTGGAGCGCCTGGCGCGCCTGCGCGAGCCGGAGCTGCCGGAGGTCGCGGTGCGCTACACGCGCCAGGTGACCAAGGTCTGGGCGCTGTTCTTTCTCTGCAACGGCCTGCTCGCCGCCGCCCTCACCCTGTGGGCGCCGCTGAGCTGGTGGACCCTTTATAACGGCCTGATCGCCTATGCCCTGATGGGCCTGTTGTTCGCCGGCGAATGGCTGCTGCGCCAGCGGGTCAGGAGGCACGCATGAGCTGGATCGGCATGGATCGCCTGCTGCTGGACGCCCCCGTCGGACGCCTCGTGACCGTCGCTCCGACCCTCGACCTCGCCACTCTGGCCAGCCAGGCCGGGCGCCTCGCCGGTGGCTTGCAGGCGCGTGGCGTGAAGCGGCTGGCGCTGCACCTGGAAGATGCCGCCGAACTGGCCATCGCCCTGCTCGGTGCCTGGCGGGCGGACGTCGAGGTGGTGCTGCCGGCCGACCTGCAAGCACAGAACCGCCAACGCCTGGCCGGGCGCGTCGACCTCTGGCTGACCGATCAGCCCGGCGACAGCCGCCTGGACGACCTTTACGGCGACGCACTGCCCGCCGCCATGCTCGATCTCGACCGCTGCCGCCTGACCCTGAGCACCTCGGGCTCCAGCGGCGAGCCCAAGCTGATCGGCAAATCCCTGCGTCAACTGGCCAACGAAGTGGCAGTGCTGGAGCAATGCTGGGGCGCCGAGCTGGGCGGTGCGACCGTGCTCGGCAGCGTTGCCGCGCAACATATCTACGGCCTGCTGTTCCGGGTGCTCTGGCCGCTTTGCGCCGGTCGTCCGTTCCTCCGCCGTGCCCTGCCGTTCGGCGAGGACTTGCAACGTGCCAGCCTGGAACACGCCGACTTCGCCTGGGCCTGCAGCCCGGCGCTGCTCAAGCGCATGGGCGACAACCTCGACTGGCCGGCGCTCGGCCGGGTGCGCCGGGTGTTTTCCTCCGGCGGCGCCCTACCCGCCGACGCGGCGCAGCAGCTTTTCGAGCGCCTCGGCCAATGGCCTACGGAAATCTACGGCAGCTCGGAAACCGGCGGTATCGCCTGGCGCCAGGGCGGCACGCACTGGCGGCCCTTCCCTGGTGTCGAACTGGGCCAGGACGCGGACGGTGCCCTGCGCGTCGCCTCGCCCTACCTGCCGGCCGGGCATGTCGAACAGACCGCCGATGCCGTGCGCTTCGCCGACGATGGCCGCTTCGAGCTGCTCGGCCGGCTCGACCGCATCGTCAAGCTGGAAGAAAAACGCATCTCCCTGCCCATGCTGGAACAGGCTCTGGCCAACCACCCTTGGGTGAGCGAAGCCCGCCTCGGCGTGATCCAGGAAAACCGTGCCTTCCTCGGTGCCCTGGTAGCGCTCAGCGACGCCGGCCTGCATGCCCTGCGCAACCAGGGCCGGCGTGCCGTCACCGAAGGACTGCGCCGCCACCTCGCCGGCCATTGCGAGGCCCTCGCGTTGCCGCGCCGTTGGCGTCTGCTGCGCCGGTTGCCGAGCAACGCCCAAGGCAAGCTGCCGCAGGCGGAGCTGGATGCCCTGCTGCGCGCCCCCCGGACCAAGCGGCCGGAATTGATCAGCGCGCACCAGGAAGACGACCAGTGGCTTCTGGAACTGGAAGTGCCGCTGGACCTCGCCCATTTCACCGGACATTTCCCGCGTACCCCGGTGCTGCCCGGCGTGGTGCAGATCGATTGGGCGCTGCACCTGGCCGCCGAGCGCCTTGCGTTGCCGCCGCGCTTCGCCGGCATGGAAGTGCTGAAGTTCCAGCAACTGGCCCGGCCGGGCGACCGCCTGCAACTGACCCTGCGTTTCGACGCCGAGCGCGGCAAGCTGCACTTCGCCTACCGCAACGGCGAGGCGCCCTGCTCGTCGGGACGGATACTGCTGGCGGCCGGCGATGACTGAACACCGGCCCTTCGTCCCCTCGCCCCACTGGGGAGAGCAGACCGGCTTCCACCCCTGCGCGGTGATCCCGGTCTACAACCACGAGCACGCCCTGCCGGTGGTGGTCGAGGCACTGCGCCAAGCCCACCTGCCCTGCATCCTGGTGGACGACGCCTCCTCCCCGGCTTGCGCCGCGGTCATCGACCAACTGGCCGAAGACGAGTGGGTAAGGCGGGTGCGTCTGGACGTCAACCAAGGCAAGGGCGGCGCGGTGATGGCCGGGCTGCGCGAGGCGCAGCGGCTGGGCTTCAGCCACGCGTTGCAGGTGGATGCCGACGGCCAGCACGACCTCGAGGACGTCGAGGACTTCCTCGAAGCCGCGCGGGAAACGCCTGCCGCGCTGATCTGCGGCTACCCGCGCTACGACGACAGCGTGCCGAAGAGCCGCCTCTACGCCCGCTACCTGACCCATGTCTGGGTCTGGATCAACAGCCTGTCGCTGGGCATCCGCGATGGTATGTGCGGTTTCCGCGTCTACCCGCTGGCGCCGGTGGTCGAGCTGATCGACGCCGTCCGCCTCGGCACGCGCATGGATTTCGACCCCGAGATTCTCGTCCGCCTGGCCTGGCGCAACCAGCCGATGCGCTGGCTGCCGACCCGCGTGCACTATCCGCTGGACGGCCTGTCGCACTTCCGTCTCTGGCAGGACAACGCGCTGATCTCGAAGATGCACGCCAAGCTGTTCTTCGGCATGTTGCTGCGCGCCCCGCTGATCCTCTACCGCCGGTGGCGCACATGAGCGAATCCATGTCCGGACGGCATTGGGCCGAGCACGAGGAGCGCGGCAGCTTCTTGCTGATGAAGTTCACCGCCTGGGCGGTGCGCCGCCTCGGCCGTCGCGCGCTGGCACCGTTGCTGTACCTGATCGTCTTCTACTTCTTCCTGTTCGGCGGCCAGGCGCGTCGCAGTATCCGCCAGTACCAGACCAACCTCGCCGACTGGAGCGGCCGCCACGAGTTGCGGCCGACACTGAAATCGACCTTCGGCCAGTTCATGGCCTTCGCCGACGCCCTGCTGGACAAGCTCGACGTGTGGAACGGCAAGCTGCGCCCGGAGCAGATCGAACTGGTCGACCTGAGCGGCCTGCGCAGTCAGTTGCGCGGCGCCCGCGGCCAACTGCTGGTCGGCGCCCACCTGGGCAATCTGGAAGTCTGCCGGGCGCTGGCCGAACTCGGCGAAAAAGTGCAGATGAACGTGCTGGTGCACACCCGCCACGCCGAGCGCTTCAACCGCCTGCTGGGCGAGGCCGGCGCCAGCCACCTGCGGCTGATCCAGGTGAGCGATCTGGACGCAGGCGTCATGCTGCAACTCTCCGAGCGCCTGGATCGCGGCGAATGGCTGGCGATCGCCGGCGACCGCGTACCGTTGCATGGCGGCCGGCGCGTCACGGTGGACTTCCTCGGCCATCCCGCCGATCTGCCGCAAGGCCCCTGGCTGCTGGCCGGGCTCCTGCAATGCCCGCTCAACCTGATGTTCTGCCTCAAGCAACAGGGCCGCTACCGGGTCCACTTGGAATCCTTCGCCGAGCGCATCCAGTGGACGCGCCGCGAACGCGAACAGGTCATCCGCGACTGGGCCCAGCGCTACGCCGACCGCCTCGGCCAGCGCTGCCTGGAAGCCCCGTTGCAATGGTTCAACTTCTACCCGTTCTGGAAACAGCATGACGACTGATCCCGTGGTTTTCGGCGAAGGCCATCTGTCCATCGAGGACATCCTCGCCGTGGCACAACGCCGCGCACCGGCCGCGTTGCAGGCGGACGCCGCGTTCCGCCAGCGCATCGCCAAGGGCGCGCAATTCCTCGACACCCTGCTGGACAAGGAAGGCGTGATCTACGGCGTGACCACCGGCTACGGCGATTCCTGCGTGGTCGCCGTGCCGCTGAAGCATGTGGAAGACTTGCCGCGCCACCTCTACACCTTCCACGGTTGCGGCCTGGGCAAATTGCTCGACGCCGAAGCCACCCGTGCCGTGCTCGCCGCCCGCCTGCGCTCGCTGTCCCACGGCGTGTCCGGCGTGCGCCTGGAGCTGCTGGAGCGGCTGCAGGGCTTTCTCGCCGAAGACGTCCTGCCGCTGATCCCCGAGGAAGGCTCGGTCGGCGCCAGCGGCGACCTCACGCCGCTGTCCTACGTCGCCGCCACCCTGGCCGGCGAGCGCGACGTGCGCTGGCGCGGCGAAGTGCGTAGCGCCGCCGAGGTGCACCGCACCCTCGGTTGGACGCCCCTGACCCTGCGGCCGAAGGAAGCCCTGGCGCTGATGAACGGCACTGCGGTGATGACCGGCCTGGCCTGCCTGGCCTACGCCCGCGCCGACTACCTGCTGCAACTGGCCACGCGCATCACCGCGCTCAACGTCATCGCCCTGCAAGGCAACCCGGAGCACTTCGACGAGCGCCTGTTCGCCGCCAAGCCGCATCCGGGCCAGACCCAAGTGGCCGCCTGGCTGCGCCAGGACCTGGCCATCGACGCGCCCACCGCGCCGCTGCACCGTTTGCAGGACCGCTACTCGCTGCGCTGCGCCCCGCACGTGCTGGGCGTGCTGGCCGACAGCCTGGGCCTGCTGCGCCAGTTCATCGAGACCGAACTGAACAGCGCCAACGACAACCCGATCATCGACGCCGAGGCCGAGCGCGTGTTGCATGGCGGGCACTTCTATGGCGGGCATATCGCCTTCGCCATGGACAGCCTGAAGAATCTGGTGGGCAACGTCGCCGACCTGCTCGACCGCCAGCTCGCCCTGCTGGTGGACGTGCGCTACAACCACGGCCTGCCGAGCAACCTGTCCGGCGCGTCGGCAGACACGGCGATGATCAATCATGGCTTCAAGGCCGTGCAGATCGGTGCCAGTGCCTGGACCGCCGAGGCGTTGAAGAACACGATGCCGGCCAGCGTGTTCTCGCGCTCCACCGAATGCCACAACCAGGACAAGGTGAGCATGGGCACCATCGCCGCCCGCGATGCCTTGCGCAGCCTGGAGCTGACCGAGCAGGTCGCCGCCGCCACCCTGCTCGCCGCCCAGCAGGGCGTCTGGCTGCGCGAACGCAGCGCCGAGGCCCGCCCGCTGCCGCCGGCCCTGGCGGCGATGCACGCCCGGTTGGCCGAGGATTTCCCGCCGCTGATCGAAGACCGCGCCCTGGAAGGCGAACTGCGCCTCTGCCTGGAACGCATCCGCAGCCGTCACTGGAGCCTCTATGCGTAACGCCTTCGTCCACCTCTGCTTCGCTTCGTCCTTACCGGAGGAAACCGCCCATGCGTAAGGACGGCGTACTGCAGGCCGAGGTGGAAATCCTCGTGCCCTTCTTCGACGTGGACTCGATGGACGTGGTCTGGCACGGCCACTACGTCAAATACCTGGAAGTCGCCCGCTGCGCCCTGCTCGACCGCATCGGCCATAACTACGTGCAGATGCGCGACGCCGGCTACGCCTGGCCGATCATCGACCTGCAGCTGCGCTACGTGCGCGGCGCGCGCTTCGGCCAGCGCCTCAGCGTCCGCGCCGACCTAGTGGAGTGGGAAAACCGGCTGAAGATCAACTACCTCATCACCGACGCCGAGACCGGCGAACGGATGACCCGCGGCAGCACGGTGCAGGTGGCGGTGGAAATCGCCACGCGGGAAATGCTGCTGGCCTCGCCGACCGTGTTCGTCGAGGCGGTGGAGAGGGCACTGGCGTGAACGGCCTGATGCTCCGCGCCGTCAGCCTGCTCGCGACCCTGTGCCTGAGCACCGGCGCCTGGGCCTTCGACCTCGACCGGCTCAGCGCCCGGCTCGCCGCGCCGGAGGTGGTTCGCGGACCTTTCATCCAGGAAAAGTACCTGCGCGCCCTGCCCCAGCCCCTTGTCAGCCAGGGCCGCTTCGTCCTGGCCAAGGGGCATGGCCTGCTCTGGCTGCTGAACAGCCCGATCCGCCAGGACTACCGCATCGACGACGACGGCATCGCCCAGCGCGGCGCCCAGGGCTGGCAACGCCTGCCGCAGCAGAGCGCCGCCGCCCGGCAGAACCGCCTGTTCCTCGCCGTGCTGCAAGGCGACAGCAGCGGCCTGCAACGCGATTTCGAATTGGCGCTGAGCGGCACGGAAGACGACTGGCAACTGCGCCTGACGCCGCGCTCGGCCCTGCTCAAGCAGATCTTCGAGCGCATCGAGATCAGCGGCAGTGCCCTGGTCCGGCGCATCGAGCTTTGGGAAACGCAAGGAGATCGCACCGTCCTGCAATTGCCCGACAGCCAGCCCGGCACAGCGCTGAACGACGCGGAGCGCGCCGACTTTGCCGACTGAGCGCCTGCTGCCCCGCCTGTTCCTGCTCGGCCTGCTGGCGCTGCTCGCGCTGGCCGTCTGGCAGTGGCGCCATGGCCCGCCGTTGTCCACCGACCTGATGGAACTGGTGCCCGGCGCGCCGCGCGATGCCGTGCAGCAACAGGCCGAACAGCGCATGCAGGAGCCGCTCAACCGCGAACTGCTGGTGCTGCTCGGCTATCCGCAACGCGAACAGGCGACCGAAGCGGCCCAGCGGCTGGAGCGGCACTGGCAAGGCAGCGGGGCGTTCGAAAGCGTACAAGGCAGTCTGCAAGCGGACCTGCCCGCACTGCGCCGACAACTGCTGAACGGCCGGCTCGCCCTGCTCGGCGAGGACGACCGACGCCAACTGATCGAACAGCCCCAGGCGTTCATCCAGCAGCGCGTACAGTCGCTGTTCGACACCTTCGCCGGCAGCCGCCTGCTGGCCAGCGACCAAGACTGGTTCGGGCTGGCCGAACGCATCCAGAACCATCTGCCCCCCCAGGGCGCCTTGCAGGTGGACCTGGCCAGCGGCGCGCTGCTGATCGAAGCCGAGGATTTGCAGTGGGCCCTGGTACGCGCCCGCACCCGGGCCGATGCCTTCAACCTCGATTTGCCGTTGCAGGTGGAGGCGCTGGTTGACGCGACCCGTCGCGAGACCAAAGCGAACGGTGGCCGGCTGCTCGCCGCCAGTGGCCTGCTGCATGCGGCCGCCAGCCAGCGGCAGGCCACCCGCGAAATGAGCTGGATCGGCGGCGGCGCCAGCCTGGGCGCGGTGCTGCTGTTGCTGCTGGCGTTCCGCCGCGCCCGCGTGTTGCTGGCGATCCTCCCGGTGCTCTGCGGCCTGCTCGGCGGAGCGGTGGCCTGCGTCGCGCTGTTCGGCCAGATTCATGTGATCACCCTGGTGCTCGGCGGCAGCCTGATCGGCGTGGCCATCGACCCACCGCTGCATTACCTGTCGAAGAGCTGGGCGCTGCGTCCCTGGAGCGCCTGGGGTGCGCTACGCGCCACCTTGCCGGGCCTCGCCTTGAGCCTGGCGACCAACCTGATCGGCTACCTCGCCCTGGCGTTCGCCCCCTTCCCGGCGCTCAAGCAGATCGCGATCTTCTCCGCCGCCGGCCTGCTCACCGCCTTCCTCTGTACCTTGTGCCTGCTGCCCGCACTGTTCGCCGGCCTCGACCTCAGTCCCAGGTCGGCGCCGCTTATTCTGGCGGAGCGCGCCTGGAACCTGCGCCAACGCCTGCTGCGGCGCGTGCCATCGGTCGCTCTGCTGGCCCTGCTGCTGGCCTTCTGCGCGAGCGGCCTGTGGCGTCTGAACCTGACCCATGACCTTCGCCAGTGGGTCGCTACCTCGCCGCAGCTACTGGACGAAGCCAACGCCATCGCCCGCCTGACCGGCCAGCGCCCCACCAGCCAGTTCTTCCTGGTGCACGCCGCCGACCCGCAGCAGTTACTCGAGCGTCAGGCCCAACTGAGCCAGCGCCTCGACGCACTGATCACAGACGGGCGGCTCGGTGGCTACCTGGCGCTCAGTCAGTTGATCGCCCCGGCGGCGGAACAGGAGCGTCTGCGCCAGGCACTGGATAGGCTGCCCGAGCACTGGCAGCCGCTGCTCGACCTCGGCGTCCCGCGCGAAGCCCTCGAACGCGAGCTGGACAGTCTGCGCAACCTCCCGGTTCTGGACATCCCCGCCATCCTGGCAGGGCCGCTTGGCGAGGCTTGGCGGCCTCTGTGGCTGGGCGAAAGCGATGGCGGCGTGGCCGGGCTGGTCAGCCTGCAAGGCTTGCACGACACGAACGGGCTGAGCGCACTGAGCGAAGGGCTGGACGGCGTCCGACTGATCGATCGCCTCGGCCAGCTCAACCGTAGTTTCACCGCCGCGCAGTGGACCGCCAGCGAACTCAAGCTGCTGTCCTGCATCCTGATCGTCACGCTGCTGAGCCTGCCGTTCGGCCTGCGCGGCGCCGCGCGGGTCGTCGCCATGCCGTTGCTGTCGGCAACCGCCGCGCTGGCCACGCTGGGCTGGATCGGCCAGCCGCTGACGCTGTTCGGCCTGTTCGGTCTGCTGTTGGTCACGGCGATCGGCGTGGATTACGCGATCCTGATGCGCGAGCGCGTCGGCGGCGCGGCCGTCAGCCTGTTGGGCAACGCCCTGGCGGCCTTCACCACCTGGTTGTCGTTCGGTCTCCTGGCGCTCTCCAGCACCCCGGCGGTGAGCAACTTCGGCCTGGCGGTGAGCCTCGGCCTGGTGTTCAGCTTCCTGCTTGCGCCCTGGGCTGGCGAAGGCCACCGCCGTGCAGCCGGAGGTGCGCAATGAGCGTCGCCCTGTTCTGGCTGCTGGCACTCGTGCTCTATGCCGCCGCCCTGCTGCTGGGCCGGCGTTTGGGCCTGTTCCCCATCGTCAGCCAGTTACTGCTGGCCAGCCTGGGGATACCGGCGCTGCTGCTCGGCTGGATCGAACCGCATGCCGGGTTGAGTGCCGCCGAGCTACTCGCACCGGCCTGGTTGAATGGCCTGTACGGACTCTGCTTCGCCCTGCTGCTGGGCTACATCCTCGGCGACGTGGTCGACCTGGAATTCAACCCGCAGAGCCTGAAGATCGCCCTGCCGAGTTTCCTGGTCCCCTTCTTCTGCGGCCTGGCCTGCGCCGGCTGGCTGCTGCCCTCGGCCGGCTGGCTGAGTGCGCTGGGCATCGGCCTGCTGTTTTCCATCACCGCCATCCCGGTGCTCTACCTGTACCTGCAAAACATCGGCTATCCGCTGGCGGCGACACGGCGCCTGCTGCACGCGGCAATCCTCATGGACCTGGCCTGCTGGGGCCTGTTCGCCCTCGCCCAGGGCAGCGCCCAGCCGGAACGCCTGCTCTGGCCCCTGCTGGCCGCCGTACTGCCACTGGTGCTGCGCGGTTTGCGCCTGCGCCACGACCTCGCCTTCAGCCTGCCATTCTTCGCCCTGATGCTGCTGTTCCAGCAGTTGCACCTGAACGCGCTACTGTTCGGCATCGGCTACCTGCTCTGCCTCGCCGCGCTACGCCAGCCGTTCCGCCTGCCGCTGGCGCCGCGCCACTGGTTCTGGCTGCTGAACGGGGTGGCGATCCCGCTGATCCTCACATTCGGCGTGCTGCAAGTGAATTTCCGCGAGGCCTGGCAGGGCTCGTCCTGGCTGCACCTCGGCGTGCTGCTGGTGCTGCCGGTGGCGAGCAAGGTGGCCGGCAACTGGCTCGGCCTGCACTGGGCCGACCGCCAAGCCCCGGCCGGCATGAAATGGCGCGAAAGCCTGCTGCTGAATATCCGCGGGCTGACCGAAATCGTTTTCCTCAATCTGCTGCTGCAACAGCGGCTGATCGACGAGCGGGCCTACTTCGGCCTGCTGCTCATGAGCCTGTTTTCCACCCTGCTGCCGACCCTGCTCGGCATCCGCCAACCCCAAGAAGAACAGCAAGCCAGGAGGCCCTATGGCGCAGCTTGAGACGCAACAACGAGAAGTCGTGATCATCGGCGCCGGCCCTTCCGGCGCGATCGCGGGAGCCTTGCTCAAGCGCCAGGGAAACGACGTGCTGGTACTGGAACGCCAGCGCTTCCCGCGCTTCTCCATCGGCGAGAGCCTGCTATCCCACTGCCTGGACTTCGTCGAGGAAGCCGGCATGCTCGAGGCGGTCGAAGCGGCGGGTTTCCAGCGCAAGAACGGCGCGGCCTTCGCCTGGAACGAGCGCTACACCGACTTCGATTTCCGCGACAAATTCACCGAAGGCCACGGCTGGACCTTCCAGGTGCAGCGCGCCCAGTTCGATCAGGTGCTGGCCGACGACGCAGCCCGTCAGGGTGTGGAAATCCGCTACGAGGAAGAGATCGTCGCCGCCGACTTCGACGGCGATTGCCCGTGCCTGCGCGTGCGCCGGGCGGATGGCAGCGAGTACCGGGTGGAGTCCGCCTTCGTCCTCGATGCCAGCGGCTACGGCCGGGTCCTGCCGCGGCTGCTGGACCTGGAGGCGCCGTCGGCCTTCCCGGTGCGCCAGGCGGTGTTCACCCACATCGAGGACCGCATTGCCGGCTCCGCCTTCGACCGCGACAAGATTCTCATCACCATCCACCCGCAGCACCGCGACATCTGGTTCTGGACCATTCCCTTCAGCAACGGCCGATGCTCCCTCGGCGTGGTCGCCGACGCCACTCATTATCAGGGCCGGCCCCAGGACCTCGACGCCTGCCTGCGCCAGTTCGTCGATGAAACGCCGAGCCTGGCGCGGGTACTGGAGAATGCCGTCTGGGATACCCCGGCGCGCAGCCTGGGCGGCTATTCGGCAAACGTGAAGACCCTGCATGGCCGCGGTTTCGCCCTGCTGGGCAACGCAGCGGAATTCCTCGACCCGGTGTTCTCTTCCGGCGTGACCATCGCCATGCGCTCGGCCAGCATGGCCGCGGGCCTACTGCACCGCCAGTTGCAGGGCGAGCCGGTGGATTGGCAGACACAGTTCGCCGTACCGCTCAAACGTGGCGTGGATGCCTTCCGGGCCTACGTGGAGGGTTGGTACGATGGCCGCTTCCAGGACGTCATCTTCCACCGCAACGGTTCGCCGGAAATCCGCCGGATGATCTGCTCGATCCTCGCCGGCTACGCCTGGGACGAAAGCAATCCCTATGTCGCCGAGCCCCAGCGACGCTTGCGGGTGTTGGCCGAACTGTGTGCGCAGTAAGGGCCAACCGATGAACGCCACACCGCCGATAAGGACATCCATGGACCGCGCCGCCCCTACCTACGTCGAAGAAACCCGCTTCGGGTTCTGGTTCCTGCAGAGCCACACCTGGCAGCACCACGTGCTGCGCGTGGCGATCGACGACCTGCTGCGGCTGATCGACAGGCCGCTGCCGGAGCGCCCCGTGCTGCTGGATGCCGGCTGCGGCCAGGGCAAGTCCTTCCGCCTGCTGGCGGATGCCTTCCAGCCAGCCCGGCTCATCGGTCTCGATGCCGATCCGCACAGCCTCGATTGCGCCCGCGCCGAGGCCGGGCGGCAGGCGCTGGACGTCGAGCTGATCGCCAGCGACTGCGCGGCCATCCAACTGCCCGATGCCAGTGTCGACCTGTTGTTCTGCCACCAGACCTTTCATCACCTGGTGGAGCAGGAACAGGCCCTCGCCGAGTTCTGGCGCGTGCTCAAGCCCGGCGGCTGGCTGCTGTTCGCCGAGTCGACCAAGGCCTACATCGACACCTGGGTGATCCGCTGGCTGTTCCGCCATCCGATGCACGTGCAGAAAAGCGCCGACGAGTACCTCGATATGCTGCGCCGGCAGGGGTTCGCGTTCGGCGAAAAGAATGTTTCCTACCCCTACCTCTGGTGGAGCCGGTCGACCGACTTCGGCCTGCTGGAACGCTGGGGCATCCGCAAGCCCAAGCCGTTCGGCCAGCGCGAGGAAACCCTGGTGAACGCGGCGGTGCGCAAACCCTTGGAGACGCCGGTCCGATGATCCGTTGCTGGCCACTGCTCCTCGCCCTGCTGCTCGGTGCCTGTAGTCATCAGGCGCCCTTGCCCGAGGCTGCCCCGGCGCTCGACTGGCCGTTGCAGTTGCATGTGCTGCGCCAGCAGGACGACCAGCGCCAGGACTGGCTGCTGGTGGTGCAACGGGAAGACGGCGCACTACGCTGGTCGCTGCTGGACCCGCTGGGCATCCCCCGAGCCCGGCAGCGGCTGGTGCAACAAGACTGGCAAAACGACGGCCTGCTCCCGCCGAACCCGGAGGCGCGCGAGCTGTTCGCCGCCCTGCTGTTCGCCCTGACGCCGACCGAGGAACTTGCGCAACGCTATCCGTCGGTCCGCTGGACGGCCGACGACAAGGCGCGGCAGCTGTTCGACAATGGCCAGCCACGCTGGCGAGTGGCCTACCGCGCACCGCTGGATTTCGACCTGGTGGCCGCCGACGGCCTGCATTACCGCGTCACTGCGCTCCCCGCGCATGAGCGAGGAGCCACACCATGACCGCCTACCTGAACGCCCTCGGAGTGATCTGCGCCCTCGGCAGCGGCAAACGCGCCGTGGCCGAGCGGCTGTTCGCCGGCGATGTTTCCGGCCTGCGCGAACAGCACGGCTGGCGCAGCGAAGGTCCGTTGCTGGTCGGCGCCGTGGACGCCCCGTTGCCGGGAATCCCCGACGGCCTGGCCGATCATGCGACGCGCAACAACCGGCTGCTGTTGGCCGCCGCCCTGGAAATCGAAGCGGATATCCGCCAGGCCATCGCCCGCTACGGCCGGGGGCGCATCGGCGTGGTGCTCGGCACCAGCACCTCCGGCATTCACGAAGCCACCGGCGGCATCGCCCGCTATTTGCAGGACGGCCATTTCCCCGACGACTACCGCTACCGCCAGCAGGAACTGGCCGCGCCCGCCGCCTTCCTCGCCGAGTGGCTGCAGCTCGACGGCCCGACCTACGCCATTTCCACCGCCTGCACTTCCAGCGGCCGGGCCCTGCTCAGCGCGCGCCGGCTGCTCGACCTGAACATCTGCGACGCCGTGCTGTGTGGCGGCGTGGATTCGCTCTGCGGCCTGACCCTGCAAGGCTTCGGCTCCCTGGAAGCGGTCTCCGCCCAGCGTTGCAACCCGTTTTCCGCGAATCGCAACGGCATCAATATCGGCGAAGCGGCGGCGCTCTTTCTCATGACCAAAGAGCCGCTGATCCGCGAGCCGGGCCAGACACCCCTGATCGCACTACTCGGCGCCGGCGCCAGCTCCGATGCCCACCACATCTCCGCCCCGGAGCCGGAAGGCCGCGGCGCCAGCCAGGCGATGCTCAAGGCGCTGGCCGACGCCAGGCTGGAGGCCGGGCAGATCGGCTACCTGAACCTGCACGGCACCGCCACGCTGCACAACGACGCCATGGAGAGCCTGGCCGTGCATGCGGTGTTCCCCGGCGGCGTGCCCTGCTCGTCCACCAAGCCACTCACCGGCCACACCCTCGGCGCCGCCGGCGCGCTGGAAGCGGCGCTCTGCTGGCTGAGCCTGAGCACGGATAACCGCGACGGCCGGCTACCGCCGCACCGCTGGGACGGCGCCGCCGACCCGCAGTTGGCGCCGCTGGCCTTCGTCGATGACGACACCCGCCTCGGCGAACGGCAGCGCTACCTGATGAGCAATTCCTTCGCCTTCGGCGGCAATAACATCAGCCTGATTCTGGGGGACGCATGAGCGACTGGCCGATCGCCGAACTCCTGCCGCATGCCGGCGACATGATTCTGCTCGATGCGGTGGAGCGCTTCGGCGACGAAGACGTGGAGACCCGCGCCACCGTGCGCCCCGGCGGCCTGTTCAACCGCGAGGACGGCAGCCTGCCGGCCTGGGTCGGCGTCGAGCTGATGGCCCAGAGCGTGGCCGCCTATGCCGGCTGCCAGGCCCGCCTGCGCGGCGAGCCGGTGGAACTGGGCTTCCTGCTTGGTACCCGCAGCTACCAATGCAATGTCGAAGCCTTCGTCGCCGGTGCCGACCTGCGCATTCATGCGACCCGTTCGCTGCAGGACGACAACGGCATGGGCGTTTTCGAGTGCCGGCTGAGCGGCCCCGGCATCGAGGCATTCGCCCGACTCAATGTGTTCCGGCCACCGGAAGTGGCCCGCTATCTTCAGGAGCCCGCTCATGACTGATCCGATTCTGGTAACCGGCTCCAGCCGCGGCATCGGCCGCGCCATCGCCCTGCGCCTGGCGCGCGCCGGGTACGACCTGGTGCTGCACTGCCGCTCGCGCCGCGACGAAGCCGAAGCGGTCCGTGCCGAAATCGAAACCCTCGGCCGCCAGGCCCGCATCCTGCAGTTCGACGTCGCCGACCGCGATGCCTGCCGGGCCGCCCTGGAAGCCGACGTGGCGAACCACAGCGCCTATTACGGCGTGGTCTGCAACGCCGGCCTGACCCGCGACGGCGCCTTTCCGGCGCTGACCGACGAGGACTGGGATGCGGTGCTGCGCACCAACCTCGACGGCTTCTACAACGTGCTGCACCCGCTGATCATGCCGATGATCCGCCGCCGCCAGCCAGGCCGGATCGTCTGCATCACCTCGGTATCCGGGCTGATCGGTAATCGCGGGCAGGTCAATTACAGCGCTTCGAAGGCCGGCGTCATTGGCGCGGCCAAGGCCCTGGCCATCGAACTGGGCAAGCGCCGGATCACCGTCAACTGCGTGGCGCCGGGGCTGATCGACACCGACATGCTGGACGAACAGGTGCCGGTGGAAGAATTGCTGAAGATGATCCCGGCCCAGCGCATGGGCACGCCGGAAGAAGTGGCCGGGGCGGTGAATTTCCTGATGTCCGAGGAGGCGGCCTACATTACCCGCCAAGTCCTCGCAGTGAACGGAGGGCTGTGCTGATGGCTTCCTTGAAGCGTGTGGTGGTGACCGGCATGGCCGGCATCACCGCCCTGGGCAACGACTGGGCGACGATCGAGGCGAACTTCGTCGCCAATCGCAGCGGCATCCGCCGCATGGACGAGTGGGATCGCTACACCGAGCTGAACACCCGCCTGGCCGGGCCGATCGACGACTTCGCCGTGCCCCGTCACTGGACCCGCAAACAACTGCGCAGCATGGGCCGGGTGTCGCGGCTGTCGGTAGCGGCGGCGGAGCGCGCCCTGGAAGACGCCGGTCTGCTCGGCGACACATGCATCCAGGACGGCCGCATGGGCGTGGCCAGCGGCTCGTCCACTGGCAGTACCGACGAGGTCAAGGCGTTCGGCAACATGCTGCTCAACTCAGTGGCGGACGGGCTCAATGCCAACTCCTACGTGCGCATGATGCCGCACACCACGGCGGCCAATATCAGTATTTTCTTCGGCCTCAAGGGCCGGGTGATCCCCACCTCCAGCGCCTGTACCAGCGGCAGCCAGGGTATCGGCTATGCCTACGAGGCGATCAAGTTCGGCCGCCTGCCGATGATGGTTGCCGGCGGCGCCGAAGAACTCTGTCCCACCGAGGCCATGGTGTTCGACGCACTCTACGCCACCAGCCTGAAGAACGACGCGCCGCATACCTCGCCGCGCCCCTATGACAGTGGCCGCGATGGCCTGGTCATCGGCGAAGGCGCCGGCATGCTGGTGCTGGAAGAGCTGGAACACGCCCTGGCCCGCGGTGCGCGCATCCACGCGGAGATCGTCGGTTTCGGCAGCAACGCCGACGGCCAGCACATCACCAAGCCGGAGCAGGCGACCATGCGCCGCGCCATGGAACTGGCGCTGGAGGATGCCGGGCTGGCGCCGGAGGCCATCGGCTATGTGAACGGCCACGGCACCGCTACCGAGCAGGGCGATATCGCCGAGACCCTGGCCACCCAGGAGTTGTTCGGCAGTCGCATGCCGATCAGCTCGCAGAAGAGCTTCCTCGGCCACACCCTGGGCGCCTGCGGCGCGCTGGAGTCTTGGTTCAGCATCGAAATGATGAACCGCGACCGCTACATCCACACGCTGAACCTGGAACAAGTCGACCCACGCTGCGGCGAACTCGATTACCTGATGGGCGAGCCGCGGCACATGAGCCATGGCTACGTGATGAACAACAATTTCGCGTTCGGCGGGGTGAACACCTCGCTGATCTTCCGCCGCTGGAGTTGAGCGGCGGCAAACGGATTCACCCACACCGCAAGGAGACAACAATGAAGAAAGCAACATGGATAGGCGCCGCCCTCATGCTCTGCGCTTTACCGGGGATCAGCCAGGCACGCGATACCACCCACTACCTGGACTTCGCCAGTGTGGTGGAGGAAGCCACCCAGGCCGGCCGCCTGGACGGCAGCGTGAAGTTCTACCTGGCCGGCAACCAGCCGGCCGGCAAGGTCACGGTGGTCAACCCGAACATCACCACCAGCCAGAAGACCAACGCCTTCAACAAGAGCGACGAGGTCGCCTGTCGCTGGGTGCTGCAATCCGCCCTGATCCGCCTGCAGCAGGCGGCCAAGGCCGCCGGCGCCAACGCTGTGGTGAACATTGCCAGCAACTACAAGAACAAGGAGTACAAGGACTCAGCGAAGTACGAGTGCCATGCCGGTGCCCTGATGGCCGGGGTGGCACTCAAGGGGCAGTTGGCCAATGTCCAGTAAAGCCTGGGATCTGATGCTGGCCGCCAGCCTGATTGCCCTCGCTCCGCTGGCCCAGGCCGAAGTGGACGGCGAAGCGCTGTATCGCCAGCACTGCGCCCGCTGCCACGGCGACGACGGCCGGGCCAAGACCTGGCGCGGCTACCTGTTCTTCGCCCAGAACCTGAGCAAGACGAGATGGCAGGAGCGGGAAAGCGACGAGGACATCCTCGAAGCGATCCGCAAGGGCCCCCGCGCCATGCCGGCCTTCGCCGAAAAGCTCGACGATGCCGAGCAGCAGGCACTGGTGCACTACGTGCGCTCGCTGCGCCAGCCTTGACGACACCGCAAGCCGAACGCCCCGCTCGCCGGGGCGTTCGTCTTTCTGCGCGAACCCCGCAGCCCCCCATCGAGTCAACAGAAGAGTGCGCCCCGGCGCCATCATCCGTCCCTCGACGAGGAGCTCCAATGTTCAGCCACCAGCACAAATTCGAGATCAACTACATCTACAAGAACGACCCGCGTGCGCAAATCGTCGAAGCGGATAGCGAACGCTTTCCGCGGGAGCGGGCCGCGCGATATCTGATGGAACTGCACCAGGCCGATGCGGAAAACAGCCTGGTGATGCCCGCGCCCGATGCCTCGGAGGAAGAGTTGCTACGCCAGGCCCAAATCGTGGGAATCACGGATATCCGGGTCACCAAACTGGTTCGCGAACACGAACCGGGCACCACGCAGGGCCATTACCAACAGCCCTGATGGCCGGCGCTTCGGGCGAAGAGCCGGCCACGAAGGCTCAGCGGTGGTACTGGCCGGACAGTTCGTGGACCGCCTCGAAGAACGCCTTGGCATTGGCCGGATCGACTTCCGGAGTGATGCCGTGGCCGAGGTTGAATACGTGCCCGGTGCCCTCGCCGTAGCTGGCCAGGATGCGCGTCACCTCGGCACGGATCGCCGCCGGATTGGCATAGAGCACCGAAGGGTCCATGTTGCCCTGCAACGCCACCTTGGCACCGACGCGGGCGCGGGCGCTGCCGATGTCGCAGGTCCAATCCAGGCCAAGGGCCTCGGCGCCGCTGTCGGCCATGGACTCCAGCCACAAGCCGCCGCCCTTGGTGAACAGGATCACCGGAACGCGCCGCCCCTCGCGCTCGCGGATCAGCCCGGCGACGATCTTCTTCATGTAAGCCAGGGAAAATTCCTGATAGGCCGCCGCCGACAGGCTGCCGCCCCAGGAATCGAAAATCTGCACCGCCTGGGCACCGGCTTCGATCTGGCCGTTCAGGTAGGCGGTCACCGCCTGCGCCAGCTTATCCAGCAGGGCGTGCATGGCTTGCGGGTTGTCATAGACCATCGCCTTGGATTTGCGGAAGTCCTTCGACGAGCCGCCTTCCACCATGTAGGTAGCCAGGGTCCAGGGGCTGCCGGAGAAGCCGATCAGCGGCACCCGGCCATTCAGTTCGCGGCGGATGGTGCGCACCGCATCCATGACGTAGCCCAGGTCTTTTTCCGCATCGGGAATCGGCAAGGCCTCGATGTCCGCAGCACTGGACACCACCTTCTTGAAGCGCGGGCCTTCGCCGGTCTCGAAGTACAGCCCCTGCCCCATGGCATCGGGTACGGTGAGGATGTCGGAGAAGAGAATCGCCGCGTCGATCTGCGGGTAGCGGTCCAGCGGCTGCAAGGTGACCTCGCAGGCCAGTTGCGGGTTCATGCACAGACTCATGAAGTCGCCGGCCTTGGCCCGAGTGGCGCGATACTCGGGGAGATAACGTCCGGCCTGGCGCATCATCCAGACGGGGGTGACATCCACGGGTTGCTTGAGCAGGGCGCGAAGGAAGCGATCGTTCTTCAGAGCGGTCATGGCAGTGTCCAACAAAAAAGTGCGGGCATTTTCGCAGAGCGGAAAGCAAAAGGCACGGCGAGTGCCGTGCCTTTTGTCCATTGCGGCGATTTGTCTCGCTTCGCGAGAGCTGCAAGCGAGGCCAGTCTAGGGCTTTTCCGCTTTTACTTGCCGCTCATAGCTTGCCGCTGCATCGTCAGACGCCCAGGTAGTCGAGGATACCCTCGGCGGCCTGGCGGCCTTCGAAGATCGCCGTCACCACCAGGTCGGAGCCCCGCACCATGTCGCCGCCGGCGAAAATCTTCGGGTTACTGGTCTGGTGCTTGAATTGCCCCTGCTCCGGTGCGACCACTCGGCCCTGGCTGTCGGTCTTGATCTCGAACTGCTCGAACCAGGGAGCCGGGCTCGGGCGGAAGCCGAAGGCGATCACCACCGCGTCGGCCGGCAGAATCTCCTCGGAACCTGGAATCGGCTCGGGACTGCGACGGCCGCGAGCATCCGGCTCGCCGAGACGGGTCTCGACCACCTTCACGCCTTCCACCTTGTCTTCGCCGACGATAGCGATGGGCTGGCGGTTGAAGAGGAACTTCACGCCCTCTTCCTTGGCGTTCTTCACCTCGCGGCGCGAACCCGGCATGTTCTCTTCGTCGCGACGATAGGCACAGGTCACGCTCTTCGCGCCCTGGCGGATGGAGGTGCGGTTGCAGTCCATCGCGGTATCGCCACCGCCCAGCACCACGACCTTCTTGCCCTTCATGTCGATGAAATCGTCCGCCGACTTTTCGAAGCCGAGGTTGCGGTTGACGTTGGCGATCAGGAAGTCCAACGCGTCGTAGACACCCGGCAGGTCCTCGCCGGGGAAACCGCCCTTCATGTAGGTGTAGGTGCCCATGCCCATGAACACGGCATCGTACTCGGCGAGCAACTGGTCGATGGTGATGTCCTTGCCCACCTCGGTATTGAGGCGGAACTCGATGCCCATGCCGGTGAAGACTTCACGGCGGCGGCTCATCACGGTCTTTTCCAGCTTGAACTCGGGAATGCCGAAGGTCAGCAGGCCGCCAATCTCCGGATTGCGGTCAAAGACCACCGGGGTCACGCCGTTGCGCACCAGCACGTCGGCACAGCCAAGACCGGCCGGACCGGCACCGATCACCGCGACACGCTTGCCGGTCGGCTTGACTTTGGACATGTCCGGCCGCCAGCCCATGGCGAAGGCGGTGTCGGTGATGTATTTCTCCACCGAACCGATGGTCACCGCGCCGAAGCCGTCGTTCAGGGTGCAGGCACCTTCGCAGAGACGGTCCTGCGGACAAACGCGGCCACAGACTTCCGGCAGGGTGTTGGTCTGGTGCGACAGCTCGGCCGCCGCCAGGATGTTGCCCTCGGACACCAGCTTCAACCAGTTCGGGATGAAGTTGTGCACCGGGCACTTCCACTCGCAGTACGGGTTACCGCAACCCAGGCAGCGATGGGCCTGGTCCGCCGCCTGCTGCGGCTTGAACAGGTCGTAGATCTCGACGAATTCCTTCTTGCGCTGGCGCAGCAGCTTCTTCTTCGGGTCCTTGCGCCCGACCTCGATGAACTGGAAGTCGTTATTCAGACGTTCAGTCATTTGAAACCTCGTTACAGCAGCGGCGAGCTTCAAGCTGCAAGCTGCAAGACTTATCACGGTTACGCGAGCCCCTTTCGGGACCCGCGGCTTGCGGCTGTCTTATTGCGGATTCGCCCGGGTGGTCGACAACAACGACGCCAGGCTCGCGGCCTTCGGCTTGACCAGCCAGAACTTGCGCACGTAGTCGTCCAGGTTCTCCGACAGGTTGCGGCCCCACTCGCTGCCGGTCTCCTGCACGTACTCGGCGAGCACGCGCTGCAGGTGGCTGCGGTAGGCCTCCATCGACTCGTTGTTGATCCGCTGGATTTCCACCAGCTCGTGGTTTACCCGGTCGTAGAAGCTGTTGTCGAGGTCGAGCACGTAGGCGAAACCACCGGTCATGCCCGAACCGAAGTTGTAGCCGGTCTTGCCGAGCACGCAGACGAAACCGCCGGTCATGTATTCGCAGCAGTGGTCGCCAGTGCCCTCCACCACCGCATGGGCGCCGGAGTTGCGCACGGCGAAACGCTCACCCGCAGTACCAGCGGCGAACAGCTTGCCGCCAGTCGCGCCATAGAGGCAGGTGTTGCCGATGATCGCCGACTCCTCGGACTTGAACGGGCTGCCCTGCGGCGGGGTGATCACCAGCTTGCCGCCGGTCATGCCCTTGCCGACGTAATCGTTGGCATCGCCTTCCAGGTATAGGTTCAGGCCGCCGGCGTTCCACACGCCGAAGCTCTGCCCGGCGGTGCCCTTGAAGCGGAAGGTGACCGGTGCGTCGCCCATGCCCTGGTTGCCGTGGGCCTTGGCGATCTCGCCGGATACCCGTGCACCGATGGAACGGTCGCAGTTGCAGATTTCCAACTCGAACTCGCCGCCGCTCTTCGCCGCGATGGCTTCTTTCGCCAGCTCGACCATCTTCTCGGCCAGCAGGCCCTGGTCGAACGGCGGGTTCTTCTCGACTTGGCAGAACTGCGGCTTGTCGGCCGGGATCAGATCGCTGCCAAGCAGCGGACTGAGGTCCAGATGCTGCTGTTTCTCGGTTTCACCCGGCAGGACTTCCAGCAGGTCGGTACGGCCGATCAGCTCGCCGAGGCTGCGAACGCCCAGTCTGGCCAGCCACTCACGGGTTTCCTCGGCAACATAGGTGAAGAAATTCACCACCATGTCGACGGTGCCGATGAAGTGGTCCTTGCGCAGCTTGTCGTTCTGGGTGGCGACACCGGTGGCGCAGTTGTTCAGATGGCAGATGCGCAGGTATTTGCAGCCCAGGGCGATCATTGGCGCAGTACCGAAACCGAAGCTCTCGGCGCCGAGAATCGCGGCCTTGATCACATCGAGGCCGGTCTTCAGACCGCCGTCGGTCTGGACCCGGACCTTACCGCGCAGGTCGTTGCCACGCAGGGTCTGGTGGGTTTCCGCCAGACCGAGCTCCCAGGGACTGCCGGCGTATTTGATGGAGGTGATCGGCGAAGCGCCGGTACCGCCGTCGTAGCCGGAAATGGTGATCAGGTCGGCATAGGCCTTGGCCACGCCGGCAGCAATGGTGCCGACACCGGGTTCGGCCACCAGCTTCACCGAAACCAGTGCCTGCGGGTTGACCTGCTTAAGGTCGTAGATCAACTGCGCAAGGTCTTCGATGGAATAGATGTCGTGGTGCGGCGGCGGCGAAATCAGCGTCACACCGGGCACCGCATAGCGCAGGCGAGCGATCAGGCCGTTGACCTTGCCGCCCGGCAACTGGCCACCCTCACCGGGCTTGGCACCCTGGGCTACCTTGATCTGCAGGACTTCGGCGTTGACCAGATATTCCGGCGTCACCCCGAAGCGACCGGTGGCGACCTGCTTGATCTTCGAGCTGCGCTCGGTGCCGTAACGGGCCGGGTCTTCACCGCCCTCGCCGGAGTTGGAGCGCGCGCCCAGGCGGTTCATCGCCGTGGCCAGCGCCTCGTGGGCTTCCGGCGACAGCGCGCCGAGGGAAATACCGGCGGAGTCGAAGCGCTTGAGGATGGACTCCAGCGGCTCCACTTCCTCCAACGCCAACGGCTGGGCGGCCGGCTTCACCTTGAGCAGGTCGCGGATCATCGCCACCGGGCGGTTATCCACCAGCGCGGTGTATTCCTTGAACTTCTCGTAGCTGCCCTGCTGCACGGCGGCCTGCAGCGCATTCACCACGTCCGGGTTGTAGGCGTGGTACTCGCCGCCATAGACGAACTTGAGCAGACCGCCCTGCTGGATTGGCTTGCGGTTGTTCCAGGCCTCGAATGCCAGGGCCTTCTGCTCCGCCTCGATATCGACGAAACGCGCACCCTTGATCCGGCTGGCAACGCCACGGAAGCACAACTCGGTGACCTCGTCCGACAGGCCTACGGCCTCGAACAGTTGGGCACCACGATACGAGGCGATGGTGGAGATACCCATCTTCGACAGGATCTTCAACAGGCCCTTGGTGATGCCCTTGCGGTAGTGCTTGAACACTTCGAACAGATCGCCCAGCACTTCACCGGTGCGGATCAGATCGCCCAATACCTCGTAGGCGAGGAAGGGGTAGACGGCCGACGCGCCGAAGCCCACCAGCACCGCATAATGGTGCGGGTCACGGGCCGTGGCGGTCTCGACCAGGATGTTGCAATCGCAACGCAGGCCCTTCTCCACCAGGCGATGGTGGACGGCGCCGGTAACCAGCGCAGCATGGGCCGGCAGCTTGCCGGGCGTAATGTGGCGGTCGGAGAGCACCAGCAGGACCTTACCGGAGCGCACGGCTTCCTCGGCCTGATCGGCCATGTTGCGCACGGCCGCCTCGAGACCGACGGACTCGTCGTAGTTCATGTCGATGACATAGCGCTCGAAGCCGGGGCGGTCCATGGTCATCAAGGCGCGCCACTTGGCCGGCGAAATCACCGGACTGCTCAAAATCACGCGGGTCGCGTGCTCAGGCGACTCGCTGAAGATGTTGCGCTCGGCACCCAGGCAGATTTCCAGGGACATGACGATCGCTTCGCGCAGCGGGTCGATCGGTGGATTGGTCACCTGCGCGAACTGCTGGCGGAAATAGTCGTACGGCGAGCGCACACGCTTGGACAGCACCGCCATCGGCGTGTCGTCGCCCATGGAACCCACGGCTTCCTGGCCCTGCTCGCCGAGCGGACGCAGCACCTGGTCACGCTCTTCGAAGGTGACCTGGAACATCTTCATGTACTGCTTGAGCTGGTCGGCGTCGTAGAACGGCGAACCGTAGTCCTGGTCGTCCAGGCGTGCCTGGATGCGCACAGCGCTCTTGCGCAGCCACTGCTTGTACGGGTGGCGCGACTTCAGGCGGTTGTCGATGTCTTCGGTGTGGAGGACCTGGCCGGTCTCGGTGTCCACGGCGAGGATCTGGCCCGGACCGACGCGCCCCTTGGCGATGACGTCTTCCGGCTGGTAGTCCCACACGCCGATCTCCGACGCCAGGGTAATGTAACCGTTCTTGGTGGTGACCCAGCGCGCCGGACGCAGGCCGTTGCGGTCCAGCAGGCAGACGGCATAGCGGCCGTCGGTCAGCACCACGCCGGCCGGGCCGTCCCAGGGCTCCATGTGCATGGAGTTGTATTCGTAGAAGGCACGCAGATCGGCGTCCATGGTCTCGACGTTCTGCCACGCCGGCGGAATGATCATGCGCACGCCGCGGAACAGGTCGATGCCGCCGGTGACCATCAGCTCGAGCATGTTGTCCATGCTGGATGAGTCGGAGCCGACGCGGTTGACCAGCGGGCCCAACTGGTCGAGATCGGGGATCAGCTCGTTGGCAAACTTGGTGCGACGGGCCTGGGCCCAGTTTCGGTTGCCGGTGATGGTGTTGATCTCACCGTTATGCGCGAGGAAGCGGAACGGCTGCGCCAGCGGCCACTTCGGCAGGGTGTTGGTGGAGAAGCGCTGGTGGAAGACGCAGATTGCGGTCTTCAGGCGCGGATCGCCCAGGTCCGGATAGAACGCAGCCAGGTCGGCCGGCATCATCAGGCCCTTATAGATGATGGTCTTGTGCGAGAAACTGCAGATGTAGTGATCGACGTCCTCAGCATTGGCCACCGAGGAGCGGCGACGGGCGCAGAAGAGCTTGATGGCGAACGCCTGGTCGGACAGCCCTTCGCCGCCAATGAAAACCTGCTCGATCTGGGGCAGGCGTTCGAGCGCGAGGCGACCGAGTACGCTGGTATCGACCGGCACTTTGCGCCAGCCGATCAGGGTCAGGCCTTCCGCTTCGATGGCCTGGTTCATGTTGGCGCGGGCCTGCTCCGCCTTGGCCGGGTCCTGATTGAAGAACACCATGCCCACGGCATATTGCTGGGGCAGCTCAACGGAGAAGGCGTCCTTGGCCACCGCACGGAGGAACTCGTCCGGCTTCTGAATCAGCAGACCACAACCATCGCCCGTCTTTCCGTCGGCATTGATCCCACCGCGGTGGGTCATGCAGGTCAGGGCTTCAATGGCAGTCTGCAACAGGTGGTGGCTTGCCTCACCCTGCATGTGGGCGATCAAGCCGAAGCCGCAGTTATCCTTGAACTCATCAGGATGGTACAGACCTGCTTTCATAGGGAACTCTCACCAGACTGCCTTTTTACAAAGGCGAATTGCTTTGTAATTCAACCGCTTAATACGCGCGCAGGAGCATGCACCAGCTTTGCGCAGGCAAAAGGGAGGTCATTGTACACATCCCCCAACGGGGTCACAAATCTTCGTGACGAATCAATGAAAACATATGTCGCGAAAGCGAAGGAAGAGACCGGAAGGTCGTGCTAGCGACCGACCGGTCAGAGAGTGCAGGAAGTGCTTAGCGAGCCATTTCCTGCTGGATGCTGGCGAAACTCCGAGGCCACGGCTTGCCTGCCTGAACCTTGGCAGGAAGTCCCTTTATGGCGGCCTGCGCGGCATTCCGGCTGTCGAAGCTGCCATAGGTAACCACATAGAGCGGCTGCCCCTGGTGCATCTTCTTGAAATAGTGGTACTGGCCGCCGAGTTCGCTGACGAGACTCTTGGCGCTATTTTCCGAACGCGTCCCCAGGACTTGCAACGCATAGCGGGAACCAGCCTGGGCGCGATACCAATCGCCACCCGCGACAGCTGCCGAGGCAGCCGGCTTGGCAGCGACGGGAGCCGGTGTCGGCTTCGGTGCCGGCGGTGCAACAGGGGCCGGGGCAGGCGCTGGCTTGGCAGGTTGGGCCGGAGGTACCGCCGCAATGGGCTGACTGGGCGGAGGTAAAGGAGCGGATTGCACGGGTGCCGGTGCAGGAGTCGGCACCGGCGTCGCTGGCGGAACGATGTCCACGGGCGAGACCGCACTCGCCGAAGACGGCGGCAGCTCGATGGTCGCGCCCGGCGCCTCTTCGTCATCGGCCTGTCCTGCCGCTTCCGCCAGGGGAGAACGGATCACCGGCTGAGCCTCACCCACCAACGGCAACGGAAGTGGCTGCGTCGAGCCAGCGAACTCAATGGCCGGAGCCTCCTGCCCCTGGCTGGAAGACGCTGCCGCAGCCGACGCCTCTGCCGAGGAGGCTGGGGCCTGGGACTGCCCAAGCGGCAACTGCGTTTGCGTCGATTCAGGCACCTTGTCGCTCTGCCCCTGCATCAACCAAGCCGCACCAACCCCGATAGACACCACGACCAATGCCAGCAGGTGCTTCTTCGGCAGATTGAAAGCGAACCCCGATCGCCGGGCCGAGCCGCGCTGGGCGAGCATGGCTTCGATCAGCACATCCCTCGCCACTTGATTGACCCCGCCCGGCCAACCACCGGACTGATGGTGAATCTCGGCTATCTGCCCATCGCTGAGCACCTCGAGCCCCCGCCCAGCCCCCTCGAGGCGCTGCGCCAGGTATTCCCGGGTTTCCTCTTCTTCATAAGGCTGCAAATCGATGACATGGAAGCGCTCTTCATCCTCGCTCAACCGTTCGAGGCGCGAAACGACGGAGGGCTCGCCGAACAGGAAGACATGCGGTCGCCCCTCCGCGTTACCCGCAGCCAGGCTGAGCAGCAGCTCCAGCGCCGCATCGTCCAGCTCCTCCGCGTCATCGACCAGCAGGTAGACTTCCTGTCCGGTAAGCGCCAACTGGGCCACCTGGGCAAGAATGGCTCGGGGATCGGGCGACGCTACGCCTAAACCTTGGGCAATCTGCTGAACCAACCCGATGCCGGCTTCGTTACGCGGCGTGACCACCACGCTCTGCACAGCCTGCTTGTTAGTACTGGCCACCAAGGCCTGGCGCAGCAGCGTCTTGCCACTGCCATGAGGGCCGCTGACGACCAACAGCAACTGGCTGTATCGGGCGAGATGATGCAACTGCCCCAGCACGGGCTTACGCTGTGCTGGAAAGAACTTGAAGCCGGGTACCCGTGCCGCAAACGGGTCGTGACTGAATTGGTAATGGCTGAGATAGGCTTCGTCAGCATGCAAACTGGTCATAGAGCTTTCATTCATCTCCGAGCTTAGCCACCAGCGTCCGGTAATCGGCGCTCAACGTGGCTTGCAAAATCTCCTGCGGGAAATCGCTGGTCACGACCGCATCCCCTAACCGCCTCACCAGCACAAGGCGCAAACGCCCGTCGAGCACCTTCTTGTCCACAGCCATATGCTCGAGAAAATCATCCGGCGTCATGTCCACTGGCGGCACGACCGGCAAGCCAGCCCTCTGCAACAAACGAATCCCACGATTCCGTTCCTCGGCGGATATCCAACCCAGCCGCGCCGACATTTCCAGGGCCATCACGGTACCGGCCGCCACAGCCTCGCCATGCAGCCAGACGCCATACCCCTGATGCGTTTCGATGGCATGGCCAAAGGTATGCCCCAGATTGAGAATCGCCCGAAGCCCTGACTCCCGCTCATCCACACCAACGACCCGTGCCTTTGCCGCGCAGGAGCGCTCGATTGCCTCGGTCAGCGCGGCCGAATCCAGCGCACGCAGCGCCGACATGTTTTCTTCGAGCCAGCCGAGGAACGGCTCGTCGCAGATCAAGCCATACTTGATGACCTCAGCAAGACCGGCGGAAAGCTCGCGAGCGGGCAAAGTGGACAAGGTCGACGTATCGATGATGACCGCCTTCGGCTGGTAGAAGGCCCCCACCATGTTCTTGCCAAGTGGGTGATTGATACCTGTCTTGCCACCTACCGACGAGTCGACTTGTGAAAGCAGCGTAGTTGGAACCTGAAGGAAATCGACCCCGCGCTGATAACAGGCGGCAGCAAATCCCGCCATGTCCCCTATCACACCACCTCCAAGTGCGATGATGGTCGTTCGGCGATCATGGCGCTCGGCAAGAAGACTATCGAAGATTCTCTGCAGCGTTTCCCAATTCTTGTAAGCCTCGCCGTCAGGAAGAACTATCGGTGTCACACTGTAGCCAACCAACGCCTGAGTCAATCGGTCCAGATAGAGAGGAGCTACGGTTTCATTGGTGACGATGGCCACCTGACGACCAGCGATATGGGGAACGATCAGTTCCGGCTGCGCCAGCAAACCTTTACCGATGTGGATGGGATAACTACGCTCGCCGAGATCGACCTGAAGAGTCCGCATGACGCCCCCGATAATGAAAGGGCCCTAGAATAGCGCAGATCGCCCTGCGCTTTAACGGGGAGGTAGAGACTGCAGACGCTCGAGAATTTCTTGCACGACCATCCGCGGCGGTCGCTCATCGGTCTCTACGATGATATCCGCGATTTCGCGGTAAAGCGGGTCGCGGATCTCCATCAAACCTCGCAGAACAGCCCCTGGATCGGCTGTGCGAAGCAAAGGGCGGTTCCTGTCCCTGGCCGTTCGATCAAGCTGCTGAGCCACCGACGTATACAGGTACACGACACGACCGCCAGCCCGCAGCGCTTGCCGATTTTCCGGCCGCAACACCGCGCCACCTCCGGTAGCCAGTACCACGCCACCCAAATCGCACAGCTCGGCAAGCATGGCCTGCTCCCGATCACGAAAGCCCTGCTCCCCCTCGACATCGAAAATCCAGGGAATATCGGCTCCCGTCCGCTGCTCGATTTCCTTGTCGGAATCCTTGAACGGAAAACGCAGCTCTTTGGCAAGCAAACGCCCGATGGTGCTCTTTCCAGCACCCATCGGGCCTACAAGGATCACATTCCGCACTGAGCGCTCAACGACCTACAGCAATAGCCTGGTTGTTCATGATACGCGGAGTGAGGAAAACAAGCAGCTCAGTTTTACTATCGGTGATTTCATCCCGACGGAAAATGCGCCCCAAGAAAGGCAAGTCCCCAAGGAACGGCACCTTATCTACACTCTTTTGTTGAGTGTTAGTAAATACACCACCAATTACGATGGTTTCACCATCGGCGACCAGTACCTTGGCATTCACTTCATTTTTATTGATCGGAGGAACCCCGTTAACAGCCCTGGTAAAGTCGGCAGCATCCTTATTCACCTTCACCTCCATGATAATTCGATTATCCGGGGTGATTTGAGGTGTAACCTCCAACGAAAGAGCCGCTTCCTTAAAGGAGGTTGATGTTGCACCACTCGAGCTTGCCTCTTGGTAAGGCACTTCCTCGCCTTTCAAGATTTTTGCCGTTTCCTTATCGGATGTAACCACCTTTGGCTGAGATACGATTTCACCATTGCCAGATTTTTCCATCGCAGAAAGCTGAAGGTCCAAAATGGCGTTATTTGTTATCAGCCCAATACCAATCCCTGAAGTACTGGTTGTAGCGCCCAAATCGACAAACGGGGTTGGGTTACTTCCTGTGGCAGTTGTAGGCAAGGTGCAATTTCCTGCGAAGGGGCCACAGCTGCCGGAACTACCTTCCTCCCCATCTTCAATACCAATATTTCCATCCTTACCCCATGTATTCCAATTTCCCGATCGAATCGCCCCTCCCCAGCGAACACCGAGATTCTTACCATACTCGACGTTCGCCTCGACGATCCGAGCCTCAATCATTACCTGACGCACAGGAATATCAAGCTGCGTAATAATCCGGCGCAGCTCGTCGATACGCTCCTGCGTCAGGGTTACAATAAGACTATTAGTTCTGTCATCATAAATGACCGAACCTCTCATATCATCCTTTAACGCCCCTTTTGCTGCGTCATCCTCATACAGCTTGGCGATATCAGAAGCCTTCGCATAATTTAGCTGAATAATATCCTTCTTAAGAGGAGCCAACTCGGCAACCTGCTTCTGCGCCTCCAACTCTTGTCGCTCACGGGCTGCAATTTCGTCAGCCGGAGCAACCATCAGCACATTGCCAATCTTGCGCTTATCCAGCCCCTTAGTCTTGAGGACGAGATCCAGAGCCTGATCCCACGGAACATTCTGCAAACGCAATGTGATATTGCCCTGCACAGTATCGCTCGCCACCAGATTGAGATCGGTAAAGTCGGCGATCAATTGGAGAACCGAGCGAACGTCAATATCTTGGAAATTCAAGGACAACTTCTCACCGGAGTAGGTGAAGCGTTCCGCTTTACGTTTTTCCAAGTCATCCTGAGTCAGCGGCTTGACGCTGATCGTCAGTTTGTTATCAGCCTGATATGCCAAGTAGTCATAGAAACCTGTCGGCTCAATGGTAATCGTAGACTTATCGGCCTGACCGGTCGCACTGACGAACTGGACAGGCGTGGCGAAATCCTTCACATCGAGACGAACACGCAACTGCTCAGGAATCTGAGTCTTGGGGAAATCCAGCCGAATCTTGCCACCTTGCTCCTGAATATCCGGGTTAACGGACGGGTCAGAAAGCTCTATGACGACGTTCCCTTCACCTTGCTCACCGCGCTGGAAGTCGATATTACTAATTGCGCGTCCGACCGGGATATAAGGTTTGGTGACAGGCTGAACGGGAACCGGAGCCGAAACGGCAGTACGGGCGGCCGTCATGGGAGCAGCACTTTCGCCAACTACGACAAAGAGGTTATTACCTTCGACACGGGTGTTGTACGGTGCAAGTGTCGTTAGATTGATAATCAGGCGAGTACGGTCTTTCGCTTCGACCACAGTAACGCTACGAGCGTTACCCACACCAATTTCCTTGTTTTTGGCACCCAGCCTATTGCTCACGCCTGGCAGATCGAGCGCGATGCGCGCCGGCTGTTCAATAGTGTAGCCACGCGGCGCCTGAACCGGCTCATCGAAAACCAGCTTAAGCTCGACCTTATCGCCCGGTAATGCCGCGACATCCAGAGCTTTCAGATCTGCCGCCAGCAGCGCTGGCGACATCAGGGCGGCCATGAGAGATATGCCGAGGAACGAAAGGGAACTGTTCATTATCTGATTCCGTTGTGCAGATCGCTGATTATTTTTCATCTTGGTCCCGCCCTCAGGAGCGTTCTTTCAGAGTGAGACTCCGCGGACGTTCCAGCCAGCCGCCTTCACCATCCGGAACGATCTCGACCACGTCGATCTGCCCCTCATTGATGGCAACGATGCGACCATGGTTGCGCCCCAGATAATCGCCAACCTTAACCCGATGGACCCCACCCGCGCCTTGAACCAAAGCAAACATTCCAGCATCGTTCGAGAGCGTGCCGACCATCACGAAGGTTTCAATGTTGAATCCTTCGAGGAACTGTTTGACGCGGGTCTCATCCGGTTTGATATCTTTCGACCCCTTCTTCTGGCTGGCCAGATCGATCTTCACTGGCGGCTGGAAAGGGCTTCGCAGCGACGCAGCACTATAGGTGAACGCTTCATATGGCTGGAATTTCGGCAGAGGCTCGATAGAACCCTTGGGGCGAGCACGGACTTCATCCATGTAGGCCTGCAAGTCACTGAAGTCCCCCCCCGCGTCACACCCAGAGAGGCTAGCCAATAACAAACCAGCAAATATCAGGCGGGCGGTCTTCATTGCTGCTGCCCCTTGTCGTTATAGCGATACGTCTTTGCAACGATACTCATGCGCAACTTCGAAACACTGTCTTTATCGACGGGTTTAATTTCGAAGTCGTGCAACGTCACAATTCGCGGCAAGCTAGCAACGCCACTTACAAAGGTAGCCAGATCATGGTATCCACCGACCACCACGATCTGAATCGGCAATTCGATATAGAATTGCTTGACCGATTCCGGTTGGAGCTTGATCTCCTCGAATTCCAGACCACTTCCCAAGCCGGTACGGGTAATATCTTCAAGCAAACCCGGCACTTCAGTGTCGCTGGGCAACTGACGCAAAAGGGCTCCGAAGGACTCCTCCATCTCTTTCATCTGCTCTTTATAAGCCTCGAGATTGGCGGCCTGGAATGCCTTGGTGGAAAACTGCTGCTTTAGCGTTTCCTCTTGCGCCTGCTGCTGTTCAAGTTGAGCCTGCAGGTCCTTCAAGTGAAAGTTATAGCCCAACGCGAGAACGGCAATGATTAGCAAAATGCAGGTAATGACCTTAACCGGAGCCGGCCACGACCCTAGGTTATTAACATCAAGGTCCGAAAGATCGACCTTTTTCAGACTTTCAAGCGAATCGGCCAGACTCATTTCTTGGCTCCTTCTGCTTCGAGGGACGGCTGCGTCTGCTGTACGGTCAATTGGAATACGTTCGCCTGATCTACTCCGCCTGCCGTAATCGCTTTCACTTCGGTCAGATTGGGCGCCTCAAGCCATTCGGATGCATCGAGATTACGCATCAAGTTGGAGACCCGATTGTTGGATTCGGCAGCTCCGACGATGGCGATCGTTTTATCAGTCATCTTCAAGCCAGTGAAATAAACGCCGTCAGGCAATGTACGAACCAGTTGATCGAATACACGGCCAATGATCGGCCTATTGCCCTGCAGATCCTGAATGATTTTCATCCGTTCCAGCAGTTGCTGACGACGTGTCTTCAGCTCGCTGATTTCCTTGATGCGCGCATCAAGGACAGCAATTTCCTTCTGAATGAATGCATTGCGTGCATTCTGGTTCTCGATGGCACTGTTCAGATACTGATCACCCAGAAACACCAATGCCCCGGACGCGATCAGAACCCCCGCTAGAGTTACCAGAAACTGCTGCTTTCGCTCTTCGCGTAGCTGTTCGCGCCAAGGAAGTAGGTTGATGCGCGCCATCAGTCGAAACTCCTCATCGCCAAGCCACACGCAATCATCAATGCCGGGGCATCGCTTGCCAGCGCACCTGCGTTGACCTTGCCACTCAATGCCATGTCAGCGAAGGGGTTCGCGACCAAGGTCGGGGTACCGATCTTCTGCTGGATCAGACGATCCAAATCAGGGATCGAAGCAGTCCCGCCAGCCAGGAGGATGTAATCGACATCATTGAACTGACCCGCAGCGAAGAAGAACTGCAGGGAACGAGAAACCTGTTGGACCACCGCCTCCTTGAAAGGCTGCAAGACCTCACTCTCGTAATCGTCCGGAAGACCACCCTGCTTCTTGGCGAGCCCTGCCTCTTCCACGGAGAGACCATAGCGACGCTGGATTTCCTCCGTCAGTTGCCGACCACCGAAAAGCTGCTCACGCGTATAAATGGTGCGCCCGTTGTGCAGCACGCTCAGTGTGGTCATGGTGGCGCCGATGTCCACCACTGCGACGGTCAGTTCGTCATGACCATTGCCGAGTTGCGCCTCTAGCAATCCGTAGGCACGTTCCAGCGCATAAGCCTCGACATCGACGACTTTCGCCGTCAGACCGGCAAGCGCCAGGGCAGCCTCACGGACCTCCACGTTCTCTTTACGGCAGGCCGCAAGAAGCACTTCGACACGATCAGGATTACGTGGCGAAGGTCCCTGGACTTCGAAGTCGATAGCCACCTCTTCCAGCGGATATGGAATGTACTGGTCAGCCTCGATCTTCAGCTGATTTTCCAGCTCATCGTCGGAAAGCCCGGCTTCCATCTCGACGGTCTTGGTGATCACCGCAGAACCGGCAACGGCGACGGCGACCGTCTTGACACCTGTCTTGGCTTTCGCCAGGACGCGAGACAAGGCCTGACCGACACCTTCCAGTTCGGCGATGTTCTTCTCGACGACCGCATTGGGTGGGAGCGGCTCGACGGCGTAAGCCTCTACTTTGTAGCGGCTGCCCGAGCGACTCAATTCAAGGAGCTTGACCGAGGTCGAACTGATATCGATCCCCAGCAGCGAATTCGCTTTCTTAGTGAAGAGCCCTAGCACGACCGATTTCCTATCTGCATCCGAGACTTACGGACTATTTATGTTTTTCCACATTAAATAACAGTCTTGACAGAAGCGCAAATGGCTACCCGACAGAAAAAGCGCTTATAATGTGAACAGCTTTTCCCTTTTAGCTTTGCCTTCCGCTTAACCCGTTCTTTTATCTGGAAATCCAAAAACCTTGATGCGTTTGTTGAAGTTTTTCTGGTGGTCTTTCGTCGCTGTTTTTTGTGGGCTATTGCTCAGTTTCAGCGGCGCATTCCTCTACCTCAGCCCTAGTCTTCCTTCAGTCGATTCCCTTCGTAGCATTCAGCTGCAGATCCCGCTTCGGGTTTATAGCAGCGATGCCAAGCTGATCGCAGAATTCGGGGAGATGCGCCGCTCGCCCATTCGTTTCGCGGACATACCACAAGAATTCATCCAGGCACTGCTTTCTGCCGAGGACGACAACTTCGCTAACCATTATGGCGTCGACGTGACCAGCCTGATGCGTGCTGCCACTCAATTATTGAAAAGCGGCCACATCCAGACGGGCGGTAGCACCATCACCATGCAGGTGGCGAAGAACTACTTCCTCACCAGCGAGCGGAGCTTCTCACGCAAGATCAACGAGATCCTCCTGGCCCTGCAGATCGAGCGCGAGCTGAGCAAAGACGAGATCCTCGAGCTCTACGTCAACAAGATCTACCTGGGCAACCGCGCCTACGGAATCGAAGCTGCCGCCCAAGTCTATTACGGCAAATCCATCCGAGACTTGAGCCTGGCGCAGATGGCGATGATAGCCGGTCTGCCGAAAGCCCCTTCGCGCTTCAATCCCCTGGTCAACCCGACCCGCGCCAAGGAGCGCCGCGACTGGATTCTCGGTCGCATGTACCGTCTCGGAAAAATCGACGAGGCACGCTACCAGGCCGCACTGGCAGAGCCTATCGATGCCAGCTACCACGTCCCCACGCCGGAACTGAGCGCCCCCTATGTCGCCGAGATGGCGCGCGCCGAAATGGTCGGACGCTACGGCAGCGATGCCTACACCGAAGGTTTCCGCGTGACGACGACAGTGCCCAGCGACCTCCAGCAAGCGGCCAATCACGCTCTGCGCGAAGGGCTGATCAGCTACGATCAGCGACACGGTTACAGGGGACCGGAAACCCGTCTGCCGAACATGACGCGGGAAGCGTGGCAGCAGGAGCTAGGCAAGCACCGCACCATCAATGGTCTCGAGCCAGCCATCGTTACGCAGGTCGAGAAGAGCGGCATCCTCGTCCTGACCCGCAATGGCGAGGAAGAAGCCGTCGCCTGGGACAGCATGAAATGGGCACGCCCCTATCTCAACACCAACAGCCTTGGCCCGCGCCCTCAATCTCCTGCCGATGTCGTGCAGCCCGGCGATCTGATTCGCGTACAGCGCAACGAGGAAGGCACCCTGCTGTTCAGCCAGGTTCCCGCGGCTCAAAGCGCGCTGGTATCCCTGGATCCGCATAGCGGCGCCATTCGCGCACTGGTCGGGGGCTTCTCCTTCGAGCAGAGCAACTACAACCGGGCGGCTCAAGCCAAGCGCCAGCCCGGCTCAAGCTTCAAGCCATTCCTTTATACGGCAGCGCTGGATAGTGGCTTCACCGCTGCGACCATGGTCAACGATGCTCCCATCGTGTTCCACGAAGCCGGCATGGAAGAGGCCTGGCGACCGAAGAACGACAACAATACCTTCCTCGGTCCGATCCGGTTGCGCGAAGCGCTCTACAAATCACGCAACCTGGTTTCCATTCGCCTGCTCCAGACGATCGGCATCGACTATGCCTTGGACTACGTGACCCGATTCGGCTTCAACAGGCAGGAACTCCCGCGCAACCTTTCCCTCGCACTGGGCACCGCTAACCTGACCCCGCTGGAAGTGGCTGGCGGCTGGACCGTCTTCGCCAACGGCGGTTACAAGGTGCAGCCTTACCTGATCGAGCGAATCGAAAGCCGGGAAGGCGAGCCTCTCTATGTGGCCAACCCGCCGAGCGTCCCGGGCGAAGAGAGCATGGCCCAACAGCCGGAGCCATCCGAAGAGAAGGAAGCCGCCATCACGCAGGTGAGCAACAGCACGGCCGCCCCTGCCGAACCGGCCATAGCCGAACGCGTGGTAGACCCTCGCACCACTTACATCATGACCAGCATGCTGCAGGACGTGATCAAGCGCGGCACCGGGCGCCGAGCGCTGAGCATGAAGCGCGGCGACATAGCCGGCAAGACCGGGACCACTAACGAATCCAAGGACAGCTGGTTCTCCGGCTACAACGCAGACCTGGTCACGACGGTCTGGGCCGGTTTCGATCAACCGGAAAGCCTGGGTCGCAACGAGTATGGCGGAACCGTCGCCTTACCGATCTGGATCGACTTCATGAGCGCTGCGCTCAAGGACAAGCCGGAGCACGTCCAGCCCGAGCCGGAGGGCTTGCTTACGCTGCGCATTGATCCGATCAGCGGTCGCGCAGCCTCACCGGGCTCGCCCAACGCCTACTTCGAACTGTTCAAGAGCGAGGATTCGCCCCCGCCCATGAACGAGCTGGAACCAGGCCAGGGCTTCCCAGGCAGCCCGCTACCTGCCGACGAAGCCGCACCCATCGATCTGTTCTGATAAGCAGGTCAACAGAAAACAAAACCCCGCCGAAGCGGGGTTTTGTTTTTGAGAGCTTGGCAGCTTAGCCGTTGAAGACGTCGTCCACCGACTTCAGCGGGTAGTGCTTCGGATACGGCAGAGTGGCTACGCCGCTCTCGATCGCTGCCTTGGCCACGGCGTCGCACACGACGGTGATCAGACGAGCATCCATGGGCTTCGGAATGATGTACTCGCGACCGAACTCCAGCTTGATGCCACCGTAGGCATCGCAGACTTCCTGCGGAACCGGCAGCTTGGCCAGATCGCGCAGCGCCAGGGCGGCGGCAATCTTCATTTCTTCGTTGATACGGGTCGCGCGAACGTCGAGCGCACCACGGAAGATGAAGGGGAAACCGAGCACGTTGTTCACTTGGTTCGGGTAGTCCGAACGACCAGTGGCCATGATCACGTCATTACGAGTTTCATGGGCCAGCTCCGGTTTGATTTCCGGATCCGGGTTGGAGCAGGCGAAGACGATCGGGTTCGGCGCCATGCGCTTCAGGTCTTCGGGGCTCAGCAGGTTGGCGCCCGACAGGCCGACGAACACATCGGCACCATCCAGAGCATCGGACAGCGTGCGCTTGTCGGTCTCGTGAGCGAACACGGCCTTGTACTGGTTCAGGTCATCGCGACCGGCATGGATCACGCCTTTGCGATCAATCATATAGATGTTTTCGACCTTGGCCCCCATGCTCACCAGAAGCTTCATGCAGGAGATCGCCGCAGCGCCGGCACCCAGGCAGACGATTTTCGCCGCTTCGAGCGTCTTGCCGGAGATTTCCAACGCATTGAGCATGCCGGCTGCCGTCACGATGGCGGTGCCGTGCTGGTCGTCATGGAAGACCGGGATATCGCACTGCTCGATCAGCGTGCGCTCGATCTCGAAGCACTCCGGTGCCTTGATGTCTTCCAGGTTGATGCCACCGAAGGTGATGGAAATGCGCTTGACGGTGTCGATGAAAGCTTGCGGGCTTTCGGCATCGACTTCGATGTCGAACACATCGATGCCGGCGAAACGCTTGAACAGCACGCCCTTGCCTTCCATGACAGGCTTGGAGGCCAAGGGACCGAGGTTGCCCAGACCGAGAATAGCCGTGCCATCGGAGATGACTGCCACCAGATTGCCCTTGCCGGTATAGCGGTAGGCCAGTTCCGGATCGCGTGCGATCTCGCGTACCGGTTCGGCGACACCCGGGCTGTATGCCAGAGACAGGTCACGGGCAGTGGCAGTGGGCTTGGTCAGCTCGACGCTCAGCTTCCCGGGACGGGGCTGGGCGTGATACTCGAGAGCGGCTGTTTTCAGGTCAGACATGTTGGCATTTCCGCTTTTGCTGGTGAACAGACAGGCGGCCGAGCATACGCAAGATGAAGGGGCCCCACAAGACTGTCCAGTCACCCGTGTCAAGGCCCCTAGCGTACGACTTTAAGCCAGTCTCCTGGATGCGGCTCGCCGTTTGGGTAGAGGTTGTTGAGAAGGCGGAGACGGGCCTCCGAGTCACCGGGAAGCCGAGAAGACTTGGCAATATCCGCCATGCTCTGCCCCGGTGCAACTCGAACCAGATGCACGCGCAATGGCTCGGCGAGCTTGCGCTCATTGACCGCGAGCGGGCGGAAGCTCCTGATCACCGAGAGAAAACGTGCATCTTCGCTCTCCAGCGACCCGCGCCCTTTGATGCCTGCCAGGAAGATAAAGGCATGACCGTCCTTGTACAGGACAGCCACACGCTTGGCAGGATTACCGGGAATGACTGCGGTATATCCCTCCAGGCCGGCCTGACGCAGCGGCTCTTCCTGAGCCAGACGCTGAGCCCGAACGCGCTGGCGCAGGAACTCCGCCGGGCTTACCCCCTGCTTGGGCTCCTCGAGCACCATGGCGACGAAGGCCTGCTGGTCGGGAGAGAGACCGATCAAGGCATCGGGGCGATTGACCATCTGCCAGCCTTCCGGAAAGCGCAAAGTGAAGCCGAGCCCAGCGTGGTAAAACTGCTGACCGCGACGCACGCCAGTGGCCTCCGAATCGCCGAAAGGCAACCCTTCCAGCGCCTTCAGGAATGCCTCCCGGTTAACTTCCTGCTGCCCGCCCGCCAGCGCCTGGGCTGGGCCAATGACTTGCTGCAAACGACGGTCGTTGTCTGGGTGGGTATCGAAGATTCCGTGATAACTGGCAGGCGCCGGCTGGCCACTCTTCGCCGCCTGATCCCGGGCAAAGCTCTCCTGGTTCTTCAGGATCTTCACGACCTCGATCATCGCCTGCGGGTCGTAGCCGCTGCGCGCCAGGTACTGGGCACCGAGCCCGTCGGCTTCCAGCTCCATGTCCCGACCGTATCCACGCACGAATGCCGTACCCAGCACATTGGTAAGGTCGCCTGCGGCACTGACTCCGGTACCGATGGCCACTGCCTGCCCCAACAACCCCCAGGCGGTCGACTGGCTCTGCTGGCGCACGCTATGGCGGGCGGTGACATGGCCGATCTCGTGTCCCAGCACAGCCGCCAGCTCCGCCTCGGTGTTGAGATAGGCGAGCAACCCGCGATGGATATAGATGTGCCCGCCAGGCAAGGCGAAGGCGTTGATATCCGGGCTATCGATGACCGTGAAGGTATAGGCGAGATTACTGCGGTGTCCGTGCCGTGCCACCCGCTCGCCTACTCGCTGGACATAAGCCTGGAGTTTTTCGTCGGCGTAACGCGGGTTCTGCTTGAGGATTTCCTGGCTATAGCGCTGGCCGAGATCGATCTCTTCACGCTCGCTCATCATCACGAAATCGGTGCGCCCGGTCGCCGGGTTCACCGCACAGCCAGCCAGGATGAAAAGCATCAGGAGCAGAGCGCAAAGACGCATCATCGAACGACCTCCAGCATCGCGGGAGAAGTGAGAGGCAGCAGCCAACGGGCCTGACCGGACTTGGTCTCTCCGCCGCGGGACCTGTCCACCACCCAACCACGCACTTCCACGTCGCGGCCAGCCAACGTCGAAAGTATTTGTTCATCGAAGGACGCGATCAGCCGAGGCTCGACACGCAGAACCAACGGCCCCTCCATCTCGAGCCAAATACCTCCGCGATTCCGCTCCACTTTTGCCACCCGCCCCCTGATCAAGGCGAAGCCGCTTTGCTCGACCGCAGCCGCCTCCAGCCAGGGTGCATGCCGCCAGAGGCCCCGCCGAGCCTCGCGCGCTTCCCGCTCGGCGGCATGTTGACACTCCGCAAGGGCCACGTTCGGCTCGACCGCTACAGCGAAGCCCAGCCCTTCCGCCAGCAATACGGCCTCGACATTGCGCCCGCCGGCGTCATAGGCATGCGCCAAGGTACGGCCATAGCGGTCCTTGGCCTGCCGACCGGGACGTAGCCCGATCCGGCCATCGTTCGCCGCTACGAGCTGAGCAAGGCGCTTGCGGGCCGCCTCGGCAAAAGGCTCGTCGGAACGCCCCTTACGCCCCAACTCCGGTGCATTCAGGCCGATCAGCCGGATGCTGCGCCCATCGACGAGGCGCACGGTGTCGCCATCCACCACCCTCTGCACCGGCAGTTGCGGCAGCTTCCCCGGCGACGGACAGAACGCCATCGCCGGAGCGAACCACAGGACGGAAACGAAAAAGGCGCCCACAAGGGACGCCTTTTTCATCGACTCGGAAAAACCCATCAGGCTTCCCGTAGCGCGGGCCAGATTACTTGGCGCCGAACACGCCGAAACGCTGCTTGAAGCGATCGATACGGCCGCCGGTGTCCAGGACCTTCTGCTTGCCGGTGTAGAACGGGTGGCACTCGGAGCACACGTCCAGGCTGATCGGCTTGCACAGGGTGGAACGGGTCTTGATGACGTTGCCGCAGCTGCAGGTGGCGACGACTTCTTCGTACGCGGGATGGATTTCCGGTTTCATCGTGTGATCCTCAGGTCTAGCGTGCCGCCACCCGACCCTATGTCGGATACCGCACGGAAATAGGCGGCGGATAATACCAGAGCACGGGATCGATGCAAGCGAGGCAGTAACCGGCCGTCGCCCGGGGCCATGCTAAGATCGCGGCCTTTATCGAGGATCGCCGCTTGCTCGACGCCCACCCCTTCTCGCCCATACTGCGCCTCGCCCTGCCCTCGCCGTTGCGTCGCTTGTTCGACTACCGCGCGCCGGCCGGCGTATCGCGTGGAGCGCTGCAGCCTGGAGTGCGCCTGCGCGTGCCGTTCGGCCGGCGCGAGGTGATCGGTGTCCTGGTCGAACTCAGCGATCACAGCGAGGTGCCGGCCGACAAGCTCAAGGCCGCTCTCGAATTGCTCGATCAGCGCCCGCCATTGCCGGCGTCGCTGTTCAAGCTGTGTTTGTGGACCGCGCAATACTACCAACACAGCCTGGGCGACACCCTGAGTTGGGCGCTGCCCGTTCTGCTGCGTCAGGGCGAGCCGGCCGAGGCGAGGCAGGAACGCTTCTGGCACGCGGCGCCGGATGCGCGCCTCGACGACCCGCGCCTGGCGCGGGCTCCGCGTCAAAAACAGGCCTTGCAGACCCTCGCCCAGCACCCACATGGCGTGGCGCATCAACTGCTCGGCAAACTGCAGATCAACAAGGACAGCCTCGACCTGCTCCTGGAAAAAGGCCTCGTGCACGTCGAGGTACGCAGGCACCATCCTGCAGAGCATCACGGTGGCTGGCTGGCCCAGCCCGAATTGCCGCTGAACGCCGAACAGCGCGCCGCCGCCGAGGCGGTACATGCCGGTTTCGGCCGGTTCGGCGCCTACCTGCTGGCCGGTGTCACCGGCAGCGGCAAGACCGAGGTTTACCTGCAATTGATCCGCCAGACCCTGGAAGCCGGCAAACAGGCCCTGGTGCTGATCCCGGAAATCAATCTCGGCCCGCAAACGCTGGAACGCTTCGCCCGCCGCTTCAACGCCCGCATCGCCCTGCTGCACTCCAACGTCAACGACCGCGAGCGCCTGGACGCCTGGCTGGCGGCGCGCGACGGCGAGGCGGATATCGTCATCGGCACCCGCTCGGCACTGTTCACGCCACTGAAGAATCCGGGGCTGATCATCGTCGACGAGGAACACGACGCTTCTTATAAACAGCAGGAAGGGCTGCGTTATCACGCCCGCGATCTCGCCCTGGTCCGTGCCCGGCAGGAAGACGTGCCGATTCTGCTCGGCTCCGCCACGCCCTCGCTGGAAAGCCTGCAGAACGCCTATGCCGGACGCTACGCCCTGCTCAAGCTCACCCAGCGCGCCGGAGGTGCACGCCAGCCGCGCTTCCTGCGCCTGGACGTGAAGAGCCGCCCGCTGGATTCCGGCATCTCCGGGCCGATGCAACAGGCCATCGGCCAGACCCTGGAAGCTGGCCAACAAGTGCTGGTCTTTCTCAACCGCAGAGGTTTCGCGCCGACCCTGCTCTGTCACGACTGCGGCTGGATCAGCCAGTGCCCACGCTGCGATGCGCGAATGACCGTGCACCAGCGCTCCGGCGAGCTGCGCTGCCACCACTGCGGCCACGCGCAACGCCCACCGAGCAATTGCCCGGATTGCGGCAAGGTGGACTTGCGTCCGATCGGCGCCGGAACCGAACGCGCCGAAGAACGCCTGCGCATTCTCTTTCCGGATTACCCGGTGTTGCGCATCGACCGCGACAGCACGTCGCGCAAAGGCGCGATGGATCAGTTGTTCGGCACCATCCAGCGCGGCCATCCGTGCATTCTGGTGGGCACCCAGATGCTCGCCAAGGGGCACCACTTCCCCCGCGTCACCCTGGTGGCCATCCTCGATGCCGACGGGGGACTGTTTTCCGCGGACTTCCGAGCCAGCGAGCGCATGGCCCAATTGATCGTTCAGGTCGCCGGCCGCGCCGGACGTGCCGATGAGCCCGGCAAGGTCATCATCCAGACGCACCTGGCCGACCACCCCCTGCTCGTGCAGCTCACCGAGCAAGGCTATTTCGCCTTCGCCGAGCAGGCCCTGAGCGAACGCCGCGCCGCCGGTCTTCCACCGTTCACCCACCTGGCGCTCCTGCGCGCCGAAGCGCACAAACCCGGCCAGGCCGAGGGCTTTCTCGACGAAGCCTGCACGGAAGCCGAGCGACTGCTGGCCGAGCTGCGACTGGGCGGCATCGAGCTGCTCGGCCCCGTTCCAGCACCGATGGAGCGCCGCGCCGGCCGCTACCGTGCGCAGCTCCTGCTGCAAGGCAACGCCCGCGCGCCGCTGCATCGCCTGATGAATGCCTGGTTGCCGATACTCGAGCATCTGCCTGGCGGGCGCGCGGTACGCTGGTCGCTGGACGTGGACCCGATCGACCTGTTCTGAGCCCTTACCGCACAAGGCATGCGCGCCGCAGGTGGCTTGCAGCTCGCCGCTGCTTTTATAATGCGCAGTTTTCAACCAGCGCCCCGAGGCGCCGCCGTCCCCACGGCCGAACGAGCGGACCATGAAAGACACCATTCGCCAGCTGATCCAGCACGCCCTGAACCATCTCGCCAGCGAAGGCGTTCTGCCCGAAGGGCTGAGCCCGGCGATCCAGGTGGAAAACACCAAGGACAAGAGCCACGGCGACTTCGCCAGCAACATCGCCATGATGCTGGCCAAGCCGGCCGGAATGAAACCGCGTGACCTGGCGGAAAAACTGATCTCCGCCCTGCCGGTCAACGAGCAGGTGGCCAAGGTGGAGATCGCCGGACCCGGCTTCCTCAATTTCTTCCAGAACACCGACGCCCTGGCCCAGCGCCTCGAAGCCGCATTGGCCGATGCCAAGCTGGGTGTGCGCAAGGCCGGCGCGAAGGAGCGGGTCGTCGTGGACCTGTCCGCGCCCAACCTGGCCAAGGAAATGCACGTCGGCCACCTGCGCTCGACCATCATCGGTGACGGCGTGGCCCGGGTGCTGGAATTCCTCGGCGACGAAGTGATCCGCCAGAACCACGTGGGCGACTGGGGCACCCAGTTCGGCATGCTGCTGGCCTACCTGCAGGAAAACCCGGCCTCCGCCGAGAGCGAGCTGTCTGACTTGGAACAGTTCTACCGCGCCGCGAAGAAGCGTTTCGACGAATCCGCCGAGTTCGCCGACCGCGCCCGCGAACTGGTGGTGCAGTTGCAGGCCGGCGATGCGGAATGCCTGCGGCTCTGGCACCGCTTCAACGACATCTCGCTGTCGCATTGCCAGAAGGTCTACGATCGCCTCAACGTCAAGCTGGTGCCCGCCGACGTCAAGGGCGAAAGCGCCTACAACGACGATCTGCCCAATGTGATCGCCGACCTGCGTAGCGCCGGCCTGCTCACCGAGAGCGAGGGCGCCCAGTGCGTGTTCCTCGACGAGTTCAAGAATGCCGAAGGCAATCCGCTGCCGGTGATCGTGCAGAAAGCCGGCGGCGGTTACCTCTACGCCACCACCGACCTCGCCGCGATGCGCTACCGCAGCCGCGTGCTCAAGGCCGACCGTGCCCTGTATTTCGTCGACCAGCGCCAGGCCCTGCACTTCCAGATGGCTTTCGCCGTGGCACGTCGTGCCGGCTTCGTCCACGACGGCATGGATCTCGAGCACATGGGCTTCGGTACCATGAACGGTGCCGACGGCCGTCCCTTCAAGACCCGCGACGGCGGCACGGTGAAGCTGATCGACCTGCTCGACGAGGCCGAAGAGCGCGCCTACAACTTGGTGAAGGAGCGTAACCAGCAGCGCGCCGACCGGGGCGAAACGCCGCTGACGGAAGACGAACTGCGCCAGATCGGCCGCGTGGTGGGCATCGACTCGGTGAAGTACGCCGACCTCTCCAAGCACCGCACCAGCGACTACAACTTCAACTTCGAGCAAATGCTCAGCTTCGAGGGCAACACCGCGCCCTACCTGCTCTATGCCTATACCCGCGTGGCCAGCGTGTTCCGCAAGCTGGGCAAGGGCTTCGACGAAATCGAGGGCCACATCGCCCTGGATGCCGAGCAGGAAATCGCCCTGGCGGCCAAGCTGGCGCAGTTCGGCGAAGTGCTCAACAGCGTTGCCGAGAAAGGCATCCCGCACCTGCTATGCGCCTATCTGTATGATCTGGCCGGTCTGTTTTCCAGCTTCTACGAGCACTGCCCGATCCTCACCGCAGAGGAGCCGGCGCGGCAGCAGAGCCGCCTTCGCCTCGCGGCGCTGACCGGCCGTACTCTCAAGCAGGGCCTGGAACTGCTCGGGCTGGAAACTCTGGAACGTATGTAAAGGGAAGCCCGGAAGCGCATGGCGAAGAAAAAAGCAGCACCCAAGCGCGGCGCGAGCCGCTATCAGGCGCCCAAGAACAAACCGGTGCCGGGCTGGGTATGGATGGTCTGCGGCCTCGCCATCGGCGGTTTCCTGGTATTCCTGATGAAACTGGAGCCGGGGCGCGACGACGTGAAGCGGCCCAAGCCCGAACAGGCACGCCCCGGCACCGCCAGTCAACCGGCCAAGCCCCCGCAGCCGGCGCAGCCCGAGAAGCCGAAGTACGACTTCTACACACTGCTGCCCGAATCCGAAGTCATCGTGCAACCGGAAGCCCTGCCGGAGCCTACGCCGACACCAACACCCCCGCCGACACAACCGCCGGTCAAGCTGACCCCGGAACAGGAGGCGGCCAAGGCCGAGGCGCTGCTCAACGGCAAGACGCCGCCACCGATTCCCACGCCTACGCCGCCGCCCACCGTGGCCAAGGCACCGGTCACCCAGTTCTTCCTGCAGGCCGGCTCGTTCCGCCGCAAGGACGACGCCGAAGCGGTGCGTGCCCAGATCATCCTGCTCGGACAGAACGTGAAGGTGGAATCCGGCACCGTGCGCGACGAAACCTGGCACCGGGTGATGGTCGGTCCCTTCGCCAACCGCGAGCAGCTCAACAGCGCGCAAAAGGAACTCAGCGCCAACGGTTTCAGCAACCTGCTACTGCAACAGCGCCAGGTACGCTGACTACGACGGATGCGGGCCCGCACGGCAGTGGAGCGACGCACTCTGTCGCTGTCATCCGGCCAGCCTTGAAACCTTCGCCCGCTTGCCCCATATACCCCTGCATAACGCCGTCTGCAGGAGTAAGCCCCTTGACCACCATCGTTTCAGTCCGCCGCCACGGCAAAGTCGTCATGGGTGGCGACGGCCAGGTTTCCCTCGGCAACACCGTCATGAAAGGCAACGCGAAGAAGGTACGCCACCTGTACCACGGCCAGGTCCTGGCCGGCTTCGCCGGCGCTACGGCGGATGCCTTTACCCTGTTCGAACGCTTCGAAGGCCAGTTGGAGAAACACCAGGGCCATCTGGTCCGTGCCGCCGTGGAACTGGCCAAGGACTGGCGCACCGACCGCTCGCTGAGCCGGCTGGAGGCGATGCTCGCCGTGGCCAACAAGGATGCGTCGCTGATCATCACCGGCAACGGCGACGTGCTCGAACCCGAGCACGGCCTGATCGCCATGGGTTCCGGCGGCGGTTACGCCCAGGCCGCGGCCATGGCGCTGCTGCAGCACAACGATGCGCTGTCCGCCCGCGAAGTCGCGGAAACCGCCTTGAAGATCGCCGGGTCCATCTGCGTCTTCACCAACCAGAATCTGACCATCGAGGAGCTGGACTCCGCCGTCTGAGGCGCGTCCGCTCTGGAGCCTTACGCATGTCCATGACGCCCCGCGAGATCGTTCACGAACTCAACCGCCACATCATCGGCCAAGACGACGCCAAGCGCGCCGTGGCCATCGCCCTGCGCAACCGTTGGCGGCGCATGCAATTGCCCGTCGAACTGCGCCAGGAAGTCACGCCGAAGAACATCCTGATGATCGGCCCCACCGGAGTCGGCAAGACCGAGATCGCCCGCCGCCTGGCCAAGCTGGCCAACGCTCCCTTCCTGAAGGTCGAAGCGACCAAGTTCACCGAGGTCGGCTACGTCGGCCGCGACGTAGAATCGATCATCCGTGATCTCGCCGATGCTGCGGTGAAGATGCTCCGCGAACAGGAAATACAGAAGGTCCGCTATCGCGCCGAAGATGCCGCCGAAGAGCGCATCCTCGACGCCCTGTTGCCGCCAGCACGGCCGGTCGGCTTCAGCGAGGAACCGGTGCGCAGCGAAGATTCGAACACCCGCCAGCTGTTCCGCAAACGCCTGCGCGAAGGCCAGTTGGATGACAAGGAAATCGACATCGAGGTGGCCGACGCGCCCTCCGGCGTGGAGATCATGGCGCCGCCCGGCATGGAGGAGATGACCAGCCAGTTGCAGAACCTCTTCTCCGGCCTGGCCAAGGGCAAGAAGAAGAGCCGCAAACTCAAGGTCAAGGACGCGCTCAAGCTGATCCGCGACGAAGAGGCGGCACGCCTGGTCAACGAGGAAGAACTCAAGGCCCGTGCCCTGGAAGCGGTGGAGCAGAACGGTATCGTCTTCATCGATGAGATCGACAAGGTTGCCAAGCGCGGCAATGTCGGCGGTGCCGACGTTTCCCGCGAAGGCGTCCAGCGCGACCTGCTGCCGCTGATCGAAGGCTGCACGGTGAATACCAAGCTGGGTATGGTGAAGACCGACCACATCCTGTTCATCGCCTCCGGTGCCTTCCATCTGTCCAAGCCCAGCGACCTGGTGCCGGAGCTGCAAGGCCGCCTGCCGATCCGCGTGGAGCTGAAGGCCCTGTCGCCGCAGGACTTCGAGCGCATCCTCACCGAGCCGCACGCTTCGCTCACCGAACAGTACCGCGAGCTGCTGAAGACCGAGGGACTGGAAATCGAATTCGTCGAGGAGGGCATCAAGCGTCTCGCCGAAATCGCCTGGCAGGTCAACGAGAAGACCGAGAACATCGGTGCCCGCCGGCTGCATACGCTGCTCGAACGCCTGCTGGAAGAGGTCTCCTTCAGCGCCGCCGATCTGGCCAGCGAGCACAGCGGCAAGCCGATCCGGATCGACGCCGCCTATGTCAACAGCCACCTCGGCGAACTGGCGCAGGACGAAGACCTGTCGCGCTATATTCTCTAAGAGCAGCTGCAAGCGACACGCTACAAGTCAAAAGCATCCTGCTTCGACTTGTAGCTTGACGCTTGCGGCTTGGAGCTTGCGATGCGGATACCCAGCGCCATCGAACTGCACAAAGCCTCGAAGACCCTCACGCTGAAGTACGGCGAAGGCGAGAGCTACACCCTGCCGGCCGAATTCCTTCGCGTGCATTCGCCATCCGCCGAGGTGCAGGGGCACGGCAACCCGATACTGCAATACGGCAAATTGCATGTCGGCCTCAGCAAAATCGAACCGGCCGGGCAGTACGCCCTCAAGCTCAGCTTCGATGACGGGCACGACAGCGGCCTGTTCACTTGGGATTACCTCCACCATCTGGCCACCAACCAGGAACGCCTGTGGACGGAATACCTCGTCGCCCTGGCGGCTGCCGGAAAATCCCGCGACCCCGACGAGTCGGTGGTCAAGCTGATGCTGTAGTCCGCCACCCAGGCGGACCAGACCACCTCCCTCCTCCCCTCCGCGGTTAGGGCGAATTTTCTAATCCGCCCCGGCATACTCGTCCGGGCAGGTGGCTATTCGCTGGGCCGCTTGCGCAAAAACCCAAACTCGGGTAACCAAGGAACTGGCAGGTTCCCTGCATCCAATCGAAGGATGCAAATCAAGACGCGGAGTGGTTTTTCCGCAACCGGTAACCCGAGCAGTACCAGGCCGTTCGCCCTGTGTCGCCGCGCACACAGCAGCATGCCGGTATCCGTCTCAGGACAATGGAGCGTCGTTGATGACCCAGAAGAACAACGAAGACTTGCAACGCCAGGCGTCTGAAAACACTTTGAATCTCAACCCTGTCATCGGCTTACGCGGCAAAGACATCATCACCTCGGCCCGCATGGTGCTCTTGCAGGCCCTCAAGCAACCCATCCATAGCATCAAGCACGTCGGCCATTTCACCCTGGAACTGAAGAACGTTCTGCTCGGCCAATCCGAACTCGCCCCGGAATCCGACGATCGCCGCTTCGCCGACCCTGCCTGGAGCCAGAACCCGCTGTATCGACGCTACCTGCAGACCTACCTGGCCTGGCGCAAGGAACTCCATGACTGGATCGAGGACAGCAATCTCTCCGAACTGGACACCAGCCGCGGCCACTTCGTGATCAACCTGCTGACCGAAGCCCTGGCACCGACCAACAGCATGGCCAACCCGGCCGCGGTCAAGCGCTTCTTCGAAACCGGCGGCAAGAGCCTGCTGGATGGCCTTTCCCATCTGGCCAAGGACTTGGTCAACAACGGCGGCATGCCTAGCCAGGTCAACATGGACGCCTTCGAGGTCGGCAAGAACCTCGCCACCACCGAAGGCGCGGTGATCTTCCGCAACGATCTGCTCGAACTGATCCAGTACAAGCCGACCACCGAGCAGGTCCATGAACGCCCCCTGCTGGTGGTACCGCCGCAGATCAACAAGTTCTACGTCTTCGACCTGTCGCCGGAAAAAAGCCTGGCGCGTTTCTGCCTGCGCAACGGTCTGCAGACCTTCATCGTCAGTTGGCGCAACCCGACCAAGGCACAACGTGAGTGGGGCCTGTCCACCTACATCGAGGCGCTGAAGGAAGCCATCGACGTGATCCTCGCCATCACCGGCAGCAAGGATCTGAACATGCTCGGCGCCTGCTCCGGCGGCATCACCACCGCCTCGCTGCTCGGCCACTACGCCGCCACCGGAGAAACCAAGGTGAATGCCCTGACCCTGCTGGTCAGCGTGCTGGATACCAAGCTGGACACCCAGGTCTCGCTGTTCGTCGACGAGCAGACCCTGGAGGCGGCGAAGCGTCGCTCCTACCAGGCCGGCGTGCTGGAAGGCCGGGACATGGCCAAGGTGTTTGCCTGGATGCGGCCGAACGACCTGATCTGGAACTATTGGGTCAACAACTACCTGCTCGGCAACGAACCGCCGGTGTTCGATATCCTCTACTGGAACAACGACACCACGCGCCTCCCGGCCGCCTTCCATGGCGACCTTATCGAACTGTTCAAGAACAATCCGCTGACCCGCCCCTACGCCCTGGAGGTATGCGGCACGCCGATCGACCTCAAGCAGGTCAACAGCGACATCTATTGCGTCGCCGGCACCACGGACCACATCACGCCCTGGGAAGCCTGCTACAAGTCGGCCCTGCTGTTCGGCGGGAAATGCGAATTCGTGCTCTCCAACAGCGGGCACATCCAGAGCATCCTCAACCCACCGGGCAACCCCAAGGCACGCTTCATGACCAACGAAACCCTGCCGCCCAGCCCCAAGGCCTGGCAGGAAGACGCGACCAAGCACGCCGACTCCTGGTGGCTGCACTGGCAGGCGTGGATGGCGGCGCGCTCCGGCGAGCTGAAGAAGGCACCGGCCAAGCTGGGCAACAAGGCCTACCCGGCCGGCGAAGCCTCACCCGGTACCTATGTGCATGAGCGCTGACAGCATGCACCTTGCGCAGTACTGCCCAAGGCACCCGGACGTGCCTTACGCAATGGCGGCCGATCATGGCCGGTGTGCCGCCAACGAAGCCCGGACCAGGACCGGCACCCGGCTTCGTCACTCTGGGAACGCGCCGGACCGCTGTTCCCAGCGGTTCAATCCATAGGGCTCAGTACATGCTGCAACCTTTCGTATTCCGCACCATCGACCTGGACGGCCAGACCATCCGTACCGCCGTGCGGCCAGGCAAGCCGCACCTGACGCCGCTGCTGATCTTCAACGGCATCGGCGCCAACCTGGAACTGGTGTTCCCCTTCGTCCAGGCCCTGGACCCGGATCAGGAAGTGATCGCCTTCGACGTTCCCGGTGTCGGCGGTTCCTCCACGCCGAGCAAGCCCTACCGCTTTCCCGGCCTGGCCAAGCTGGCGGCCCGGATGCTCGATTACCTCGACTACGGCCGGGTCAATGCCATCGGCGTATCCTGGGGCGGCGCCCTGGCCCAGCAGTTCGCCCACGACTACCCGGAGCGCTGCAAGAAGCTGGTGCTCGCCGCCACTTCGGCCGGCGCCGCGATGATCCCCGGCAAGCCCAAGGTGCTCTGGCGCATGGCCAGCCCACGGCGCTACATCCAGCCGTCCTACGGCGTGCAGATCGCACCCGATATCTACGGCGGCGCCTTTCGCCGCGACCCCAACCTGGCCATGGCCCATGCAAGCAAGGTGCGCTCCTCGGGCAAGCTGGGTTATTACTGGCAGTTGTTCGCCGGCCTCGGCTGGACCAGCATCCACTGGCTGCACCGGATCAAGCAGCCGACCCTGATCCTCGCCGGCGACGACGACCCGATCATTCCGCTGATCAACATGCGTTTGTTGGCCTGGCGCATTCCGAATTCGGAACTGCATGTCATCGACGATGGTCACTTGTTCCTAGTGACGCGCGCGGAGGCAGTAGCGCCTATCATCATGAAGTTCCTCCAAGAGGAACGGCAGCGTGCAGTGATGCATCCCCAGCCGGCTCCACTGCGCAGTCACTGATCGCGTAATCCAAGTGCGAGGCCCAGGCGCCTGACCCAGTACAGGGCCAGGCGCCACAGATTCCTTTTGCGCGCGCTGTCTGGAATGCGTTCCGGCGCGTATTGGTACAAGCCTTGCTGTTTGGCTCTTGACGGTTAAGACGATGGAGTGTTGCCCCCATGCGAGAGAAACCAGCGGCGAGCGCGTTGCCCGTCCCATCCACGTATATGAACGCGCAAAGCGCCATGGTCGGCCTACGCGGCCGAGACCTGTTTTCCACCTTCCGCACCCTGGCCTTCCAAGGGTTGCGCCAACCGATCCTCAGCGCCCGGCATCTCGCGGCATTCGGCACCCAGCTCGGTCGGGTGCTGATTGGCGATACCCCCTACAAACCCAATCCACAGGATTCCCGCTTCGCCGACCCCACCTGGCACCTCAACCCCTTCTATCGACGTGGCCTTCAGGCCTACCTGGCCTGGCAGAAACAGATCGCCGCCTGGATCGACGACAGCGACCTGGACGCCGATGACCGCGCCCGCGCCCGCTTCGTTCTCTCGCTGCTCAGCGATGCCCTCTCGCCGTCCAATAGCCTGCTCAACCCGCTGGCCGTCAAGGAGCTGTTCAACACCGGCGGCGCCAGCTTCTTCAAAGGGGTGAGCCACCTGTTCGAGGACCTGCTGCACAACAACGGCTTGCCCAGCCAGGTCAGCAAGCGGGCCTTCGAGGTCGGCCGCAACCTGGCCGTCACCCCGGGTGCCGTGGTGTTCCGCAACGAGCTACTGGAGCTGATCCAGTACAAGCCGATGAGCGAAAAGCAGTACGCCCGCCCGCTGCTGATCGTCCCGCCGCAGATCAACAAGTTCTACATCTTCGATCTGAGCCCGGAAAAGAGCTTCGTCCAGTACGCCCTGAAGAACGGTCTGCAAGTGTTCATCATCAGTTGGCGCAACCCGGACGCGCGCCATCGCGAATGGGGGCTGTCCACTTACGTGCAGGCCGTGGAGCAGGCACTGGACGTCTGCCGCGCCATCTGCGGAACACGCGACGTCAACCTGCTGGGCGCCTGCGCCGGCGGCTTGACCACCGCGGCTCTGCAAGGCCATCTGCAGGCCCGCCGTCAGTTGCGCAAGGTGGCCAGCTCCACCTACCTGGTCAGCCTGATGGACAGCCAGATCGACACGCCGGCCACCCTGTTCGTCGACGAAAAGACCCTGGAAACCGCCAAGCGCCGCTCCTACCAACGCGGTGTGCTGGACGGCCGGGTGATGGCCAGCGTGTTCGCCTGGATGCGACCGAACGACCTGATCTGGAACTACTGGATCAACAACTACCTGCTCGGCCGCCAGCCGCCCGCCTTCGATATCCTCTACTGGAACAACGACAACACCCGCCTGCCCGCAGCGCTGCACGGCGATTTCCTCGACCTGTTCAAGCACAACCCGTTGAGCCGCCCTGGTGGGCTGGAAGTCTGCGGTACCCCTATCGACCTGCAGAAAGTTACCGTGGACAGCTTCAGCGTGGCTGGTATCAACGACCACATCACGCCGTGGGATACGGTCTACCGCTCGACTCTGCTGCTCGGCGGCAACCGACGTTTCGTCCTGTCCAACAGCGGGCACATCCAGAGTATCCTCAACCCGCCGGGCAACCCGAAGGCGAACTATTACGAGGGCACCAAGTTCAGTAGCGATCCACGTGCCTGGCAGCACGATGCCCAGCATTTCCAGGGCAGTTGGTGGCCGGAATGGCTGAAATGGATCCAGGAACACTCCGGCGAGCAGCACGAAACCCGGATGGCCCTCGGCAATGCCAACCACCCGGCGATGGAGGCGTCCCCCGGCACTTACGTTCACGTACGCTGACCGGGCCCCGCTGGCCGGAAATCCGGCCAGCTTCCCCACAGGAAGCGACAACAAGAAGACAGGATGAAAACCCGCGACCGCATCCTCGAATGCGCCCTGGCGCTGTTCAACCAACGGGGCGAACCTAACGTCTCCACCCTGGAAATCGCCACCGAAATGGGGATCAGTCCGGGCAATCTCTATTACCACTTCCATGGCAAGGAACCGCTGGTCCTCGCCCTGTTCGAGCGTTTCCAGGAGGATCTGGCACCGCTGCTCGACCCGCCCGGCGATGTCGAGCTGAGTGCCGAGGAGCACTGGCTGTTCCTGCACCTGATCGTCGAACGCCTGGCGCAATACCGTTTTCTGTTCCAGGATCTGTCCAATCTGGCCGGCCGCCTGCCCAAGCTGGCGCGCGGTATCCGTCAGTGGCTGAACGTGCTCAAGCGCACCCTGGCCACCCTGCTCGGCCAACTGAAGGCACGCGATCAACTGGTCAGCGACACCCAGGCTCTCGGCCAACTGGTGGAACAGATCACCCTCACCCTGCTGTTCTCACTGGATTACCAGCGCATCCTCGGCAGCAACGGCGAAGTCCGGCTGGTGGTGTATCAGGTCATGATGCTGGTGGCACCCCATCTCACCAACGGCTCGCGCCAGGCAGCGGAACAGCTCGCCCGGCGATACCTGGACGCCTGACTCACCGTGTCGCCGATGCGCAGCAGATCGTGAACAGGCTCTCCCCCAGAAACGCGAACGCCCGGCACATGGCCAGGCGTCCGGGTCCATCGGTGTCACTCAGGACGGAGTGCCGGGATTCGCCGGAGTTGCGGCGGGAGCCGGAGTTGCGGCCGGAGCAGCCGCCGGTGCTGCAGTGGTTGCCGAAGCCGCAGGCTTCGCGGCGGCTGCCGGTTTCGCCGCTGCCGGCTTAGCGGCTTTCGGTGCATTGGCCTTGGGGGCCGCCGCTTTCGGAGCAGCGGTCTTTTTCGCCGCTGGTTTCTTCGCCGTCGCGGCTGCCGGTTTGGCGGCAGGCTTGGCAGCCGGTTTCGCTGCGGGCTTAGCGGCGGCTGCCGGCTTCGCTGCTGCCTTGGCCGCGGGTTTGGCCGCCGGCTTGCTAGCTGCCTTCGCCGCGGGTTTCGCCGCAGGCTTGACAGCCGAAGCGGCGGCTTTCGCGGCCGGCTTCTTGGCAGCAGCCACTGGTTTCGCGGCGGCCTTCGGAGCCGGTTTCGCCGCTGCCGGCTTGACCGTGGCCGCCGAGACGCCCGTGAGCTTCTCCAACTGTTTGGTCAGGGAATCGACCTTGGCGTTCAGCTCCTTGACCTCGTTGCGGCTCGGCACGCCCAGGCGCGAGATCGCGCTGTTCAGGCGCTTGTCGAACGCCTCTTCCAGCTCGCTCCACTTGCCCAGGGCCTTGCCCTTGACCTCCGCCACCCTGGTTTTGGCTGACAGGGCAGAAGATTTGACCGCCTCGACTTGCTTGTCGACTTCGGTCTTAGCCATTTTTTCCGCCTTTTCGCCGTCCTTGACCAAGGTGTCGAACAGCTTGGTACCGTCCTGACTGATCTTCGAATAGGCGCCCAGACCTGCGAGCCAGATTTGGCGGGAATATTTCTCGACCTCGCCGATCCAGGAACTGGTTTCTTTTTCGACTTTCTTCTTGCCTGCCATCCTGCTCTCCTTATTGAGTCTTCGCGGCACGCTCGAGCTTGGTCTCAGCGACACGGTCGAGCATCGCATTCAACACATCGAGCTTAGCAGAGAGTGCCTCAACATCCTGCTTGGAGGGAATACCAATGCGGTTCAGGGCGCTGGCCACACGGCTGTCGAAGGCCTTCTCGACCTTGTCCAGCTGAACGTCGACCTTCTCCTTCACACTGTTCTTCACGGTGTCGATCTGGGTGTTGGCCGCCTCGACCTGCTTGTCGACCAGCTTCTTGCCCTTCTTCTCGACACCTTCGCCGGTCTTCACCAGTTCCTTGAAGTACTCGACGCCTTCCTGGCCGGCCTTGGCATAGGCGCCCAGGCCCGCCAGCCAGATTTGCCGCGCGTAGTATTTGGCATCGCTGATCAGCGTGGTCTTGCTTTCGGCTTTCTTGATAACGGCTACCTTGGCCATGATGCACCTCATGCGCAAAAGGGATGGGAACCGCCCGTACGGATTACGGGCTTAAGCGCAAGGTAGAGAGAAAAATTAGAAACCGCATACTAGGTTTGCCCGGGCGGATGGCGTCGGATCAACCGAGGAACTCGTCCAGTCCCTTCTCGATTTCCCGCTTGATGGTGCCGCCCAGGGCCGACAGCAGCAACCCCAGCTTCACCTCGACCCGCACCTGATCCTCGCCGACCTCGATACGCCCATGCGCGCCGCTGCGGTTGAAGGCCAGGGTATCGCCCTCCCAGTGGTACTCGACGTGGTATTCGCTGGCCAGACGCTCGGCCAGGTGCTCGGCTTTCGCCCGGGCGGCGGCCCGGCCAAGCGAATGAGAGCGTTCGACGGTAATGCGGGACATGCAGGACTCCTGGCTGCGACTATTTAACGCACTATAACAAGGCATCGGCTGGAACCTGCAAGACAACGGCATATCGCCGCCATCCCGGCGGCAGCGATAGCGTTCAACGGCTTTTCCCGCCGCACGCGGCTTGAAGCCTGCCGCCGCTTTTAGGTTTAGAATGGCCGCCACTTTTTCCCGGTGACAGCGACCATGAACGATCCACGCAAAGGCAGCGATACCGAACCCACCACCCACTTCGGCTACCAGAACGTGCCGGAAAGCCAGAAGGCGCAGAAGGTGGCCGAGGTATTCCATTCGGTGGCGGCCAAGTATGACCTGATGAACGACCTGATGTCCGGCGGCGTACACCGGTTGTGGAAGCGTTTCACCATCGAACTGTCCGGTGTGCGCGTGGGCAACCGGGTGCTCGACATCGCAGGCGGCACCGGCGATCTGACCAAGCAGTTCGCCCGCCTGGTCGGCCCCACCGGCGAAGTGGTGCTGGCCGATATCAACGAATCCATGCTCAAGGTCGGCCGCGACCGGCTGCTCGACCTGGGCGTCGCCGGCAACGTCAAATTCGTCCAGGCCGACGCGGAGAAGCTGCCCTTCCCGGATAACCACTTCGACTGCGTCACCATCGCCTTCGGCCTGCGCAACGTGACCCACAAGGAAGACGCCCTGCGCTCCATGCTGCGCGTGCTCAAGCCCGGCGGCCGCCTGCTGGTGCTGGAGTTCTCCAAGCCCACCAACGGCCTGCTGTCGAAAGCCTACGACGCCTACTCCTTCAGCCTGCTGCCGCTGATGGGCAAGCTGATCACCAACGACGCCGACAGCTACCGCTACCTCGCCGAATCGATCCGCATGCATCCGGACCAGGAAACGCTCAAGGCGATGATGGCCGACGCCGGCTTCGAGCGGGTGACCTACCACAACATGACCGGCGGCATCGTCGCCCTGCACCGCGGCATCAAGCCCTGATGCTCGGCACCGCCCTGCTCGCCGGCGTTGAGCACGGCGTCAATCGCGTCCTGCGACTGGACGGGACCGCGCTGCCGCGCCTGACGAAACTGGCCGGCAAGGTCATCGAAATCGACTGCCAGTCGCCCGCCGTCCGCCTCTATCTCCTGCCCGGCGCCGAAGGCCTGCAACTGGCCGGTCAATGGGAAGCGCCCGTCGACTGCCGCCTGAGCGCTCCCGCTGCGACTCTCCTGCGCCTCGCTACGACCCGCCACAAGACCGCCGTGCTGCATGGCCCGGACGTGGACCTGAACGGCGACAGTGCCGTGCTGCTCGATCTCGCGGGTATTCTCCAAGACCTCGAACTGGACTGGGAATACGAACTGTCGCGCTGGCTCGGCCCGGTCGGCAGTCATCTGCTCGGCAGCCACCTGCGCAGCCGCGCGAACTGGGCCGGTAACAGCCTGGACAGCCTGCGCCAAGACCTCGCCGACTACCTCAGCGAAGAGTCGCGTACCCTGGTCGGCCGCCGCGAAGCCGAAGCGCGATTCGCCGAACTGGACAGCCTCAAGCTCGCGCTCGACCGACTCGACGCGCGCATCGAGCGCCTCACCGACAAACTCAAGCCCAGCGATAACGAATGAAGCTGCTCGCCGCCCGCCGTCTGCTCCGCATCCAGAGCGTGGTCATCCGCTATCGTCTCGACGACCTGCTCCTCGAACTGCCGCTGCCCTGGTGGCTGCGCACCCTCAGCTACGCCCTGCCCTGGCGCTGGCTGCCACGCCGCAAGACCCACCTGACCCGTGGCGAATGCCTGCGCCTGGCACTGGAAGACCTCGGCCCGATCTTCATCAAGTTCGGCCAGTTGCTGTCCACCCGCCGCGACCTGCTGCCGCCGGACATCGCCGACGAACTGGCCAAGCTGCAGGACCAGGTACCACCGTTCGACCCGGAGCAATCCGTCGCCCTCATCGAGTCGCAGCTCGGCCTCAAGGTCAGCGAGGCCTTCGCCCGCTTCGACAGCAAGCCGCTGGCCTCGGCCTCGGTGGCCCAGGTCCATGCCGCCCAGCTCAAGACCGGCGAGGAAGTGGTGGTCAAGGTGATCCGCCCCGGCCTCAAGCCGGTGATCCGCCAGGACATCGCCTGGCTGTTCCTGCTCGCCAAGCTGGCCGAACGGATTTCCGCCGAAGCCCGCCGGCTGCATCCGGTGGATGTGGTCAGCGATTACGAGAAAACCATCTACGACGAACTCGATCTGCTCCGCGAGGCAGCCAACGCCAGCCAGTTGCGGCGTAACTTCGAAGACTCGCCGCTGCTCTACGTGCCGCAAATCTACTGGGACTGGTGCCGCCCCAAGGTGCTGGTGATGGAGCGCATCTACGGCATCCCGGTGACCGACATCGCCACCCTCGCAGACCAGCGCACCGACATGAGGCTGCTGGCCGAGCGTGGCGTGGAAATCTTCTTCACCCAGGTGTTCCGCGATAGTTTCTTCCACGCCGACATGCACCCCGGCAACATCTTCGTCAGCACCCGCCAGCCTTGGAACCCGCAGTACATTGCCATCGACTGCGGTATCGTCGGCAGCCTCACGCCAGAGGATCAGGACTACCTGGCGCGCAACCTGGTGGCCTTCTTCAAGCGCGACTACCGCAAGGTGGCGCAACTGCATATCGACTCCGGCTGGGTGCCGGCGGAAACCAAGGTCAACGAATTCGAGGCGGCGATCCGCACCGTCTGCGAACCGATCTTCGAGAAGCCGCTGAAGGAAATCTCCTTCGGCCAGTTGCTGCTGCGCCTGTTCCAGACCGCGCGCCGCTTCAATATGGAGATCCAGCCGCAACTGGTTTTGCTGCAGAAGACGCTGCTGAACATCGAAGGGCTCGGCCGCCAGCTCTACCCCGATCTGGACCTCTGGACCACCGCCCAACCCTTCCTGGAGCGTTGGATGCGCGAGCGCGTCAGCCCGAGAAGCCTGCTGCAGAACCTGCAGGCCCAGGTCGAGCAGGTGCCGCACCTGGCGCACATGACCCGCGACCTGCTGGAGCGCATGTCGCAGCCGCACGCCGCCGACCCTTCGCCGCCGTGGCGCGAGCGTCGGGACGACTGGGCCCTGCGCCTGATCGGCGGCATCCTGCTGGCGGGCGGCGGTACCCTGGCCGCATCCAGCGTCACCCTCACCAGTCTCGCCGCCTGGCCGGCCTGGCTGATGCTGGCGGCGGGACTGGTACTGGTCGTGCGCCGATAGCCAGCGGCCAGCGCGGCTGGCACACTGACAACCCTGAAGGTGCGCCTGCCGCACCGCGAGAGAGCCCTAACGGGCGGAACGTAACGATGAACGACTGGCTGGACGAAATTCACTGGAATGCCGAGGGCCTGGTACCCGCCATCGCCCAGGACCACGCGACGGGCCGGGTGCTGATGATGGCCTGGATGAACCGCGAGTCGCTGGCCCTCACCGTTGCCGAGCAGCGCGCCATCTACTGGTCACGTTCGCGTGGCAAGCTGTGGCGCAAGGGCGAGGAGTCCGGCCATGTGCAGAAGCTTCACGAGCTACGCCTGGATTGCGACGCGGATGTGATCATCCTGCGGGTCGAGCAGCTCGGCGGCATCGCCTGCCACACCGGGCGCGAAAGCTGCTTCTACCGCGTCTACGAAAACGGCGCCTGGAAAACCGTCGACCCGGTGCTCAAGGACCCGGACGACATCTATCACACGGGACACAGCCATGAGTGAAACCCTGACCCGCCTGGCCGAGGTGCTCGAGGCGCGCAAAGGCGCGGCGCCGGACAGCTCCTACGTGGCCAGCCTGTATCACAAGGGCCTGAACAAGATTTTGGAAAAAGTCGGCGAGGAATCGGTGGAAACCATCCTCGCCGCCAAGGACGCCGCTGCCAGCGGTGACTGCAGCGATCTGATCTACGAAACCGCCGACCTCTGGTTCCACAGTCTGGTCATGCTCGCCGCCCTCGGCCAGCATCCCCAGGCCGTGCTGGACGAACTGGAGCGGCGCTTCGGACTTTCCGGGCACGCGGAAAAAGCCGCGCGCCCCCAGGCTTGAAACTTACCATTTAGCGGAGAAACACCATGGGTATCGGCGGTATCAGCATCTGGCAGCTCCTGATCATTCTTCTCATCGTCGTCATGCTCTTCGGCACCAAGCGTCTGAAGAACCTCGGCTCCGACCTCGGCGATGCGATCAAGGGCTTCCGCAAGTCGGTGGGCAGCGAAGAGGAAAAGCCGTCCGTCGAGGAGCACAAGGGCCAGACCATCAACGGCGAAGCGCGCAAAGTCGAAGAGCCGATCAAGAAAGACTAAGGGCCATCCAGCATGTTCGACGTGGGTTTTACCGAGCTGCTGCTGGTCGGTCTGGTCGCCCTGCTGGTGCTCGGACCCGAGCGCCTGCCGGGTGCGGCGCGCACGGCCGGCCTCTGGATCGGCCGGCTGAAGCGCAGCTTCAACGCGATCAAGACCGAAGTCGAACGCGAGATCGGCGCCGACGAGATTCGTCGGCAGCTGCATAACGAGCAAATCCTGCAGCTCGAACGCGAAATGAAGCAGAGTATCCAGCCGCCCGCCGCAACGCCGACGCCGACGCCGACGCCGGACAAGCTGCCGGACGCGCCCGCGCAGGTCAGTGAGCAGCCCGCCGCCAGCGAGCCGCCCGCGGCGCCCAGCCAGGACAAGACCACCCAGCCATGACTGCAAAGCCGCAAGACGACCAGGAAATGCCCCTGGTCGCGCACCTGACCGAACTGCGCCGGCGCCTGCTCTACAGCGTGGTGGCCGTGCTGGCGATCTTCGCCGGGCTGTTCTATTTCTCTCAGGACATCTACGCCCTGGTCGCGGCCCCGCTGCGCGCCTATCTGCCGGAAGGCGCCACCATGATCGCCACCGGTGTCGCCTCGCCCTTCCTCACGCCGTTCAAGCTGACCCTGATGGTCGCGCTGTTCCTCGCCATGCCGGTGGTGCTCTACCAGGCCTGGGGCTTCATCGCGCCGGGGCTGTACAAGCACGAAAAACGCATCGCCGTGCCGCTGCTGATTTCCAGCGTGTTCCTCTTCTACGGCGGCATGGCCTTCGCCTACTTCGTGGTCTTCCCGATCATGTTCGGCTTCTTCGCCAGCGTGACGCCGGAAGGCGTGGCGATGATGACCGACATCGGCCAGTACCTCGACTTCGTGCTCACGCTGTTCTTCGCCTTCGGCGTGGCCTTCGAGATTCCCGTGGCCACCTTCCTGCTGATCTGGGTCGGCATTGTCGACGTGGCCTCGCTGCGCAAGTCGCGGCCCTACGTGGTCGTCGGCTGCTTCGTCGTCGGCATGGTGCTGACGCCGCCCGACGTGTTCTCCCAGACGCTGCTGGCCGTGCCCATGTGGCTGCTGTTCGAGGCGGGCCTGCTGTTCGGCAGCCTGGTGCGTCGCGAAGAGGCTGCCGAAGACGCCGCCGAAGAAAAGTCCGGCGACCAGCCGCCCGCTCCGCGCCCGTGAACCTGCTGCTCCTGGACGCGGCCGACTTCGTCGCGGCCGACCGGGCGGTCCTGCGCGACCGCCGGCTCAAGCACTTGCATGAGGTGCATCGCGCCGAATCCGGCGACCGCCTGCGTGTCGGCCGTCTCGGCGGGGCGATGGGCGAAGGTCACCTGCTGCACCTGACCGCCGAGGAAGCGGAGCTGGAGGTGCGCTTCGATCAACCGCCGCCGGCCAAGCTGCCGCTGACCCTGCTGCTCGCCCTACCACGCCCGAAGATGCTGCGCCGCGTGCTGCAGACGGTATCCGCCATGGGCGTGCCGCGTCTCGTCCTGCTGAACAGCTACCGGGTGGAAAAGAGCTTCTGGCAAACCCCCTTCCTCGAGCCCGAGGCGATCCGCGAACAGCTCATCCTCGGCCTGGAGCAGGCCCGCGATACTGTGCTGCCGGAGGTGATCGTGGAGAAGCGCTTCAAGCCCTTCGTCGAGGATCGCCTGCCGACGCTGGCCAACGGCACCCTCGGCCTGGTCGGCCATCCCGGTGACTACCCACCCTGTCCGCGTGCCGTCGAACAGCCGGTGACTCTGGCCATCGGCCCGGAAGGCGGCTGGATTCCCTACGAAGTGGACAAGCTGCGCGAAGCCGGCCTGCAACCCGTGCAACTGGGCGATCGCATCCTGCGGGTGGAGACGGCGGTGGCGGCGCTGCTGGCACGGCTCTTCTAGCCTTCAGCGCCGCGCATGCCGGTGCGCCGGCAGGAGCTGTCCCTGCCATTCCGGCGCTTCTTCCAGCTCGATCTCGTTCGGCACCAGCGGCTCGCCGCATTCGGAACAGACCAACACGCCATGCATCACCTGGCCGCAGCCCTTGTGCCGGTGGCGAATGGGCGCGCCCTCATCGCCCGCCATATAACGGTCGCCCCAACTCACCAGAGCCATCACCGCGGGATGCAGGTCCCGACCCTTTTCGGTAAGGCGGTATTCCTCGCGGCGCGGACGCTCCTGATAAGGCACCTTGGCCAGCACACCAGCTTCCACCAGCCGCTTCAGACGATCCGCCAGGACATGCCGGGTGACGCCCAGGCGTGCCTCGAAATCATCGAAGCGACGCACGCCGAGGAAGCAGTCGCGCAGGACGAGCAGCGTCCAGCGGTCGCCAACCACCGACAGGGTACGGGCCAGGGAACAGGGTTGCTGGTCGAGTTCTTCCCAACGCATGACGTCACCTCCAACGAGAAGCCCACCTTAGCTTGACAGGTTCCAAAAAGGAATCGACTATCCATCGAGTTCCAAAAAAGAACCAACAAGAGGACCGATCATGAGCGAAGCCAAGGCGATGCTGGTCATGGGAGCGGGCGATGCCACCGGAGGCGCGGTGGCGAAGCGTTTCGCGCGGGAAGGCTACGTGGCCTGCGTGGCACGGCGCCACGCGGAAAAGCTGGAGCCCCTGGTGCAGGCCATCGAGTCCGCCGGCGGCCAGGCCCGCGCCTTCGGGTGCGATGCGCGGCAGGAAGACCAGGTTCGCGACCTGATCGAAACCATCGAGCGCGACATCGGTCCCCTCGAAACCGTGGTCTTCAACATCGGTGCGAACGTACGCTTTCCGATCCTCGAAACCACCGAGCGGGTCTATCGCAAGGTCTGGGAAATGGCGGCGCTGGCCGGCTTCCTCACCGGACGCGAAGCCGCCCGGGCGATGCTGCCGCGTGGACGCGGAACGATCATCCTCACAGGTGCCACCGCCTCGCTGCGCGGCCGCGACGGCTTCGCCGCCTTCGCCGGCGCCAAGTTCGCCCTGCGTGCGCTGGCCCAGAGCATGGCCCGCGAGCTGGGGCCGCAAGGCATTCATGTGGCCCACCCGGTGATCGACGGCGCCATCGACACCGCCTTCATCCGCGACAACTTCCCGGAGATGTATCAACGCAAGGAACGCGACGGCATCCTCGACCCGGACCACATCGCCGAAATCTACTGGCAGATTCACGGCCAGCCGCGCGATTGCTGGGTCCATGAGATGGACTTGCGCCCCTGGCTGGAAAACTTCTGAACCCAACCGACGAGAACGACACCATGAGCAAGTCCGTTGAATTCTTTTTCGACTTCGGCAGCCCTGCCACCTACCTGGCCTGGACGCAGTTGCCGCGGATCGCCGCCGAGACCGGCGCGAGCATCGTCTGGCGACCGATGCTGCTCGGCGGTGTGTTCAAGGCCACCGGTAACCAGTCACCCGTGGCCATCCCCGCCAAGGGACGCTACATGCTGCAGGATTTCGCCCGTTTCGCCCGCCGCTATGGGGTGCCGATGACCTTCAACCCACACTTCCCGATCAACACCCTGCCGCTGATGCGCGGTGCCACCGCCTACCTCGATACGCCGCTCTTCCACCCTTACCTCACGGCAGTCTTCGAGGCCATGTGGCAGCAGCAGAAAAACCTCGGCCAGCCCGAGGTGGTCGCGGAAGTCATGGCCACGGCCGGCTTCGATCTCGAAGACTTCCAGCGGCGGATCGAGGACGAAACGGTCAAGGAACGCCTCAAGGCCACCACCGAAGAGGCCGTCCGCCGCGGCGCGTTCGGCGCACCGACCTTCTTCGTCGGCGGGGAAATGTATTTCGGCCAGGACCGCCTGGATTTCGTCGTCGAAGCCCTGCAACGCGCCGGCTAGCCTAGCCCCTCGGTGAACAGCCGGGTCACCTGCTCGCTGAGCATGGCGGCCGGTTGTTCACCCAGCAGCGTCTCGCTCAACTGTCGGTCGAGCAGCAATTGCGAAAGGCCATGCACCAGGCTCCAGGCCGCCAGCGTGGCGATCTGCACGTCTCGCTTCGGTGCCGCCTGGCGCACGGCTTCGCGCAGCAGATCGAACAGCCGCAGCGCCGCGGCTTGCAGCTCGGGATGGCGCGACTTGTCCAGCCCTGGGGAAAACATCAGCGCGAACCGTCCGGGCTGCTCCAGGGCGAACGCCACGTAGCATTGCCCGAGCCCCGCCAGTTCGCCCGCTTGCCGGCTGCGTTCGGACAGCTCGTCGAAGCCTTCCGCCGCCAGGGCAGCCAGAAGGCTGTCCCGGTCAGGAAAGTGACGGTACGGCGCGTTATGCGAAACGCCAGCGCGGCGCGCCACTTCCCGCAGGCTGATGCCCGCCTCGCCCTTTTCGACCAGCAACGCTCCCGCGGCAGCGAGCAAGGCAGCCTTGAGATCGCCATGGTGATACGGGCGCGCAGACGCCCCTTCATCTCCAAGTGTTGACACTGGCAACATCTCCTCCTATGTTGACAACGACAACATTATGCCGGCACCCGCCATGGGATGCCATCACCCTATCGAAAGGAGGTGCGCCATGCTCTTCATCGCCTTGCTGGTCCTGCTCACCCTGCTCGCCGCCCTCGGCGATCGTCTCGGCGCGCCCGGCCTCGCCGGCTGGCCGGCACGGATGCGCCTGGCCATGGCCCTGGCGTTGCTGTTCGTCGGGCTCGATCACTGGCTGACACCCGGCCGCTATTTGCCGATGATGCCGGACTACCTGCCCTACCATCTGCCGCTGGTGCTGTTCACCGGCGCCTGCGAACTGGCGGGCGCCATTGGCCTGCTGCTGCCGCAGACGCGGCGGCTGGCGGCGACGATGCTGGCGCTGTACTTCGTCTGCGTATTGCCGGCGAACATCCATAACGCACTCCATGGCCTCAGCGTCGATGGCCTGCCGAGTGTCCAGTGGTACTACTGGCTGCGCCTGCCGTTCCAGCCGCTGATCATCCTCTGGGCGCTGTATGCCGGCGGGGTGGTCGGCCGTCGCGGTGCCGTCGCGCAGCCCGTCGGGACGATGCCGGCACAGGGCTGACCGGGCACTGTCCGGGCTGGCCGAGGTCTGTTGTTTTGTTCCAGCAGCCTGCAGACTGACGAACATGCGCCCATTGACCATCGACCTGTCACACCTCGAAGCCGCCCTGGACGACGACAGCGGCAGCGAGCACTACCTCGACCTGGAAACCGGCGGCATCTTTGTCGCCGCCCCGGAGGACCCGGTTCCGGGTGCCATGGAGAAATACGACGTACAGCCAGACCGCTACCTGCCCATCGACCCCCTGCCCACTGGCGAAGCCGTTGGCATGCGCGAAGGCTTCCTGTTCACCCTGCACGACCCGCATGCGCACACCGTGCTGAGCCACGCCCTGGCCGGCCGCAAGCCTTTGCGTACCTTCGACTACGAACTGGAGAAATACCCGGAAATCCGCCAGGCCTGGCTGGATTACCGGGCCACACACCTGCGCGAGCAGGCCCTGGAGTGGTTGCAGGAGAATGGCCTGGAGGCGGCGCGGCACTAGAGCCAGCCGCGCTCCATAGCGTATTTCACCAGCCCCGCCGGGGTGTCGATGTCCAGCTTGCGGCGGATGCTCAGGCGGTGGGTTTCCACGGTACGCACGCTGATATCCAGGACGCGGGCGATGGCCTTGTTGCTCAGTCCCCCGGCGAGCATGCGCAGTACCTCGCGCTCGCGCGGGGTCAGCTCGTTGTCCACTGGCGGCGGGCTGGCCATCTGCTGCAACAGATCGGCGCTGTAGTAGCTGCCGCCGGCGGCCACCGCATCGATGGCGGCGACAATCTCACGCGAAGCGGCGTCCTTCAGCACGTAGCCGCGCGCGCCGGCACGAATCGAGCTGGTCACGTACTCGGGATGGTCGTACATGCTCAGGATCAGCACGCGCAGGCCGGGATAGTCGCGGCAGAGCCGCTCGGTGAGTTGCAGGCCGTTCATGTCCTTCATGCCGATGTCCACCAGCAGCAGGTCCGGCCGCACCCGCTCCACCAGGCTGAGCGCCTCGGCGCCGCTGCCGGCCTCACCCACCACTTCCAGTTGCGGCATGGCCGCCAGCAGCGCGCGCAGGCCGTCGCGCACCAGTTCGTGGTCATCGACCAGGGCAATGCGGGTAGGTTGGGACGGCGTTTCGGACATGGCTCACTCCGGTAGCGGCAGACTCACGGACAGCTCGGTGCGACCCGGCGCCGACGATAACGTAAACCGACCGCCCAGGTGGGCGATCCGTTCCCGCATGTTGCGCAGCCCGATGCCGCCGGAGCGGGCTTGTTCGATGCGCGCCGGGTCGAAGCCGACGCCATCGTCGCGAACCCGCAGCCGCACGGTGTCACCCTTGCGCTCCAGGACGATGGCGACGTGGCGGGCATAGGCATGGCGCTCGATGTTGGTCAGCGCTTCCTGGACGATGCGGAACAGCGCCACCGACTCGCGATCCGGCAGGCGCTCGTCGCCCAGTCCTTCGCGATAGGTCACCGCCAGGCCACTGCTGGCCTCGAAGTCCCTGGCGAGCTGGCCGATGGCCGCCGCCAGGCCAAAGGTGTCCAGCACCGAGGGACGCAGACCGTGGGAAATCCGCCGCACCTCGGCTATCGCCTCGCCCAGCCGCACAAGGCCGCTACGCAGCGTGTCCAGCGCCTGCTGGCGGCCCGCCTCCAGCTCGTGGCAGGCCAGCTCCAACTGGAATTTCACCGAGACCAGCACCTGGCTGATGCCGTCGTGCAGTTCGCGAGACACCCGCGAGCGCTCCTCCTCCTGGGAAGTGACGATGCGTTGGGCCAGCAATTGCAGCTTGCGGTCGGCCAGGCGGTGTTCACTGACGTTCAGGGTTACACCGCCGGCGAACACCAACAGCACTGCCACCAAGGCCACCCCGGCGATCGCCCACATGGTCCGGCGGACGTTGTCCGCCACCTCGGCGCGGGCCTGGGCGGTGGCCCGCTCGATGTCGTCGAGGTAGATACCGGTGCCGAGCATCCAACCCCAGCGGTCGAGCATCACCACGCGGGCCAGCTTCTCCGTAACCTGCCCGGTGGAGGGCTTCTTCCAGCGGTAGCGGTGGAAACCGTCACCGTTGCGCGCACTATCCAGCAGGCCGCGCAAAGCCTGAGCGCCGTCCGGGTCGCTCATGCTCAGCAACAGGTTGCGCCCGACCAGCTCCGGCTGGCGCGGGTGCATCAGGTTGCGGCCGTTGCCGTCGTAGACGAAGAAGTAGCCATCGCTGCCGTATTCCATCCCGGCCAATGTCTCCAGCACCTGCTGCTGCGTGGCGGCATCGTCGCGACCGCTGCCGTAGAGCGGTTCTATGGTGCTGAGGGCGAGGCTGACATAGTGCTTCAGCTCGGTCTGTTTGCTGGCGAGGATGCTGCTTTCCAGCAGTTGCGCCTGCTGCTCGCCGAGACGCTGGGCGTGCAGCATGACCAGCACGCCGATCACGGCGATGGCCAGCAAGAGGGGCAGGATAGCGAGGGCGACGATCTTGTGTTTGAGCTGCATGCGGGCCGTTCGCGTCGGCGGCGCTCTACGTAGTTTTACGTAGACGCTGACCGGTAGTTCTGCGAATTCTAACAAAGGTGCCGGGAGCCGATAGTGTCGGGGCCCTCCACCGAGGGCATCAGTCCCTATAACAATCATTGCCGCAGGCCCCGGCCGACGGCAGGAGAACAACAATGCCCCGACTGGCCAGTCATCTCGCCTGGATCGGTGTCGCCCTGCTCGGCGCCTTCGCGCTGGGAACCGTGGCGCTACACCGCGGCGAAACCATCAATGCCCTCTGGATCGTCGCCGCTGCCGTGGCGGTCTATCTCATCGCCTACCGCTTCTACGCCCGCTTCATCGCCACCCGCGTGCTGCAACTCGACCCGCAGCGCATGACCCCGGCAGTGCGCCACAACGACGGCCTCGACTACGTACCGACCAACAGGCACGTGCTGTTCGGCCACCACTTCGCCGCCATCGCCGGCGCCGGCCCGCTGGTTGGCCCGGTGCTGGCCGCCCAGCTCGGCTACCTACCCGGAATGCTGTGGATTCTCGCCGGCGCGGTCCTGGCCGGGGCGGTACAGGACTTCATCGTCCTGTTCATCTCCACCCGCCGCGACGGCCGCTCGCTGGGCGACCTGATCAAATCCGAGATGGGGCCGATACCCGGGGTCATCGCCCTGTTCGGCACCTTCATGATCATGGTAATCATCCTCGCGGTGCTCGCGCTGATCGTAGTGAAGGCCCTGGCCGAGAGCCCCTGGGGCACCTTCACCGTGATCGCCACCCTGCCCATCGCGGTGTTCATGGGCCTGTACAGCCGCTACCTGCGCCCCGGTCGCATCGGCGAGGTATCGATCATCGGCTTCGTCCTGCTGATGCTGGCCATCGTCGGCGGTGGCCAGATCGCGGCCCATCCGTACTGGGGGCCGCTGTTCACCTTCACCGGCGTGCAACTGACCTGGGCACTGATCGGCTACGGCTTCGTCGCTGCCGTGCTGCCGGTGTGGCTGGTGCTGGCGCCGCGCGACTACCTATCGACCTTCCTCAAGATCGGTACCATCGTCGGCCTGGCCATCGGCATCCTGATCGTCGCTCCCGAGCTGAAGATGCCGGCGGTGACCCGTTTCATGGACGGTACCGGTCCGGTCTGGTCGGGCAGCGTGTTCCCCTTCCTGTTCATCACCATCGCCTGCGGCGCAGTCTCCGGCTTCCACGCACTGATTTCCTCGGGTACCACGCCGAAGCTGCTGGAAAACGAGGCCCACGCGCCTCTCATCGGCTATGGCGGCATGCTGATGGAATCCTTCGTCGCGATCATGGCCCTGGTCGCCGCTGCTTGCATCGAACCGGGCATCTACTTCGCCATGAACAGTCCGGCCGCCGTACTCGGCACCAGCCCCGAGTCCGCCGCCGAGGCGATCGCCCGCTTCGGCTTCGTGGTCACGCCGGACATGCTCACCAGCACCGCCCAATCGCTCGGCGAGCACAGCATCATTTCCCGTGCCGGTGGCGCGCCGACCCTGGCCGTGGGCATGGCCGAAATCCTTTCCAAGGTATTCGGCGGCGACGGCATGAAAGCCTTCTGGTACCACTTCGCGATTCTCTTCGAGGCACTGTTCATCCTCACCGCGGTGGACGCCGGCACCCGCGCCGGACGCTTTATGCTGCAGGACCTGCTGGGCAGCTTCCTACCGCGCTTCAAGCGCACCGACTCCTGGACCGGCAACCTGGTCGCTACCGCCCTCTGCGTCATGGCCTGGGGCTACTTCCTCTACCAGGGCGTGGTCGACCCGTTCGGCGGCATCAACACCCTCTGGCCGCTGTTCGGCATCTCCAACCAGATGCTCGCCGCCATCGCGTTGATCCTGGCCACCGTGGTGCTGTTCAAGCTCAAGCGCCATCGCTACGCCTGGGTCACTGCGCTGCCGGCAAGCTGGCTGTTGATCTGCACGCTTTCCGCCGGCTGGCTGAAGGTGTTCTCCGACGACCCACGCGTCGGCTTCCTCGCCCACGCCGCCAAGTACCGCAACGCCCTGGCCGAAGGCACCGTGCTGGCCCCGGCGAAGAGCCTGGAGCAGATGCAGCGGGTGGTCTTCAACGACTACCTGGATGCCGGCCTGGCGCTGCTGTTCATGCTGGTGGTGTCGAGCGTGCTGGTCTACGGCATCCGCACCTGCCGGCAGGCCTGGCTGAGCACCCATCCCACGGCAAGGGAAAGCGCTTTCCAGCGTCTGCCGCTGGGCAGCGAGGGCTGAGCCGTGTTCGACACGCTGGGCAGGCTCGGCAAATACCTAGGGCAGGCGGCCAACCTGATGGTCGGCCTGCCCGATTACGACGCCTATCTCGAGCATATGCGGAAGAACCACCCCGAGCGGGAACCAATGACCTACGAGGCGTTCTTCCGCGACCGCCAGGAAGCCCGCTACGGCGGCGGCCAGGGCCGCTGCTGCTAGCCCGAAAAAGGAGACAGACGGACATGACCTCTCCCACCCCCATCCCGGTCACGCTGCTGACTGGATTCCTCGGAGCCGGCAAGACCACCCTGCTCAACCGCCTGCTGCAAGCCGATCACGGCCAGCGCATCGCGGTGATCGAAAACGAGTTCGGGCCGGTGAACATCGACAGCGCGCTGCTGGTGCGCGATACCGCCGAAGTGATCGAGATGACCAACGGCTGCCTCTGCTGCACCATCCGCGGCGATCTGGCCGGTCATCTGCGGGAGCTGCACCGGCGGCGCGCGGCCGGCGAGCTGGCATTCGACCGGCTGGTGATCGAAACCACCGGCCTGGCCGACCCGACGCCACTGGTGCAAACCTTCTTCGGCGACCCGGACCTGCTCGAGACCTACCAGCTCGACGGTGTGCTCACCCTGGTCGATGCCGTGCACGCCGGCCGGCAGCTCGACGAGCATGCCGTGGCGCGCAAGCAGATCGGTTTCGCCGATCTGCTGCTGGTCAGCAAGGCCGACCTGATCAACGAACAGGACCTGATCGCACTGGGTCAGCGGCTGGCCGCGATCAACCCGCTGGCGACGCAACACGTCCTCTGGCCTGACGAACTGCCCTATGCCGACTGGTTCGCGCTGCGCAGCTTCCACCTCGATACCCGTGTACCGGCCAGCCTCGTCGAGCCGCTGCGCTTCCGCCCGGTCACCCGCTCCTTCGCCGACGACATTGCCGCGCTGCACTGGCAGCACGACGGCCGGGTCGACCGGCAGAAGGTCGGCGCGGTGGTGCAGGGCCTGCTCGCCGAGCGCAGCGACGACCTGCTGCGCTACAAGGGGGTGCTGGCCGTGCATGACGACCCGCGCCGCCTGATCTTCCAGGGCGTACACCGGATCGCCGGGTTCGACTATGGCGAGGCCTGGGAATCGGAGGACAGGGCGCGCTGCGACATCGTGCTGATCGGCCGTGACCTGCCGACGGAACGGCTGCGCGCCGAGCTGGACCGCTGCGCCTTCGGCTAGAACCGGCTCCGAGGTCAGACTTCCAGCAAAAAAGTCACCGGCCCGTCATTGACCAGATGCACCTGCATCTCGGCACCGAAGCGGCCGGTGGCGACCTGCGGATGTTTCTCCCGCGCCTGCTTCACCAGCAGATCGAACAGGGCTTCGCCCTGGGCCGGCGGCGCGGCGCTGGAAAAGCTCGGGCGCAGGCCGCTCTTGGTATCGGCGGCCAGGGTGAACTGCGACACCAGCAACAAGCCACCACTGACGTCGCTCAGCGAGCGGTTCATCTTGCCCTCGGCATCGCTGAAAACCCGATAGTTGAGCAGCTTATGCAGCAGCTTGGCGACGCTCGCCTCGGTGTCCTGCGGCTCCACCCCGACCAGTACCAGCAAGCCCTGGTCGATGGCGCCGACGATCTCTCCCGCAACTTCCACCCGCGCACCGCGGACGCGCTGGATCAGCCCCTTCATGCTTCGTCGGGGGCCAGGTCGAGCAGACGGCGGGCGATCTGGTTGGTGGCGCGCACCAGAGCGTCGCTGATCCCCGGCTCGGCGGCGGCGTGGCCGGCGTCGCGGACGATCTGCAATTCGCTGTTCGGCCAGGCTTGATGCAGCTCCCAGGCGTTGTCCAACGGGCAGACCACATCGTAGCGGCCATGCACGATAATGCCCGGCAGGTGGGCGATCTTGTGCATGTCGCGGATCAGTTGGTTGGGTTCGAGGAAGGCGTTGTTGAGGAAGTAGTGGCACTCGATGCGGGCGATGGACAGCGCCCGGTGCGACTCGGTGAAGCGGTCCACCACCTGCGGGTTGGGGCGCAGCGTCAGGGTGCGGCCCTCCCAGCAGGACCAGGCCTTGGCGGCGTGCATCTGGGCGATCTGGTCGGCGCCGGTCAGGCGCTTGTAGTAGGCCTGCATTAGCTCGCCGCGCTCTTCCGGCGGGATCGGCGCCAGGTAATCCTGCCAATAGTCGGGGAACAGCCGGCTCGCCCCCTCTTGGTAAAACCAGTGGAACTCCTGTGGACGGCAAAGGAATACGCCGCGCAGGACCAACGCATGCACACGGTCGGGGTGGGTCTGGGCGTAGGCCAGGGCCAGGGTCGACCCCCAGGAACCGCCAAACAGTACCCATTTTTCGATGCCCAGGTGCTCGCGAATGCGCTCCAGATCGGCGACCAGATGCCAGGTGGTGTTATTTTCCAGGCTTGCGTGGGGGGTGGAACGGCCGCACCCGCGCTGATCGAAGGTGACGATACGGTACAGGTTGGGATCGAAGAAGCGACGGCTCAAGGCATCGCACCCGGCGCCCGGCCCGCCATGGATGAACACCACCGGCAAGCCGTCCGGCGAGCCACTCTCGTCGACGTAGAGAACGTGCGGTTCTTCCACGGGCAGCTCGTGGCGAGCGTAAGGCTTAATCTCCGGAAACAAAGTCTGCATGCTGCACTCCCGAGTCTGTGCGTACGGTCCTGTCAGGTCAGCGTCCGGGGCTTCGTTCCTGGAAAACCCGGACGGCCCGTCGAGGCCGGTGCGTCCGGACTCGACCCCACCCGGCCAAGCCGGGTGCTCACACGTCCCTGTAAGGGGCGAAACGCGGGACACCCCGCGCCGCCTTGGCGTCGATCATTTCGTAAAGGGCATCATAACCATGAAAAAGGAGTTCAGCATGCCGCCCAGACTATTTGTCGCCCCTCTTTTGCTTCTTTTTGCGCTGGTCGCCGGTTGCGGACGTGACGATCCGCAAGCCGCGCTGGAAAAGGCCGTGCAGCAATTGCAGGAAAACATCGAGGCGAAGCGGACCGGCGACGTGCTCGATCAACTGCACCCGCAGTTCATCGCCCGCCAGGAATTCGACCGCGACTGGGCCAAGCGCACCATGACCCTGCTGTTCATGCGCCACAAGAACATCAAGGTACTGGCCCTGAGCAAGGACAGTCGGATCGACCCGACCTACCGGGATAAGGGCCGCACCGACGCCCAGGTCGCCCTGACCGGCGCCGAAGGGCTGATCCCCGACAGCGCCCGGCACTACAGCGTGAAGCTGGAGTGGTGGCTGGAAGACGGCGAGTGGAAATTGGCGCGGCTGGACTGGGAATGATGCCGTTGTGCTGATGCGACGCGGAGCGTCGCGGGGGGCGTTCCCACGCCGAGCGTGGGAACGATCTTCTCCTCACCCTTCCCTCTTCATCTCCTCACGCATACAACCCCTCCGCGCCCACCCAGCGCTGGAACCGTCCTTGCTCCACCCAGGCGCGGGCGGCGGCGATGTCCGGGGCGAAGTAGCGGTCGGTGCTGTAACGCGGTACCTCGGCGCGGATCAGTGCCATCACTTCTTCCAACGCCGGTGTGGTGTTCAGCGGGCGATGGAAGTCCACGCCCTGGGCGGCGGCGAGCAGTTCAATGGCGACCACCCCGGCGCTGTTGCCGGCCATGTCCGCCAGGCGGCGGGCGGCGAAGGTGGCCATGGACACGTGGTCTTCCTGGTTCGCCGAGGTCGGCAGGCTGTCCACCGAGGCCGGGTGGGCCCAGGTCTTGTTCTCCGAGGCGAGGGCCGCGGCGGTCACCTGGGCGATCATGAAGCCGGAGTTGAGCCCGCCCTCTTCCACCAGGAACGCCGGCAGGCCGGACAGCGCCGGGTCGACCAACTGGGCGATGCGCCGCTCGGACAACGCACCGATCTCAGCGATGGCCAGGGCCAGGACATCGGCGGCCATGGCCACCGGCTCGGCGTGGAAGTTGCCGCCGGACAACACATCGCCATCGGCGGCGAATACCAGCGGGTTGTCGGAGACGGCGTTGGCCTCGCGCAGGAACACCCCGGCGGCGAAGCGCAGATGGTCCAGGCAGGCACCCATCACCTGCGGCTGGCAGCGCAGGGAATACGGGTCCTGCACGCGCTTGCAGTGGATGTGCGAGTCATGGATACCGCTGTCGGTGAGCAGGCGGCGGTAGAGCGCGGCGACGGCGATCTGTCCCGGCTGGCCGCGCACCGCCTGGATGCGTTCGTCGAAGGGCACATAGGATCCCTTCAAGGCCTCCACCGATAGCGCACCGGCCACCACCGCGGCGGCGAACAACTGTTCGGCCTGGAACAACCCGCGCAGGGCCAGGGCGGTGGAGACCTGGGTGCCGTTGAGCAATGCCAGCCCCTCCTTCGGCCCCAGCTCCACCGGTGCCAACCCGGCCAGGCGGAGCCCTTCGGCGGCCGGCATGACTTGCCCCTCGACCCGCACCTGCCCTTCGCCGAGCAGCGCCGCCGCCAGATGGGCCAGCGGTGCCAGATCGCCGGACGCACCCACCGAACCCTGGGCCGGGATGCACGGGTAGATATCGCGGTCGAGCAGCGCCACCAGCGCCTCCAATACGCTCCGGCTGATGCCGGAATGACCCCGGGCCAGGGAGCCGATCTTCAGCACCATGATCAACCGCACACTGGCATCGTCCAGCAACGGGCCGGTGCCGCAGCTGTGCGACAGCACCAGATTGCGCTGCAACTGGCTGAGCTGGTCGGCGGGGATCGAGGTCCGCGCCAGCAGGCCGAAACCGGTGTTGATGCCGTAGACGGTGCGCTCCCCGGCGATGATCTCTGCCACCGCCGCGCTGGAAGCATCGACGGCGGCGAAGCAGGCGGGGTCCAGGCGCAGGGCGACGGGCTGGCGGTAGGCCAGGCGCAGTTGCTCCAGGGTCAGGTGGCCAGGCGTGAGATGCAGGGTGGTTTTGCTCATTTTTGTTTTCCTTGGCGCTGTGCGTGGTGCTCTTGACCCCAGGCCAGCAGTTCTTCGAGGAGTTGCCGCAGGATTCGCCGGGTTGGCGCTGCGAGGTCTTCGCGGTAGGCGAAAGGTTCGGATTCGTTCATGTAGGTGCACTGCGCCAGTTCGAGCTGGACCGCATGGACATCCTCGGCCGGGCGCCCGTAGTGACGGGTGATGTGGCCGCCCTTGAAGCGCCCATTGAGCACATGGCTGTAACCCTCGGCACCGGCACACACGGCCTGTAGCCGGGCGGCCATCGACGGTGCGCAACTGGCATTACCGAAGGTGCCCAGGTTGAAATCCGGCAGGCGCCCATCGAACAGACGCGGCACCCGCGAGCGGATGGAATGTGCGTCGAACAACAGCGCATAGCCGAACTCACGCTTGAGGCGCGACAGCTCGGCGGCCAGGGCGCGGTGATAGGGCGTCCAGATGTCCCGCAGATAACGGGCGCGCTCATCGGCCGAAGGCTCGGCGCCGGCCTGGAACAGTGGCTCGCCATCGAACAGGGTCGACGGGAACAGCCCGGTGGTGGCGCCGGCATAGAGCGGTGTGTCGTCCTCCGGCCGGTTGAGGTCGATGACGAAGCGCGAGTAACCGGCGGCAATCACGCTGGCGCCCAATTCATCGGCGAAATCGTACAACCGGGGGATGTGCCAGTCGGTGTCCGGCAGGCTGCGAGCGGCCGGCACCAACCCGGCCTCGACCACCGGCGTCAGGCGGATGCCGGCATGGGGCATGCTGATCAGCAGCGGCACGCGGCCTTGCCGGAAGGTGAAAGCGTCGTCGTTCATGTCAGGTACTCCGGGTCGTTCGATCGCGAATGGGTTCGCGTCCACAGATTCGGTAGAGGGGCCGCCTCATCGCACGTCCTCGCCCTGCCGGACCACCCGCTTGGGCAAATCGCCGCCCAGCCAGTAGGCCAGCTCGGCGGGACGCTGGATGTCCCAGGCGACGAAATCGGCGCGCTTGCCGACCTCCAGGCTGCCCAGCTCCGCGTCCAACCCGAGGGCGCGGGCGGCGTGCAGGGTGACGCCGGTCAGGGCTTCTTCCGGCGTCAGGCGGAACGAGGTGCAAGCCATGTTCAGCATCAGGCGCAGCGACAGCGCCGGCGAGGTGCCGGGATTGAGGTCGCTGGCGATGGCCATGGCCACGCCGTGCCGACGCAGCAGTTCGATGGGCGGCAAGCGGGTTTCGCGCAACAGGTAGAAAGCGCCGGGCAGCAGCACCGCGACGGTGCCGGCCTCGGCCATGGCGCGCACGTCGTCCTCGGTCATGTATTCCAAGTGATCGGCGGACAGCGCCCGGTAGCGCGCCGCCAGGCTGGAACCGCCCAGCGACGACAGTTGCTCGGCATGCAGCTTGACCGGCAGGCCCAGCGCGGTGGCCGCCTGGAATACCCGCTCCACTTGAGCCGGCGTGAACGCCAGGTACTCGCAGAAGGCATCCACCGCGTCCACCAGCCCCTCGGCGGCCAGGGCCGGCAGCAGCTCGGTGCAGATGTGTTCGACGTAGTCGTCGGCCCGTCCGGCATATTCCGGCGGCAACGCATGGGCCGCCAGACAGGTGGTACGCACCGTCAGCGGCAGGCGCTCGCCAAGGCGGCGGGCGACGCGCAGCATCTTGCGCTCGCTGGCCAGGTCGAGGCCGTAGCCGGACTTGATCTCCACCGTGGTCACGCCGTCGCGCAGCAGGTTGCGCAGGCGCCGCTCGGCACTGGCCAGCAGTTCGTCTTCACTGGCTTCGCGGGTGGCGCGCACGGTGCTGGCGATGCCACCTCCGGCCGCGGCGATCTCCGCGTAGCTGGCACCTTGCAAGCGCATTTCGAATTCGCCGCTGCGGTCGCCACCGAACACCGTGTGGGTGTGGCAGTCGATCAGGCCCGGCGTGATCCAGGCACCGCCGAGATCGACGGTCTCGTCCGCGCCAACCGGCGCCTCATGGCGCGGGCCGATCCAGGCGATGCGCCCGCCCTCCACCAACAGGGCGGCGTCTTCGATGATCGAATAGCGCCCGCCGTGCATCGTGGCGGCATGGGCGTTCAGCCAGAGGCGTTTCATGGTCGCGCCCTCTCTGGGAAGGGCCGTTCGAAAACAGGCATCGGTTTTCTCCGTACTAGCGCGCCGTCAGGCGGCGCTGGACGAAGCGGTCGACATAGTCGTCCGCCGGTCGTTCGAGGATGTCCCCCGGCGTGCCCACCTGGACCAGCCGCCCGTCCTTCATCAGGGCGATGCGGTTGCCCAGGCGCAGGGCTTCGTCGAGGTCGTGGGTGATAAACACAATGGTCTTGTGCAGGCGCTGTTGCAGCTCCAGCAGCTGGTCCTGCATGTCCGCACGGATCAGCGGATCGAGGGCGCCGAACGCCTCATCCATCAGCAGGATTTCGGTGTCCGCCGCCAGCGCCCGGGCCAAGCCGACGCGCTGGCGCATGCCGCCAGACAACTGGTGCGGGTATGCCTTCTCGTAGCCGGTCAGGCCGACCGTGGCGACCCACTGGGCGGCGTGCTCGTGGCGCTGCGCCCGGGGCTCGCCACGCACTTCCAGGCCATAGGCGACGTTGTCCAGTACCGTGCGGTGCGGCAGCAGGCCGAAGCCCTGGAACACCATGCTGACGGTACGCCGCCGATATTCCCGCAGGCGCGGCATGTCGTAGGCGAGAATGTTCTCGCCGTTGACCAGCACCTCGCCCTGCGTGGGATCGACCAGCCGGTTGAGGTGGCGCACCAGGGTCGATTTGCCCGAGCCGGACAACCCCATGACCACGAACAGCTCCCCAGCCATCACGCTCAACGACAGATCCTGCACGCCCACCACGCAGCCGGTGGAGGCGAGCACTTCGGCCTTACTCCGGCCCTCGCCGAGCAGCGCCAGGGCCGCCTCGGTGCGCGGGCCGAACAATTTGGAGACGTTGCGCACGACGATCTTGTCGCTCATCGACTCGCCTCCCTGCGCGGACACCCATACGCCTGGGTGATGCGGTCGATGACCACGGCGAGGACGACGATCGCCAGCCCCGCCTCCAGGCCCCTGCCGACATCCAGGGTCTGGATGCCCACCAGCACCTCTTCGCCGAGGCCGCGGGCGCCGATCATCGAGGCGATCACCACCATCGACAGCGCCATCATGGTGGTCTGGTTGATCCCCGCCATAATGCTCGGCAGGGCCAGCGGCAACTGCACGCCGAACAACTGCTGCCAGCGGTTGGCGCCGAAGGCGTTGACCGCCTCCATCACTTCGCGGTCCACCTGGCGGATACCCAGGTCGGTGAGACGGATCAGCGGCGGTGCGGCGTAGACCACGGTGGCGAAGATCGCCGGCACCTTGCCGAGGCCGAACAGCATTAGCACCGGGATCAGGTAGACGAAGCTGGGCAGCGTCTGCATGACGTCCAGCAGCGGCATCAGCACGGCGCGCAGGCGATCGCTGCGGGCCGCCAGGATGCCCAGGGGAATGCCCAGCAGCACCGCCAGACCGGTGGCCACCAGCATCAACGCCAGGGTCTGCATCAACTTGTCCCACAGCCCCACCGCGCCCACCAGGAACAGCAGGCCGGCCATGGCCAGCGCCGTGGTCAGCCGCCGCGTGGCATGCCAGGCCAGGGCCGCGACCAGGGCCAGGAGCAGCCACCAGGGAGTCGCCCGCAGTAGGCTTTCCAAATTAACGATGACCCACAGCAGCGACGCGGAGACCTGGCGGAACAGATCTCCGTAGTCGGCCACCAGGCTATCGATGCCGGCATTGACCCAATCGGCGATGGAAAAAGTGAAGCGTTCCGGGAACATGCGCTCGTCTCGTTCAGGGTTCGGACATGGCATCCATCACCGACCCACCAAGGGTCGATGGAGGGATGCCCCTGTCTTCACCCTAGCCAACCGGCTCAGTCCTTGAGCATTGGCAGGTTCAATCCCTGCTCGCGGGCGCAGTCGATGGCGATCGGGTAGCCGGCATCGGCATGGCGCATCACTCCGGTGCCCGGATCGTTGGTCAGCACCCGGGCGATGCGTGCGGCGGCTTCGTCGGTGCCGTCGCAGACGATCACCATGCCGGAATGCTGGGAGAAGCCCATGCCGACGCCGCCACCGTGGTGCAGCGACACCCAGGTGGCGCCGCTGGCGGTGTTCAGCAGCGCGTTGAGCAGCGGCCAGTCGGAGACAGCGTCGGAGCCGTCCCGCATGGCCTCGGTCTCGCGGTTGGGGCTGGCCACCGAGCCGGAGTCGAGGTGGTCGCGACCGATCACCACCGGCGCCTTCAGCTCGCCGGAACGGACCATTTCGTTGAACGCCAGACCGAGCTTGGCGCGCTGCCCCAGGCCGACCCAGCAGATGCGCGCCGGCAGGCCCTGGAAGGCGATGCGCTCGCGGGCCATGTCCAACCAGCGGTGCAGGTGCGCGTCGTCCGGGATCAGTTCCTTGACCTTGGCGTCGGTCTTGTAGATGTCCTCGGCCTCGCCGGACAACGCGGCCCAGCGGAACGGCCCGACGCCCCGGCAGAACAGCGGACGGATGTAGGCCGGGACAAAACCGGGAAAGTCGAAGGCGTTCTCCACGCCCTCTTCCTTGGCCATCTGGCGGATGTTGTTGCCGTAGTCGAAGGTCGGCACGCCCTGTTTCTGGAAGTCGAGCATGGCACGCACATGGACCGCCATGGACTGCTTGGCCGCCTTAACCACGGCGACCGGCTCGCTCTGGGCCCGCTCGCGGTACTGCTCCCAGCTCCAACCGATCGGCAGGTAACCGTTGAGCGGGTCATGGGCGCTGGTCTGATCGGTGACCAGGTCCGGGCGCACGCCACGGCGTACCAGCTCCGGCAGGACTTCCGCGGCGTTGCCGCAAAGGGCGATGGAGATCGCCTTGCCCTCGGCGGTGTAGCGGGAGATGCGCGCCAGGGCGTCGTCCAGGTCCTTGGCCTGCTCGTCGACGTAACGGGTGCGCAGACGGAAGTCGATGCGGCTCTGCTGGCACTCGATGTTCAGCGAGCAGGCGCCGGCCAGGGTCGCCGCCAGCGGCTGCGCGCCGCCCATGCCGCCGAGGCCGGCAGTGAGTACCCAGCGGCCGGCGAGGTTACCGCCGTAGTGCTGGCGGCCGGCCTCGACAAAGGTTTCGTAGGTGCCTTGGACGATGCCCTGGCTGCCGATGTAGATCCAGCTACCGGCGGTCATCTGGCCATACATGGCCAGGCCCTTGGCGTCCAGCTCGTTGAAGTGCTCCCAGGTCGCCCAGTGCGGCACCAGGTTGGAGTTGGCGATCAGCACGCGCGGGGCATCCTTGTGGGTACGGAACACGCCCACCGGCTTGCCGGACTGCACCAGCAGGGTCTCGTCGTCGTTCAGTTCCTTGAGCGTTTCGACGATGCGGTCGTAGCACTCCCAATTACGCGCGGCACGGCCGATACCGCCGTAGACCACCAATTCCTTGGGGTTTTCCGCCACATCCGGGTCGAGGTTGTTCATCAACATGCGCAGCGGCGCTTCGGTCAGCCAGCTCTTGGCGTTCAGCCGGGTACCACGGGGAGCGCGGATCTCGGTGTCGCGGTAACGGGTCGGGGCGGTCATGGAAAAAAGCTCCTTTACACAGGCAGTTCGTCGAAGGGGCGGCTCGGGTCAGAGCCAGCCCAGGTGCTGGGCCAGGTAGGCGATGGGGATGCTGAACAGCAGGCTGAGCAGCGTGCGTTGCAGCCAGACCAGCAGCAGATCGCGCAGGCGCAGCGGAATACGCGTGGCAAGCACGCAGGGAATCGAGGCGGAGAGGAACAGTACGCTGCTCACCGAGACAATGGCGGTCACGAACTTGACCAGGCTGCCGGCGTCCTTCAGCAGCATCGCCGGCAGGAACATCTCGGCCAGCCCGGAGGCGATGGCGCGCGCCACGTCCATGGGTTCGGGCAGGCCGAACAGCCAGGTGACCGGGTAGAGCAGCACGCCGATGGCGTCGAACAGCGGGGTGTATTTGGCGGCCAGCAGCCCGAGCAGGCCGACAGCGAGGATGCTCGGCAGGATTGCCGCGGCCATGCGCAGGCCATCGGCGAAGGTTTCCAGTAATGCGCGATGCAGGGCCGGCGCCTGGCGCGCCTGGGTAATGCCGGCCAGCCAGGCGCTGCGCAGCCGGCCGACACCCGGCTCCAGCTGCGGGTCGGGCCGTCCTTCATCGGGCAACCGCGACAGCGGATAGATCCGCGCGCTCACGGCGGTAACGGCGAAGGTCACCACCAACGCGCTCCAGAAATACAGGTTCCACTGCGCCATCAGGCCGAGGGTCTTGGCGACGATGACCATGAACGGCGCCGATACCGTGGAGAAGCCGGTGGCGATGATCGCCGCCTCGCGCACGCTGTAATGGCCCTGCTGGTACATACGGTCGGTAATCAGCAGGCCCACCGAGTAGCTGCCGACGAACGAGGCCACGGCATCGATGGCCGACTTGCCCGGTGTGCGCCAGAGCGGCCGCATCACCGGCTGCATGAGCACGCCGACCAGCTCCAGCAGGCCGAAGCCGATCAGGAACACCAGGGCCAGCGAACCCAGCGGCACGATCAGCGCCAGGTTCAGCACCAGCTTGTCGAACAGGAAGGGCAGCATGTCCGGCGCTTGGATCGCCGCGGGCGCAAGGCCGGCGAGGTGCACCGCGCCGAGCGCCAGGCCGATTACCTTGAGCACGCTGAACACACGACTCACGGCGGTCCGCCGCCAACTGCCGTCGAACCAGGGCGCCAGCGCACCGTAGGCCATCAGCAGCAGGGCAACGCCGATCACCAGCGGCCGCGCATGGGCGATCAGCGCGCCAGCGGCGTGGTCGAGGAGGATGGTGTTGCGCCCACCGATGTCGAAGGGCACGAAGAAGATGATCAGCCCGATCAGGCTGAAACCCAACAGGCGCAGGACGGCGCGTGTGCCGCCGCTGGCAGCCAGGGTGGTGGTCGGCTGGTCGTGCATCGCTGTTCCTCCCGGCAGTGTTTCCGATGGAAACGCATGAACATATCTATGCTTGTATATACAAGAATATGCAAGCAAGAGGCCAATCCGTCTCCACAGGCAACGGCAGGCGCCGCGCCGGAACCCTGGAATCAGCAATAGCGCGGGTTTGACGGGAATGAGAGAACGCCCGACGAAACGCCCGGTACCTGCCGGCTCTTCGTGGGCATGCTCAGCAATGAGGCAGAACGCCCCGAAATGACTCGAGAGGTAACAGCCGGCACATCACTTCAGGCTGGCGTCGATCCGTGCAGCCACCTCGCCGGGTACCCAGTGCGACCAGACCGCCCGCTGCTGGCGAAAGAAAGCCGCGCGCATCTCCGCCACGTCGCGCCGCTGTTCGCCCATCTCGGCGAGCACCTGGTTGAGCAGGGGCAGCGGAATCGCGACCTGCTCGAACATTCCGACCAACCCGGGCGCCCGGTCGTGCAGGTCGCGCGAGACGCCGATGCTGATCTTCGCCGGCAACGAGCTGCCACCGATGGGATTGGGATGCCGGGGGTCGGACAGGGTGGCCCAGGATTCTTCGCTGAACGGCGGCTCCTCCAGTTGGATCAGCTTGAAGCGCCCCATCAGCGGTGTCGGCGACCAGTAGTAGAAAAGGATCGGTTCGCCGCGCCGATAGGCCGAGGCGATGGCCGCATCCAGCGCCGGCCCGGCACCGGTGCGGAAGTTGGTGTAGCTGTCGAGCAGGCCATAGGCCTTGAGCTTCTGGCTATTGACCGTTTCGCAGGTCCAACCGGTCGGGCAATTGTAGAAACGCCCCTTGCCCGGGTCTTCGGGGTCGCGGAACAGAGCCTTGTAGCGCGGCAGGTCGCTGACCTTCCTCAACTCCGGCGCCAGCGGCTCGATGCCGCGTTGGGGATCGCCCTTGACCACGTATTCCGGCACCCACCATCCTTCACTCGCACCCTTCACCGGCTCGCCCACGGCGAAGACCTTGCCGGCCTCCTCCGCCTCGCGCCACACCGGGCTACGCCCGGCCCATTGCTCGGCGAACACCTGGATGTCGTTCTGCGCCAGCGCGTTCTCCATGGTCACACTGTTACCGGGCAGCGCATCGGTGCGGCAGTCGTAGCCCTCTTCCAGGACATAGCGCAGCACCTCGGTGAGAAACATGCCGCTCTCCCAGTTCAGCCCGGCGAAGACCACCGGCTTGGGATACGGGCACTCCGCCCGTACGGTAGGCGCGGCCAACACCGTCGCCAGTGCAACGAGCGAAATGAGGGTGCGGAGCGGGGTCATGGCGATCTCCTCGTCTGAAACGCAGCCGTAGCCAGGAAGGATAGACGACGAGAAAAAGCGGACGGGACGGACAGTGAGCCCCGAATCAAGCCAAAGGCTGTAATTCGATCAGCGCACAGGCCCCCTGCCCCTCGAGGCGCAGTTCTTTCAAGGCGGCGGACCCGCTATTCACCTGCAGACAATCGAGGCGCCCCAGGGTCGCCACTATTTCACCTTCCAGGCGCACCGCCAGCCCGTCGGCCAGGGCGAAGACCAGCCACAGCGGCGCCGAGCCGAACACCTGGACCTCACCGTCCAGCCGCAGCCACTGCAAGCGGGCGTGGTAGCGGGCCGGCGAATAGATCAGGTTGAAGTCACGGATCGGCCCATCGAGCAGCCGGCAGTCCACCGCACTACCGCCGGAGAAAGCGAAGGCATCCAGCGCCCGCAGGTCGCGCGAGGGCAGGCCATCGACGGTCAGGCACATGCCGGCGCCTTCGATCACGCTGATGATCCGCTGGTAGCCGGCGAAGCAGGAAAACGCGCCGGACTCGCCGACATCGGCAATGGACAGCCGCCAGCCGAAGCCGTCCAGGCCGTCGCCGACGTTGCGGGCGATCTCCAGGGTACTGCCGGTGCCATTTTTCCAGGGCATATGCGGGTAGTCGGCGGCACGCAGGTGGCGGATCGCTGTCATGAGTTGAAACGCCCCTCCAGGCGATAGCGCGAGCCGGGATAGACCAGCCGGGCGCTGGTCACCGCGCGGCGGCCCGACCAGGTACGGCGGCGAATCAACAGGCAGGGCTCATGGCGCTCGATGCGCAGCAAGCGGCATTCCTCGGCATCGGCGAGAATCGCCTCGACCACATGCTCGCCCTCGGTGAGCGGCGCCACCTGGGACAAGTAGGCATAAGGCGTGAGGCTGGAGAAATCCTGCTTGAGGTAGTCCGGCGCCAGTTCGGCGTTCACGTAGCGGTCTTCGACTTGCACCGGCACGTCGTTCTCGTAGTGCACGATCAGCGAATGGAATACCCGCTGCCCTTCGCGGATGTCCAGCGCCACGGCACGCTCCGGCCCGGCCAGTTCTTCGCCGAGGCGGATCACCTCGCAACGGTGGCGATGGCCGCGGGCGGCTATCTCGTCGGCGATGTTGTGCACCTCGAACAGTGCCGCCTGCCCCTTGGGTTCGGCGACGAAAGTGCCGACTCCCTGCATGCGCACCAGCAGCCCTTCGGCGGTCAGCTCGCGCAGGGCGCGGTTGATGGTCATGCGGCTGAAGCCCAGTTGGCTGACCAGTTCCGACTCGGACGGCACGCGGTGATGCGGCGGCCAGGCGCCGGACTGGATCTGCGCAACGATCATCTGCTTGACCCGGGCGTAGATCGGCGCGGGCTGGTCGCCAAGTTGCGCGGCCAGCGGAGTCGGCTCGGAAGACGTGGCGTTCAAGGGATTCTCCTATTCTTGGGCATACCGGCATGTACCGGATTATCCAGCCCCGGACAAGCCGCAGTTTACGGCGCTCCGATACGTCTGTATATGTATATACAAGTTAAATACCGATTGCGAGGCCCATTGCCATGCCCTCTCTCTTCGCCGAACGCGCACTGCTGCCCGAGGGCTGGGCTCGGAACGTCCGCATCGAGATCGCTGCCGATGGCCTCATCACCCGCGTGGCGCCCGACGCCTCCGCGGACGGCGCCGAGCGCCTGAACGGCCCCGCGTTGCCCGGCATGCCCAACCTGCACTCCCACGCCTTCCAGCGCGCCATGGCTGGTCTCGCCGAAGTGGCCGGCAATCCGCAGGACAGCTTCTGGACCTGGCGCGAGCTGATGTACCGGATGGTCGGCAAAATCACCCCGGAGCAACTCGAAGTCATCGCCCGCCAGCTCTACATCGAGATGCTCAAGACGGGTTACACCGGCGTCGCCGAATTCCATTACGTGCACCATGACAGCGACGGCCGGCCCTATGCCGACCCGGCCGAGCTGGCCCTGCGTATCGGCCATGCAGCCCGCGATGCCGGTATCGGCCTGACCCTGCTGCCGGTGCTCTACAGCCATTCCGGCTTCGGAGGCCAGGCGCCCAATGTCGGGCAGCGCCGCTTCATCCACGGCACCGACAGCTATCTGGCCCTGCTGCAACGCCTGGACGCCGCCCTGCGGAACGAACCGACACAATGCCTGGGCCTGTGCTTCCACTCCCTGCGCGCCGTCACGCCGGAGCAGATCGAAGCAGTGCTGGCGGCGGACGACGGGCAGCGGCCCATCCACATCCACATTGCCGAGCAGCGCAAGGAAGTCGACGATTGCCTGGCCTGGAGCGGCCTGCGCCCGGTGCAATGGCTCTATGAGAACGTACCGGTGGACGAGCGCTGGTGCCTGGTACATGCCACCCATGTCGAGGATGAGGAGGTTGCCGCCATGGCCCGCAGTGGCGTGGTGGCCGGTCTCTGCCCGACCACCGAGGCCAACCTCGGCGACGGCCTGTTCCCGGCAGTGGACTACCTGGCCCGAAACGGCCGCCTGGGCATCGGCTCGGACAGCCATGTCTCGGTCAGCGTGGTGGAGGAGTTGCGCTGGCTGGAGTACGGCCAGCGCCTGCGCGACCAGCGGCGCAACCGCCTGTTTCGCGCCGACCAGCCCAACGTCGGCCGCACCCTGTATGACGCCGCCCTGGCCGGCGGCACCCTGGCCCTCGGGCAGAACGTCGGTGCCCTCGCCCCCGGACGCCGCGCCGACCTGCTGGTGCTGGACGGCAGCGATCCCTACCTGGCTACCGCCGAGGGCGACGCCCTGCTCAATCGCTGGCTGTTCGCCGGCGGCGATCGTCAGGTACGCGATGTGATGGTGCATGGCCGCTGGATGGTGCGGGACGGTCGACATGCCGCCGAGGAAGAAACCGCCCGGGCGTTTGCCCGGGTACTGCGCGCATTGCTCTGAGTGCCCCAGTGGGCGAATTTATTGGCTATGTCTGCGTTAAGTGTTGCTAGCTCCTAAACTTACTGTACGGCGTCCCCTTTCTGGAGGTCTGTCATGCGTGCAACAGAGTTCAGGAGCTG
>NZ_MUJY01000125.1 GCF_002286785.1 Pseudomonas sp. PIC25 | reverse complement strand
TCTGGCGCCGATCCTCACCCACCTCGGCGAGGCGGCGGGCGACCTGCTGCCGGTGTTCGAGCGCTACTGGATCAACGGCAGCGACCTGACCGTCGAGCTACCCGTCCTCGGCACCAGCCAGCCCTACCCCTGGTGGGACGTACCACCGGACCTGCTCGCCCAACTCAGAGCAGAAAACCCCGCCCCCCTGGTGGATAACCTCATGCAGTGGCTGCAGGAAGAGACCCCTGACCTTTACCTCGCCTGGCCGGAGCAGAACCTGCGATTGAAAGTGGATCACTTCGTCCGCCGTCACGGCACCTCGTCTTCCCTGCAGAACGACCTGCTCGATTACCTCATTCAGGAGCAACAAGGCTGATGGACCAGATCGCCTACATCGAAGAACAACTGAGCACGTTCAAGGACAGCCTGACGCTCTACCGCGAACAGACCAAGACCTGGTACGCGCAAATCGCCGACAAGGGCAGCCACGCCACCGATATGCCCTCGCTGCTGGGCATGGAGCGCGTGCTCAAGGTCGGCAACACCAGCACGACGGTCGCGTCGAGTGACGGCGACTTCATGTCCAGCGTGGCGCGTTGTCCGGCCAACGGCATCCTGGAGATCGAAAGCAAGTTCGAATCGGTCTACGACATCCCGGTGGGCAACCTCCAGGTCGAAGTCATTCCGATCAAGGGCGGCGCATCGACCACCCTCACCCTCGATGCCCAAGGCAAGGCCCGCCACCAGGGCAAAGCCGGCGAGCTGTACCGGGTCCGCGTGCAGAGCGCGGTCACTTCAGGGCAAGTGGACGCTCTGTTTTCTTCCTACGACGGCCTGAGCCGCGAACTGGAAACCTGGCTGCGCGGCCAGTGGGCCGAATTCAAGCCGCAATGGTCGGTACAAAGCGCCTCCTCGTCGCTCGCCGCGGCCGGCAACGGTATTCTCGAAGGCAGCTGGCTGGCCGTGAAGGACGTCTGGGACGGCATCATGCTGTTCCTCGACATTCTCCAAGACCCGATGAAGCATGTCGCCCGCCTGGGCGAGAGCGCGCAGAAGCTGGCCGACCTCGCCAAACAGGCGCCGGAGATGATGGAAAAGGCCATGCTCCTGGCCAGCGACGAAGCCGCCCTGTTCCTGCTCCTGCGCACCGCCTCCCTCTGGCTCTCCGCATTGCCGCCCAGCCAGATCGCCGGAACCGCCGCCAAGGAAATTTCCCGCGTCCTCGTTTCCATCCTCATCGACATCCTCCTGGCGCTGGTGCTGAGCATCGCCGTGGGCGGTTCCGGCCTCGTCTACCTGGGCATGCGCCTGAAGAAATACGGCGAGAAAATCGTCAAGGCCGTACAGGGCTTCGTCGAAGCGATCTTCAACATCCTCAAAGGCTTCATGGCCTACGTGGACAAGTACAAGCAGGTCGCGGCTCGCGGCCTCACCGCCGCACAGCAGCGTGGCGTCCTGCGGTTGCAGTGGGACGGTCGCCGCAATACCACGCTCAGCGAGGCCAGCACACGCCCCGACGCCTCCCGGACAGCCACAACACCTAACGGCAAACCCGCCGACACGGCCAAGAACACCTGCACCAACAACTGCCCGGTCTCCATGGTCACCGGCGAGGAACTGCTCACCCTCACCGACGGCGAACTGGACGGCCTGCTGCCCTTTCCCTGGACGCGCCTCTATCGCACCAGCGCCGCGGAAATCGACAGCGGCCTGGGCTACGGCTGGAGCCACAGCCTGTCGCACCGTCTGGTGCAGGAAGATGACAGCCTCGTCTGGATCGACCACGAGAACCGCCGCACCGCCTTCCCGATCCCCAACGCGCAGCGCCCGGCGATCACCAACCGCCTGTCCCGCGCCGCCATCTACCTGGGCGACGACCCGGCCGAGCTGATCCTCGCCGCGGCCGGCGACACGCC
>NZ_MUJY01000124.1 GCF_002286785.1 Pseudomonas sp. PIC25 | reverse complement strand
CCGATCACCGCCGCATCGTTCACCCCGTGGAGGGTGACAGTGACCGTGTGCTGCGTGCCATCCAGCGTGGTCACCGTGAAGGTCTCGACCTTGGTTTCCCCAGCCTTGAGGTACTGCACCAGCGCGTTGGGTACGCTATAGGCCCAGGTGCCATCCGCGGCGATGGCCAAGGTGCCGAGAGCACCAGCGGACGGCGTGACGCTGCCTTGGAAGCTTGCTTCTCCGGTATCCGTATCGGCAATGGTCAGTACACCGCCGGTCGTCAGGGCGCCTTGGCCATCGACATCGAGGTCCTCGGTGACGCTACCGGTATCACTGCCACCAATCACTGCCGCATCGTTCACACCGAGGATGGTCACGGTAACTATTTGCTGTGTGCCGTCCACCGATTGCACGGTGAAGGTCTCGACCTTGGTTTCCCCGGCCTTGAGATATTGCACCAGGGCGTTTGGCACGCTGTAGGCCCAGGTGCCATCCGGCGCGATGGTCAGGGTGCCGAGGGCGCCGGCGGACGGCGTGACGCTGCCTTGGAAGCTGGCTTCTCCGCTATCCGGGTCGGAAATGGTTAGCGAACCACCGGTGGTCAGATTGCCCTGACCGTTGACGTTCAGGTCTTCGGTCACGGCGCCGGTATCGGTGCCACCGATCACCGCAGGATCGTTCACCGCGGCGACGACGATGGTCACGGTGGCGGTGTTCGACACCAGGTTGCCGTCGGTGACCGTGTAGGTGAAGGTCGCCACGCCATTGAAATCCGGTGCCGGGGTGAAGGTCACCGTGCCGTCCTGGTTGAGCACGGCGGTGCCGCCCGTGCCGCTGGTGACCGAGGCGATGCTCAGCGAGTCGCCGTCGATATCGCCGTCGTTGCCGAGCAGTTGGGCGGCACTGTAGGTGGCGGGCGTGTCCTCGGTGGCGCCGAGGTTGTCGTCGACGGCCACCGGTGCGTGGTTCGAAGGGGCCGCCACGTCATTGTCCTGCAGGGTCGCAGTGCCTTCGGTGCCGGCCAGGTTGGTCACGGTGCCGGAGACCGGCCCGGTGCTCAGGCTGAAGGTCTCGGCCGCCTCGACGAAGCTGTCGTCCACCGTGGCGATGCGCAAACGTACGGACAATTCGCCAGGAGCGATGCTGACCGGGCCGTTCACCACGACCCAGCCATTGCCGTCGAAACGCTCCAACTGTGCGGTCGTCCCGGTGTCGATGGCAACGTTGGCGGTGCCGCTGACCAAAACCGGGCTGAAGCCGATCGCCGTGGTGGACGGCTTGTCGAGGCTGACGACGAATTCGGCGTAATCCCCTTCGGTGACGGAGACGTTGGACACGCTGAGGGTCGGGCGGTCGTCGTCCAAGCTGGGGTAGCCGTTGCTGCCGGATGCGTCCGGTGTGCCGGTGGTATTGCCGGAGAGGAAAACGTCGCCTTCACCTTCGTCGTTGATGGTGCCCACCCCGATGCTGCGGTCCCCGTTGCCGGTGGTGGCGATCAGCGTGAAGGACTCGTTGCCTTCGTGAATGTTGTCCTGGTTGACGGCCACCCGCACCAGCAGCTTGTCGCCGCTGGGGATGACCACCGAGCTGCCGGAGGTGTAGTTCACCCAGGCGCTTCCGTTGAAGTATTCCAGCGTGCTACCGATATCCGCGCCGCCACCCGACAGGCTGGCCCGGGTGTCACTCGCCGGCAGGCCGTCCGAATCGCTCAGCGCCAGGCTGACGGCAACGCCCGCACTGCCGCTCACGGTGAACACGGCATAGGGCGAAGCCTCGTTGACGAACACGCTGTTGACCGCGACGGTGTCGGCGGCGCCTCCAATGGTGATCGTCAGGACGGCGATGTCAGACAGACCGCTACCGGAACGGTCGGTCACGGTGTAATTGAAGCGTTCGATCAGTGTCTGACCGGGGTTCAGGGCCTGGACAGTGGGATTGTTGTTATCGAGCACATAGGTCCAGTTGCCGCTGGCATCGAGGGTCAGCGAGCCGTAGAGGCCCGCCAACGCGGAGCCCACCACACCGGCGCTGCCGCTGCCCTCCACCCCGCCGAGGCGCACGGCGGTCACGCGCAGTTCGCTGAGTGCGTCGTCGACATCGGTGACGGGCGTCAGCACATTGCCGCCGGGGTTGTAGCCGGCCACGCCGTTGCTCACGCCGCTGGCCTCCACGGCGGCGGCGCTGGTATCGACCGCTACCGGTGCATCGTTCGCGCCGCGAATGGTGACAGTGAAGGTCGCGGAATCCCGCAGCCTGACGCCGTTGGTGGTCAGCCCATTCTCGAGGGTGTAGACGAAGGTGTCGGTCAGGATGGCGGAGCTGTCCCGAAGCGCCTGGACCGTGGAGTTGCTGTTGTCGACCACGTAGGTGTAGGTGCCGTTGGCGCTGAGGGTCAGCTTGCCGTAGAGCCCGATGATTTCGGTATTGGTCCCGATGGTGGTGCTGGCGCTGCTGCTCGAGGCACGTGCCGTGACGATCTGGTTGGTACCGCTCGGCGTGGTGTCGTTGCTCAGCAGGTTGCCGGTCGGGTTCACGCCGGGCGTACCGTTGGCCGTGCCGCCCTGCTCGGTGGCGAGCGCCGTGTCGGCCACGGCGTTCGGGTCGTTGGTCCCGGAACCGAGCACCGTGATGTAGAGGCTGGCGCTGCTGGTCACCCCGCTGGCGTCGCGCATCTGGTACTGGAAGCGTTCGACGGCCGACTGGCCCGCACTCAGGGCCGGGTTGTTGGCGGTCGGCGTGTAGACGTAGCCGCCATCGGCATTGAGCAGCAGGCTGCCGTACTGGCCAACCAGCGTGACACCGGCACTCGTGCTGTTGCCGAAGGTCAGCGCCTGGTTGTTCAAGGCCACGGCGGCGCTGAGCACGACCGAGGTGACCTGGCCGTTGCTGTCGTAGTTGATGCTCGCGATCGTGGGCGCGGTGGCGAGCCCGGTGCCATACACCGTCATGCCGACCGCGATGTTGCCCGTCACGCCGGACAAGGCCAGCGTGGTGGAGCTGCTGACGGTGGTCGAGTTGATGGTGCCGTCGACGAAGGTGCCGTTGCCCTTCATCACGCTGAAGCGGGTGATGCCGGAGAGCGCGCTGGCATCGGAAAAGGTGAAGCCGATGGTGCTGCCGCTGCCGGTCTTGCTCGCCACCGTCACTGGCGAGCCGTTGGAAAACAGTTGCGTGCGGGTGCCATCGCCATTGAGGCGATACACGTTGGCGCCGATCGAGATCGAGTTGGCGTCGTTGCTGTCGAGGGTGGTGTTGAAGGTAGTGGTGCCACCGGTGTTGCCGGTGGCACCACCTTCGATACTGATGATGACGACAGTCTTGGTCTCCCCGTACCGATCCACGTCCACATCGTTGGTCAGCACGTTGCCCACGGCCTGGGCCCCCAGCGGATCGCTGCCGTTATAGGCGGTGGAGTCGGTGCGCAGGGACTCCTTCGCAGTGCTGTAGTCGTCGCTCGCCAGCGGGGCATCGTTGGCACCGCGGATAGTCACTTTGAGCGTGGTGGTGGACGTCATGCCCGAGGCATCGGTCATGCGGTAGGTGAAGGTATCGACCAGGGTGTCGCTGGCGCTGCGCAGGGCTTCGACCTGCGGGTTGGCGTCGTTCACCACGTAGCGGTAGCTGCCGTCCGCCCCCAAGGTCAGGGTGCCGTAGAGGCCGACCACCACGGAGCCGTTGGCCGAAGTGGTCGCGGCGCTCACGGCCTGGCTGGCGGAACCGGTGCCGACCGCCGTCACCTGCTTGGTGTCGGCCGAGGTGTCGTTGCTCAGCACGTTGCCGATTGCCGCGCTGCCGGCCGTGCCGTTCTGGCTGCCACCGGCCTCGACCGCTGCGCCGCCGGACGTGCCAGCCGTACCGTTGGCGGTATCGGCCACGGCCACCGGCGCCACCGCCGGGCCGACCAGGGCGTTGAGCGCCGCATCGACGCGGTCGGACGACGAGCCTAGGTTCTTCAGGTTCGATACCTGGTTCTTCCAGCCGAGGCTATCGAACCAGGCCTGATCGACCACCAGCAGGAAGCCTCGGTTGTCCGTGACGTTACTGTCGCCATCCTGGTTGCCGTCGGCCTGGGCCACAGCCAGCGAGGTGAAATCCGCATCGGTCCAGAAGTAGAAGCCGCGCACCACACCGCCGCTCTTGATCGGCCGGCTGATCCAGCCGTAGTAAGTGGTGGAACCGATGGTCACGGCAGTGGCCGAGACGTCGTTGCCGCTGAAGAAGCGGCTGTTGACCGCATCGTTGACGGTGACCTGGCCGAGCGAGGTGAAGACGAAATCGTGGCTGTTGGCTTCCTTGCCCGCCGGGGTAGTCGCCGTGTTCACTTCGTAGGCGTTGCTGAAGGTCAGCGTGGCGAACTCCACGGAGACCGATTCGCCATCGAACTGCAGGGTAGCCTGGTCGTTATCCGCGGCGAAACCGGGCGTGCCGGTGTCGGTGCCGCTGACCTCGGCGGCAAATCGCTGCCCCTCGTCGCCGGCGGTATCGCCACCCTGGTTCAGCAGATTGTCGAGGTGATGGCCGTATTCCTCGATCAGCAGGCGCGAGACCTGTTGCGTATCCAGCACGGCGAGCCAGTCACGGTTGAGGAAGATCACCGGCGCACCGTCCGGCCCCTCCGCGGCATAGGCCGCCATGGCGCCCTTGATCTGAGCGTTGTCCAGCAGGGAGACGCCGATCTCCAGCGATCCGTCGGCAATCGAGGTGCGCAGCCGCGCAAGTTCCGCGCGCCACTGCTCGCCCGGGGTGCTCTGCTCGCCTTTGAACAGCTCGAAGAGCTGCGCGTCGCTGGCCTGGGCCAGGAACTGGCGGACCTGCTCGGCTGCGCTCGCCGTCGCCTCGGCCAATCCCGGATGGTCGCCGTCCAGCCTGAACAGGTCCGGCTGCTCGGCCGGCGCGGCATGTTCGACTGCCACAGCGGCCGGGCTTTCGGCAGCATCGGATGCAGCCGGATCGGCCACCGGTTGGCTGGCCACGGTATCCACCGCATCGGCTGCAGCCGCCCCATCGAAGACAAAGCGCTGCTCCAGGGCCAACGGCCGAGGGCGACCGCGCACCAGACGGGTGGATGCGGAGGGGGTATTCGGCTGATCGGCCATCTCGGACCTCGATGCGCAGCGGGTTCGGGCGCAGGCCGCAGCCTGCGATTCAGGGTTCGGTCAGGGTGTGGGCGGCGTGACCCGCACACGGCCGCTCATACCGGCCATCAGCTCGGGAAAGCGTCCGTCGATAGCAGCAGCCACCTTCACCGATTGGCTGACCGGATCGACCCGTGCGCCGATGCGCTCGAAGCGCGCAGGATAACGCTGGCCGGTCTCGTCGATCTCGACATCGAAGGTCTGCCCCGGGCGCAGCCAGACGAGCCAGGCCGAGGGCACCAGGAATTCGAGTTCGAGCACGCTGTCGTCGAGGATGTCCAGCAGCGGTTGGCCGGGCTGCACATACTGCTGCTCGCGAACCTTCTGCTCGGCGACCCGGCCGGCGAACGGCGCGGTGATGCTGCACTTGGCGAGCACCGCCTGCTGGGCACCGACCTCGGCCACTGCCTTCTGCCGGCCGGCACGGCCCAGGTCGACCTCCAACTGGCCGACCGAATTCAGCTCGGCTAGGCGCCGGTTGGCCTTGTCGGTGGCTTCCGCGGCATTCAGCTCGGCGCGGGCCTTCTGCAACATGGCCTGCTGGACGCTGCAATCGAAGCTGACCAGCGCCTGGCCGGCCTTGAACGCACCGCCTTCGGGAATCGGCAGCTTGTTGACCTTGGCGCCGATCTCCGCCGCCAGGGTGGTGAACTGACGCGGCAGCAGTTGGGCACGAATCTCCTGCCGTTCGATGCCGGCACGGGCCGGAGCGGCATCCACAACCTGGGCCTGGACAGCGCCGGAGCCCAGCGCGGCCAGCAAACAGAGCGCCAAGCGTTTCATAGGCTCGCATCCTTGCGGGCGCGAGCGGCCAGCAGTTGCCAACCGTTCCGGCTGGACGCCAACGTCCGGGTCAGGTCGTCCAGCGACATCTCGCCGACGCTACCGATCTTCGGCTCCACGCCCAGGGTCGCCTGCAACCGGGCCTCGGCGGTCTGCGCCTGGGCCAGGGCCTGGTAGCGCCGGAGCAGGCTGAGAATCGCAGTGGTCTGGTTGGCCACCCGGTCCAGCTTGCTCTGCACCTGGATCGCCTCCCGATTGCTCATGTGCTCGCTGATGCGGCGGTCCACCTGCCAGATCGAATCGGCCCGCTGGAATTGATGCTGCGCGTTGATCAACTGCTGCCGCGCCAGGTGCACTTGCGCCATCACCGCCATCTGCATCGAGACCCGGCGCTGGTCGGCCAGGGCGACGCCCGCCTCGGCCAGTTTGAGCTGGGCAGGGCCGGTGAGCAGATTGAACAGGTTGAACGAGAGCTGGACGCCGGTCTCGTTCCACTGGCGGTTCACCAGGTAGCTATCGGTGTCGTAGTTGACCCCGTAGCTGAAATTGAGGCTGGGGAAGAGGCGCGTCAGCGTCTTGCGAGTCTCGTCGCGCGCGATGCGTGCGCTGTAGTGCTGCTCGCGGACGTCGGCGTTGGCCACCATGGCCACCTCCTCCATGGTCGCAACCGGCACCGCCAAGGCCTGGCGATCGAGATCGAAGTCAGGCTCGACCAGGGCGATGGGCTGGCCGAGGGGCGCGTTGATCAGCGCGGCGAGCTCCGTCTGTGCGGTGGACAACTCCTGCTCGATGGCTTCGAGCAGGCGCAGGTTCTCCAGCACCTGGCGCTGATAGCGCAAGGAATCGAGCGGATTGCGCAGGCGCTCGGTCTCCGCCTGATGGGCGTCGGCCAGGGCCTCTTCGGCAACCAGGGTGGTGGCACGCACCTCCGCTTCGAGCTTCTGCGCACTGACTGCGCGCCAGAAGGCGGTACGCACATCCTGCATCAGCAGGTGCATCGCCTTGCGCCGCTTCTCGCCAGCGATCAGCGCCCGGTCGGCCTGCTGCCGCGAACCAAAATAGCCGACGCCGAGGTCGAGCATGTTCCAGCTCAGGCTCAGGGAGCTGACCGTGTGGTCCCGCTCCTGGGAGATGAAACGGGATTCGGAGAGCGTGCCGTCGTCCGAATTGCGGCTCTGGCTGATCTTGTCGTTGTTGCGCGACGTATAGCCCGCCTGCGCCAGCAACTTCGGCAGCATGTCGTAGCGGGACGCATCGAACTGCTGGAACGCCAGAGTCTCCTCCAGCATGCGGGCGCGACGATCCAGGTTGTACTTGAGTGCCCGGGCGATCACCTGCTCCAGGGTCAGCGGCCCCGTGATCGGCTCGACATCCTGCTGGGCCGCGACACGGTCGGCGCTGCCTTGCTCGCTAAGGGTCTGCTCGGTGAGTGGCTGGGGGTTCAAACGTACACAGGCCGTCAAGGAAAAAGCGACCATCAGGGCTAGGACGGTCTTGGCGGGCGGCAGCTCAATCATGGAGTGGTCTTCGAAGGGGTGGTTCTTTACGCCTGGCCAGGACGCCCAGACGCGTTACGGCACAACGCAATCAACCGCAGACCCGAACCCCGGTTGGCACAGGACTTCGGATCTTGCCGACTCAACGATCATCCGCGACCGAAGGCGTAGGCGTTTCCAATCACATCGAATCCATGAAGCGAGTCGCGCGAGGCTCCAACGATCCGAAATTTCCTGCACCATATATGTGGCTATTCGCCATCATTACGCAACTTAAATATGCAGTGCTCGAATGGTTCACCCGGCATCGCTATTCAAGCGATAAGCCCGCAACCTGAAAATCGGGCGGCCCCCTAGACCTCCCCCGGGGAAACACCTAGGGGAAACCCCGATCCGCCTCGGCGATTTTCAGGACCTCGCCATTCCACAGCGCTCCCAGAGCGGCTGCCCACCATCGCCATGACTGCTCGTCGCCCCTCGTCCAGGTCACTTGAAGCCCATCACTTCCTGGAATCCGACATCAGCCGCACAACCAATGCGCCGAAGGATGCAACGATCGCCAGCACAACCACCCCGCTCCAGCCCCACTGAGCCAAAGCCATGCTCCCCAGCCCGGCACCGGTTGCCATGCCGATGAATACGCCGGTGAACAGCACGGCATTCAAGCGACTGCGAGCGGGCGGATCGATGCCGTATACGATGGTTTGGTGCGCGACCAACGTCGCCTGGACGGCGAAGTCGAAGCCGATGGCGGCCACCACGATCAGGCCCAGCTGAGCCTCAAGGGGAACAGCGTCAGCCAGGCCCAAGACGGCGAACGAGGCCACCGCCAATGCCGCGCCGAGGCGGGTCACACGCTCGGGGCCGCTGCGATCGGCGAGCCGGCCCGCTAACGGAGCCGCCAGGGCACCCGCGGCGCCTGCCAGCCCGAACGCGCCGGCCGCGGCACTCCCCAAGCCGAACTGGGCATGCAGCATCACCGCCAGCGTCGACCAGAACGCACTGAATGCCATGGACAACAAGCCCTGGGATACCGCTGCGCGGCGCAGGGCCGGATGCCGTGACCAGAGCTTCAGCATCGACCCGAGCAGCGCGCCATAGCCCAGCGACGTCGTGGGTGCGAAACGCGGCAAACCGCGCCAGGCACCGATGCCGAACAGCGCAATGGAGACAGCCGCCACCCCGTATACCGCGCGCCAGCCGAACTGATCGGCAATCAAACCGCTCATGACCCGCGACAGCAGAATCCCCAGCAGCAGGCCCGTCATCACCGTTCCAACGACCGTACCGCGTTGCGTCTCCACCGCCATGGTCGCGGCAGCCGGAACGATGTCCTGGGCCATCGTGGCGGCGAGGCCGATCGCGAGGCTGGCGACGAGCAAGGCACCCACCCCCGGGGCGATGCTGCTAAGCAACAAGGCCAGCATGAGCATGCAAGCCTTCGCCAGAATGATCTGACGCCGGTCGTAGCGGTCTCCCAACGGAGCCAGCAGCAGGATACCCAGGGCATAGCCAAGCTGCGTCAGCATCGGAACCATTCCTACCGCACGCTCGCTCGCCTGGATATCGGCGCCAAGCACACCCAGCATCGGCTGGCTGTAATAGAGCGTCGCAACGCTGAGGCCAGCGCCCGTAGCTAAAAGAAAAATGAGCCCTCGCGAGAGTGCGGATGCGCTCCGCTCAAGCGCGGGGGACAAATGTGCTGAGGTGGTCATGGCGGGGATTCCATCTGATCTGAACGAGGCAGCCATTCTCATCGCGTATTGGAAGACGCTGTAGTAGCCTCAAAGGCAAATCTGTTATGCAAGCAGCGTATGAAAGAACCCACTCTTTCCGGCCTCGATCGCATTGAACTGCTGCGCACCTTCGTCCGCATCGTCGATGCCGGCAGCCTGTCGGCGGCGGCCGCGCAACTGAACACCACACAACCCACCGTCAGCCGCCGCCTGCAAGCGCTGGAGCGCTCGCTCGGCCTGCAACTGCTCAACCGGACGACCCACGGCATGCAGCTAACCGGCGATGGCGAGCGCTGCTACTCCTATGCCAGACAGGTGCTGGAAAGCTGGATGGAGATGGAGGACGAGCTGATCGGCGCTCGCGAAGACCCTCGCGGCACGCTCCGCGTGCAGGTACCGCACGCCTTCGGGCAGGACCAGTTGATCGCCCCGTTAGGGGAGTACCTGCGCCGGTATCCAAACGTGAGCGTGGAATGGACGCTGCATGATCGCCGGCCCGACTTCACCGCCGAAGGGATCGATTGCGCGATTCAGGTAGGGGTTATCGAAGACCCTTCGGTGGTTGCCATCCGCCTTGGCGAAGTGCCCCGGATCGTGGTTGCGGCGCCGGAGCTACTGGGCAGCGAGCCGCTACCCGCTTCGACCGAACAGCTCCAGCGCTTGCCCTGGCTGGCGCTACGCACCTACTACACCGACGAGGTCGTGCTGACCTGCTTGAGGGATGGCCGCTCCCATCGCTTTGCAATCCAGCCCCGCATGAGCACAGACAGCCTCTACGCCCTGCGCAGCGCCACGCTCGCAGGGCTCGGCGCGTGCATCAGCTCAGCCTGGATAGTCGCTCGCGATATCGAGGAGGGCCGCTTGATCCAATTGATACCGCAATGGCAGGCAGCGCCCCTGCCGGTCTACCTGATCTACCCTCACGCACGCAGCTACCCCGCCAAGCTGCGCCTGTTCGCCGAGCTGATCCGCAACCGCATGCCGAATCTCGTTGGCCTGCGGGCAGCGAGCGCAGATGCCTCCGTCGAACAGTCGGCGCTAAGGTAGTGCCTGGTTTTGAGTGTTACGCGGCAGATGACTATTTGGCACACCTCCCCTGCAGCCACGCTCTCTGCCGAACAAGCACCGACTGGGCCGACTCGGAGACCAGTTCCCGGTAGACGCCCGGCGCGGTGGCGCCTTCGGTGTTGATCAGCAGAACACGGGATTCACCGTTCAGCCCCACCTGCTCGGCCAGTCGAGGATCGTTGACCAGCCCGATCAGCCCGGCGAGCCCAGCCACGCCCGATTCGCCGGCGACCAGCGGAATGTCGCTGGCGCTGCCGGCCGCAAGGCGGCGCATGGCGGTGACTGCCTCGTCATCTTCGATGGTCATGAAGAAGTCGATGCAAGATTGGAGAAACCTCCACGCCAGGGGCGAGGTTTCCCCGCAGGCCAGGCCCGCCATCACTGAATCCACCGAACCCGTCGCCTTGCTCGCCCGGCCGGCGATGGCGCTCTGGAACAGGCAATCCGCCTGCACGGGCTCGACCACGATGAAGGTCGGGCGCTCGGCGCCAAACAATTCCCAGAGATAGCCGGCGATACCTGCCGCCAGGCCACCGACGCCGCCCTGCAGAAAGAAATGGGTGAGGGTACGACTGCTGATTTGGCGCAGGGCCAGCGCTTCGACGATCTCGGCAGCGATGACGCCGTAACCCTGCATCACGTCGCGAGGAATCTCCTCGTAGCCGTCATAGGAAGTGTCGGAGACGACCAGCCAGCCGTTCTTCGTGGCGAGCGCCGCCGCCTCTTCCACCGACTGGTCGTAATTGCCGCTGATGCGCACGATCTCGGCACCGTATGCGGCAATCGCCTCCTCTCGCTCGATGCTGACGTTGGCGTGCAGCACGATCACACAACGGCAGCCGACACTCTGCGCAGCGGCGGCCAGGGCGCGGCCATGGTTGCCGTCAGTGGCGCTGATCACGGTGAAGCCGGCCAGCACGCTGCGGTACTCGCCCGCCAGCAATCCACGCGCCTCGAAGCGCTGTGCGGGGAACTGGCGCTGGATCAGGCGTACCAGGGCAATCGGCGCGCCAAGCGCCTTGAAGCTGCCCAGTACCGAACGCTCCGATTCGTCCTTGACCAGGATGTCCGCCACACCCAGCTCCGCGGCCATGCCGGGCAGCGAGTAGAGCGGCGTACCGCCGCTGTTCAGGCGCGACCAGCCGGCCAGCCAGACGCGGCTTTCATCGGCCTTGCGGATGCTCATGATGTTTTGCAGCGCTTCGGGGTAGCTCGCGCGGGCTGCGTTGGGGTTGGCGATCAGCATGTAGGCTCCTTCGATAGGCAAGGCGAAACCAATACCGCCCCACGGTTGCGAGCGGCTTCGGGGATTCGTGAATGAGTCAGGCACGGCTCAGGCGGCGCAGGACCACATCCAGCAGCACCTCGACGCCGTTGAGCAGTTGCTCGTCGTCCGTGTGCTCGCGAGGGTTATGGCTGATGCCGCCGCGGCTGGGCACGAAGATCATCGCGGACGGAGCAATGCGCGCGATCATCTGGGCGTCATGCCCGGCACCGGAGGTCATGCGCCTGTGGCTGAAACCGAGGCGTCTGGCCGAAGCTTCGATCTCATCGGCCAGGCCTGCATCGAAAGTCACCGGCTGAAAGCGCACCAGTTGCTCGGTGCTGATCTGAACGCCCTCCTCCTGCGCGATTGCCGCCAGGAAGGTTGCCAGACGCTTCTCGGCGGCAACCAGCCGTTCCTCGGCGGGATCGCGCAGGTCCACGGTGAAAGTCGCCCTGCGCGGGATCACATTGATGACGTTGGGCTCGAAGCGCATGCAGCCGACTGTCGCCAGGGTGGTTCCGCCCGCCCCCCTGGCGATAGCGCGCAACTCGGCGACCACCGCACCGGCTATATAACCGGCATCATGCCGCAAACGGGTCGGGGTGGTTCCCGCGTGGTTGGCGTTGCCCTGCACGACGACCTGTTGCCAGGAGATGCCTTGAAGATTCTCGACCACGCCGATAAGGGCGTTCTCCGCTTCCAGGATCGGTCCCTGCTCAATATGCAGTTCCAGATACTCATGGGGAATGATCGCTCCCGGCTCCAGATCGCCGGCATAGCCGATGCGCTGCAGCTCCTCGCTCAGACGTGAGCCATCGGTTCCGACAGTGGCCAGCGCCTCTTCGACGTCCATGCCGCCGGCATATACCAGCGAGCCCATCATGTCCGGCTGGTAACGCACCCCCTCTTCATTGGTGAAGGCAGCAATAGTGATGGAGCGCGACGGCAACACACCCGCCTCGCGGAATGCCCGGGCTACCGCCAATCCTGCCAGCACCCCATAACAGCCATCTAGGGCGCCGGCGTTGGTGACCGTGTCGATGTGCGAGCCCATCATCAAAGGCGCCTGGTCACCTTGATCGGAAGCAGAACGCAGCGTGCCGAAGATGTTGCCGATGCGGTCGATGCGTACGTCTAGATCAACCTCCTTCATCCACGCGACTACCTGATCGCGCCCCGCCTTCTCCGCATCAGTCAGCGCAATGCGCGTGCGGCCGCCATGGACATGGTCGGCGCCAATCTCGCCAAGGGCTCGGATTTGCTGAAGCAGAATCGAGCCATTCAGACGCGGCTCAGAACGGTTGTTCATAGGACTCTCCGGCGTAGAGCCGATGGGGACTGCTATCGGAGAATCAATACTATTCACTTGGCAGGCACTCATTTCTTGATTTACGAGCCAAAGGTGAATTTTTATTACGTTTTACAGGCGATCTCCGCATTTGCATTAAGGGCACCACCCTATGAATCTCGATCAGTTCGACCTGGCGCTGCTGGAAGCCGTCCAGCGGGATGCAACGACCTCACAACTGGACCTTGGCGCCCAGGTGAATCTCTCGTCCGCCGCGGTGAATCGCCGCCTGAAGAAAATGAGTGCGGATGGCGTCATCCAGAAAAACGTGGCGATCGTGAACCCGGCCCGGCTGGGCTATACGCTCACGGTCATCGCGCAGGTGGAGGTGGAAAGCGAACGGCTGGACTTGCTGGACAGCATGAAGCGCACCTTCCTGGCCTGCCCCGAGGTGCAACAGTGCTATTACGTCGCCGGAGAATGCGACTTCGTGCTGATCATACTGGTGAAGAACATGGAGCAATACACCGAGCTGACCCGGTCGCTATTCTTCGAGAACAACAACGTCAAACGCTTCAAGACTCTGGTCTCGATGAGCAACGTCAAGACCGGGCTCGTCGTTCCCACTTCGGGTTAGCGCAGCGAAAGTGCTTGTGACCACCAGCTTCATCAGGCCGTTGCCATCCCGACTAGCCATCTGCCAGGAGCAAACAACGCGAACCGACGACTGACGTCCTACGACAAGCAGCCCAGGCAGTTAGCGGGACGCGCTACCGCCCGCAAGAAATGCCCCTTGCCGGGGCATCCCGTCCCTTCAGGCTTCGACCATATGCTTTTTTTCCATGACATGCGGCGTCGCGACCAGAGCCTGCGCGGGCTTGCGGCGGAACAGGCGGCTCAGCCGGCGCTCCAGGCCGTCCACGTAGGTGAAGGCCACCGGCACCACCAGCAGGCTCAGGGCAGTGGAGGTGATCAGGCCGCCGATCACCGCGATGGCCATGGGCTGGCGGAAGCTCGCGTCGGCGCCCAGGCCCAGGGCGATGGGCATCATGCCCGCCACCATGGCGACGGTGGTCATGATGATGGGCCGGGCGCGCTTGTGGCAGGCATCGACCAGCGCCTCGCGCATGGACAGGCCGCGCTCGCGGATGCCCATCACCGCGTATTCCACCAGCAGAATGGAGTTCTTGGTGACGATGCCCATCAGCATGACCAGCCCGATCATGGACGGCAGGCTCAGCATGCCCCGGCTCACCAGCAGCGCGACGAAGGCGCCGCCCACGGACAGGGGAATAGCCGAGAGGATGGTCAGGGGCTGGAAGAAGTCGTGGAACAGCAACACCAGTACGCAATACACGCAAAACAACCCGATGACGATGGCCATGCCGAAGCCGCCCATGAGCTCCGCCATGATTTCCACGTCGCCAGTTTCGATCAGCTTGACGCTGGAAGGCATGGCCTGGATCGCCGGCAAGGCCTTGGCCGTCTCCAGCGCCTGGCCCAGCGGCATGCCGCCCAGGTCAGCGGCGACGGTGACGTAGCGACGCCGGTCATAGCGGTCGATCTGCGACGGGCCGCTTTCCACCGCCACACGGGCCACGCTCGACAGGGGTATCAACCCGTTGCGGCCGGGAACCCGCAGGTTGGAGACGGTCTCCAGGTCCTGCCGGGTCGCCTCGGGGAAGCGCACCTGGATCGCCACCTGGCGGTTGTCCAGGTTGAGCTTGGCCATCTGGGCATCGAAATCGCCGTTGGTGGCGATACGCACCGTCTCGCCGATGGTCGAGGTGGAAACACCCTGCTCCGCCGCCCGCGCGGCATCGGGACGCACCACGATCTCGGGACGTTCCAGACTGGCGGTGGAGGTGATGTTGGCCAGGCCAGGCACGTCGCGCAATTGCCGTTCCAGGGCCTGGGCGGTGGCTTTCAGGGCAGCCGGGTCGTCGCTGGCGAGGATCAGGGACATCTTTTCGCCCACGCCGCCGGTACCCAGGGAGAAACGGGCGCCGGGCACGCCGAGCAAGGCCCGGCGTACCTGGTTCTCGATGGTGGTCTGATCCTGCCGCGACCCACGTGGTGCCAGCACCAGCGTCATCGTGGCCCGGCGCACCTCGCCGGCCTGGGTCTGGCCGGCGCCCGCCGCCTGGGAGGCACCTACCGTGGTCATCACGTGTTCGATCCCTTCGATGTCGGCAATCGCGTGGCGCGCCGCATCCGCCGTCGCCTGGGTCATCGCCAGGCTGCTGCCCGGCGGCAGCTCCACATTGATGTTGCTGTAGCCCTTGTCCGAGGGCGGCATCAGGCCGGTCTCGAGCAGCGGCACCAGCGCCACGGAAGCCATGAAGACGAGGACCGCGCCGATGAGCGTGATGCGGCGATGGGTGAGGCACCAGCGCACCCAGCCCAGGTAGCAGGTCATCAGCATGCCGTCTTTGGTATCCACATGGTCGCTGTGGGGCTTGAGCAGGTAGGCGGCCATCATCGGCGTCAGCACCCGCGCCACGAGCAGGGAGCAGAGCACCGCCACCACTGCGGTCCAGCCGAATTGCTTGAAGAACAGACCGGAGACACCGCTCATCATGGCCGTCGGCAGGAACACCACCACCAGGGTCATGGTCGTGGCCATGACCGCCAAGGCGATCTCGGTCACCGCATCGGCAGCCGCCTGCTTGTTGGACTTGCCCATGCGGCTGTGGCGCTCGATGTTCTCGATCTCGACGATGGCATCGTCCACCAGGATGCCCACGATCACGGCCATGGCGAGCAGGGTCAGGGTATTCAGGGAATAGCCGAGCCAACTCATGACCGCGAAGGTCGGCAGGATCGACAGCGGCAGGGCCGAGGCGGAGATCAGGGTGGCACGCCAGTCGCGCAGGAACCACCAAACCACCAGCACCGCCAGCAGGGCGCCCTCGTAGAGCATGTGCATGGAGCCTTCGAACTGCTCCTGGGTGTAATCCACCGTGCCGGACACCTTGGTGAAGCTGAGGCTCGGATCGGCGGCCTGGAGCCTGCCGAGCGCTTCGGCCACGCCGGCGGCGACACGGGTCTCATCGAAGCCCTTGGCGCGGAAGATCCGGAAACCCACGACCGGCTTACCGTCGAGCGTGGCGATCTGGGTGCGCTCGGCATGGGTGTCTTTCACCGTGGCCACCTGGTCCAGATCGATGCGCCTGCCGTCGGCGAGCACCACCGGCAGGCGGTCAAGTTCCCCGGCCTGGCGCACGGTGGCGATAGTGCGCACCGCCTGCTCGACGCCACCCACCTGGCCGCGTCCGCCGGAGGATTCCTGCTCCACGCTCTTCAGCGCCCGCGATACATCGGCGGCGGTGGCGCCCATCGCCGCCAGGCGCACCGGATCGACCTCCACCCTCACCTGGCGCTGGACGCCACCGATCCGCTCGAACTTGCCGATGCCCGGCACGCCCAGCACGGTCTTGTTCACGGTGTCGTCCACAAACCAGGACAGGGCCTCCTCGTCCATCTTGGATGAAGCCACCGCGTACAACAGAGTAGCCTCACCGCTGGCGCGGACCGCGCTGATGGAAGGCTGCTCCAGATCGGTGGGCAGGTCGGAGCGTACCTTGTCCACCGCGTCCTTGGCTTCGATCAGGGCGTCCGAGAGCTTCTTCTCGAGGATGAATTCGGCATTGATCGTCACCTGCCCATCGACGATAGAAGTGCTGAGGTGCTTGAGGCCGGACAGGGTCGACAGAGAATCTTCCACCTTGCGCGCCACCTCGGTCTCCAACTGCGCCGGGGCAGCGCCGGGCTGGGTCAGAGAGATGGTGACGGTGGGCAGGTCCAGGTCCGGCAGGTTGGCCACGGGCAGGGCACGGAAGCCCAGGATGCCGGCCAGGGCGAGCAGGATGAACAGCAGAATGGCGGGTATCGGATTGCGGATCGACCAGGTAGCGAAATTCATGGCTTACTCCTCGCTGGACCGGGCGGCGAGTTCGGGGCCGGAAACCACGCGCACCAGATCGCCGTCGTTGAGGAAGCCCGCCCCCTGCGCCACCACCTTGTCGCCGACCTTGACGCCGGAGACGATCTCCACGGCGTCGCCCTGGCGACGCCCCACGGTCACCGCCTCCAGGCTGATCCGGTTGCCATCCGCCAATCTGGGCACGTAGCTGCGCCCGTCGCGGATCACCACGCTGATGGCGGGTACCGTGACGGCCGCACTTTCGTCGAGCACCACGTTACCCTTGGCATACATGCCGGCGCGTGCCGTGCTGCCGGGCTCGATGTCGGCATAGACGATGCCGAGGCGGGTCTGGCTATCGAGCGCGGGCGCCGTCTGGCGCACCGTGGCGGTGGCCGTGGCACCGTCGGGCAGGGTGAGGCCGATGTGCTGGCCGGGCTGGATCTGGGCCAGTTGCACGGACGTCAGCTCGCCGCGCCATTCCAGGCGGCTCTGCCGGATCATGCGGAACAGCTCCTGGCCAGTACTGGATACGGCGCCCACGGTGGCGCTGCGGGCACTGATGACGCCGTCGTCGGGGGCCGTCACCGTGGCGTAGCGAAGTTGCAGTTGAGTGCTCTGCAACTGGGCCTTGGCCACGTCGGCCTCGGTCACGTACTGGAGCACCTCCTGCTCGCTGATGCCACCCGTGCCCTTGAGCTGGAGGGCCCGCTGGCGGTTGGCCTCGGCCTGCTGCCAGGAGGCCTTGAGGCGCGCCTCGTCGGCCCGCAGCAGGTCGGCATCGAAAACCGCCAGCACCTCTCCCCACTTGACCCGGTCGCCCACGTTGACGCGAATTTCGTCCAGGCGCAGACCCGATACCTGGGCGCCGATCACCGCCTCCTGCCAGGGCGCGACGGCGCCACTGGCCTCGAGGAGCGCCGGCCATTCGGTCTGGGCGGCCGTGGCAACGGTGACCGTCAGGGCCGCGGCCGGCTGGCTCGGTGCCGGGGTGGCAACGGAACGGGTGGCGAGAAACAGGCTGCCACCCGCCATCAGGGTGGCGGACAAGGCGATGGCGAGCAGGGATTTGCGGCTGCGCATACCCTTGGCGTTATTCATGGGAGGACTCCGGAGTCAGGGTGATGGCGCCGCCGGTGGCTTCCACCAAGGTGATCCAGGCCTGGGCCTGGTCGCGGCGGGCGGAAATCTCGGCATCCTGGGCCGAGGCGAACTGGCGGCGACTGTCTTCGAGTTCGAACAGGCTGATGGAGCCAGCCCTCCACTGGGATTCGGACGCCTCGAACGTGGTGCGCGCGGCAGTGACGTCCTCGCCGGCGGAAACGACGCGGGCCTTGGCCGAAGCCTGGGCCGCCAGGGCGTTTTCCACTTCCTGGACGGTGCTGCGCAGCGTCCCTTGCAGGCTTGCCACGGCGAGCCGGTAACGGGCCTCTGCCGCACTTACGTTAGCCGCCCCCGCCCCACCGTCGAACAGGGTTCCGGTAAGGCTGGGGCCGAGGGACCAAGTGGTGAAATCAAGGGTCGAGCCGGCGGCGCGGATCCATTGCCCGGTCAAGGCGGCGGCCAGGTCCAGGCGCGGCAGGCGGTTGGCCCGGGCGACGGCGATGTCGGCCCAAGCCGCCGCCGCTTCCCGGTCGGCGGAAACCACGTCGGGATGGTGAGCCAGTACAGTAGCGGGCAGTTCAGGCGCGGCACCGGGAGCCTGGGGCATGTGCACCGGTTCGGCGCTGGGGGTCGGGCCCGCCGCCCCCACCAACTGCCGCACACTGCTCGCATCCCGGCCGCTCAAGGCGACCAACGCGTTCACCTGGCGAGTGCACTGCTCCTCCTGGGAGGCCAGGCTGGTGCGGGACGAGGCAATCCCGGACAGGGCCCGAGCCTCGTCGACCGGTGCGGCAAAGCCGGTCTTCAGGCGCAGGCGGGTCAGGGCCAGGGTCTTTTCCCGGGAGGCGATGTCCTCGACGAACACACGCCGGGAGTTCTCGCAGGCACGCAGGGACAGCACACCGTTCGCCACGTCGGCCGCCAAGGACAGGCGGGTCGCGGCAGCATCCGCCGTGCGGGCGTCGAGTCGGCTCTGAGCGGCTTCCACCGAATTACGCACCCGGCCGAAGAGATCGAGTTCCCAACTCAAGCTCGGCCCAGCGGAAGCCGAGGTGCTGAGCATGGTCGGGCTGGATGTCTGGGCGGAGGAGTTCTGGCTCTGCGCCCGGGTGAGGTTGGCGCTGACACTGACGGTCGGCATCCGGGCGGCCGCGTTGACGCCCAGGGTGGCCCGGGCTTCGTCGATGCGCGCCACGGCCTGGGCCAGGGTCGGGCTGTCAGCGAACGCCGCTTCGGTCAGGGTGTCGATGGCGGGGTCGCCCAAGGTGCGCCACCAGGCTTCCGTCATGGCCGGCGCCGAGCTTTCATCGGCTACCGACGCCACGGACCAGGCGGCCGGGGCCGAGGGCTCCGACGCATTATAGTCGGGCTGCAAGGCGCAGCCACTCAAAACCAGAGCGGCTACGGCAAGCCCATGGGCTGCTGGGGGAAAGCGGAACTCGCCGAGGAAGGAGGCGCAACGATGAAGACCAGGTCTGTTCTTGTACATTCTTTGCCTAAACGAAACGAGACGGTACAGTACAGTGCATTATGCTAGGCTCCATCTTCCTGTCAAGGAAAACTGTACCAATTGGTTTCGTAAAGGATTTTCTAACCGTGAGAACGAAGACCGAAGCCCGCCGCGAGGCGATCCTGGCGGCCGCCAAGGCCGTATTCGAGGAAGTGGGCTTCGAGCAGGCCACCATGTCGGAGATCACGACCCGGGTAGGCGGCTCGAAGGCCACCCTGTACCGCTATTTCGACTCGAAGGAAGCCCTGTTTCGGGAACTACTGCGGCGCGCAGCCAGCGAACACCGCAGCACAGTATTCGAACTGCTCCATCCTTGCAGTCAGATGACCGAGGATGGATTACCGCCCGAAGCGGCGGATGTCCTGGCCTTGCTCAATCCCGAAGCGGACGTGGCAACCGTGCTCCAGGCGTTCGGCGAGCGAGTGCTCAAGACCTTCCACACCCTGGAGAAAATCTCTGCCTGGCGCATGGTCATCGCCGCAGCGAACGATCCTGAGGTGGGCCGGCTGTTCTACGAGAACGGCCCGGCGCGTGGAATCCAGTATGTGGAGCGCTATTTCGATAGCGTCATGAAAGCCGGGAATCTGCGCAAAACCATCCCCAGGGTGGCCGCTGCCCATTTCCGAGCACTGGTGGAGTCCGAAGTGGACGAGCCGGGCCTGTTCAACGCCCGCCCGGAATTGAAGGACGAAGAAATCCGCGAAATCGTGGCGCGGGCGGTGGATGTATTCATGCGGGCTTACGGGCCGGAGGCTTAAAGCGCGTCGACCACAAGCGGGCCTCGCTCTTCCCTCAGGTCGCAGCCCCCAAGCAACGCTGTATGGTGCATTTCCCCTCAATCTGCACCTGTCAGCCGCCCTGCCCTCGCCCTAGCATCGACCACTCCGAGCAGGAGCAGGCGATGAACGAGATTCCCGGTGAAATCGATTTTTCAGGTTTGACGGCACGCCGGCTGGGGCCGGATGACCTCCAGATGATCTGTGTGCATCGCGAGGCGATGTTCCTCGAAGCGGGGGGCGATCCCTTGGCGTTGCAGGTGATGACCGAGCACTTCCGTCCCTGGTTGCGTGCGCGGCTGGCCGATGGGCGTTACTACGGGTTTGCCCTGATGGACGAAACCCAGCCCGTCGCGGCGATAGGGCTTATGGGCATCGACTGGCCCCCGCACCCGTCCCACCCGAACCTTGACCAGCGCGGCTATGTGCTGAATGTGTTCGTCGAACCCTCCTACCGGCGCCGGGGCCTGGCCTCGGCGCTGATGAAGCTGGCGGAAGCCGAGTTCGCACAGCGGGGCGTGAGCTTCGCCGTGCTCCACGCCACCGAGGCCGGTAAGCCGGTGTATGCCGCATTGGGCTGGGCCGCCACCGCGGAAATGGCCAAGACGCTCGGCTGACGAAAGGGCCACCCTGCCCCCTCTCCCAACGGCACCCTAACCGTCCGGCCGCTCTTCGCCATCCGGGCGCAGACAAGCCCACCGTCTATCACCACTTCAGCCAACTCACCGCTATGAACCCTCTGCAGTACCAGATGGCTCCGCAGAGGGCACCGTTCTTGCGTCACCACTTGACCGTAGCAAATGCTCGCACTAGTCTTCGCCGCATCCCGCCCAAGGCAGTAAGCCGTCCACCCTATCCAGGACGCGCCGACCCCTTGGGCGTTATGCTTTTTGGAGCGGTGAAATGCCAACAGCGATCCTGGTGGATGGTGCTTTTTTCATCAAGCGGTTCCGAAAGATCGAGCCGGATAATGCCTATAACGCTGAGAGGGCAGCTGATCTCGTTCATCGCTGGGCGACCGCGCATTTGTTTCCAATCGGTCGGTCAGGAGGAAATGGTCAGGTCGCCGGGACGCGGCGAGAACTCTATCGAATCTTCTTTTACGACTGCCCGCCGCTGCTCAAGAAATACCACAACCCAATCTCCAAGAAGGCGGTAGATTTCTCCAAGACTGACGAGGCGGTTTTCAGGGAAGAACTGCATCGCAGACTCCGGGCAAAGAGGAAACTGGCACTTCGCCTAGGCCACCTCTCCGGCGATGTGTCATGGACAATCAAGCCTGAAAAAATCAAGCAGTTGCTCAAAGGCGAGATCCAAATTGCAGACCTCACAGAGACCGATGTGAAGATTGACACCAAGCAGAAGGGCGTCGATATGCGCATTGGTGTGGATGTAGCCTCTCTTTCCTTCAAGAAGCAGGTAGACCAGATCGTCCTGATTGCCGGTGATGCGGATTTTGTTCCAGCGGCCAAAATGGCACGTCGTGAAGGAATTGACTTTGTCCTTGACCCCATGTGGCAGAGTGTCCCCGATGGCCTGATGGAGCATATCGATGGCCTTCGCTCCACATGCCCAAAGCCGCCAGCTCGCGCAGCAACAATAGCGCCTGCTGAGGCTGCAGCGGGTTAGTTCTCTACTGGGAATATTAGGTCGACCCAGCATACTTGCCGCTGCCCATGCCCTAACCCAGAGCAACTACTGTACGACGGGCCACCCTGCCCCCTCTCCCAACGGCACCCTAACCGTCCGGCCGCTCTTCGCCAGCACACACCGGAGCCGTTCGCCCCAGGAAACCCCAGCGGGCCGCGACGAGCAGAGGCTTCCACTGGAAGTTCCGCCCCTGCCGGCCCCGCATCTCAACCAAGTGCTGGCGTCGGCAACGCGCCAATGCCGCAGAGCTGGGTGCGGTGGCGCGGGCGTCGCGCAGGATGAAGCCGGCGGGCAGCGTCCGCGACCATTTGCGCGGCACCACCGCCCAAGGGATATCCAGGCAAGACAGGGTATGAATGGGCAGGCAACGGATACTGCCATCCGGCGTCTGCTCCACCAGACAGAGCAGCTTCAACGTTCGGCGGGCGGAACACAGGCGGAGCGGCAACGGGCTTTCAGCGTTCATCCGTCCACCCCTGCTCCAGCAGCCAGCGACGCAGCAAGGCCGTGTTCACCATGCGCAGCTTGCCGAGCTTCACCGAAGGCAGCACGCCCCGGCACACCCAGCCCCGCGCCGTATCGAAAGACACCCCATTGCGCTGCGCCCACTGCGCAATGGTTTCCACATCCTGATGCGAACCCGCCAGCTTAGAAGGTTCCAGCTCTTCCAGTTCCATGCTCGTTCCGTCACTATTCGTGGCAATACATACGGACAAACCCTATCCGCTTTGACTAGAGTCGAATTGAATCATATTCAGATCAATTCAAAATGGATAGAGTCGATAAAGATGAAATAGGAATGATAAAAGAGCGCGTTATAACTGTGCTCAAGCACAGCGGCATGAAGCTGCCTCAGCTCGAAGAGTTGACTGGCATTAGTCGGTACACCTGGAGCAACCTGAAAAACCCTGCCAAGAACAGGGAAATCAAGGCCGAGGAAATTGAGGCTGTGGTTAAGCTCTATCCGCAGTTTGCGTTGTGGATTGTCAGCGGCACAGTCGCGCCGGAAGCAGGACAAACGAGCCCTGACGACGAAAAGCCATTTTCCAATTAGGCTGGCCAAACTCAGTAACAGGAATCGTCAGGCATGGAACAGCGCGAAATCGACGAGCAACTCAAAAACCTGAAGTTCGACATGGACGCCGAAATCGACGACCGCAACGAACGCCTCGGCCACCGCCACTACGCTCCTCGTCATGTCCATCAGCCCATGGAAACCAGCCACGCCATCGTGCTGGCCGCCCTCATCATCGTCGGCGGGCTCTGGGGTGGAAAACTGCTCTATGACTACATCCAGGAACAGCGCATAAAAGCGGCCCTCAGCCAAGCCGCACAAGACTCAAGGCGGGCACAAGCCGAGTTGAACCAACGGATAGCTGCAGAGGCCAAGGCCAGAGAACAACGCCGCCTCGAAGAACAAACTCAACGGCAAGCCGAACTCGCACGGTTGGGACAGGAAAAACGGTTTCAATCGGCGCAGTGCCAATTCTGGTGGCAGCAGCACAACCAGAATCCCACGGAGAGAACGGCATTGAAAAAGCGGGAAGCTTGTAGAATTTAAAATTTTATTTCTTATTCCTATTCCTTGAATCCAGGCAGTCCGTTAGCCGCTCGCCATTCTTTTATTATTCGGAGAACGCCTTCGGGGCTGTCTTCTACTCCTAGAGCCGGATAAAAGAGAATTTCATTTCCTTTTGGATGTTGGGATATCTGTTCTACATGCTCAAGTAGGCCATGATACTCCTGCTCGGTAGAACACTGGCCGTTAAATAGCTTGCTGAGTATCTCTAGAAATTCTTTCTCGGCGTATTCATTTATTGATGCTTTAAGTTGCATATTGATCACTCCTCCTGACTGTTAGAGTGCAATTCCATGTATCTTCTCGGCGTTGTAATTAGCATAGCAGGGTTAGATTATCTGACAGGTATGAGGAGGCCCTCATAAAGAGGGCCTTGTTTCTGGAAAAATTTGATGGATTTTCAGATGAAAGGGTCTTTAAATCCTGGCAGTCCGTTAGCCTCCCGCCATTCTTTAATTATTCGGGTTATTCCTTCGGCAGAGTTGTCCGCCCCAGGCTCCGGCCAATAAATTAAGTCACTACCGGCAGGATGACCTGTTATTGCTATAAAGTGCTCTATTAGTTGATCTGCACGCTTATCCGTGCTGGATTCATCTTCCCTAGATATTTCGTTTAAAAATCTAATAAACTCAAATTCCGTAAAATCTTCTAGGTTCTGTTTGCTCAGAAAATCCATACCCACTATCCTCTTCGGTGAAGCTGAATATGATTCTTTGGTGTGTTCACACGTATATTCTCCAGATCATAAACAGCCCCACCTTCGCTAACCTGCTCAACATGATGCATTTCAAAAGAGCGTCTTTTTCCTACGGTGTCAATAAACCTAGCTCGCGGTGCTTTTCCTTCCAGCATACGTCGGAGATTTTGTGGGATAAATTGCCCACTCAACTCCGCATCAGCCGCCACAGTCTTCCAAAACTCCGCCCGGAACGCATCGAAGCTGGAAAACGCCTTCCCCCTGAGCTTATCCGCAATCTGCACCGGAATCGGTGCCCCAAGCTCCCGGCTGGCCTGTTCCAGCCAGATGCCCGTCACGACCTCGCCCTGTCCCGTGACCACACCCGCATCGAGCCGGACGTTCATCACGGCATACAACGGCGGCACGCCTGAGTCGGCCGGGAAGATCAGGATGGCGTCTTTGAAGTCGGGCGGATACACCGGATTGACCAGTATCTGGTCCACGGTCTCGGTAGGCGGGTAAACCCATACCGTCGGCATTTCTGGAGAGGCTTCCAGGGCCGGGATTCCAAGGGTTTTCGAGGTGTCTACGGCTGGCGTCCATGTCAGGTTCGCCCCATTGCCGAAATCAGCGACGAAGGCATCCCCTTGGGGCTGGAATGGGATAACGGGCACCGTTTCCCATCGCAGAGCGCGTTTGTGCGGGCCGGTGTACCACGCATAGCCTTTCAGCGTTCCGTCTGGCTGTTCCTCTATGTGAATCCGTGCCCGCGTTCTCGCCGTGGTGCGTTCCCTCAACTCGTCCTCGGTGTACATCGCCGAATCGCCTGTTTGCGTCGGCCACAGGAACGACACCAGCCCAATCAGAAACCCGACCGAGACTCCTGTCGTAATGCCCGTTGCAAGCCCGCCAGCGGTTTCGCCTGCCGTGGTGGCGCCGATGGCGAGCGTTCCTGTGAGGGGAAGAGCGCTCCCGCCGATCTTTTTCAGGGGGATGCTTCCATCGGCATTCCTCTCCCTGGAGCCGAGCACGGCGAAGTTTCCGTATTCCTTCAGGAAGCTCGTTCTTACCCATCCATCCCCTTGTGAGCGATGGTCCATCAACCCCTCGGGAATGGTGCAGCACTTGGCAAACGTCTTTGCCGCTGGAGGCTGGGGCTCTGGTGAGGGGGGTGGCGAAGCGGGACGGACGAGTTCGCGGGGCGGTTGCTTGTCGAATTCCCAGCCGCCGAGCTGCGGCTGCGGTGGGTCTGGTTCTTTGGGTGTTCGCCAGCTTTTCGGTGGGATGTTCTTCAATGCCGGTCGGCAAACGCGGGGCATCGGCCCTGGCCCTTGATCACGTGCCATGTGTGTTCTCCCTGTCCAAGACAGGGCCGACTTTAAGGATGCACACGCACCGGTGCCGTGCAGTGGTCGACCAGCCGGCCGAGCGTTATCGCGCACTATCGGGTATTGCTCTCTCCTTCCCTCCCAATGTTGCAGAAAAGGGAGCCGGATGATTTGCCCAGCTCCCGATGACACACCACAGGTGCCGCGTATCAACTCATGCGCTTGCCGCCGTAGAATTCCTCCGAGGCGTTTTTGCACACCTGGCGGCCGCAAAAACTGAGTGCAACACCTGACCTTTCCGGTACGGTGCTGCCCCTATGTCTTATTCCGAACTCAGCGTCGAAGAGCGCGCCACCATT
>NZ_MUJY01000123.1 GCF_002286785.1 Pseudomonas sp. PIC25 | reverse complement strand
CTCGCCGGCCTGCTGGCCCGTAGCTACACCCAGAACACCCCGCTGGAAAAATGGATCGCGCAGACCCGCTTCGGCGTCAAGCCGGCCGACTGGGCCAGCCGCTACACCGACGAGATGCGCGAGCTGTACAAAACGGTGTTCCCCTTCACCTTCAACCTGGGGCGCACCGTCGAAATGAAGTACAACGGCGACTTCATCGAAATCGCCTGGCTGATCCTGCGTCTGCCGGGGCAGACCCGTTTGAAGGACTGGATGATCCACTTCAAGGGTATGGAAATCTGGGATGGCCGCTTCGGCATCAGCAGCATCGAACGCCCGGTGGAGTGGACCGGCGCAGCCTTCGAGGCGGACATTGGTACACTGCGCCCGCACGAACGGGGCGTGGCGCGCTACCGCAAGCTCTATCACGAGGAAAGGGAATTGGGGTACATCAAGAAGATCAAGGGAACGCTGACCTACTCGCCACTGCCCGGCGTGTCATTGCCCGCCATCGAAGTGGATGACGTGGCATGGATTTGAAAGGCAAGCTGCTGGCGATGATCGGCAAGCAGTTCGGTGCGCGATACCCCATCACCCCACTGTTCGCGGACCGCCCCACCGGGCAGAAGCCCATGCAGCTCAATGAGGTAGACGAGCACACGGAACACTACCTTGCCCTGAAGAGCGGGGAGGAGATGGTGAGAGGGATGCCGACAGGGATCTTGGGGGGATGGATTGGGGTTGCCCTCGCCTTAGTGGGTTTGGTCTTTCTGGTAAAAGGCGACTGGGAGGGCGTATTGACCAGTCTTGCTTTGGCCGCCGCCTTTTTCGCCGTTCCGTTCGCCTGGGAAATGCTCCATCCGCTACCGTTGCCCACGCTGTTCAACCATCGCACCCGCGAGGTGTATTTCGAGCTGGACGGCGAGCTGTACCACACCCCGTGGGACGGGATCGAAGCGGCCACCTACGAATACGAAATGGTGCACCAGAACACCGGCGCCATGCGCCATGCGCCCATCGAGGTGCTGATGCACCGCTACGGCAAGCCGGAGCAACAGGTTCTGGTCAATCTGGTGATACCTGTCGGTCGCAGCATCGCGATCAACCAGCACACCTGGGAATACCTGCGAGCCTACATGAACAACGGGCCATGGTTCGACGAGAACGGGGACAGCAGCCCATCCGATGCGTTCGTTCAGAGACAGTTGACGATCAACAATGAAAAGCGTCGCCACGACTATAAACTCTGGTGGCGAACGTGGAAGGACGATAAGACGCTTTCGTCATTGGTCCTTGTGCTGAGTAGTTTTCTCTTTTACCCATCCTATGCCATTCAGGACTTTGTCTACGCCCTGTCCAAACGCCGTTCGCGCAATCAATGGCCGGAAGAGGTGCTGGAGCGCCTGCGCCCCGATGGACCGACCACGCGCTTGATCGATCTGGAACGCGAGCGGGGACTGGCGTCTCCGATGCTGGCTGATACCCCGCCGGCCTAGCTGTCCCGCAACACCTTCTTCTCCGCTTCATTCACGCCGAAGCCGTGTTCCAACTTGATCCGCAGGGTCAGGTCGGTGCGCGAGTCGGCATGTCGCAGGGCTTCTTCGAGGGAAATTCGGCCGTTCTCGTAGAGCTGGTAGAGGTGTTGGTCGAAGGTCTGCAGGCCCTGTTCGCCGGCGCGGGCGATGGCGCTGCGGAGGTCGTCGAACTGGTCGCGCTGGATCAGGTCACGGATGTAGGGCGTGGCGAGCATCAGTTCCACCGCGGCCACGCGCTTCTGCGCCAGGCCCGGCACCAGGCGCTGGCCGATCACCGCCACCAGATTCTGCGCCAGGTCGGCGAGGATCTGGCGGCGGGCCTCTTCCGGGAAGAAGTGCACGATCCGCTCCAGTGTCTGCACGCTGCCGGTGGCGTGAAGGGTGGCCAGGCACAGATGGCCGGTTTCGGCGTAGTGCAGGGCGTGCTGCATGCTGTCGAGATCGCCGGCCGCGCCGACCACCAGCACCAGGCCGCGATCCAGCAGGGCCAGGCGTTCGAGGATCGGCGGCAGGCCGAGAGTGGCGATGCGCGGGATTTCGCTCTTCACCAGGCGCACCACCATGGCCACCTCGCCGCGCTGGAAATAGACATTCACCCGGAACCGCCCGGAATTCGGCAGGCTGATCGCCAGGTTCATTTCCAAGTCGCGTTCGAACTCGACGATCTGCTTCTGGGTCATCAACTGGTAGGCCATGTGCTGCACGGCGCCCGGTATCAGCGGCGGTTCGGCGACCGGCTGGGTACGCCCTTCGAGCTTGATGTGCGGTGGCGCGCCGACGCTGAGGAACATGTCCGAGCCGCCGCGCTGATGCAGCAGATGCAGGTACGGGAAGATATCCGGCCTGGCGCCGGTGGGGCTCTGGTCCATGGTGTCAGCTCTGCGAGGTACTCTCTCCCCTCAGTACAGTGCAAATCGGAGCGGCGAGCCAGTCGATGTAATCTCAATTGGCTATCCTTGTGGTTTCGCATTCATCCGGCGTTCGCGATGGACCAGAACCGCTTGCTACCCTAGGCGGCATTCCTAATAGGACTTCCGATGCTCGACCTCTACCACGCCCCTGACCTGGAAACCCTCGGCGAGCTGGCCACCACCCTGCTCGCCCAGCCGCAGCGCGACCTGCTGGCGCCGGCCCAGGTCGTGGTGCCGAGCCAGGGCATGGGCCGCTGGCTGACCCTGGAGCTGGCGCGCAAGCAGGGCATCGCCATGCAGGTGGAGATGCAGTTGCCGGCGCGTTTCGTCTGGGAATTGGCGCGGAAGGTGCTCGGCCAGCTACCGGAGCAATCGGCCTTCGCCCCGGCTACGCTCGCCTGGCGGCTATACGACTGGCTGTGTGAGCCAGTCAATCTCGAACGCGCGCCGCGTCTGGCACAGTACCTGGAAGGCGGGGACGAGCGCCGACGGCTATCTTTGGCGACGAAAATCGCCGACGTTTTCGACCAATACCTGCTGTATCGCGACGACTGGCTGGCCGCCTGGGAGCGCGGCGAGCGCCTCGGCCTGGGTGCCGACGAAGACTGGCAGGCCCTGCTTTGGCACGAGCTGACTGCCGACGGTCACCCGCACCGCGCCCGCCTGTTGGAAGAACTGCTGCGCCGCCTGTACGCGGACGAGCCGATCCCCGGCCTGCCCGAACGGCTGTTGGTGTTCGGTATCAGCAGCCTGCCGCCGCACCACCTGCGGGTGCTGGATGGTCTGGCCCGGCACATCGACGTGGTGATCTGCGCACTCAACCCCTGCCGCGAGGCCTGGGGCGATATCCGCGACATCCGCGAGCTGGCCCGGCAACCGTCCGGCACGGGGCCGGACGACTGGTACCTCGACGTCGGCCACCCGCTGCTCGCCAGCCTCGGCAAACAGGGCCGCGACTTTTTCGACAGCCTGTTCGCCCTCGGCGGCAACGAGACCGGCCTGTATTCCGCCGACGCCGACCTGCGCGACGACAGCCTGCTGCACGCTTTGCAGAACGACATCCTGCGCCTGCGCACCCGGACACCGGAGGAGCGCCTGGCATTGCGCGCGGACGATCGCTCCCTGGAGGTGCACATCGCCCACTCGCCTCTGCGCGAGGTGGAAATCCTCCACGACCAGTTGCTCGCCCGCTTCGCCGCCGAACTGGGCCTGACGCCCGATCAGGTGGTGGTGCTGACCCCCGACATCGAGCGCTATGCACCCTACATCGAAGCGGTGTTCGCCCCCCGCGAAGGTGCGCCGCGCATTCCCTACAGCCTCGCCGACCGCAGCCTGCGCGCGGAAATCCCGCTGATCGAGGCGTTCCTCGACCTGCTCGCCCTGCCGGACAGCCGCTTCACCGCCGAAGACATCCTCGGCTGGCTGGAGCAACCGGCCATCGCCATCCGCGCCGGCATCGAGGATGAAGACTTGCCGCTGCTGCGCGACTGGCTGCGCGAGGCCGGGGTGCGCTGGGGCCGCGACGCCGATCACCGTGTCGATCTCGGCTTGCCGGCGGATGCCGCGTTCACTTGGCGCCAGGGACTGGACCGGCTGCTGCTGGGCTTCGCCGCGCCGCCACGGCTGGCTGGTAATGCCGCCCCGCTGCTTGGCGACAGCTGGCCGCTGGATGCGCTGGAAGGCGCCCGTGGACAGCTACTGGGACGGCTGGCCGGATTCGTCCAGCGCCTCGCCGCACTGGCGCAGGACCTGGCCCGGCCGCGCCCGCTGGCGGACTGGGCGGAGGCCCTGCAAGGGCTGATCGACACCTTGTTCGACGAACGCAGCGCCGGCGAAACCCTGCTGCTGCTCTCCAAGGCCTGCGCCGCCCTGCGCGAACAAGGCGAGGCGGCCGGCATCGTGCGGCCACTGGAATTGGCGCTGGTGCGTCAGCAACTGGCCGCCGCGCTGGAACAGGGCAGCGGTGCCAGTGGCTTCCTCACCGGCGCGGTGACCTTCTGCACCATGGTGCCCATGCGCAGCCTGCCGTTCCGCCTGGTCTGCCTGCTCGGCCTGGACGACGGCGCCCTGCCCCGGCGCACCCCGGCGGCCGGCTTCGATCTGATCGCCCGGCATCCCCGGCGCGGTGACCGTGCGCGGCGGCTGGACGACCGCTACCTGCTGCTGGAAACCCTGCTCAGCGCCCGCGATGCGCTCTACCTCAGCTACGTCGGCCGCGACCCGCGGGACAACGCAGTGTTGCCGCCGTCGGTACTGGTCAGTGAAATCCTCGAAGCGGTGGACCTGACGGCGGTCCAACCGGATTCGTCCCTGCAGGCCAGCGCCTGCCTGACCGTCGCCCATCCGCTGCAACCGTTCGCGCCGGGCAACTTCGAGGGCGGTCGCCGCGCCGGTTTCGCCGCCCCCTGGTTCCGCGCCGCGCAGCGTCTCGCCGCGCCGCCGCAGCCGGCTTCGGCAGCCTTCACCGTGCGCCTGCCCGAGCCGGACGATGACTGGCTGACCCTGGAGCCCTCGCTGCTCCTGCAATGCTTCCGCCACCCGGCGCGCTTCCTGCTCGAGCAGCGTCTCGGCCTGCGCCTGCCCGATGCCGAGGAGGCATTGGCCGGCGACGAACCCTTCGCCCTGGAGGGCCCGGCTTGGCGCGGCCTGCGCCAACTGGCGCTGGAGGCCGTGGAGCGCGGCTGGTCCGAGGAAGAGGAGCGCCGCATTGCCCGCGCCGCCGGCTGGCTGCCCACCGGCGAGCTGGGCCAGGCGCTGTGGGGCAAGCTGCGCGGTCCGGTGAGAGCCTTCGCGCCCCGCCTCTTCGCAGTACGGCCGGACGAGACGCCACAGCCGTTGCTGGTGGACGTCCGCCTGGCCGGCGTGCGCGTCCATGGCTGGCTCGATGGCGTGACCTCACATGGGTTGTTCGGCTGGCGCCTGAATCGCCTCGGCGAATGGGACCTGGCGCCGTTCTGGCTGCGCCATCTGCTGCTCAACCTCGCGGCCAGCGACGGCATCCGCCGCGAGAGCCTGCTGCTGTCCCCGGACGGCGACTGGCAGCTCGGCCCGCTGCCGGACGCCGCCGCCCAGCTGGAGCCCTGGCTGGCCGCCTATCGCGAAGCCATATGCCAACCGTTGCCGCTGCTGACCAAGAGCAGCCATGCCTTCGCCAACGGCTTGCGCAAGCCGGGACGCGGCGAGCCCCTGGACACCGCCCGCAAACGCGCCCGCGCTGCTTGGGAAGGCACCGACTTCGGCCCTGCCGGCGAATGCCGAGACCCCTGGTACGCCCTCGCCTTCCGCGACGCCGACCCACTCGGCGAGCGCTTCGAGCAGTTGGCGGAAGCCCTGTTGGGGCCGGCGCTGGATGCGCTGAAGCAAGGTGGAGGGGACGAAGGATAAATGCGGCTGCTTTAGGCACACTATGCACTTTTTTGATGACGCAGCCCTGGGCAGGGGCTCGAACGCTATTCGGGAATCGTACATGACGGACCACTCCACATTACGAGTCGCGCTTCTGGCGGCGATACCCGTCACGGATGAGAGTATCGTCGACCCAGCAATATTTGAGCGGTTGCGTCGACACTGGACGAATCTCTCCCAGGGAAGCCATGCCAACACGCGTGATTCCCTGATTGTCGAAGGCATGGCGGCCAAGTGGCTGCGCAAGCGATTCCCCATCGAGCTCAAGGCGAAGAGGACATCATGATCCAACCTTACTCGCTGGACGACTTGTCACTGTTGGTTGAAACCGTCGAGCTGGAATGCAAGCTCGCCCAGGGTCAGGACGGCAAGGGTGAAGTGCCGAAGGATTTCTGGGCGACCTATTCCGCCTTTGCCAATACCCATGGCGGCGTCGTGTTGCTCGGTGTCCGGGAGAAAGATGGCCAGTTCAGCGTGGCCGGGTTATCGAATGTCGAGAAGGTCCGCACAGACCTGTTCAACACCCTGAATAATCCGGCCAAGGTCAGCATCAACCTGCTGACGGATGATGATGTCGTGATTCGTGAGTTGGAGGGCAAGCGGATTCTCGAGGTGCGCATTCCCGCCGCCTCGCGCAAGCAAAAGCCGGTTTTCCTTAACGGCCAGCCGTTGGGCAATACCTATCGGCGGTTACATGAGGGCGACCGGCGTTGCGACGAGGAAAGCGTCAAGCGCATGTTCGCCGAGCAGGTGGAGGACTCCCGGGACGAGCGCATCCTGCCCCACTACGACCTGAGTGATATCGATCCGGATAGCCTGCGCATTTACCGGCAGATGCTCAGTGACCGTAAAGCCAATCACCCGGCACTGGAGCACCAGGGTGTCGACTTCCTGCGCCAGATCGGTGGATGGCGGCGGGACCGTGCCACCGGACAGGAGGGTCTGACGGTGGCTGGGTTGCTGATGTTCGGCCGTTGGCTGTCGATCCAGGAAGCTATGCCCCATTACTTCCTTGACTATCAGGAGCGTCCGCAGGCGAAGACCGAGTTGCGCTGGATCGACCGGTTGGTGCCGGACGGCACTTGGTCCGGCAATCTGTTCGACTTCTATCGGCGGGTCTATCGCAAGCTGACTGAGGATTTGAAGGTACCTTTCGCCCTCAAGGGCGATCAGCGCCAAGACAATACCCCTGTGCATGAAGCCTTGCGCGAAGCCCTGGTCAATACGCTGGTACATGCCGATTACACGGGACGTGTATCCGTGCTGGTGGTCAAGCGTCCCGACCTGTTCGGTTTCCGGAACCCCGGTGGCCTGCGCCTGCCGCTGGAGCAGGTGCTGCAAGGTGGTACGAGCGATTGCCGGAATCGGCTGATGCATCAGATGTTCCTGATGATCGGCTTGGGCGAGCGTGGTGGCTCCGGGGTACCGAAGATTTACAGTGGCTGGCGTAGCCAGCATTGGCGCCCGCCGGCACTATACGAGAAGGATGAGCCCGAGCAGACCCTGCTCGAGCTGCGTATGGTCGATCTGCTGCCTGCCGAGGCGGTAGAGCAACTTCGCGAGCGTTTCGGCGAGCGTTTCGACCGGCTCGACCATACCGCCCGAATGATCCTGGCCACGGCCGCCATCGAGCGGGTGGTCAACCATAATCGTCTGTTGGAACTCTGCGATGCACATCCCCACGACCTCAGCCAGATGCTGAGCCGGCTGGTCAAGGAGGGCATGCTGGTCTCGGATGGGCGGTCGCGCGGCATGATGTATCACCTGCCGGGTGAAGTCATGCCGACGCCCGAGCAGGTGTTCGAGGGGCCGCAGCCCATGCCGGGCTATGTTTCCCCGACCGGGTTGGGTCTCAGCTCCGAACATTGGAGTTCAAGCTCCGAACATTTCGTCGTCAGCTCCGAACATTGGAATCGAAGCTCCGAACATTTCGCTGTCAGCTCCGAACATTGGAATTCAAGTTCGGAGGACGGCGATAGCAATAGAGACGAAGTGGGTCGCTGGGTCAGTCCTCATTTGCCTTTGCCGGTCGTGGATTCTCTCGACTGCCTGGACGAAAACTTTCGCACGAGGCTGGAAACGATGGCTGCCGAGCCCCGGCGGAAAAAGAAACTGGCCAGGGAGCGTATGCAGCAGGTGCTGACGGCGTTGTGTCGGGAGCAGTTCATGACACTGAACGTGCTGGCTCGGCTGGTGGAGCGTAACCCCGATGCGTTACGCCAGCAGTATTTGAACGAGATGGTGCGTCATCGGCAGATCCAACTGGCGTTTCCGTCGCGCCCCACACATGAGCGTCAGGCGTATCGAGCAAGCCAGGATGAGGCATCAGTGGTGGATGAGTGAGCGTCCGCCAGGAGAAAGACGATGATGGAAGACCCGCTTGAACAGGAAACCCTCGGCTGGCTGAGCAAATTTGGCTATACGCCGCTGCCCGGCCTGGATATCTCACGACGGCAGCGATCCGAAGCACGAGACCTGGGTCTGACATGAGCCTCGACCTCCTCGCCTCGCCCTTCGACGGCCGCAGCCTGATCGAGGCCAGCGCCGGCACCGGCAAGACCTGGACGCTGACCGCCCTCTACGCGCGGCTGCTGCTGGAGCGGCAATTGTCGGTCGGGCAGATCCTGGTGGTGACCTACACCACGGCGGCCACGGCCGAGCTGCGCGAGCGCATCCGTGTCCGGCTGGCCGAGCTGCTGGCGATCTACGAAGGTACGCCGAGCAGCGATGGTTTCCTCACCCGCCTGCATGCCCAATACCCCGGCGAAGACGCACACCGGCGCCTGTTGCTGGCGGTGCATGGTTTCGACGAGGCGGCGATCTTCACCATCCACGGTTTCTGCCAGCGCGCCCTGCAGGATGCGGCGTTCGAGGCTGGCGGGGATTTCGACAGCGAGCTGTCCACAGATGACCGCGAGGTGCTCGACGCCGTGCTGGCCGATGCCTGGCGCCATGAGCTGGCCGAGGCGGATTCGGCCTGGGCGCGCTTCCTCGCCAAGCAGCGCATCACCCCGGCCTGGCTGCGCCAGCGGCTGCGCAGCCATCTGGGCAAGCCGTACCTGCGTATCGAGCCGCGTGAGGACGTCGACGCGGTGGACCTGTCCGCGGCGGGGGCCGCCTGGGAGCGTGCCGCAGCGCTGTGGCGGAGCACGGGCTACGCCTGGATCGAAGAGCTGCGGGCCCATGGCGGACTCAGCCAGACGACCCACAAGCGGGAAAAATTCGCGCTCTGGTCCAGCGAGTTGGATGCTTATTTCGCCGATCCGGCCGCCCTCTTCGACCCGCCACAAGGCTTGGACAAACTCGGCATCCAGGCGCTGGCCAAAGCCTGCAAGAAGGGTTTCGACGCGCCGGTATGCGAGCTGGCGGAAGCCCTGGATACCCTGCGCGAGGCTCTGGAAGAAGCGATTCCGGCCGGCGAACGGCGCTTGATCGCCCTACAGGTGCGCCTGCTCGACCAGCTCAACCGCGAGCTGCCGGCGCGCAAGGCGGCGCAGCGCATCCTCGCCTTCGACGACCTGCTCAACCGCCTCAACGAAGCTCTGCATGGCCCGGCCGGCGACGACTTGGCGGCGACCCTGCGCGAGCGCTATCCGCTGGCGCTGATCGACGAGTTCCAGGACACCGACCCGATCCAGTACGCCATCTTCGACCGCATCTACCGCCCCCGTGGCGATGCGCCGGCGGGAGACCTGTGCTTCGTCGGCGATCCCAAGCAGGCCATCTACGCCTTCCGTGGCGCGGATCTGGCGACCTACCTGAAGGCCCGCGACGAAGCCGGGCGGCACTACGATCTGCCGTTCAACTACCGCTCCACGCCGGAGCTGATCGCCGCGCTCAACCTCCTCTTCGACCGTCCCCGGCCATTCGCCGAAGAGGGTCTGGACTACCCGCCAGTTCGTCCGGGTCAGAAAGACCGTGCCCGGTTGGTCCTGCCGGGACAGGAATCGCCGCTGGCGTTGGTCTGGCTCGGCGACGAGCCACTGATCAAGGGCGAGGCAGGCCGCCTGGCGGCGCAGGATACTGCACGCCGCATCGCGGCGATCCTGGCGGCCAGCGCCGAAGGGCAGGCGTATTTCGAGCAGGACGGCACGCGCACGCCGCTCAAGGGCGGCGATATTGCCGTGCTGGTGGCCAGCCACCGGCAGGCCGCCGACATCGCCGCCGAACTGGCCGCGCGCGGGGTGCCCAGTGTGCGGCGCGGGCGCGACAGTGTCTGGCACAGCGAGGAGGCGGAAGAGCTTGCCGCGGTGCTCGCCGCTTATGCCGAGCCGGGGCGCGAGGGGCTTTTGCGCTACGCCCTGGCTAGCCGCCTGCTTGGCCGCGACGCCCTGCAACTGGCGCGCTGCCAGGACGACGAACTGGCCTGGGACGCGGAGCGCGAAGCAGCGGAAAAATACCATCAGCTCTGGCAACTGCACGGCTTCATGCGCGCTTTTCGTGCCTGGCTGGACGAACAGGGCGTGGCCGGGCGACTGCTCGGGCTGCCCGACGGCGAGCGCCGGCTGACCAACCTCCTGCACTTGGCCGAACTGCTACAGACCGAGAGCCTGCAACGCCCCGGCCTGGAGCCGCTGCTCGCCTGGCTGAATGCCCAGCGCACCAGCGAAGGCGCCGGCGACGACGCGCTGCTGCGCCTGGAAAGCGATGCCGAGCGGGTGCAGATCGTCACCGTGCACACCAGCAAGGGCCTGGAATACCCGTTGGTGTTCTGTCCGTACCTGTGGGACGGCGGCCTGCTGCGCAAGGACGAGGACGTCACCTGCCACGCCGCCGACGGTACACCGCTGCTCGACCTGGGCAGTGCCGACTGGGACGAGCATCGCCAGCGCGCCCGCCAGGAACGCTTCGCCGAACGCCTGCGGCTGGCCTATGTCGCCCTGACCCGTGCCCGCGATCGGCTCTGGCTGCACTGGGGCCCGGTCGCCTTGCCCAAGGCGAAGAAAGACGGCGAACTGCCCGAGGACGGCCTGCACAGCAGCGCTCTCGCCTGGCTGCTGCATGGCCGCGACCTACCGGGCGACGATGCGCTGGCCGAACTGGCGACACATCTGGCCGCATGCGAGCCGGCGCAGTTGCGCGAGGAGCTGGACGCGCTGGTCAGCGGCAGTGCCGGCACCCTCGCCCGCATCCCGCTGCTGGAGCGTGAGGCCAGTGCCCAGGGTCAGCACCGTGCCACACCGCCCGCCGAGCTGGCGCTGTTGCCGCGCAGCCTGCACAGCGCCTGGCGGATCGGCAGTTTTTCCGGCCTGGCCGCCGGGGTCCACATGGAAGCGCCGGACCGCGACACCCTGGCCATGCCGGATGCCAGCGAGCCGGGCAGCGGCTTCTTCGCCTTCCCCCGCGGTGCCCGCGCCGGTACCTGCCTGCACGCGATCCTGGAGTACTGGGCGCGGGGCAAGGGCAGCCTGGAAGAACTGGTCGCCCCGGCTCTGCGTGACCACGGCCTGCCCGAGGACTGGGCGCTGCTGACCGCAGCCCATCTGCAACAGGTGCTGGATACCCGTCTGGACGAGCACGGCGAATTGCGGCTGTCCGCCCTGGCGCCGGAGCGCCGTTTGCCCGAGCTGGGCTTCACCTTCCCGGTGGCCGGCCTGGACGTCCAGCGCCTGCGCGCCCTGCTCTGCGACCCTGCTCATGGTCTGGACGAGCCCCTGCGCGAGGCGGCGGCACGCCTGGAATTCGATGCGCTGAAAGGCTTCCTCAAGGGTTTCATCGACCTGACCTTCGAGCACGACGGCCGTTGGTACATCGCCGATTACAAATCCAACTGGCTCGGCCCGGATGCCGGGCACTACGGTGGCGACCGCCTGCTCCAGGCTCTGGCTGGCGAGCACTATTACTTGCAATACCTGATCTATCTGGTGGCGCTGCGCCGTTTCCTGCGTCAGCGTCTCGCGGATTTCCGCGACGAACATCTCGGTGGCGCCTATTACCTGTTTCTGCGTGGCATGCCTGAGGCCGGCGTATATTTCGCCCGTCCGGCGGACAGCCTGCTGGATGCGCTGGACCGGTTGTTCGAGGAGGGGACATGAGGAACATCCCCGTAGCGGGCATATATGTAGGGGCGAATTCATTCGCCTGCCGGGACACCGCCGGGCGAATGCATTCGCACCTACAGGTGTGCTCCATCCCTGCGGGAGGTGATCGCCGTGCTGCCTGACCTGCCCCTCGGCCCGCTGGAGCGCGCCTTCGTCGATAGCCTGCAACGCCTCGATCCACAGGCGGACGACGCGGTGCTGACCGCCGCCGCACTCTGCTGCCAGGCGTTGGCCGAGGGCGACGTCTGCCTGCCCCTGGCCCGTCGCGCGGGCAAACCCGCCTGGCCGGAAGCGGACGCCGGCTTCGTGCTGCCGCCCCTGGCGGAGTGGCGTGCGCGCCTGGAGGCGTCGCCCTTGGTGGCCGGGCCGGGCGAGTTCGCTCCGCTGATCCTCGATCGTGACCGCCTCTACCTGGCGCGTTATCACGCTTACGAAAGCCAGCTCGCCGAACGCCTGTTGGCACGCGCAGCGGACCGACCGGAGGTGGACGAAACGCTGCTGGCCGACTCCCTCGCCCGCCTGTTCGCCCGCAACACCCAGTCGCCGGACTGGCAGCGCCTGGCGGCGGCGCAGGCGGTCCGTCGGCGTCTGGCGGTGATTTCCGGCGGCCCCGGTACCGGCAAGACCACGACTGTGGTGCGCCTGCTCGCCGCCTTGCTGGAGCAACGCGGCGGCGAGTCCCTGGCCATCGGCCTCGCGGCGCCCACCGGCAAGGCGGCAGCGCGGATGGCCGAGGCGATCCGCAACGCCAAGGCCGAGCTGCCGGTCAGCGAGGCGATCAAGGCGGCGCTGCCCGAGGAGGCGCGCACCCTGCACCGGCTGCTCGGCAGCCGCGGCGACACCCCCCAGGTACGTCACGACGCGTCCAGTCCGCTGCCCCTGGACGTGCTGGTGGTGGACGAGGCCTCCATGGTGGACTTGGCGCTGATGGCCAAGTTGCTCGCCGCCCTTCCCCCTGCAGCGCGGCTGATTCTGCTCGGCGACAAGGACCAGCTCGCCGCCGTCGAGGCCGGCGCGGTGTTCGCCGAGCTGTGCGAGGGGCGTGGTTTCGATGCACGCGCGGCGGCCGATCTGCAGCGCCTCACCGGCCAACCGGTACCCGTGGAGAAACCCCGTTCGAAGCTGGGCGATGCGGTGGTGTTGCTCACCCACAGCCATCGCTTCGCCGGCGATAGCGGCATTGGCGAGTTGGCGCGACGGATCAATACCGGTGACGCCAAGGGCACCCAGGCCCTGCTGCGGGAAAACCGCGCCGACCTGGCCTGGAACGCCCATCCGACGCCTGTCGGCCTGCTGGAGCGATTGGAGGCGGGCTACATGCCGTATCTCGCCGCCGCCCGCCAGGGCGATCCGGGGGCTGCCTTTGCTGCGTTCAACACCTTCCGCGCCCTCACCGCCCAACGCGAAGGTCCCTGGGGCGTGGCCGGGATCAACGAGGCCCTGGAGGCGCGCTTCAAGCGCCGTCTCGGTCTGGCCAGCCGGGAGCGCTGGTACCCCGGTCGTGCGGTGATGGTGCGGCAGAACGACTACGCCCTGGGGCTGTTCAACGGCGACATCGGCCTGTGCCTGCCGACGCCCAGCGGCCTGCGCGTGTTCTTCGAGGGGGAGGACGGCCACCGGCCCTTCGCCCCGGCGCGCCTGCCCAGCCACGACAGCGCCTTCGCCATGACCGTGCACAAGAGCCAGGGCTCGGAATTCGCCGAGGTGCTGTTGGCGCTACCGGAACAGCCCAGCCCGCTGCTGACCCGCAGCCTGTTCTACACCGGCATCACCCGCGCCAAGCGAAAGGTGGAAATCTGGGCCCTGCCGCTCCGCCTGAGCGAAGCGGTGAACACCCGGACCGAACGCGCCGCCGGGCTGGCTGAACGACTGGGCGTGCCGCCAGCCATCAACGCCGAGCCAATCGCGCCGGCTCCGGCGAAGCCTGTCGATCCGGCAGCCAAGGGGCAGTTGGATTTGTTTTAGCAAGCGCCCGTTACGTGTCGAATTCCTCGGCTTGCAGAATTTGATCCAGGCGTGTCAGTTGACGGTTGGTCGTGCTCCAGTCGTCTAGGGCTTGCCGGATCGCTGCTTCGTCCGGCCCGGCGATGGCGATGACGCGGACGGGGCTGTGTTCATCGAGTTCCACCGGTTGCGGTTCGTGTTCCTCGTGGGGATGGCCTTCCGAGCACTGCCTGCAGAGGATACGGACCGACTGAGACCAGTCTTCGCAGGCGATATCGCGTTCATCCAGCAGGGCGAGCAACTCTTCCACGTCCGCCTGGCCGGACACCCGTAGTTCCGCTTCATAGGTGCTGTTGGGCGAGGGCTCGAAGAGTTCCAGCACATTGAACACCGAATACTCACGCCCTTCGTATTCGCGATGCCCCACAGCCGCGCCGTCATGCAGGACGACATCGCCATAGCAGAAACCGGATTCCCCGTAGGGGATATTGATGAGGCGTGCGCGCACCGGGTCGATGCGTCGGGCCCAGACCACTTCGGCGCTTTCGTCCGGGTTGAGACGTACCGGGGTGATGCCCAGGTCGGACTCGATCGGCGTGTCGCCGGGCTCGATCCGTAAGCCCAGCCGGTGCCAGGCGGCGCGTGCCGTGCGCCAATCCTTACGCGCGGTGGCGGCGATAGCGAGGTTCCAGTTGGCGGCTTCGTCCTCTGGATCGAGGTCGACGGCGAACTGGTTGTGCCGTTGCGATTCCGCCCACTCGCCCCGGTACTTATGGATCAGGCCGATGTTGTAGTGGGTGGTGGGACGGGCGTAGTCCAGCTCGAGAACCTGGCGATAGAGCGCCAGCGCCTCGTCTTCGCGCCCTTCGTCGGACAGGTCGAGAGCCTGCTGGTGCAGTTCTTCGGCGACATCGTGCGCAGTCATGGCGTTTCTCATGGGGATTGGGCGCTCCCATGATGCACCAGGTCGTGGCGCCTGGCTTGGATTGTTTTCCCCGTTCCGAGTGGCTGTGAAACGCTCGCTCCGACGGTTGGCTCAACCACCCATCCATCCCATCACCAACGGCAGGCTGGCCGCGGCCAGCAGCGTTTGCAGGGTGATGATCCCGGCCATCAGGTGGCTGTCGCCGCCGAGCTGGCGGGTCAGGACATAGGCGGTGGGGGCAGTGGGCAGGGCGAAGAACAGGATCAGCAGGCTGCTCTCCATGGCCGGCAGATGCAGCACCAGGGCCACGCCGAACGCCAGGAGCGGCATGGCCAGCAGGCGCATCGCGCAATTCCAGCCGAGGGCCGGGACTTCGCCACCAAGCTCCTGCGGCCGCAATGCGGCGCCGACGCAGAGCAGGCCGAGCGGCAGGCTGGCGGCGGCGAGCAGGCTGAGCAGGCGGTCGGTGCCGCCGGGCAGGCCGAGACCGGAGAGGTTGACCAGTGCTCCGGCCAGGCAGGCGAGGATCAGCGGGTTCCTGGCGATCGGCAGTAGCAGCGAGCGGGCACTGACGCCGCGCTCGGCGGTGAGCGCCCAGACCGACATCACGTTCACCGTCGGCACCATCAGTGCCAGCATCAACGCGGCCAGGGTCAGGCCTTCCTTGCCGAACAGGCTGCCCACCGCAGCCAGGCCCAGGTAGGTGTTGAAGCGCAGCACGCCCTGGGTGACGGCGCCGAAGCGTGCTGCCGACCAACCGCGCAGCCGACGGGCGACGAGCAGGGCGATCCAGGCCAGACCCAGGGCAAGCAGCACCGCCAGGGCCAGGCGGGGCAGCGCAGGGTTGCCCAACGGAGCGGTGGCCAGGCTGCTGAACAGCAGGGCGGGGAAGAGAATGAAGTAGTTCAGGCGTTCGGCACCTGGCCAGAAGGCCTCGCTGGGAAAATCCCAGCGGCGCAGCAGATAACCGCAGACGATCAGGGCGAACAGGGGCCAGAGGGCGAGCAGCAGGGTGGTCACTCGGATTTCCAGGCAGGAGAGGAGGTCACATCTTGGTGGCTGACGCGCCTGCCGGCAAGATCGAAAACCGGGCTGGCCGCTCTAGGGCGGGCTATGCTGGCCGAGGCAGCCACGTTTCGTCGGATTGGGCGGCCTAAAGTCTGAGCGGAAGATATCGAAATGATATCATTCCTGGCGACCAACGAGTGCCCGCGCCATGTTTGCCCAAGAAAGTCAGGTGGTTGAAGAGTTTCTCCATACCCCATACGGGCAGCAACTGCGGCAAGGTTTTCGTTGGCTGCGTTTTTCCTCTTCCTTGGAGCGCGAGTTCCGCGCCCAGCTCAACGAGCAGTCGCGTCTTTCCCAATTCCTCGCCGGTCTGCTGCTGACCCTGGTGGTCGGTGGTTATCTGTACATCGAGCAGGTCTTCATCGTTGCCTACCAGCCGGTGTGGCTGACGGAGGTGACACTGATCCGCCTGGCATTGATCGGCATTGGCGGCATGGTCCTGCTGATGAGCGGCAGTCGCCGTGGCCGGCGGATCGCGACGCGGCTCTATCCGTTGTTGCTGGTGGTGATCGGCGGTCTCGCCTCCCACGTCGATCTGCACTACGAAGCCAGCCGGCTGCCGCTGGTGCTGCGTTACGAAGCGGGGTTGCTGATCGTTTCGTCGTTCTTCTTTCTCGGCATCACGTTCTGGACGGCGCTGTGTTGCGGCCTGCTGATCATGCTGGTGGACGGCGTGATGGCGCATTGGCGGCTGGAAGGACCATTGCTGGCCGAGCACTGGATCGCTACCGGTTACTACTTGGTCCTTCTGTTCATCGGGGCGACCGGCCGCTTCGTGCATGAATTTTCCCAGCGCGAGCAGTTCCTCATGCGCAAGCTGCTCGGCTGGGTGGCCGAGCATGACGCCTTGACCGGCCTGGCGAACCGGCGCTATTACGATTCGTCGCTGCGGGTGCGACTAGCCCAGGCGCGACGCGACCGGATGCCGATGGCGCTGCTGTTGGCCGACCTGGACGATTTCAAAGTCTACAACGATACCCTGGGGCACCCGGCGGGCGATGAGCTGTTGCGGCTCTTTGGCGCGCGCTTCGCCGAATTCGCCCGGCGCCCGCTGGATGTAGCGGCCCGGACCGGCGGCGAAGAGTTCGCCCTGCTGCTGTACGACACCGACGAAGCGGGTGCCCAGGCCATTGCCGGGAATATTCTCGAGAGCCTGCGCGAAAATGCGCTGCCGCACCCTTCGGAATGGCAGCGCGGCCCGTTGACCCTGAGCATCGGCGTTGCCGTCGCCAATGAGCGGGACACCGCCGAGACTTTGTACAAGCGTGCCGACACGGCGTTGTACCGCGCCAAGGCGGGGGGCAAGAACCGCTTCGTGCTCAGCTGGCTGCCCTGACTCTGTCTCAGCTTTCCAAGGTGGCGTTGAGGCTGATGCGGGCCTTCAGCAACTTGGAGACCGGACAGCCTTCCTTCGCCTGGTTGGCGATCTGCTGGAACTGGTTGGCGTCGGCTCCAGGAATCTTCGCCTTCAGGGCGAGGTCGACTGCGGTGATTTCGAAGCCTTCGCCCACCTTGTCCAGGGTCACCACGGCCTGCGTTTCGATGCGTTCGGCGGTGAGTCCGGCCTGGCCGAGCATCATCGACAGCGCCATGGAGAAACAACCGGCGTGGGCCGCGCCGATCAGCTCTTCCGGATTGGTGCCCGGCTGGTCCTCGAAACGGGTGTTGAAGCCGTAGGGGTTATCCTTGAGCGCGCCGCTCTGGGTGCTGAGGGTGCCCTTGCCGTCCTTGAGGTTGCCCTGCCAGACCGCCGATGCGTGCTTTTTCATGATGCGTCCTCCGTGCGGGTTGCGATCTGGTTCAGAGGCATTCCGCGCGGGAGAGTTCAGTGCCGTTCGGCTGTCAGGGTAGCTCCAGCCCGCCGCTGGCTTTATGTAGCGCGCGCAGGCGTTCGCCTAGGCGGGCCAGGTTGGCTTCGCTGGCTTCCAGCTCGACGCGGCGCTCCGGCAATAGGAGCAGGCGCACCTCGCGGTCGAGGTCGTCGCTCAGTCGGCGCAGGGTCTGCTGGCGTTCGGACGCCTCCGCTTCCAGGCGCTGCCATTCGCCGGCCTGGGGCAGGCCGTAGCCACTGTCGAGCATTTCGGCGGGGCGGCTGAGGAAGCCGCTGTTGGCGAGGATGCCTTCGAGAGTATCGCCAGCCTTGGCGAGAAGCGCGTCGTCGGCGGCGCGCGGACCGAGGTAGCGCTGCTTGAGTTCGTCCTGGGCCAGCAGCAGTTGCCTGCGCAGGGCGGCCTGTTCCAAGAGGAGCAGGGCTGCCGAGGCGCGCAGGTCGCCATTCTCGAACCAGGGCCGGCGGCGCTCGGCGGGCAGGGCGAGCCAGTCCTCGACGCGCGCCTGGGGCACTGCCAGGCGCTGGCGCAGTACGGCGAACATCGCCTGGTAGCGATCACGGAAGGAATCGAAGCGATAACCCAGGCGCAGGGCCTCCTTGGGATCGTCGAGCATGCTGCGGTCGGCCAGGCCGCGGGCGATCAGCAGGTCGAGCAGGCCGTTGGGCATGATGCTGTCGAGGCCGACCAGCTCCGGGCGGTCGGTACCGCTGCGCAACAGCTTGAGGGTCTCCACCGCGCAATTGTTGGAGAGGAAGTAATAGTCGCCGTCGTAGCTCCAGTGCAGCTCGGCTGCGCGGGCGACCAGCATGTCCTGCTCGGTGCGATTCAGACGCAATGGGACCGAAGCCAGACTGCGCATCTCCACCTTGGTGTACTCGTCGATCACTTGCGACAACGGCAGCACGAACAGCCGTGAGGGGTAGACGCCGGTGAGACCGTCCCAGCTGGACAGTTGCACGTCGCCGACGAAGGCGCGGTAGGACAGCACCAGATGCTGGTCGAGATCGAGCCGGCAGGCCGGGCCACGCGGCCGTCCGGGGGCGCAGACCACCAGGCGCAGCATGCTGTGGCCCCAGCGGCTGACCCAGGCATCGTTGGCTTCGGCGAACAGGTAGTCCACTTCATAGACCCGTTCCGGGTCCAGCTTGCCCAGCGGTACCCGGCCGAAATCACGCCCGGCGTTGAGGTAGGCGTAACCGTCAAGGCAGGTGTCACGGTCGGCTGGAGACCAGCCGAAGTGTTCGCTGAAGTAGCGGTACAGGGACGGACGGCGGCAGGCATAGCTCGGATCGAGGAGGAAATACTCCATGTTCACCGCGACGAATTCACGCGGGTTGCTCAGCTCGTAGACGTCCGGGCTGCGTGCGACCTGGCCGTTGTGCCGTTCTCGCTGGCCGCGGCTGCCGACGCGCTGCGGCCAGCCGGCCAGATCGAGCAGACGCGGATCGTCGCTGAGGGTGAAGCGGCGGGCGGTCTGGCCTTGGCAACGGTCCGGCAGGCCGACCGGGCCGAGATCGGCGGCCTGTCGACGGCAACGCTGCAGGCGCTGCCATTCGCCATCGGGCCAGAGGCGGGCGCGGTCGTACAGGTGCGTGAGTTCGTGCAGCACGGTAGCCAGCAGCTCGCGGCGTACCGTGCCGTGGGGACGGTTGGTGCGCTCGCGTGCGGCGGAGCCATCGGCCAGGCCGTCGAGCAGTTTCGCGTTCAGCGCCAGGGCATCGAGGCGGGTGACCCGGCCGTAGCCGTTGTCAGGCAGATCGTCGCGCCAGAGGACCTCTACGCGGCGGTCGAGGCGTTCGACGAAGCGTGGCGGCAGGGCGGCCAGGGCTTCGTCGAGCAGGGCTTGGCTGGCTTCGCGTTGTGCCGTGGTCAGGCCGTCGTCTTGCAGTTCCAGGCGCAGACCGGCCTGGAGAGGGCCGGCGACCAGTAGCAGGGTGGCGCAGAGCAGGCGCGAAAGCATGGGTGGGCTGCCGCGTCGGTCGGATCAACGGGCGAGGATGGCTTCGGCCAGTGTCAGATCGCTGGCGTCGCGTGCTTCCGGCACTTGGCTGCGGATGGCATCGAGGGCGGCTTCCAGGCGAGCACCACGGATCTCGCCCTGGCTGGCGACGAAGCTGGCGGCATCGTCGCGTGCCTCGACCACGACTTTCATGTCGCGGATCGAGGTGGTGGTGTCGGAGGTGAAATCGACGGTGCGGTCCAGCGCGCGGACCACAATGTTGCTGGTGGCGACCAGCGTCTGCGCCTGGACGGCGCCGACGGACAGGAACAGGGCGGTGGTGGCGACGAGCAAGGACGTGCGCATGGCGTTTCAACTCCAGACGAAACGGATTGGTTCATTGGACGGAAATCATCGGCCCCGGTTCGCTGGCGTGGCGAGGGGCCGATTCGGGCGGGAAGGCTAACGGAATGCGCGGCGACCGGCCAGAGCGTCGAGTACGGATGCGACGCGTCTGGCTCGTCGGGTGAAGGCGAGGCGGTCAGAGCGCCAGGATCGCCTGGGCCAGTTGCAGGTCGCTGGCAGCCAGGTGGGGCGCCTGTTCGCGGATATGGGTCAGGGCCGCCTCCAGCCGCGCGCCACGAATCTCGCCCTGGCTCGCAACGAAGCTGGCCGCATCCTCACGTGCTGCGAGCACCACCTTGTCATCACGCAGCGACGACGTCATGTCGGTGGAAGCCTGCAACGACTCCCCGAGCGCCCCGACGACCGTGTCGGTGGTGACGATGAAGCTGGAAGCGGAAGCAGCGGTGGAAAGCGCCAGCAGAGTGGCAGCGCTGAACAGGCGGAAAGCAGCCATGATCGAAACTCCTTGCGAGACGTCGCGCTGACGTCGGACCGGAGAAAGCCTAGCGCAAGCCGTCATATCGTCGCCAGATGAGGCATTGGGCCAGTCTTGGCGGCTGTATTGATCGAAAGGAGCCAAGGATGCCTCGTCCCGCTTCCGGCCGGCTACCTCAGAGAAAGGCCGGCCGGAAGAAAGTCAGCGCCAGAACGGCTTGTCCAGTTCCGCTTCCCTGTCCGCGATACTGATACCGGCGTCGGCGAGCATGCGCTCGTCGAGGACGGCCAGTTGCTTGCGTGTTCGGGCGCGCTGGCGCCAGAGGCAAAAGATGGCGTAGAGGTCCAGAACCTTGGAAAGCCGGTCTGTCTTGGGGAGGGAGGGCCGATGAGTGAGGGTGCGGTCCATGGCACTGTCCTTCCCGCATGGATGCGGGGATGGCATATGGGAAACCATGGTCGCGCGAATCGGGTGTTAGCTACAGCGACAGTGGGATTGGATTGTAAGGGTTCAGTTTTATATCTGGATGAACTGTATCGGTCCGATGTAGATGATCTGTTCTTTTCTGCCAGACATAAAAAACCCGTCGGCGTTTACACGGCGACGGGTCTTCGGTGATCGACCTTCGGTCGAGGCGGGCGTATCAACGCCAGAACGGCTTATTCAGTTCGGCGTAACGCTGGGCTTCGCTGATACCGGCATCGGCCAGGAGGCGAGCATCCAGACGGGCCAACTGATGGCGGCTGGAGATGCGACGCTGCCACAGGGTCAGGGTAGCGATCACGCGCAGCGGCCAAGGGGCTTTCGAGCTGGCTTCGGGAGCATCGACAAACAGGTCGGAACTAAGGGTATGTTCCATGGTGGTCTTCCTTCCGCTTGTGGCGGGCTTGCTTCATCGGGATGAGCAAATGATCCGCTTTCGTCGAGCGACTCAGTAGTCACAGCTATCGAAAATTGCGTGCCTTTTAATGTGTTACCTAACGAACTGTACTGTTACCGAAAGAACCAACTGTATTGGTTTTGCATTGTTATAGTGCGATTTAGCTACCCATTTATCCTCTTCTGCCCAAATTTCGAGCATCTGACCAGTACAGTTTTCCCTTTGCTAGTCAGTACAGTTTCTCGTGGTTTACTTATGATTTGGAAAAAAATCTGGTTACAGGAAGATGGCTAGTGAAAATCACCAACCAAAGGCAAAAGTCACATGATTTAAGAAGCCTGAACAACTAGTACAGCGGCTCATTCCACTATTTCAGTTTTCGGGCTGTTACGTCAGGAAACCACGGATCATCTTCATAAGGTGCTCCAAGCAATCGTCGACCGTCAGCGCAGCGGTATCCAGGCGCAGATCGGGGAGGGTGGGCGGCTCGTAAGGCGCCGAGATGCCAGTAAAACCTGGGATCAGGCCAGCTCTCGCCTTGCGGTACAGTCCTTTGGGGTCCCGTTCCTCGCACCGTTCCAGCGCTGTGCTGAGATGGATCTCACGGAAGGCATCCGCACCAACGATTTCGCGCGCCATCTGCCGGTCCTGGCGGTACGGAGAAATAAAGGATGCGATTACGATAAGACCCGCCATGTTCATCAACTTGGCAACTTCGGCTATGCGACGAATGTTTTCCGCGCGTGCGTCCGGTGTGAAGCCGAGGTCGCGGTTGAGACCATGGCGAATGTTGTCCCCGTCCAGAACGAAGCAAGGATTTCCCTGCTGCACCAATTGCCGTTCCAGAGCAAATGCCAAGGTGGATTTCCCCGAGCCGCTCAGGCCCGTCAGCCATAGTGTGACGGGACGCTGACCCAGCAATAGGGCCCGCTCTTGTGGGCTGACCTGGGTTGCTTGCCAGACGATATTGTCGTTATTCCTATCCAAATGTGGGGCTCCTTCGGCGCTGCTCAAATCTTGCCAAGAGCGGCGGCGGCAATCAGGCCGAGATCGCCGAACAGCGTTTGCCGGTGAACTCCAGAACGTAGCACCCCCAGGCAGCGTGGCAGGAGATCGGCCTCTCGGGCGGCGGCGAACATCTGGAAGGTGGCCCGATGCTCTGGGGTGAGCAATGTATTGCAGCGTTGCAAGGCGGCTACATTGAGTGTGTTCCAATCTCTGAAATGTCCGGCGAACATACGTTTCAAACGATGCAGTCGGTCCCTGATGCTGGAGTTGGCGCCGATCAGGTTGGTACCGTGCTGGCGGTAGTCGATAGTAGGAGTCGGGTCGTAACGGACGGTACCTCCACAGCCGGTAATCAGCATATACGCCCACCAATCGTGTGAGGCGACCGGAACATTCCCTGCTCTCATCAGGAGCATCCGGGCGGCTTGGTTGAAGACCATGGTATTGCCTCCCGCCAGACTCTGGACCAAGGCGTTGGCAAACGAGGGTTCTTTCGGAAATAGCGGGGATTCACCTAGATGGTGGCCTTGGTTGTCTACTAGGTGAGTTCTGCCGCAATGCAGGGCAGGGCGGTCGGGAGGTACCTGGCGGAGCCAGTTCAGGGCCCTTTCGAGTCGATCGAGGTGCCAAATATCGTCCTGGTCGCAAAAAGTGAAGAAGTCCGCTTCCAATGATGGCTCACAGGCGAGGGAGAGAAAGTTGGCAACGAAACCCCGCCGCGGGCCTTCTAGAATTATCATTCTGTTCGCGCCAATCATGGTGCGATAGCGCTGCAGGATGAGTGATGTCGCATCACTGGAGCCGTCATCCGAGGCGGCAATCAGCCAATCCTGATGCGTCTGGGCAAGGATCGAATCGAGCTGTTCGGCCAGATGACGCTCGCCGTTGTAGGTCGACAGAAGAATGGCGACCCGCGCTGAACTGCCGAATGCAGGTTTGTCGGAAGGCATGATCTCTGTGAGCATTTCCCTGGCCTCTTTGGGTTGTCCTTGCTTTCAGGCGGTCGCTTCCGCAAATCCGTACCGGGCATTGGTCGGAGCGCCTTCGCTGCTGCGAACGCTCAGGCCCGCCGCGTGGGCGCTGACACTCATGGCGCGCTCCAAGGCATGGGCAAAAGTGCCGTCGACTTGTCCTTCCTCTGGCTCGAAGTCATTCACGTCGATTGCCAGATTCAGCAGAGGACGTAAAGCATCGACTCGAGCAAAAAACATGGTGCCGGCAACGAAATCGAGCTGATGCAGCTCTGACGGCCGGATGCCCATCCGGCAAGCCAGTCGCTCTACCGCACGGGCATTCGAGCCCCAGTAGAAACTCATCGGTACCACATGGCCGGCTGGGCCCAGCAGTCCCAGGTTGGCATCGTTGCAGAACTCATCGAGGGCTTGCTTCATCGCCTGGCTGGTCAGCAACTTTTCATAGAGATCGCGGCGCCAGGTATCTCCGTCATTGCGGTGGGTCGATTTTTTGGTATGGATCTTGACGAGATACGGGACGCCGTCCGCCACAATACGGGGAAGTAGCGTCAAGAACGGCAGAATGTCCCGCCCATGGTTGGGTACTTCCTGAAGCACATAGCTGTGAGGACAGTTTGCAAGCCGCTCGCGTATGACATCTGCACTTCCTGACGGTGTCGAGATATACAGCTTCAGTGTGAAATCTCGTATTTTCGATAAGTAAGCGACGATTTCTTCGAAGATGTCTGGATAGAAGGCATGGATGGCTACTGCGACCGTCTTGCTTTCCGTTGGGGCGGGAGTTGTCAGGAGGCGTGCACGGACATGGGCCATGCGGGTGGCCTCCAGGTAGGCATACCCATAGTGTTGATCGGGTTCCAAGTGGGCCCCCTCGGCCCATTCGTTCCAAGCGTTGATGAAGACCAGGCGCTCATCCTCACTATGGTGATGTCGATGGCTGTCACGAATGGCATTCAGCAGCCATTCTTGATAGCCGCGGGGGGAGCTGTTGACGAAGGAAATGCCGCGCTCCTTGCGTCTGGGCGTGTTATCCCAAGCAGGGCAAACGCCTCGGAACAAGGTGTAGGGCGGCCGGGTATAAGCGGTGCTGCGCTTCGGATAGGTGCTCCAGTCATAGACCTTGCCTGCGAATCCTTCATGCAATGGTTTGACGTTCGCAGTGACATCCGGCGGCGTGGTGTTGTTTGGGGGAAACTCAACGGCGGCGTCGAAGCCGTACTTGCCCGGCGGCACGCTTTCGAACGACTGCGTGTAGGCAAGATAGATTTCACCGATGCCGTTATCGCGACACCATGTACGCCAGCGTTGCGCCGTGGCTTGTGCATTCGGCAATAGTGCGGGTCGGTAGACGAGCAGAAGTGGCCTGCCATCGATGCGGATGTAGCGTGGATCGCGCAAATACTGAGCGATATGGGCGATGAATGCCAAGTCGTCTTCGCTGGAGTGGCTTTGACCGATGAGAATATGTTCGTCGAGCCCATCCCAACGCCTGCTCCAGTTCTCGTTTGCCCAGCACAGGCAGAACGGGAGATCCAGCTCGGGGTTCTGCAGGTAGCGTTCGATCGGCTTTTCCAGCAGGCGTTTTCCACCGAACCAATAGAAGTAGAAACAGAAGCCGCCAATGCCATAGAGCTTGGCCAGTTCAACCTGCTGACGCTGGGTCTCGATCTCGTCGAGGCTGTAATAACCGAGATCGCCAGGCTCATGGGGTTGATAATGCCCATCATATTGAGGTTGTGCGGGCCGCACATTGGTCCATTCGGTAAAGCCTTTTCCCCACCATTCATCGTTCTCTGGAATGGAGTGGAACTGGGGTAGATAGAAGGCGACCAGCCGAGCTGCCACTTCAATGGTGGGGCCTTGTAATCGTCGTATGGCCTCAACTGGCTCATCGATTCGTACGAGAGGAGCTGTAGGCTCCGACAGTGGTTCGGCCGCTTGGCCGGTCATCCGTTGCCAGTCCTGATAGGCCTGGGTCTGCCGGAGAATGGGCGAAGCCATACGAAAAATGCCGGCTTTGAGGCGTTGCTTGTGGCTGGTCGTAATGGGTAGGTGTCGCCAGGCTAGGCGGGCGCCTTTCGATACAAGTACGCGCGTCAGCAAGACCGGATCCCGATAATACCGGCGTAGTAGACGCAGCCCCCCGAGCAAGCGCCATGAATGACTGGTGTAGATGCGCTGAAGCTCTAGTTGTAGTTGGTCATGGCTTCTGTGCAATTGGTCGTATTGTGTTCGAATCTGGTCATGACGAGCGGCCGTCTCGCTGCGTAATTGTTCGATGTAGGAGTGTTCATCGACGAGCCGCTGGATTTCTTTCCTGGCTTGATCGTGCAGCTTCCAGGCCTCTCCGCATTCGTCGCGCGTGGCATGCAGTTGGGCGAGCAGTTGCATGCGTTCTTTCTCAAGTTGGACTTGCCGTTCGCTCAATGTGTCGATATCCGACACGATGGGTTCGAGAGCCGCGAGTGCGGCCTGAAGGGTGTCGATCTCTTGTTGGGTATCGAGCTGGCCAGGAGTTGCTGCCGCGATTTCCAGCAAGGCATGAAGCTCCCGGACCAATCGAATCACTTCTGCCGGAGAATTCAGTTGGCTCCTGTCGAAGCGAGTATGGCGCAGGGTCGGAGAGAGGAACTCCTGACAGAAGGTTTCAAGGTCCGTTGGATTCTGTTCCGGGGCAGAGAGACCGAATGCCAAGGCGATACGGGCAAGCTGGGAAGCCGGGGCGTCCATCAGCACGTCATAGTCCAAGAATAGGCGTGGACAAGAGTCGGTATCGCGCAGGGCGGCCAGCGAATACTTCGCCCAGAGCAGTTGGGCCTTGGTGGGCGTCATGTCGTCTCGTTTGCGCAGAGACTCCGCCACACTCAGAGGGTTTCGAAAACAGATCAGATAGCGTGTATCCAGCTCCATGCGCTCGAAAATGGCGCGCCAGAAGGAAACGAGCAGGGAAGTCTGAGGGTCCTTGAAGGCAAAAACCCCGGTATCCGCCAGTTTCCCTGTCAGCAGTGCCTCGGCTTCGTCCTGAAGGTGAGCGAAGCGAGGCTCCAGCAACTGTTTGGCCTGTATCGGAGCAAGTCGGTCCCAGGCGGAGCCAAGGCTCGTCAGGAGTTTGCCGTTGAAGGCATGGATATCCATATCCTCGAAGAAGCCTTTCTCATTGTTGTCTTTGGCAGCGGGCATCAGATTGCCACCAAGGTCGACCCCAAGGACTTCCAGTCCGCGTGTGATGGCACTGGTACCGCTGCGATGCATGCCAAGGACAACCAGCACTTTCCTGCGTTGAGCGCTCATGCAAGCCCCGAATTGTTGTTGTTATCGAGCGTTCGTCGAAAAAAGACGTTCCGCTAGAGCGCAGCGGCCTTGCGGGCGGCTGCGCGCTTCTGCGCCTGTTCATCCCGGACAGCGATGCGGATGGTCTCCAGGTAGCCCTGGATAACCGTCTCGGCTTTGCCGCAAATGATGCTTTTGCCTTCATGGATCCAGAGCACCCGGTCGCAGAGCGAGCGGATGGCATCCATGCTGTGAGAAACCAGAACGACAGTTTTGTTCGACTTGATCTTTTCCTTCATCGCATCGTGCGATTTGTCCTTGAAGTTCTGGTCGCCGACGCCGAGGACTTCATCGATCAGCAGGATGTCTGGATCGGCGTGTATCGCGACGGCGAATCCCAGGCGGGCACGCATGCCAGTCGAGTAGGTACCCACCGGGCGCTCGAAGAAATCCCCCAACTCGCTGAACTGGCAAATATCGTCGGTCAGCGCCTTGATCCGTTGCAGGCTGAGTCCGAGCAGCAGCCCACTGATGATGGCGTTTTCCCGTCCCGATAGCTCCGGCTTGAAGCCGACGTTAAGGGCTAGCAGGCTGGCCCTCATATGCGGATGACGCCAGAGGTGGCCACGGTCAGGTTCGATGATTCCGGCGATGAGGCGCAGCAATGTGCTCTTGCCTGCTCCGTTGGCACCGATGACACCCAATGTTTCTCCGGCATGCAGGGTGAAGCTGGCATCCTGCAGGGCCCAGAATTTCTCATATCTGAGCAAGCCGGTGCGCTGGCGGTACGAGACCCCTAGGTTATGTGCATTGAAAATGATGCGGCCGCTCATATCAGATCATCATCTTCGGGTAGCGCCGCTCGTTGCGGCGGATCGTGAAGAGGGCGGCCAGTAGCATCGGCGTTCCCACTATCCATACATAGCCCAGCCTGCTCCAGTCCGGCCAGTGATTATGCAGTAGCGCAGCCCGGTAGGATTCGATCAGCAGGACCATGGGGTTCAGCTCGAAAAGCGGGCGCATGGACATCGGCAAGCTGTCTGCACTGAAGAAAATCCCTGACATGAACATCAGCAGCATCATCAGGTTATCCACCACCTGCTTGAAATCCTGGGCGAACGGGATGATCGCCGCTAGCAGCAGGCCGAGGGACACGATGAGAAAAAGTTGCGTCAGAATGATCGGCAGCAGGCCGAGCCAGTGCCAGGAGGGCCTTTTACCGATGAGCAGGAGAAAAGCGAGCAAAAGGAGCAGAACGATGAGGAACTTGAACGTGTTGCCGAGTATCTGAATCAGCGCGAGTAGGCTCTTGGGTACGAAAATCTGCTGGATCAACCCGGAGTTGCCTGTGATCGAGATGCTCGCCTGGCGTACCGACCCGTCGAACCACTTCCAGGCGATCATGCCGCAAAGCAGGAAAGGCACATAGTCAGGGCCGCCTTGACGCAAGGCCAAGCCAAAGACAATGTAGAAGACGGCCATGTACATGACCGGCTCGATGATCCACCAGAGAAAGCCCAGGAATCGCCTGGCGATCTCGGTGCGAAGGTCGCTGTATACCCCGTAGAAGAGTAAATCCCGGTAGTTCATTTTTATTTTCTGCCGGATTGAAAATCTGTCTTTATTTAAACACAATGCTGCATGTTCAATGCAAGATCGTGTTTGATCTTGCATGATCGAAATGCCAAAGAAAAACTACAAGAGGCTTTCATGCGGTTCATTCGTACTTTGTTCTCGCGTGCTCCTGCCTTCAGAGCGGCTGGAGATGGCATCGGTTCCCCCTTGATGGTGGTAGGGATGCACCGCAGCGGCACCAGTTTTCTGACCGGCTCCCTGCAGCAGGCGGGGCTGGAGCTGGGCAAGCACAGCGCATGGAATCCCCACAACCTCAAGGGCAATCGGGAAAACGAGGACATCGTTGCGTTTCACGATACGGTGCTTCATGACAGAGGATATGCCTGGGATAACCCGCCGGAGCAGGAGATCGTCTGGACGGCAGACGAACGGCAGCGGGCTCGGGCACTTATCGACAGTTACAAGGGAGTAGCCCGCTGGGGCTTCAAGGACCCTCGAGCGCTTTTGTTGGTCGAGGGCTGGCGGGCACTTTTGCCTATGCTGGGTTTCGTCGGCATTTTTCGCCATCCGACAGCTGTCGCCCAGTCGCTGGCGGCGCGTGGCGGTATGCCGGAGGCGCAGGCATTCGCCCTATGGCGAGCCTATAACGTTCGCCTGTTACGCCTTTACCAACAACAGCCCTTCCCTTTGCTGTGCTTCGATGAGGACGAATCCGTCCTGCACCGGAAACTCGATGAGGTTCTACGGGAGTTAGACCTCGCGCCCCTGACGGAGGAGCGCTTCTTCAGCGCCGAACTCAAGCATCACGGCCGTCTGGAAAAAAGCCTTCCCGTCGAACTGGATGCGATCTACCAGGAGCTTCGTTCCTGCGCCCGCTGAAAGGATGCCTGTCATGCCGTTGTTTCGTCGCAAACCGCTGCTTTCGATCGTCGTCATCGTTTATAAGATGCCCGAGCAGGCGGACAAGACTCTGCTTTCGCTGAGCCCGGCCTATCAACAGGGGATTCGCGAGCAGGATTACGAAGTGATCGTGGTGGAAAACCACTCGGATCGTTTGCTTGGGGCTGAGCGGGCCACCCGGCACGCCGACAATGTTCGTTACTATCACCGCCACGAAACCCAGCGCACCCCAGTGCACGCCATCAACTTCGGGGCTGCGCAGGCGAGGGGGCGATACGTAGCCATCATGATCGACGGCGCCCGCATGCTATCTCCCGGTGTGCTGCGCCATACGCTCTCGGCATTCAAGGCCGATCCCGAAGCCGCAGTCTCGGCGCCTGGTTACCATATCGGCCATAAGCTGCAGCAGGTCGCAGTGAATGAAGGCTATGACGAAACCGTAGAAGCAGGTCTTCTGCAGAGTATTTCCTGGCCAGAGGATGGGTATCGTCTGTTCGATATCGCCGTGCTGAGCGGCTCCTGCCAGGGCGGCTTCTTTCAGGCCAATTACGAAAGTAACTTCATCGCCATGCCGGTGAAGAAATGGAAGGCGCTTGGCGGTGTCGATTCGCGTTATGACGACTTCGGCGGCGGCAATGCCAACCTCGATCTGTACAAGCGCTTACTCGAATACCCGAATACGCCGTTTTACATGTTGTTCGGCGAGGGCTCCTTCCATCAATTCCACGGTGGCGTGACCACTGGGACACGAAAGGAGGAGCGTGACCGGATATACAGGGCCCTGGACGATCAGGATCGTGCCCTGCGCGGCGACAACCGTACACCGCCGACGGTGCGGCCGATTCTCTACGGTACGCCCCATCCCAGCGTCTATCGTTTCATCCGCCACTCTCTCGACAAGGTGTTGCCGCAATGACGCGTCCGTTGCTGTCGGTGATCGTCATCGTTTATGACATGCCACGCCAGGCGTTGAACACGCTGCGTAGTTTGGCGCCGGATTATCAGGAAGATGTCGCGGCGGAAGAGTACGAAGTCATCGTGGTGGAGAACCGTTCCCAGCGGAACATGGATATGCGCGCGATCGAGGCTCTGCCGGGTAACTTCCGCTATTTCCTGCGTGACGATCCGGGAGTGTCGCCGGCGGCTGCGATCAACTTCGGATTCGCTCAGGCGAAGGGGGTACAAGTTGGGCTGATGATCGACGGTGCCCGGATGGTGAGCCCCGGTGTTCTGCATTACGCCCTGTTGGCCCAGCGTATCTCTGCTGACGCACTGGTTGTAGTGCCTGGCTACCACCTGGGTGAGCATGAACAGCAATTTCATCTCACCCACGGCTATACGGAGGAGAAGGAGCAGGCGATGCTGGATGAGATCGACTGGCATGGTAACGGCTACAGGCTCTTTGATATTTCCTGCCTCAGTGGCGCCAATCCCAACGGAATCTTCCACCCGTTCATGGAGTGCAATTGCCTGTTCATGGCCGCCGATGTCTTTCGCGACATCGGCCAGGCTGACGAGCGCTTCGATCTGCCTGGTGGAGGGGCGTTGAATCTCTACATTTATCGCCAGGCTGCAATGCACCCGCGGACTCGCTCGTTCATGCTGGCCGGGGAAGGGTCCTTTCACCAGTTGCACGGGGGGGTGACGACCTCTGAGGTTGTGCAGCGCGACGCTATCCTTCGACGGCAGAGCGAGCAGTTGAATGCACTGCTGGGGCAGCCTTTCCGCTCTCCCACCGTCGAGCCGATTCTGTTGGGCAAAGTGAAAGGCCCCGCTCTGCGCTACTTGCAGCACTCGGTAGAGCGTGGATTGCATCGGCTCAGGCGTTGTGCCGAACGCAACGAGGACATGTACGCCGATGAGCAGCAGAAGCTGCGTATGCGCCAGGCGATCGAATGATTCATAACGGGCGCGTCAAGGGGCTCGATGGCCTGCGAGGGGTCGCGATCCTGCTGGTGCTGGTTTATCACACCTGGACGGAGAGCAGCGGTCTGGCCACGTTGGGAGAGGGGCCATTCTTTCTTTCCTTGCTGTACGCGGGCAGCACTGGCGTGACTCTGTTCTTTGCGCTTAGTGGTTTCCTTGTGGGGAGGCCCTTCATCGAAGCGATACGAGAGCGCCGCCCATTGCCGTCGCTTGGACGATACGCATCGCAGCGGGCCCTGCGTATTTTGCCGACCTACTACACCATTGCCTTGATCGGTGTGCTGCTGACTGCTCGTTACGATCAGCTTGTCCCAGCTTTAACCTTGACGGCCAGGGCTTATGATGTCGGTCAGTTCAGTACCGTCTGGTGGAGCCTGGGAACCGAGGTCCAGTTTTATGTACTTCTCCCCCTGGTTTGCCTGCTCATGGCCCGGCTGCCAGGTATCGCAGGTATCCTCGTCCTAGCGGTGGTCTCGGGGTTCGTCTACTGGAGTGTCGTTACCAAGGTTTGGTCGGGTATCGATGTGGGATTCGAGACCCAGTACCGGTTGATTCTCTCCGTGCTGGGCCAATTGCCGGCGTTCCTGGCGGGTATCGTAGTTTTCCTCTGCCTTCCCTCGGGGGGCGTTCGTCTATCCGAGCCCCTGGCTCGACTGCTGACAGCTGTGATGCTCGTCGGGTTGATGGTCGTTCTCCTTCCCGTCGCTCAGATCGGGCCCCGCAGCTATATCTGGGTAACTCCCTGGTATGTCGTGCCGGAGTCGTTGGTCTGGGGAGCGATTATGTGGATTGCCGTCACGCGTACCGGCGAAGCCGAGACGCTGCTGGATAACCAGCTCACTCGTTACTTTGGAAAGATTTCCTTTTCTCTCTATCTAGTGCACATGCCGGTCATCCATGGAGTCATGGATCATACGGACCTGCCGCTGGGGATCACCGTTGCGTTGGCCCTGGCTTTTTCCCTGCTTGCTGCGTATCTGCTCCACAGGTTCGTGGAGTCTCCCCTCCTATCTCTGAAACGCAAGCTGACGCCGGTGCCGGCTTGAATACTCGAGGAAACCACCATGACTCTCGTCTACATGCCGCCGTCGATTCGCCATTTTGAACCATTGCACATGGTGTTCAGCACCTGGGTCGATCACTTGCCGTTCGGTTATGACTTGGTCGCAGCGCTGCGCCCCCGGCTTCTGGTCGAGCTGGGTACACACAAAGGCCTGTCCTATTTCACTTTCTGCCAGGCGATGAAGGAGCAGGAAATCGACGGGCTTTGCTACGCCGTAGATACCTTTGAGGGGGACTCTCATACCGACAAATACGATGAGTCGGTCTTCACGATGGTGAACAATCACAATCGTCAGCACTACCACGGTTTTTCTTATTTGATGCGGATGTTCTTCAACGATGCGCTCCGCCATTTCAGCGAAGACAGCATCGATCTGCTGCATATCGATGGTTTTCATACCTATGAGGCAGTCAGCGAGGACTTTGCCAACTGGTATCCGAAGGTAAAGCCGGGCGGCATCATTCTTTTCCACGACGTACAGGCCCGCCTGCAGGATTTCGGTGCCTGGAAGTTCTGGGAAGAGATACGTGGCCACCACGAAACGTTCACGTTCAATCACGGGTTCGGACTTGGCGTACTGCGCAAGCTGGGGGGGGATCGCAGTGCGGACCCGGAAGTGTTGAAGTTGCTCTTCGGGAACGGTGAAGAAGAGGCGGCTTCGCTGCGTGCCTTCTATGTCCATGCCAGCAAACATCTGGAGAACATGCGAAAGCTGAAGCGTCTGCAGGGACAGGCGCAGGGCCAAGGGCAGGCCAAGGCAGCGAGCTGAGCTCGATGGGACACGGAGTTCCCGAGGGGCTGCGCCGGCCTGCCAGCTATCTTCCGGAAATGGAGAGCTGGCGCGGCTGGGCAATCCTTCTCGTGGTGCTGTTCCATTATCTTGGCATTCTTGCTGGCGGCTCTCCGCTCCTGAACGGCGAGGCACCGCTCTGGCTGAGCTGGATCGCAGCAGGCAACACCGGTGTGACCCTGTTCTTCGTCCTGAGTGGCTTTCTGCTGTCTCGCCCGTTCATCGATGGTCTGAGACAAGGGGAGCCTATCGATCTCGTTGGGTTTTTTAGCGCGCGCATCCTGCGTATCGTGCCGCTCTATTACTTGGTTGTACTGCTGGCCTGGGGCGTTACGGCCAATAGTGAAGCATTGAAGGCTCTTCTGTTCATTCCCATTGGCTTTGGAGCATTTCCATTCAGTGTGCCCTGGTGGTCGCTGTGTACCGAGGCGCAGTTCTACCTGGTGCTGCCTTTGGTGTTCTGGTTATTGCGACAGCATGGGGGGCAGTGGCTGTTCATGGTGCTGCTGGTCGTCTGGCTCCTGCTGCAGGTCTATTTCTTCCATCTGCCTGGTTGGCTGGCACCGAACAATGGATGGGAAAGTTCTCTGTTCGGCCGTGGGGCCGCGTTCTTGCTGGGAGGAGTGTTCGCCTGGTTCTCTCGGACGCCCGGTTTTGCCTGGCTATCCCGGTCGAGGCTGGCGATCAACCTGCTCTTCTTCGTGGCGCTGGGTGCCCTGCTCACATTGCTGGCGTGGTACGGGGAAACCGGGCAGCGTCAGGCACTGATGCGTTTTCCGCTCTATCACCATGCTGAGGCGATGCTGTGGGGGCTGCTGCTGTTGGCGTCGCTGAGCCCGGTGCTGTTGTGCAAACGCTTGTTCATCAACGGTCCCGCCAGGCATCTGGGCACGATTTCCTATTCGCTTTACCTGGTCCATGTGCCGGTCCAGTTCTACCTGATCTATCCGCAAGTCGGCGGAGCCGGTCAGCGGGCTGAGTTGCTGCAGTCCGGCGTCGTGTGGGCCGTATGCCTCAGCGCGTTGATGGCCTGGCTACTGGCGTTGCTGAGTTACCACTGCATCGAGCGGCCCTTCCTGCGGCTCAAGGCGAGACTGCCACAACGGGAAAAATCGATGGCACTGGCGAGTCAGTAGGGCACGTCGCGCCAGTCCGTGGCGAATACCGGATCGGCTTCCCCTTCGGGGCGGCCATTGGTGTAGAAGTACAGGGCTATCGATTTTCGATAGATGCTTTCGGGACAGGTCAGTGGGCGAGGGTGGCCATGGAAGGAATTGGCAGTGGTGCTGAAGATTACGCAACGGTTGAGAAGCGGCAGGACCCGTTGTGGCGGGCCTTTCATATCCTTGTCCCAGAGTTCGAGATGGCCGCCGTATTCTTCCGGCCAGTCCTGGTTCAGGTAAAGGAGGAAGTTGAGTCGGCGGTCCAGGCCAAATTCACGGTGAATGGTGAAGTCCGCATGGACCTTCAGGAAACCGCCGGTACCTATCTGGTGAATGCCTGCTCCGCGCAGGTTGGGGTCAGGGATCAGATTGGAAATGCCACTGAGAGTGGTAAGGAAATCAAGGAAATAATGAGAGTTCAGTTCCCAGAACAGTTGCCGGTAGGTCGGCGGCATGCGCAGGCTGTCGCGGATGTTGCGCTTGTCCTTTTGCACGTAGTCGCCACTCGTCTTGTCCCGGTGGGTGGCGTCATTCCATACCGGGAGACTCTGATCGTAAGGATATTCCGCCAAGAGACGTTGCACGGTCGGCTGCGGCAGGAAATCGTCGATGACGATATGAGGGAAGGGCTCATTGGTCCGGTAGATTTGGCCCAGTTCCACGGCGGCTGCGCGCAATGCATCGTAGTCGACCAACAGTCCAGAGGGGGCCGGTTCCATGCCCTGGCTGCCTGATAGCTTCGGAAAGTTCGCCCCATTCATTCGCCAGGGTTCCTTCTAGATGAGAGATCCGTTTTATTGTGATCGTGGTGTGTGTTTCCGCCTCGCACTGCTCGGCATTCTGCTGTGTATGGCTTGCTCAGGCAATGCGGCCGAGGCGCACAGGAGGCCGAATATTCTGTTGATCCTGGTCGATGATCTGGGCAACAACGATATCGCCAGTTGGGGAGATGGCAAGGCGCCAACGCCCGTGCTGGATGCGTTCAGTCGAAGTGCTGTACGGCTGCGCCGGCATTACACGGATAGCACCTGCTCGCCCAGCCGGGCCAGTCTGATCACGGGGCGTCATCCGGTGAGCCTGGGCTTCCAGGCCGATGGGCTGGGTCTTTCTCCAGATCTGGATACCTTGCCCAAGAGTCTGAAAGCGCTGGGTTATCGAACCTTGCACGTGGGTAAATGGCATGTCGGCGAAGCATTGGAATATGACGAAATCCAGCCTGGCCATCAGGGCTTCGATTACTGGTTCGGCATGCTCAATCACTTTGTGCTGCAGGGACCGGGCCCCGATGGGCGCCTGCTGCGCCGGCAACCGACACACATCGACCCCTGGCTGCAGGACAACGGTGCAGCACCGGTTCAGCACCACGGCTATCTGGACGACATCCTCACCGACAAGGCCGTCGAGCTGGTAAAGGCAGGTGCGGGCGAGGCCCCGTGGTTCATCAACCTCTGGTTGTTCTCGCCACATACGCCTTACCAGCCGAATCCAGTCTTCAGCCGGCATTTCCCGGATACGCCGGAGGGTCGCTACTTCGCTATTCTCAGCGAGCTCGACAACAATGTGGCGCGCTTGCTGGCGGCGCTCGAGGAAAGCGGTCAGGCGCAGAATACGATTGTGCTTTTTGCCAGCGACAATGGTGGTGCCAATATCGATCGGGATAACAACTATCCGCTGATCGGAAAGAAGGGGACCTATACCGAAGGAGGGGTACGCACGCCGCTGCTGCTGCGTTGGCCGGGGCAGTACGAGGACAAGGACATCCTGGAGCCGACGGTATTTATGGATCTGTATCCGACGCTGGTATCCCTGGCGGGCGGCAAGCCACCTGCTGGTCTGGCGGGGCGTGATCTACGGCCTCTGCTGGAGGGAGGAAGTTTGCCCGGCCTCAGTGCTCTCTATTGGGCGGGTGACAGCGGTGGTGTCTTGGGGATGACCTATTCCGCTCATCTGCTGAACGAGGGCCGGTTCTTTTATCGGGAGCCACTGGGAGAGCTGCGTAGTGGCCTTGTCACTCCGGCGATTACCGGACAAGAACCCGAAAAGCGGACAGTTCAGGCGGTCGACAGGTCTCACGCCGGTACCCTTATTCGGGAGTGGGAGTGGCAGGTCCGCCCCGTTCCGTTGACCTGGGAGGCAGCTGCTCAAGGGCGGCCGGGAAAGCTGACCGGGCGAGATTTCCAGCGAGCCCCGGTATTCGGCGGATATAGTATGGGCTTCTCGTTGCGAGACGTACGCTTGGCCGACACCGCACAGACCCTGCTGGATCAGCCCGGTGTATGGGGCGTGCGCTTGCTTCCGGGTGGCCGATTTGAAGTTCGTCATGGCGATGTCGTACAGGTCAGCGAGCCGATACAGCCGCACGGGCGTTGTGACAGCCTGGTGGTCAGTGTCCATATTAAGGCGACAAGCACCTTCCCCTTTCCCGGCCCTGCCACGACCCGCCTACTTCTCTACTGGGACGGCCGGCCTGTATTGGATAGCGCCCAGGTGCTGGGGCGACCCGATACGGCAAAGGACTTGGCCAGCCCGACTTATGTCGGAGCGGGCGCCGATGGGAGAGAGCCGTTTCTCGGTGCGCCACTGGGCCAGCCGCTCGTAATCAACAAGCAACTGCTACCCGAGCAGGAGGGGCTCAACCTGGGCGACATGCTTGAACGGTTGTGTCGCTGAGCGACACCGGAAAAGAGAAAACCCGGCCTGAGCCGGGTTTTCTCTAGCGCCATGCAACCACGTGCTTATTCCACGGCCTTGACCATATCCTCGATGACTTTCTTGGCGTCGCCGAAGACCATCATGGTCTTATCCAGGTAGAACAGCTCGTTGTCCAGACCGGCGTAGCCGCTGGCCATGGAGCGCTTGTTGACGATCACGGTCTTGGCCTTGTAGGCCTCGAGGATCGGCATGCCGGCGATGGGCGACTTCGGATCGTTCTTGGCTGCCGGGTTGACCACGTCGTTGGCGCCGAGCACCAGCACCACGTCGGCCTGGCCGAACTCGGAGTTGATGTCTTCCATCTCGAATACCTGCTCGTAGGGCACTTCGGCCTCGGCGAGAAGGACGTTCATGTGGCCCGGCATCCGTCCGGCAACCGGGTGGATGGCGTACTTCACGGTCACCCCGCGGTGGGTGAGTTTTTCCGAGAGTTCCATCAGGGCATGCTGCGCGCGGGCCACCGCCAGGCCGTAGCCGGGAACGATGATCACGGTGTCGGCGTTGGTCAGCAGGAAGGCCGCGTCGTCGGCGGAGCCGGACTTCACCGGGCGCTGTTCCTTGCTGCCACCCGTTGCGGCGCCGGCATCCGCGTCGGCACCGAAGCCGCCAAGGATGACGTTGAAGAACGAACGGTTCATCGCCTTGCACATGATGTAGGAGAGGATCGCGCCCGAGGAGCCGACCAGCGAGCCGGCGATGATCAGCATCGAGTTGTTCAGCGAGAAGCCGATGCCGGCCGCCGCCCATCCCGAATAGCTGTTCAGCATCGATACCACCACCGGCATGTCGGCACCGCCGATCGGGATGATGATCAGCACGCCGATGACGAAGGCCAGTGCCACCAACAGGGCGAAGGCGCTGACGTTACCAGTGAAGGTGTAGACCAGGCCGAGGCCGACGATGGCCAGGCCAACCGCCAGGTTGACCAGATGCTGCCCCTTGAAGACCACCGGGGCGCCCTGGAACAGGCGGAACTTGTACTTTCCGGACAGCTTGCCGAAGGCGATCACCGAGCCGGAGAAGGTGATGGCGCCGATGGCCGCGCCGAGGAACAGTTCCAGGCGGTTGCCGGCTGGGATCGGTGTGGTCATGTCGGACACGATGCCCAGCGACTGCGGCTCGACCACCGCGGCGATGGCGATGAACACCGCGGCCAGGCCGATCATGCTGTGCATGAAGGCGACCAATTCCGGCATCTTGGTCATCTCGACGCGCTTGGCCATGATCGAACCGGCAGTGCCGCCAATCAGCAGGCCAACGATGACGAAGCCGATGCCGGTGGTGGCGATCTCGGCGCCCAGCTTGAAGATCAGGCCGATGGTGGTGAGCACGGCGATGGCCATGCCGATCATGCCGAAGACATTGCCGCGCCGCGAACTGGTCGGGTGCGACAGGCCTTTCAGCGCCTGGATGAAGCACACCGAGGCGACGAGGTAGAGAACAGTGATCAGGTTCATGCTCATGGTCAGTGCTTCTCCGCCGGCGCCTTCGGCGCTTTCTTCTTGAACATTTCCAGCATGCGTCGGGTGACCAGGAAGCCACCGAAGACGTTGACTGCAGCCAAGGCCACGGCCAGGGTGCCCATGACTTTGCCCAGCGGGGTCACGGTGAGGGCGGCGGCCAGCATGGCGCCGACGATCACGATGGCGGAGATGGCGTTGGTCACGGCCATCAGCGGGGTGTGCAGCGCGGGGGTGACGTTCCATACCACGTGGTAGCCGACATAGATGGCCAGCACGAAGATGATCAGGTTGTAGATACCGTCGGAAATCAGGTCCATGTCGCGCCCCTTAGCCGTTCTTGCGGACGACCTGGCCGTCGCGGCACATCAGGCACGCGGCGACGATGTCGTCTTCCAGGTTGAGGTGGAACTGGCCTTCCTTGTCGATGACCAGCTTGAGGAAGTCCAGCAGGTTGCGTGCGTAGAGGGCGGAGGCATCCGCCGGTACCAGCGCGGCCAGGTTGGTGTGGCCGACGAGGGTCACGCCGTGCTTGACCACCACCTTGTCGGCTTCGGTCAACGGACAGTTGCCGCCCTGGGCGGCAGCGAGGTCGATGACCACCGAACCGGGCTTCATCTCCTGCACGGTGGCTTCGTGCAGCAGGGTCGGTGCCTTGCGGCCGGGAATCAGCGCGGTGGTGATGACGATGTCGGACTGCTTGGCGCGTTCGTGCACCGCCTTGGCCTGGCGCTCCATCCACGAGGCGGGCATCGGCCGGGCATAGCCGCCGACGCCCTGGGCGCACTCGCGCTCCTCGTCGGTCTCGAACGGCACGTCGACGAACTTGGCGCCGAGGGACTCGATCTGCTCCTTCACCGCCGGGCGCACGTCCGAAGCCTCGATCACCGCGCCCAGGCGCTTGGCCGTGGCGATGGCCTGCAGGCCGGCCACACCGGCGCCGAGGATCAGCACGCGGGCGGCCTTCACGGTGCCGGCGGCGGTCATCAGCATCGGCATGAAGCGCGGATAGTGGTTGGCCGCCAGCATCACGGCCTTGTAGCCGGCGATGTTGGCCTGGGACGACAGTACGTCCAGGCTCTGCGCGCGCGAGGTGCGCGGCGCGGCCTCGAGGGCGAAGGCGATGATGCCGCGCTGGGCCATCCGGGCGATGTTGTCATTATCGAAGGGGTTGAGCATGCCGAGCAGTACCGCGCCGGGCTTCATCTGCGCCAGCTCGGTCTCGGAAGGGGCGACCACCTTCAGCACCAGATCGGCGCCGAGGGCGTCGGCGTCGCTACCGATTTCCGCGCCAATGGCCTGATAGGCCGCATCCGGCAGGCTGGCAGCAAGGCCGGCGCCGCTTTGCACGGTGACCCGATGGCCTTGGCCAATCAGTTTCTTCACCGTTTCCGGAGTCGCGGCCACCCGCGTCTCGCCGACGTGTGTTTCGAGAGGAACACCGATGTGCACTTCGTATTCTCCTGCGTGATCTTTATCGTTTTTTCGAGGTAACCAGGGCACTACGGATGGTGACCTGGGGACTGCTGATCGGCAGAGGATCCCGCGCGGCAACGCTCAGGTCGGCGAGGGGCGGGGCATTTTGCAGTCGAACCGCAAGGCCTTCAAGAAGTTCTGAAGTACAACTACGGAATAACTACAAGTCATCAACTGACCAGCCATTCTAGGAAACTCAGCCAAACGGCGCCCGGACTGGGACCACGGGACTTCGCAGAGGTTTAATTACGGGCGTCACATCCTTTGCATGAATGAGACGCCATCACAGTATTTCCCTCTTTGGGACGGCATGGATGCTGGCAAAAGGAACCTCTCTGCGTCTGGAAATGGCGCAAAGGGATATCGCGCTGACGCTGAACGAGGTAAAGCTGTAGCTGATCTAGTTATTGACTACGGGGTCAGCATCGTAGCGGTTGCCCGTTCATCTGAGCAAGCCCAGGGCCTTGGCTCGCATGATCGCCTGGGTCCGGCGCTTCACGCCGAGCTTGCTGTTGATCTTCTTGGTATGGGTTTTCACGGTATTCACGGAAATGAACAGGTAGTTGCCGATTTCCTGGTTGGAAAAGCCTTCGGCCAGGAGTTGCAGCACGGCCTGTTCACGTTGACTGAGCAGCGTGCTGGCGGGGGGCGCTGCCGACAGATCGGGTGCGGCGTGTCGTGCAATCGGGTCCTCCGTAATGGCGGCCACCCCCGAGAGCAACCCGTACCAGCCATGTTCGAGCGCTTCTTCACGCGCCTGCTGCTCGAGTGTCGCTGCCGTTTCACGATGCAGGCTGCGCGAGACATCGGCCAGGGCGAGTTGCGTGTCGCAGGCCAGCAGGTTGAAGTGCCGCTGCCGGCTTTTTTCCAGCACGGCCAGGAGCTGCCGTTCGGCCTCTTCCAGGCGGCCTTCCGCATGCAGGCTGCGCGCATGCAGCAGTTGGCTGTTCAATGACAGCGCGGGATAGTCCGGCGGCGCCAGCCAGGGGTTCGGTTCGTCGAAGTAGCGCTGGATGCGCTCGGCGATCGGACCGATGCGTTCCCAGCGCCCCTGGCGGGCCAGCACGCGCATGCTCTGTACCAGTTGTGCGCCGCGGTAGCAGTAACGCCAGACCTGGCCGCAATGCATCTGCCGTTCAGCTTCGCGCAGATGGAGGAAGGCGTCGTCGAAATCGCCGCGTTGCGAGCAGAGCTCGGCCAGCGTGAGGTAGCCGTGCAGGGCGAAAGGATCGGCGCAGTCGATGGCCTGGCGCAGGCCGGTTCGCAGAGGGGGCTCGGCGTCCTCGGGCCGTCCTTGCAGCAGATGCAGTTCGGCTTCCAGCAGATGCAGGCGGCCGAGCAGCATGGAGTCTTCGGTCTGGCGGCGACCGAGCAGGGCGAAGCTCTGTTGCAGCAGGTGATGCGCACGCGATAGCTCGCCCCGCAGCAGCAGCAGGCGAAGGCGATCCAGGTTGAGCAGGGTCTCGAACAACAGGCTGCCCTGGCGTCGCGCCAGTTCCAGTGCGACGCGCAGGATATCGACGGCATTGTCCGGCTCGTTCCCGGCCATGCTGATGTGGGCGAGTGCCGAGTAGCAGAGCAGCTTGGGCATCCACTCTTCATCCGGCAATGCCGTGAGTGCCGCCTGGCAATGCTGGCGGGCAGCATCGCCGGGATCGCCGCGCAGCGCCAACAGACAGCCTCGCAATGCTTGCCAGTTGGCCAGCAGCTTGTGGTTACGGCGAGCGTCCGGCTGCGGCAGGAAGCGCGCCAGTTTGGCGATGCATGGGTCGGCCTCTTCCAGCCGCCAGCTCAACAGCAGCGCCCAGGCATTCAGGCTGAGCAGGCGCGGCGTGCTTTCCAGCAGTTCGGTCGGCAACCGCTCGCGCCAGGCGAGCAGATGGGCGAGGTGTTGCTCGCCGGCCAGCCATTCCTGGCTGAGGCGTTCCAGATAGGCCGCCGCCACTTCGGGCTGGCCGGCGCACAGGGCCTGTTCGACCGCTTCCTCGACCAACCCGGCGGAGACGAACAACCGGCACGCCCGCAGGTGCAGCTGAGTCGCGGCGGCAGGCGTGAGGCGATCACGCAGGACCTGGGCCACCGCGGGTAGCAGGCGGTACCAGTGCCCCTGCTCGTCCAGCGACTGAAAGAATGCATGGCGCCGCAGCAGTTGTTCGAACAGCCGGGCGCCTTCGCCTTCTTCCCAGAGTTGCTGGCAAAGTTCGATGGAAACTTTCGGCAGGTGAGCCAGGGCATAGAGGCATTCCCGTTCATCCGGGCCCAGGCGTTGCAGCAGCTCGTGCTCCAGATAGTCACGCAGCCAATGGCCACTGCCATGCGTGCCCACGCCAGCCTGGGAGCCGTGCTGGGACAGTAACAGGCGTACACCGGCGCACCAGCCGGCGGTTTCCGTCCAGAGCTGGTCGCGCTGTTCCGGGGCGGTATGCGGGGCCAGGTGTTGGATCAGCCGTTCCAGTTCGTCGCGGTCGAATGCCAGGTCGGCGCTGTCCAGCTCCAGCAGTTCGCCAGCGAGCAGCAGGCGCGGCAGGTTCCAGTCCGGGCGTTGGCGCGTGCTGACCAGCAGGTGCAACCCATCCAGGGGCTGACTCAGGAGCAGATCGATGCAGGCGTCGAGTTCGGGGCTCGGGTGGGCGGGGTAGTCGTCGAGTACCAGCCAGATCGGCTGGTCGCGCTGGCTGAACAGTTGGAGCAGGGCCTGCCCGGGAGGCAGGGCGGGAATCTGTTCGCTCAGCGCCGTGACGACGCGCAGCAGCAGTTGTTCGGTACTGAGGGGCTGGCCGGCGAGACCGAGCCAGATGATCTGCTCATGGGCCGGACGTTCCCGAAGAAATTCGCCGATCAGTACGCTCTTGCCGAAGCCCGCCGGCGCGCACAGCAGGCGCAGCCGGCAATCCTCATCCCGGAGTCGCCCGATCAGGCGCGGGCGGGGCTGATGGGCAGGTGGTAGCCGCGGAACACTGAGCACGAGCGGAGCGATGCCGTTTGCGGAGCGAGCCTGGGGCATGGCGGTTCTCTCGATTGTTGTTATGGGCGAACCGTAGCGAATCGAGACTAGCCCCCTCACCCGTGAGGGTGAAGGAGCATCGTCGAGACTGATACGGCGTCATAACAGGATCGAGGAACCGCCGTCGCCGTCAGCGGACCCCGGCGTTGCGCAGGGCGGCTGGGGTGTAGTCGGCAGCCGAGGCCTGGAAGCCGAACTCGATGCCGCGTTTCTCCTCGTTCTTCATACCCAGGGCGATGTAGCGGCCGGCGATGATGTCGTACAGCGCTTCGAGGGTGTAGGTGGCCACCTGGCGTTGGAAGTGGTAGCTGGCGTGCCCTTCGCCGACCCGCCAGAGCTGGCCGCGGCCATCATAGTGATCGGCCAGGGCGATCTGCCAACTGTCCTCGTCGAAGAACAGGTGGCGCTTGGCATAGATGTGCCGCTCGCCGTTCTTGACCGTCGCCTCGACCTCCCAGACGCGGTGCAGCTCGTACCGGGTCAGGTCCTGGTTGATGTGGCCGGCCTTGATCACGTCGTCGTATTTCAGGCTGGGCGAGTCCAGCTTGAAGCTGTTGTAGGGGATGTACATTTCCCGCTTGCCCACCAGCTTCCAGTCATAGCGGTCCGGCGCACCGGAGAACATGTCGAAGTTGTCCGAAGTGCGCATGCCGTCGGCTGCGGTGCCGGGGCCGTCGTAGGCCACTTGCGGGGCCCGCCGCACACGGCGCTGGCCGGCGTTGTAGATCCACGCCAAGCGCGGCTCCTTGACCTGGTCGATGGTCTCGTGGACCAGCAGGACGTTGCCGGCCAGGCGCGCCGGGGCGGTCACCCGCTGCTTGAAGTACAGCAGGACGTTGGCGGCCTTTTGCGGATCGAGGTCCTTCATCTCGGTGGGAAACGCCACTTCGTCCTCGAAGTGCACCAGGGTGTAGGAACCGCCGGTCTGCGGCGTGGCCTGGGTGATCAGGCGCCGGGCGTTACCGCCGCGGTAACGGGTGATGTGGTTCCACACCACTTCGATACCGTTCTTCGGAATCGGGAAGGCGTAATAGCGGCTGTCGGCGAAGTTGGACAGGCCGTTGCCGCCGTCCACCGGCTGGGTGCTCACCGCGCTCTTCTTTGCCGCGTCGTAGATCGCCTGGGGCGCGGCGACGCTGCGGTGGGTCTTGTAGACGGGAATCTTGTAGGTACCGGCGTAGCGCTTGAACATCGCCAATTGGCCGGGGGAGAGCTTGTCCTTGTACTGCTCGACGTTGGCGGCGGTGATGGTGAACAGTGGCTGCTCGTCGGCGAAGGGATCGGCGAGGAAACCCCTGGCATCCACTGCGGCGGCGTCGGTGGGCAGGCCGCCGGTCCACTCGGGGATGCTGCCGTCGGCGTTGCCGGCCTTCTCGGCGCCCAGCGGGGTGAGGGTGGTGCCCAACTGGTTGGCTTCGTCCGGCGAAACCGCGGCCATCACCGCGCTGGCCATCAGGGACAGCGCCAGGGCGCCGTACTGCAGGATTCGTTTGCTGCTCATCGTTTTCAAGTCCTTAATCCGGGCGCTTAGAAGTTGACGCCGAAGCTGAGCGCGACGAAGTCGCGGTCGGTGGTCGGGTTGTAATGCCCGCCGAAGAAGTCGGTGTAGCTGAGGCTGGCGGTGTAGGTGTTCTGGTAGTCGGCGTTGAGGCCGACGCTGATCGCCTTGGAGCCTTCGTTGAAGTTCGGCCCGTAGCCGTCCACGTCATGGGACCAGGCCAGGTTCGGCGACAGGTTGATGCCGGCGATCACGTTGCTGTAGTCCAGGCTGGCGCGCAGGCGGTAACCCCAGGAGCTGCGGGTGTAGAAGCCATCGTCGTTGCACTCGTGCGGGTTGGCCGCGTTGAAGGCTTCGCAGAGGCCCGGCGCGAGGAACTCCCCGGCGCCATAGATCGGGTCGCGGCCGAAGCGCACTTCGCCGACGTCGTCGCTGATCCCGCTGATGTGGTTGTAGCCCACCTCGCCTACCAGGCTCAGGCGGCTGGCGCCCAGTACCTGATCGATGAAATGCACCGCGCTGATCTGCGCTTGGGTCACCGGCCGGCGCTCGTAGCCGTGGATGTCGGCACCGCTGACGTTGTCCGAATCACCGCCGATGAACACCGGTGCAACCGGCAGGCCGAGGGCGGCGAAGGACAGGTCGGTGGAGTTGATCTGCAGCGGCATGTTCGGCCGGTAGCTGATCTCGCCGGACACCGAGGTGCCGCCGATATTGGTCTGGAAGCTCAGGCCGTAGAGGCGAATGTCTTCCGGGTACTCGATGAAGTAACCGGCGTTCGGCGCGCCGGGGATGAAGGCCGGGCTGGGCGTGGTGGTGCGGATGGTGCTGAATACCGGCGAGCGGCTGTGGTAGTTCATGGCATAGAGGCCGAACTCCGTATCGTTCAGCGCTTCGGAGAACCAGCGCAGGGCGATGCCGAACTGGCCGCCGTCGCGGGCGTCGCGGTCGCCGGCGCGGGGAATATAGATGTTGTTGCCGGTCAGCGGGCCGGTGTTGTTCGACTCGCCCGGGGGCAGGTCGTTACCGGCCACCACCAGGCGGTCCTCGCAGCCGTCGGCGACCACGTCGGAGGTGGAGAAGAAGGTACCGCAGTTGTCCACCACGGTCTGGTCCCACTCCAGCTGATAGAAGGCTTCCACGCTCAGACTGTCGGTGAGGCTTTGCGACAGGTAAAGCATGTTCACCGGGATCAGGCCTTCCTTGATTTCCGCGCCGGGGCGGCGGAACGCGGCGGCATCGATCGGGTTGATCGAGTTGATGCTGTTGCCGATGAAGGTGCTTTCGCCCCAGCTCACCACCTGCTTGCCGACGCGGACGCTGCCGGGCAGGTCGCCGAGGCTGTAGTTGTAATAGACGAAGGCATCGAGCAACTGCGCGCCGGAGGATTTCGCCCCTTCCTTGCGGTTGTGGTCGTCGATGTCATAGAACATCCGGTGTTCGTCCTTCAGCTCGAAGTCATACCAGTACTTGCCGCGCAGGAAGACACCGACATCGCGATATTTCAGCTCGAGATCGTGGGTGCCCTTGAAGATTTTCGAGAAGGTCTCGCCTTTCTTGAAGTTCAGGCGGCCATCGTCGGAGGTGCGCGACGAGGCGGTACCGCCGCTGGCCGTGGAGATGAAATCCTTGTCCGGCGCGCGCACCGCCCAGCTGGCGCCCACCGATAGTTGCGAGTCGAACTGGCCTTCGATTTCCCCGATGTTGAACGAAACGGCGTGGGCCTGGGCGCTGCAGCCCAGAGCAACGGCGGCGGCCAGCGTATGCGGCCGGAAGATTCCGCGCATTGTTCTTGTTGTCATGCGGCTCTCCTGAGAGGTTTGAACGAGCCCTCATCCTAATCAGCCGGAACAGCGCCCATAACTGCCTGAAGGGGCGATTTGCGGGGTCACCCGTTGGGGTGAGACAGGGGCGGAAATGTCAGGCAGGACGCGGGAAAAGGCGGGTTGAAGTGGGCGTTCGGGAGGGGTGAGTCGGAGGTTTCGTTACCGATGGGGGCGGACTGTGGCCCGGGTCCCGATGGCGATTGCGCGTCGCGCGGACGGTCGGGTGCGTTCGTCGGAGCGCGGCGCCCGGCCGTGATGGCTATATGAAATATGAGACCGATGGCCGAGCACGGTGATCGGGGCTTACGGTATAAAGCCTGTTGACCCGCTCTTTCATATGCGGTTTAAACCTTGTCTGGCCGCATTTCGCGCTCTCTAGGCTCTGTTTATAACGGAACTCTCCCATGTCATCTGCCGACCTCGCCGATCTGGATGCCGCTATGGCCGAGCCGGCGGCATTTCGCCGTCTGCCTTTCGCTTTCGCCCGACGCCATGGGGTCCTGCTGCGCCAGCGGGACGGCCGGCCGCAGTTGTGCGCCCGTGAGGGGGCGGCGCTGACTGCGCTGCAGGAGGCACAGCGCTTCGCCGGTGAACGCCTGCCGATCGGCTGGCTGGAGGCGGCGGAATTCGAGCAGGTGCTGGGGGCTACCTACCAGCACGACTCTTCTGCCGCGATGCAGATGGTCCAGGGGCTGGGCTCGGACATGGACTTGGCCAGTCTGGCGGACCAAGTGCCGGAAACCGAGGACCTGCTGGAGCAGGAGGACGACGCACCGATCATCCGCCTGATCAACGCGATTCTCGGCGAAGCGATCAAGGAGAATGCGTCCGATATCCACGTGGAAACCTTCGAAAAGCGCTTGGTGATCCGCTTCCGCATCGACGGTGTGCTGCGCGAAGTGGTGCAGCCCAAGCGCGAGCTGGCGGCGCTGCTGGTGTCGCGTATCAAGGTCATGGCCAAGCTGGATATCGCCGAGAAGCGTGTCCCGCAGGACGGCCGGATTTCCCTGCGAGTCGGCGGCCGGGAGGTGGATATCCGTGTGTCCACCCTGCCGTCGGCCAACGGCGAACGGGTGGTGCTGCGTCTGCTCGATAAACAGGCCGGGCGCCTGACCCTGACCCACCTGGGCATGAGCACGCGGGATCGCCAACTGATGCAGGAAACGGTGCAGAAACCCCACGGCATCATCCTGGTTACCGGCCCGACCGGCTCGGGCAAGACCACCACGCTGTACGCCAGCCTGGTCACCCTGAACAACGGTACGCGCAACATCCTCACCGTCGAGGACCCCATCGAATATCACCTCGAAGGCATCGGCCAGACCCAGGTCAACTCCAAGGTCGACATGACCTTCGCCCGCGGCCTGCGCGCCATCCTGCGCCAGGACCCGGACGTGGTGATGGTCGGCGAGATCCGCGACCAGGAAACCGCCGAGATCGCCGTGCAGGCCTCGCTGACCGGTCACCTGGTGCTTTCCACCCTGCACACCAACAGTGCCATCGGCGCGGTCACCCGTCTGGTGGATATGGGCGTGGAGCCTTTTCTGCTTTCATCCTCCCTGCTCGGGGTGCTCGCCCAGCGACTGGTGCGGGTGCTGTGCCCGGCGTGCAAGCAGCCCTACCTGGCGGATGCGGCGGAATGCGCGATGCTCAACGTAGAGCCGGAAAGCCCGCCGCCGACGCTCTACCATGCCAAGGGCTGCGACGAGTGCCGCAACCTCGGCTATCGTGGCCGGACCGGTATCTATGAACTGGTCGTGTTCGACGAAACGATGCGCACCCTGATCCACAATCGGGCATCGGAGCAGGAAATGACCCGCCATGCACGCTTGCTCGGGCCGAGCATTCGCGATGATGGCATGCGCAAGGTTCGCGAAGGGGTGACCACCCTGGAGGAAGTGTTGCGGGTAACCAGGGAAGAATGAGCATGCGGAACGATTCAGCGATCCCCTTCATCCATAAACAGCGGCATGCCTGCGACCGCCGTTTCTTTGCCACGGAAGCCGGGAGCGGTGTTCGCTGATGGCTGCGTTCGAATACATCGCCATCGACCCCAAGGGGCGCCAGCACAAGGGTTTGCTGGAGGCCGACAGCCCGCGCCAGGCACGCCAGCTCCTGCGCGAGAAGCAGTGGTCGCCGCTGGAGGTGAAGCAGGCCAAGGCCCGGGAAGAACGCGGTAGCGGTGGTTTCAGCTTCGGCCATGGCTTGTCCGCCCGCGACCTGGCGCTGGTCACTCGTCAACTGGCGACACTCGTCAGCGCGGCGCTGCCCATCGAGGAAGCGCTGCGCGCCGCCGCGGCGCAGTCCACATCGCAAAAGATCAAGTCCATGCTGCTCGCCGTGCGCGCCCGGGTGCTGGAAGGCCACAGCCTGGCGGCGAGCCTGAAGGAATATCCATCGGCCTTCCCTGAGCTGTACCGCGCCACCGTCGCCGCGGGCGAGCATGCCGGCCATCTCGGCCTGGTGCTGGATCAACTGGCCGACTACACCGAACAGCGCCAGCAGTCGCGGCAGAAGATTCAGCTCGCCTTGCTCTATCCGGTGATCCTGATGGTCGCCTCGCTGACCATCGTCGGCTTCCTGCTCGGCTACGTGGTGCCGGACGTGGTCAAGGTCTTCGTCAATACCGGGCAGGAACTGCCGGCGCTGACCAGCGGCCTGATCGCCGTGAGCGATGTGGTCAAGTCCTGGGGCTGGCTGATGCTGCTCGGCGCGATCGGTGGCGTGACGGCCCTGCGCATGGCCTTGCGCGAAGAAAATCTGCGCCGCCGCTGGCACGGTTTCATCCTTCGCGTGCCGTTGGTCGGCCGCTTGAACCGGGCGACCAACACCGCGCGTTTCGCCTCGACCCTGGCGATCCTGTCGCGCAGTGGCGTGCCGCTGGTGGAGGCTCTGTCCATCGCCGCGGCGGTGATCGCCAACCTGCGCATCCGCGACAAGGTGATCGAGGCGGCGCAGAAAGTGCGCGAGGGCAGCAGCCTGACCCGCGCCCTGGACGCTACTCAGGAATTTCCGCCGATGATGCTGCACATGATCGCCAGCGGCGAGAAATCCGGCGAACTCGATCAGATGCTGGCGCGCACCGCGCGCAATCAGGAAAACGATCTGGCGGCCCAGGTCGCCCTGCTGGTTGGCCTGTTCGAGCCTTTCATGCTGGTCTTCATGGGGGCGGTGGTATTGGTCATCGTTCTGGCGATACTGCTACCGATCCTTTCTCTCAACCAACTGGTGGGGTAACCGCGTGCAACGACGCAAGCAACTGGGCTTCACGCTCATCGAAATCATGGTGGTGGTGGTCATTCTGGGCATTCTCGCCGCGCTGGTGGTACCGCAGGTGATGAGCCGTCCGGACCAGGCCAAGGTCACCGTGGCCAAAGGCGACATCAAGGCCATTGCCGCCGCGCTGGACATGTACAAGCTGGACAACTTCGCCTACCCGAGCACCCAGCAGGGTCTCGAGGCGCTGGTGAAGCGCCCGTCGGGCAACCCGCAGCCGAAGAACTGGAACAAGGATGGCTACCTGAAGAAGCTGCCGGTCGATCCCTGGGGCAATGCCTATCAGTATCTGGCGCCGGGCACCCGTGGGCCGTTCGACCTGTACTCCTTCGGTGCCGACGGCAAGGAAGGGGGCTCCGACCTGGATGCCGACATCGGTAACTGGGATCTCTGATGCGCATATCCGCAGGGGCCGGCGCCACCGCGCCAGCCGTTACCGGCAGTGGCCTTCGCGGGATTGCGAACGGTCCGGTTCTTGCGGAACGCCGCCAGGATGGCTTCACCCTGATCGAATTGCTGGTGGTGATGGTGATCATCGGCAGCCTGCTCAGTCTCGCGGTGCTGTCGACGGGCAACGCCAACACCAGCCGCGAACTGCGAGACGAAGCGCAGCGGCTGTCCGGCCTGATCGCCGTACTCAGCGATGAGGCCGTGCTCGACAACCGGGAGTACGGCCTGCTGGTGCGCAGCGAAAGCTACCGGGTGTTGGCCTACGACGAGGCCAAGGGCGTGTGGGCCGCCGTGCCCGGCCAGAACGAGCACCGTATGCCGGTCTGGGCGCGCCTGGAGCTCGAACTGGAGGGCGAACCTCTCAAGCTGAGTACGCCGGTCAAGGAGAACGACGACGAACCGGGGCTCAGCCAGGATCAGGACGAAGAAAAGAAAGAGAAGGAAAAGAACGGCCCGCGCCAGCCGGAGCCGCAGCTCTTGATCCTGTCCAGTGGCGAGCTGTCGCCGTTCCGCCTGGAAATCGCCGAGCGTGAGCCCAAGGGCACCGTTTACGAACTGGTGAGCGATGGCTTCCAGATGCCCAAGGCCGAACTGGCCAAGGAGCGGCGATGAGACTCGTATTCGGCCGTCGGCTGCGAAGCGGAGGTTTCACCCTGCTGGAAGTGCTTGTCGCCCTGGCGATCTTCGCGACGGTCGCGGCGGTGGTTTTGAGTGCCGCCGGGCGCAGCCTGACCAACGCCATGCGCCTGGAAGAAAAGACCCTGGCCGGATGGATCGCCGATAACCGCATCACCGAGCTTCAGCTCGCCAACCCCTCCCCGGGCGAGGGACGGGAAAACAAGGACCTGGAATATGCCGGCCGCCGCTGGGAGACGCTGAGCGAAATCGAAGCGACCAGCGATCCGGGCATGCGCCGCGTCACCGTCTGGGTGGCGCCACGCCCCGAACGCAGTACCGGCACGCCGTTGCGCGACCGGGCCGTGGTAAGCCTTACCGGCTTCATCGGGGTGCGCTGATGGCGATCAGGACCGTCCGTGGTTTCACCCTGTTGGAGCTGCTGATCGCCATCGCGATCTTCGCACTGCTCAGCCTGGGCACCTACCGCATGCTGGAAAGCGTGCTGCACAGCGACGAGGCGACCCGTGTCCAGGAGCAGAACCTGCGCGAACTGGCCCGTGCCTTCTGGGCGTTGGAGCGCGACCTGTCACAAGTCATCGCCCGGCCGGTGCGCGATGCCTATGGCGACCAGCGTGGCGCCTTCCTTGGTGAACAGCGCACGCTGGACGGTTCGGCCGCCATCGAGCTGACCCGCAGCGGCTGGCGCAACCCCACCGGGCAATCGCGCTCGCAATTGCAGCGGGTGCGCTGGCGTCTGGCCGGCGAGACCCTGGAGCGGGTCTATTGGGTCCCGCTGGACCAGGCGGTGGACACCCAGCCGCGGGTGCAGAAGGTGCTGGAAGGCGTCACGGCCATGGAGTTGCGCTATCTGGACAAGGAAAACCAGTGGCAGACCCTCTGGCCGCCGGAGCAGAGTGGCGAAAGCGAGCGGGAGCGTAGCCGCCTTCCCCAGGCCGTCGAGATCAAGTTGCAGCACCGTCGCTACGGTGAGCTGACCCGCCTGCTGCGCCTGCCGGACGCGCCGGCCGAGTCCTCGGCGCAACAAGGCGGTGGCGGCGAGCAAGAAGGCGGCGATGGCCAGGAAGGGAGCGACGGCGGAGCGCAGCCGGAGCCGGAGGGCGATGCTGGATGAGGCACGCGCAACGGGGCGTCGCCCTGATCACGGTGCTGCTGGTGGTGGCCATCGTCACGGTGGTCTGTGCCGGCTTGATCGCCCGCCAGCAACTGGCGATACGCAGCACGTCCAACCAGATGCAGGCGCGGCAGGCCTGGCACTACGCCTTGGGCGGCGAAGCGCTGGCGCAGGCGATCCTGAGCCGCGATCTGAAAACGCCTGGCAGCAACCCGCAGCAGCCGGTCGATCATCTGCGCGAGGCTTGGGCCAAACCGCTGCCGGTATTCCCCATCGACCAGGGCGAAATCGCCGTGCGCATCGAGGACCCGACCGGCCGCTTCAACCTGAACAATCTGGTCCAGCAGCGGCAGCTCAACCAGCCGGCCTACCAGCAGTTCCAACGTCTGCTGATGCTGCTGGGCCTGCAGCCGGGCTACGCCGATCGCCTGGTCGACTGGCTGGATGCCGATCAGGAACCGCGCGGCGAGCAGGGGGCCGAGGATAACCAGTATCTGCTGCTCGACCCACCGTACCGCACGGCCAACCGGGAGTTGACCGACGTTTCCGAACTGCGCCTGCTGCTTGGCATGAGCGACCTGGAATTCCGCCGCCTGGCTCCCTATGTCACGGCGCTGCCAGCCGGCACGGCACTGAACGTCAATACCGCCAGCGCCATGGTGCTGGCCACCCTGGTCAACCCGCCGAACCCCAGCGTGGGCGAGGAACTGGTTGCAGGGCGGCGTGAGGAAGGCTATCGCGACCTGAATGCCTTCATCAGCCAGCCGGCCCTGGCGGGGGCTGGGCAGCAGAACCAGAAGCTGTCCGTGGGCAGCAATTATTTCCTGGCCATCAGCGAGGTGCGGGTGGCCGACCGCAAGCAGGTGCTGGTCAGCCTGCTGCAGCGTGAGAACACCGGCCGCATCCGCGTGCTGCAACGCAATCTGGGCCGGCAGGCAATTCTGCCGGTGGCCCAACGAGGTGACGAAGAATGAACACCATGGACTGCCTGTTTCTGCCGCCCGATTGCGGGCCGGAGTTGAGCGCGGGCCTCCGCGTATACCACCTGCCCGCCGGAGGCGAGGGCGCCAGGATGAGTCTCGAGGACTGCGCCGAAGCCGTTCAGGGCCGGGCAGTCGCCCTGGTGCTACCGGCCGAAGTGTGCAGCGCCCTGGCGGTCGCCCTGCCGACGCAGAAGGCGCGTTGGCTGCGCCAGGCTTTGCCCTACGCGGTGGAGGAGCTGCTCGCCGAGGACGTCGATCAGCTGCATCTGGCGCTGGGCGAGCGACTGTCCGACGGCCGTTACCGGGTCATCGCGCTGCGCCGCAGCCTGCTGGCCGGCTGGCTGGCGCAACTGGAGGCACAGGGGTTGAAGGTCGGTGCGGTGCATGTGGATGCCGACCTGTTGCCGCGCGACGGCACCCAGGTGCTGGTGTTGGGTGATCGGGCGCTGGTCGGTGGTGTGAGCGAAGCGCGTCTGGCGGTCGCCGCGGAGGACTGGCCGATGCTGGCGGATCAGTTGCCGCTGCCCTTCCATCTGTACGGCGAGACGGAAGAGCCTCCGCTGGAAGTCGGCGAGTACCGCCGGGTGATCGAGCCTTACCGCTTCCTGGCCGATGGCCGCTCACTGGCGGTCGACCTGGCCCAGGCCGAGTTCGCCGTGCGCCAGGAAGGCGGCAGTCTGGAGCAGTGGAAGCCGCTGCTGGCCGTCGCCGGCCTCTGGCTGGTTCTGCAGGTCGGCTTCAACCTGGCTCAGGCCTGGTACCTAGAGCGCCAGGGCGATGCCTACTCCGCCGAAAGTCAGGCGTTGTACCGCGAGCTGTTCCCCGAGGACACGCGCATCGTCAATTTGCGTGCCCAGTTCGCCGAGCACTTGGCCCAGGGCGCCGCGTCGGGTTCCGGGCAGTTCCTGCACCTGCTCGATCAGGTCGCCGGCCCGCTGCAAGCGCCGAACCTGACCCTGATCCAACTGGATTACAGCGAGAACCGGGGCGATCTGGCCCTGCAGGTGCGGGCCAGCGATTTTTCCGAGTTGGAGCAGTTGCGCCAGCGGCTCAGCGAGGCCGGCCTCGCGGTGCAGATGGGCTCCGCCAGCCGTGAAGAAGGCGGCGTGACCGCCCGTGTCGTCATAGGAAGCTGAAGTCATGCAGGCACTCGTTCAACTTCGACAGCAATTCAGCGAGCGCGCGACCAGTTCGCCGCTCTGGCAACGTTGGCAGCAGATGGCGCCGCGCGAACGTATGGCGCTCGGGCTGCTCGGCGCGTTCCTGATCGGCGTGGTGCTCTACCTGAGCATCTGGCAGCCGGCCGCTCGTGAACTCAAGGACGCTCGCAATTACTACCAGCAGCAGCGGGAGCTGAATGCCTACCTGCAAAGCAATGCGGAGGCGGCTCGCCAGATTTCCGCCAAGCCCCAGGTCAGCCTGGAGGCCGAGCAACTGCAAGGGCTGGTTACGCGTACCGCCCAGCAGCACGGGTTGGTGGTGGAGCGTTTCGACAGCGATTCCGAAGGGTTGTTGGTCAGCCTGGCCGAAGCACCGTTCGCCGCCATGCTGCGCTGGTTCGGTGAGTTGCAGGCACAGGGCGTGCGACTGGCCGAGGTCAGCCTCGACCGGGCCAGCACCGGCAAGGTGAACGCACGGCTGACCCTCAAGGCCGGCGGCTGATCCCGCGGGCCGCTCCGCCGGGGGCGATGACCTCGGCGGGGTTCTCCTCCCGGTAGCGCCGCGCCTCTTCCACCAGCCAGTCGCGGAAGGCTCGCAGCGCCGCTGATTCCACCTTGCGCTCCGGGATGATCAGGTAATACGCCTTGTCGCTGTGACTGGCGTGCTCCATCGCCACCACCAGCCGGCCTTCACGCAGCTCGCGTTGGATCAGGAACGGCGGGATCAATGCCACACCCATTTCGTGCTCGGCGGCTTGGGCGAGCATGGAAAACAGTTCATAGCGAGGCCCGGTCATGTCCCGCGCCACGTTCATTCCCAGCGAATCGAACCACTGCCGCCAGGCATAGGGGCGGGTGGTCTGTTGCAAGAGCGGCCGCCGGGCGATTTCTTCGGCGTCGAGTTGCGCACGGCCCGCCAGCAAGGCGGGGCTGCATACCGGCATCGAATTCTCCGGCATCAGGAAATGCGCCTCGGTACCCGACCAGTCGCCATCGCCGAAATGGAGCGCAGCATCGAACTCGGTATCGGCGAACAGGAAAGGACGGGTGCGGTTGGTCAGGTTCACCGTGACCTCTGGATGCAGCGCCTGGAAGCGTTTCAGCCGGGGTAACAGCCATTGCGTGCCGAAGGTCGGCACCACCGCCAGTTCGAGTCGGCCGGCGCCGTGCTGGCCCATCACCGACAGGGTGTCACGCTCCACCGCATCCAGTTGCGCGGCCACCCGCCGGCTGTAGGAAAGGCCCGCCTCGGTCAGCTTCACGCCGCGTCGCGAGCGGCGGAACAACTCGATGCCGAGGAACTCTTCCAGCGCACCGATCTGCCGGCAGATGGCGCTCTGGGTCAGACTCAACTCGTCGGCAGCCTTGGTGAAGCTTTCGTGGCGGGCTGCGGCCTCGAAGGCGAGGAGGGCGGCGGTGCTGGGAATCTTGCGGCGCATCTATGCGGTCGGCTCAAGTGAAATGAATGAAAGATAGCCTTAACGCTATCTCGAAGTGAGTAAAACGCACAATAGCGTGCGAAATCGTCGTTTGCCCTCTTCTCCGTCGTTGCCTAGCATCAGGGCATCGAATGGAGCGGCTTCCCGCTTCCCGCCACTGCCCGACGAGGTTTCCCATGGCCAAAGCAAGCTTCAACTGGATCGACCCGCTGCTGCTCGATCAGCAACTGACCGAAGAAGAGCGCATGGTGCGCGACAGCGCCGCGCAGTTCGCCCAGGACAAGCTGGCTCCGCGCGTGCTGGAAGCCTTCCGCCATGAGCGCACCGACCCGGCGATTTTCCGCGAGATGGGCGAGACCGGCCTGCTCGGCGCGACCATTCCCGCCGAATACGGTGGCAGCGGTCTGAACTACGTGTGCTACGGCCTGATCGCCCGCGAGGTCGAACGCATCGATTCCGGCTATCGCTCGATGATGAGTGTGCAGTCTTCCCTGGTGATGGTGCCGATCTTCGAATTCGGCTCCGAGGCGCAGAAGCAGAAGTACCTGCCCAAGCTGGCCAGCGGCGAATGGATCGGTTGCTTCGGCCTGACCGAACCCAACCACGGCTCCGACCCGGGCTCGATGGTGACCCGGGCGAAGAAGGTGGACGGTGGCTACCGCCTGAGCGGCAGCAAGATGTGGATCACCAACAGCCCGATCGCCGACGTATTCGTGGTCTGGGCCAAGGACGATGCCGGCGATATCCGTGGCTTCGTCCTGGAAAAAGGTTGGGAGGGCCTGAGCGCCCCGGCGATCCACGGTAAGGTCGGCCTGCGTGCATCCATCACCGGCGAGATCGTCATGGACAACGTGTTCGTCCCCGAAGAGAACGCCTTCCCCGAGGTGCGCGGCCTGAAGGGACCCTTCACCTGCCTGAACTCGGCCCGCTACGGGATTTCCTGGGGTGCGCTGGGTGCCGCCGAATTCTGCTGGCACACCGCGCGTCAGTACACCCTGGACCGCCAACAGTTCGGCCGTCCGCTGGCGGCCAACCAACTGATCCAGAAGAAGCTGGCGGACATGCAGACCGAGATCACTCTGGCCCTGCAAGGCTGCCTGCGCCTAGGCCGGATGAAAGACGAAGGTACCGCGGCGGTGGAAATCACCTCGATCATGAAGCGCAACAGCTGCGGCAAGGCCCTGGATATCGCCCGTATGGCCCGCGACATGCTGGGCGGCAATGGCATCAGCGACGAATTCGGCGTGGCCCGCCATCTGGTGAACCTCGAAGTGGTGAACACCTACGAGGGCACCCACGATGTCCACGCGCTGATTCTTGGTCGCGCCCAGACCGGTATCCAGGCGTTCTTCTAAGAGCAGCGACAAGCCGAGCCTCGAGCTGCAAGAAAGCGGTACGGGCTCGCGGCTTCCGAACCGACTATCACCAGGCGCCAGGCGTTCTGCCGCCGAACCGGGCGGCAACTCGTGTCGCTTGAAGCCTGCAGCTTGAGGCCCGCTTATGTCCGCACTGTCCCATATCCGTGTGCTCGATCTTTCCCGCGTGCTGGCCGGGCCCTGGGCCGGGCAGATCCTGGCCGACCTCGGCGCCGAGGTGATCAAGATCGAGCGCCCTGGCGTCGGTGACGACACCCGCCACTGGGGCCCTCCGTTCCTCAAGGATGCGCAGGGCGAAAACACCCGCGAGGCGGCGTATTACCTGTCGGCCAATCGCAACAAACAGTCGGTGACGGTGGACTTCACCCAGCCGGAAGGCCAGCGACTGGTCCGCGAGCTGGCCGTCAAGGCCGATGTGGTGCTGGAGAACTTCAAGGTCGGCGGGCTGGCGGCCTATGGGCTCGACTACGCATCGCTCAAGGCGCTCAATCCGCAGTTGATCTACTGCTCCATCACCGGCTTCGGACAGAACGGCCCTTACGCCAAGCGTGCCGGCTACGACTTCATGATCCAGGGACTGGGCGGGCTGATGAGCCTGACCGGACGGCCGGAGGGCGAGGAGGGTGCCGGCCCGGTGAAGGTGGGCGTGGCGTTGACCGACATTCTCACTGGCCTGTATTCCACCGTGGCGGTGCTCGCCGCCCTGAACCATCGCGATCAGACCGGCATCGGCCAGCACATCGACATGGCCTTGCTCGATGTTCAGGTCGCCTGCCTGGCCAACCAGGCGATGAACTACCTGACTACTGGCGTACCGCCCCGGCGGCTGGGCAATGCCCACCCGAACATCGTGCCTTACCAGGATTTCCCCACGGCCGACGGCGACATCATCCTCACCGTGGGCAACGACAGTCAGTTCCGCAAGTTCTGCGAGGTCGCCGGCTTCCGGGAGTGGGCCGACGACCCGCGTTTTTCCACCAACCAGGCCCGTGTCGCCCATCGCGCCGAGCTGATTCCGCTGATCCGCCAGGCCACGGTGTTCAAGACCACCGCGCAATGGGTCGCCTTGCTGGAAGAAGCCGGGGTGCCGTGCGGGCCGATCAATGACTTGGCTCAGGTGTTCGCCGACCCGCAGGTCCAGGCTCGCGGGTTGCGCGTCGAGTTGTCGCATCCCCTGGCCGGCACGGTGCCCCAGGTGGCCAGCCCGATCCGCCTCTCCGAAACGCCGGTGCAATACCGTAACGCCCCGCCACTGCTGGGCGAGCACACCGAACGGGTGCTCGGCGAGATGCTGGGCTTGAGCCCCGAACGTATCGCCGCGCTACGCGAGGCAGGGGTGGTCTGAGCGCGATTCGACGGAAGCGGGGAAACCCATCGGCTAAACTCTCGCCGACTTCGACGGCCTAACGAACTGTCGAACCAACCGGGAGACAACGATGCGGACGACGTGGAAGGCGACCTGGCGACTGATTCCTCTGCTCTGGCTGGCAGCCTTGCTGACCGGCTGCGGCATCAACAACATTCCGCGTTACGACGAGCAAGTGAAGGCGGCCTGGGCGCAGGTGGAAAACCAGTACCAGCGTCGGGCCGACCTGATTCCCAACCTGGTGGAAACGGTCAAGGGTTACGCCAGCCACGAGCAGGAAACCCTGACCGCGGTGGTGGAGGCGCGGGCCAAGGCGACTTCCATTCAGGTGGATGCCAATACCCTCGACGATCCCCAGCGACTGCAGCAGTTCCAGCAGGCCCAGGCCCAGCTCACCGGGGCCCTGAGCCGGTTGATGGCGGTGTCCGAGCGTTACCCCGACCTTAAGGCGAACCAGAACTTTCTCGCCCTGCAATCGCAACTGGAAGGCACCGAGAACCGGATCGCCGTGGCCCGGCGTGATTTCATCGCGGCGGTCGAGCGCTACAACACGGAAATCCGCACCTTTCCCGGTCGGATCTGGCACATGATTCTGTACAGCGATATGCCGATCCGCGAGAGCTTCGAGGCCACCGCCAAGGATGCGGAACAGGCGCCGCAAGTGAAGTTCTGATGCGCCTTCGCGCCCTTCTGTGCCTGGCCGTTCTGCTGCTCTGTGGCCTTGTCCGGGTGCAGGCGGCGGAGCCGACGTTTCCGCCGTTGACCGGCCGTGTGGTGGACCGGGCGGACATGCTCGATCCGGCAGTCGAACAACGCTTGTCCGGCATGCTCGCTGCCCACGAGCAGGCCACGGGCGAGCAGGTGGTGGTGGTGACGCTGCCGGACCTGCAGGGCCGGAGTATTGAAGAGTTCGGCGTGGCGCTGGGGCGCCACTGGGGCATTGGCCAGAAGGGCAAGGACAACGGCGCCCTGTTGATCGTGGCCCGTGAGGAGCGGCGTGTGCGTATCGAGGTCGGCTACGGCCTCGAGGAGCGCCTGACCGATGCGCAATCCGCCCTGATCATCAACGGCGTCATCCTGCCGGCGTTCCGCCAGGGCGACTTCAGCCGGGGTATCAGCGAAGGTGCGGCGGCGATGATCCAGGTGCTCGGCGGCGAGCCCCTGGCCAGCTCGGTCGATCCTGCGGCAGCCAGGCAACCGCCCGGGCTCATGGCGTTGGGGTTCTTCTTCATGATGCTGGTGGTCATTGCCCTGCTTGGCGGCGGCGGTGGTCGGGGCTTGCTCCTGGGAGCGCTGCTCGGCGGCATGGGCCGGGGCTCCGGCTTGGGAGGGGGTGGCGGTTTCGGCGGTGGAGGCGGTGGCTTCGGCGGGGGCGGTGCCTCCGGCGGCTGGTGAGACGCTGCCGGCGCAACAGGATGAATCGAGGAGACAGATGACGCTATTGAGCGAAGCCGAGTTGCAACGCGTGGCCGATGCGATCACCGAGGTAGAGCGCCATACCGATGCCGAACTGGTAACGGTGTTGGCGACGCGGGCGGACGATTACGCCTACATCCCGTTGCTCTGGGCCAGTCTCGTCGCCCTGCTGCTTCCTGGCGCGGCGAACTTCTTCGGTGGCTGGCTGAGTGCGGCGCAGCTGCTGCTGGTGCAGTGGCTGACCTTTGCGCTGCTGGCCCTGCTGGGGCGTATCCCTCCCCTGACCAGCCGGCTGATTCCCCGCACGGTGCGGCATTGGCGGGCCGCCAATCTGGCCCGCCGGCAATTTCTCGAGCACAACCTGCATCACACCGAGGCCGGCACCGGCATGCTGATCTTCGTCTCGGAAGCGGAGCGTTACGTCGAGATCATTGTCGACCGGGGTATTTCCAGCCGGATCGACGACGGTGCCTGGCAGGCGCTGGTGGATGTATTCACAGCAGAGGTCCGCGGCGGGCGAACCCTGGAAGGCTTCCTCGGTTGCATCCGGGGTTGTGGCGAGTTGCTCCGGCAGCACGTGCCGGCGACGCACGAACGTAACGAGCTGCCCAATCGGTTGATCGTCCTGCCTTGAGGGAGTGCCGGGTCAGGCCCGGCACATGCCCCCCTGGTCGTCGCTGCCGTCTTCTGCGTGCGGCTCGAAATCCGGCGCAGCGCCATTCAACGGGACTTCGAAGGCCGAGGCGGCGACCCGCTCCAGATGCGGCCGGCCATGGCCCACCAGCGCGCCGAGGGCGGCGACGTCCTGCTGCGGCAGGTTCTCGATGGCTGCCAGCACTTCTTCGCCGGGGATGGTTTCTTCTTCCAGCAGGCGCTGGGTGACCAGGTCGAGTGCCGGCTTGAGCCGTTGCAGCAGGGCCAGGCATTCCTGGTTGAGCTGGTGCAGCAGGGCGTCGGCGGCTTCCAGCGCTTCGCGCGGATCGCAGTCGATATGCGCCTCACGCACCGCCTGCAGGCTCAGCAACGAACCCTTCGGCCCCATGCCCAGCGCACCGACCATGGACAGCGCCAGCTTGGAGGCCTCCTGCAAATCCTGCCCGGCACCGGAAGACACCTCATGGAAGTGCAACTGCTCGGCACCGCGGCCGGCCAGCAGCATCTTGATGCGGTTGCGCAGCTCGGATTCCAGGTGCAGGCGCTTGTCTTCCACCGGCGTCACCAGGGTCACGCCGAGGGCTTGGCCGCGCGGCAGGATGGTGACTTTCTCCACCCGGCCGACCTTCAGCGCGGCGGCCACCAGGGCGTGACCGGCTTCGTGTACGGCGATGCGGGTGCGGTCGGTCTCCGACAGCGGGGTGACTGCCGACGGTTGCTCGCCGATGCGGCAGGTTTCGATGGCGTCCACCAGATGGCTCATCTCGACCTGCCGCTGGCTGGCCCGCGCCGCGAGCAGCGCGGCGTGGTTGACGATGTAGGAAATCGCCGCCGGGGTCAGCCCCACGGTGTTGCGTGCCAACTGCTCGAAGTCCACTTCGCCGGCCAGGCGGATTTTGCCGGTATACAGACGGAACAGCGCCTGGCGCTCGCCCAGGGTCGGCAGGGCGACGGCGATGGAGCGGTCGAATCGGCCTTCGCGCACCAGCGCCGGGTCCAGCGAGTTGGGGAAGTTGGTGGCGCCCAGCACCAGCACGCCGGCGGCAGCCTCGAAGCCGTCCAGCTCGGTAAGGAACTGGTTGATGATGCGGTTGCTCTCGGTGTCACTGGAGCGGCTCTGTTCGGAGCGGCGGCCGAGGCCGTCGATCTCGTCGATGAAGATGATGCACGGTGCATTCTTGCGCGCGGTGCGGAACAGCGACTTGACCTTCTGGATGCCGACGCCGAAGTACATCGAGGAGAAGTCGCTTCCGGTGACCTGGATGAAATGGGCATTGCACTCGGTGGCCAGGGCCTTGGCCAATTGGGTCTTGCCGGTACCGGGCTCGCCGGTCAGCAGCACGCCCTTGGGCGGTCGCGCGCCGAGGGCGGCGAAGGCAGCGGGGTCGCGCAGGTAGGCGGTGACGTCCTGCAATGCCTGCTTGGCTTCGCTGGCGCCAACTACGTCGTCGAAGGAAATGCCGGTGCCTTTGCGTTGCGCCTTGAATGGCTGCAGCTTGAGGGCAGCGACGATCAGAGCGCCGGCGAACAGCAGGTAGAACGGCCAGAACACCAAGGCGCGGCGATACCACGGGGCTTCGCCGTCGGTGTCAAACAGGCTGACCGGGAATAGCGCGGTGCTGCCCTGGCCGTAGTCGCGCAGGATCATCTCGCCAATGCGTCCGGATTGGTCCGGCACCCAGTAGCGCTCGCCATCGCGACTGGAAACATAGACCGCCTCGTCGCTCAGCGCGGCCGTGGCGATGCGACCGGCACGGATGTCGTCGACCAGGGTGGAAAGATCGCGGCGCTGCTCGCGCCACGGCGAAGTGGACTCGTGCAGCTCGGCCAGCATCGCTTCGATGCTGCCGGACGCTGGCGCGTCGGCCGTTGCGTCACGCCCCTGCCACTGCCAGTACGAGAGGCCGGCACCCAGCAGGACAAGCAGGCCGAGCACGGACAACGCCAGACGCAGGCGGTTTTTCAGGAAATCGGATTTCTTCATTGCACTTCCAGGCAGGATTCGATCGCTAACACACGCCCACAGGGGGGCACACAACAGCCAGGGCGTCACCGACCCACTCACGAGTTGCCTGCCCTGGCCTGGGACGCTCACTGGCTATCGGCGGAGTAAATCCGAGGTTGAGCCTCAGCGGGGGACCGTTGGTCGGTTGCTGTAGAACTAACGAGGAAGGCGGAAGTCCGTGTGCCGCTTCGCTTTGCGGGCTGCCGCAGGGCTCTGGAGCAGGGGTGCCGGCCGGTCGTGAAGCCGAACCGCGACAAATGGGAGGGATAAAGCCGGAAACAATTCGGACGGACGTGATGCCACAAGCGAAACGGCCCGCTCGGGTGAGCGGGCCATCTGGCGTGTCGGCGTAGGCGATCAGTCGAAGACGATGCCCTGGGCCAAGGGTAGCTCACGGGAATAATTCACCGTGTTGGTCTGCCGGCGCATGTAGGCCTTCCAGGCGTCGGAGCCGGATTCGCGGCCGCCGCCGGTCTCCTTTTCGCCACCGAAGGCACCGCCGATCTCGGCGCCGCTGGTGCCGATGTTGACGTTGGCGATGCCGCAGTCGCTGCCCGCTGCGCTCTGGAACTGCTCGGCCTCGCGCACGTCGGTGGTGAAGATGCAGGAAGACAGGCCCTGCGGCACTTCATTGTTCATCCGCAGCGCTTCGTCGAAGTCCGTGTAGGTCATGACGTAGAGGATTGGGGCGAAGGTTTCGTGACGCACCACCTCGGTCTGTCCGGGCATTTCGACGATGGCCGGCGACACGTAGTAGGCGTTGGGGAACTGCGCTTCCAACTGGCGCTCGCCACCGAACACCTGGCCGCCTTCGGCGCGTGCCTTGGCCAGGGCGGTCTGCATGGCATCGAAGCTCTGGCGGTCGATCAGCGGGCCGACCAGATTGCCTTGCAGCGGATGGCCGATGCGGATCTTCGAATAGGCGGCCTTGAGGCGGGCGACGATGTCGTCCTTCACCGACTCGTGGGCGATCAGGCGGCGCAGGGTGGTGCAGCGCTGCCCGGCGGTACCCACCGCGCCGAACAGAATGGCGCGCACGGCCATGTCCAGATCGGCGCTGGGGGTGAGAATCATTGCGTTGTTGCCGCCCAGCTCGAGGATGCTGCGGCCGAAGCGAGCCGCCACGCGCGGTGCCACTTCGCGGCCCATGCGGGTGGAGCCGGTGGCGCTGACCAGGGCTACGCGCGGATCGTCCACCAGCGCTTCGCCGGCAGCGCGGTCGCCGACGACCAGTTGGCTGAGCCCTTCCGGCGCATCGCCGAAGGCTTTCAGGGCACGCTCGAACAGGGCCTGGCAGGCCAGGGCGGTGAGCGGGGTCTTTTCCGACGGTTTCCAGATCACCGGGTTGCCGCAGACCAACGCCAGGGTGGCGTTCCAGGCCCAGACCGCAACGGGGAAGTTGAAGGCGCTGATCACCGCGACCACGCCGAGCGGGTGCCAGGTTTCGCGCATGTGATGGCCGGGACGCTCGGAGGCGATGGTCAGGCCATAGAGCTGGCGCGACAGACCGACGGCGAAGTCGCAGATGTCGATCATTTCCTGCACTTCGCCCAGACCTTCCTGGGTGATCTTGCCGGCTTCCCAGGAAACCAGTTCGCCGAGGTCGGCCTTGTGTTCGCGCAGCACTTCGCCGAACAGCCGGACCAACTCGCCACGACGCGGGGCCGGTACGCTGCGCCAGGCCTTGAAAGCCTGCTCGGCGCGGTCGATCCGGGCCAGCACGGCGGCTTTGTCCTCGAGGGCGACGGTGCCGATCCGGCTGCCATCGATGGGAGTGTGGACCGGGTGGGTACCGTTGGTAATCGCACTGGCACTGACGCCGAGGCGGCTCAAGAGTCCGTCGACCATGGCGCTCTCCTTCGTTGTTGGTTGCTATTTCGGATCGGGTCAGTATTAATCCGCCTGCTGGCGGCCTACAAGCGACCTTTATTCGCCACGTCATTCCTTGGATTCATCAATTCGCGCGTTACGAGATCATCCATGTCCAAGCGCCTGATGCCGTCGATGACGGCCCTGCAATGCTTCGAGGCGGTCGCCCGCCACCTCAGTTTCACCCGTGCGGCGGAAGAGCTGCACCTGACCCAGAGCGCGGTGAGCAAGCAGGTCGCGCAATTGGAAGAAATGCTTCAGCACCTGCTGTTCCGCCGCATTCGCCGGCGCCTGCAACTGACGCCGGCCGGCTCGCTGTACCTGGGCGAGGTGAACAAGATCCTCAATCAGGTGGAGATGTCCACCCGCTACATCCTGTCCTATGGCGGAGAGACCGAGGTGCTGACCGTGGCCACCCAGCCCACCTTCGGCGCGCGCTGGTTGATTCCGCATCTCAAGGGCTTCGGTGCCAGCAACCCGAACATCCACCTGGATATCCATAACGAGCTGGAGCCTTTCGACCTGCTGCAAGGCAAGGCCGACGTGGTGTTCTTCTTCGGTCAGGGCACCTGGCCGGGAGCGGAGTGCATCGAGCTGTTCGGCGAGGAGGTGGTGCCGGTCTGTTCACCGGACATCCTGTCCGGGCAACCGCTGGACAGCGCCCTGGACCTGACGCGCATGGTCCTGCTGCAGTGCGGCTCGCGTCCCGAAGCCTGGCACGAATGGTTCCTCGGCCAGGAACTGGAAACCGAGCACAGCTACCATGGCCCGCGTTTCGACACTTTCTATATGTGCATCCGCGCCGCACAGTCCGGCTGTGGCGTGGCGTTGGTGCCGCGCTATCTGGTGGAAGACGAGCTGGCGGAGAGCAAGCTGGTGATCCCCTGGGACCATCCGATGCGCAGTAACGGCAAGCACTTCATGGCCTATGCCGAGCATGCCGCCGAAGTGCCTAAGATTCGTGCCTTCGTGAAGTGGATTCGCAGTCAGCTTTAAAGTCGTCGTTTCCGAAAAAAAGGAATGACCCGGCGATTTTTTTTCGTTTGTGGGGTTGTTCGCCTCTCGCTTTCATAGATGCCTCACCACCCAGCGAGAGGAACTGTCCATGTCTGCGTTCTCCCCATGCGGCGTCATGTCCGGTCTGTCGAGCCAGGGGGATGCGGCATGAGCCACGCGCATGTCAGCCAGTCCCTGGCCATCGTCCACCCCATCACCTTGTCCCATGGCCGCAATGCGGAAGTCTGGGATACCGACGGCAAGCGCTACATCGATTTCGTCGGCGGTATCGGCGTACTCAACCTCGGCCATTGCAACCCGCAGGTCGTCGAGGCGGTACGCGAGCAGGCTGGGCGGCTGACGCATTCCGCTTTCAACGCCGTGCCGCATGCCGGATACGGACAGTTGATGGATGCGTTGGATCGTTTCATTCCGGTCAGCTATCCGTTGTCCGGCATGCTCACCAACAGCGGTGCCGAGGCGGCAGAAAACGCGCTCAAGATCGTTCGCGCTGCCACTGGACGCAGCGCGGTGATCGCCTTCGACGGGGGGTTCCATGGTCGCACTCTGGCCACGCTCAACCTCAACGGCAAGGTGGCGCCCTACAAACAGAAGGTCGGCAACCTCCCCGGGCCGGTCTATCACCTGCCGTATCCCAGCGCCGACACCGCTGTGACGCGCGAGCAGGGCTTGCAGGCCATGGACCGTCTGTTCAGCGTCGAGATCGATAAGAGCGAGGTGGCCTGCATCATCGTCGAGGCGGTGCAGGGGGAGGGTGGCTTCCTGGCCCTGGACCCGGCCTTCGCCCAAGACTTGCGTCGCTTCTGCGACGCGAACGGGATCGTGTTGATCATCGATGAGATTCAGTCCGGTTTCGGCCGCACCGGCCAGCGCTTTGCCTTCTCCCGCCTGGGCATCGAGCCGGACCTGTTGCTGCTCGGCAAGAGCATGGCGGGCGGCCTGCCGCTGGCGGCAGTGGTTGGTCGCCGCGAACTACTCGATGCGCTGCCCAAGGGTGGGCTGGGCGGCACCTATTCCGGGAATCCGCTGGGCTGTGCCGCCGCTCTGGCCACCCTGGAGCAGATGAGCGACGCCAACTTGTCCGGCTGGGGCGAACAGCAGGAGAGCATCATCCTCGAACGCTACCGGCGTTGGCAGGGGATGCCCTGGTCCGGCGTGCTCGGCCGTCTGAATGGTGTCGGTGCCATGCGTGGTATCGAGCTGCGTGCGGCGGATGGGGCACCCGGTACGGCGCGGATGGCGGCGTTGCTGGTGGCTGCACGGGAGCAGGGGTTACTGCTGATGCCCAGCGGTAAGGCGCGGCATGTCGTCCGCCTGTTGGCTCCGCTGACTATAGAACGCGCTTGCCTGGAGGAGGGATTCGACATCTTCGAACGCTGCCTGGCTGCGCTCGAATGAGCGATATTTGATTCCCTATAGGAATGATCAAAAGAGGATTAGTCGTTTGTAAGGGATATTCCGGTTGCAGAGAATGGCTTTGCATTACCACGTGGAATCCATCTTTGCCGAGGTTGCGGCCTCGGCGGCTCCAGGAGTCGTGTTCACATGAGCGTTCAGGCTTTCGTTAATCCGGATGACATCCGCACCCGTTTCTCCCAGGCCATGTCGGCGATGTACAAGGCGGAGGTGCCGCTGTACGGCACGTTGTTGGAGCTGGTCGGCGAGGTGAACCGCCAGACCCTCGCCGCCGAACCGGCCCTGGCCGAGCAGTTGCGCCGGACCGGTGAAATGGAGCGCCTGGACATGGAGCGCCACGGGGCGATCCGGGTCGGTACTGCGCAAGAGCTGGCCACCATCCGCCGGTTGTTCGCGGTGATGGGTATGTACCCGGTGGGCTATTACGACCTGTCCTGCGCTGGGGTGCCGGTGCATTCCACCGCTTTCCGCGCCATTCATGAGGATGCGCTGCAGCGCTCGCCGTTCCGGGTCTTCACCTCGTTGTTGCGTCTGGAGCTGATCGACAATCCCGCGTTGCGCGAGACGGCGCGCGCGATTCTGGCCCGGCGCAACATCTTCACGCCGCGTGTGCTGGAGCTGATCGAGCAGTTCGAGCGCGTGGGCGGGCTGAGCGCAGCGGAGGCAGAGACATTCGTCGAAGAGGCACTGGAGACTTTCCGCTGGCATCGCGAGGCGACCGTTAGTGCCGAAGTCTACCGGCAGTTGCATGACCAGCACCGGCTGATCGCCGACGTGGTGGCGTTCAAGGGGCCGCACATCAACCACCTCACGCCGCGAACCTTGGACATCGACGCCATACAGGCCGGCATGCCGCGCCACGGCATCACGCCGAAGGCGATCATCGAGGGGCCGCCGCGGCGCAAGTGCCCTATTCTGCTGCGCCAGACCAGCTTCAAGGCGCTGCAGGAGCAGGTGGACTTCATCGGCGAGGGCGGAGTAACGGCCGGCAGCCATACGGCTCGTTTCGGCGAAATCGAACAACGTGGTGTGGCCCTGAGCCCGAAAGGGCGGGCCTTGTACGACCAGCTCCTGCAATCCACTCGCGAAGTCATTCGCGGGGAAGACGATCCGGAAACCTACCAGCGCGTGCTCGGCGAGCACTTCGCCGATTTCCCGGACGACTATGACCTGATGCGTCGCCATGGGCTCGCCTATTTCCGCTACTTCGTCACCGACAAGGGCATGGCCGGTAAAGCGGATGGCAGTTTGCCCGGCGATCTGGAGAGCCTGCTGCGTGGCGGCTACCTGAGCGTCGAGCCGTTGGTGTACGAGGATTTCCTGCCGGTCAGCGCAGCCGGGATTTTCCAGTCCAACCTGGGCGGCCAGGGTCGCGGCAGCTATGCGCAACTGTCCAACCGCGAGCAGTTCGAGCGTGACCTCGGGGCTCCGGTGAATGACGAACTGGCGTTGTATGCCGAGACCCAGCGGCGTTCGCTCGAGCAGTGTGCGGCACAACTGGGGCTGGTCAGTCTCGGCTGATGGAGCTGCTTCGTTTTCAGGGCACTTCGCTGGCGCCCCGTCTTCCGCCAGCGGGGTGCCGTTTTCAGGCGGTGACCGTTCAGTCGCGATCGGAATGAACCGAGTCGATATTTTCGTTTGAGGCCTGTCTCGATCCTTGGTGTCATCGGGGTGAGACGTTGAAACATCCACGAGTGCAGGTGCCGGGGCTGTAGAACCGGAGGAAACGGGCGGATACCTACACTTGCCTGCAAACCAACTGGTCAGGAGTTTCCCGTGGTCAATTCGATACGCCCCCGCACTGGCGGACAGATTCTGGTCGATGCGCTACGCATCAATGGAGTAGAGCGTGCCTTTTGCGTACCGGGGGAGAGCTACCTGGCCGCGCTGGACGCACTGCATGACGCACGGGATCACATCGAGCTGGTGGTCTGCCGTCAGGAAGGTGGCGCGGCCTATATGGCCGAGGCGTACGGCAAGCTGACCGGGAGGCCGGGCGTCTGCTTCGTCACCCGTGGCCCGGGGGCGACCAACGCTTCGATCGGTGTGCACACCGCTTTTCAGGATTCCACGCCGATGCTTCTATTCATCGGCCAAGTGGCCCGGGATCAGGCGGAGCGCGAAGCGTTCCAGGAGATCGACTACCGTCGCATGTTCGGCCCGCTGTGCAAGTGGGTCGTCCAGGTGGACGATGCCCTACGCCTTCCCGAGCTGATCAGCCAGGCCTTTCACCGAGCCATCAACGGCCGGCCGGGGCCGGTCGTGGTGGCTCTCCCGGAGGACATGCTGACCGATAGCGTCGAAGTTTCCGATGCGGGGCCCGCCAAACACATCGAGGCGCACCCGTCTGCAAGCGACCTGGGCGAAATGTCCCGCCTTCTGGAGCGCGCCCAGCGTCCCCTGATGATTCTCGGCGGTGGCGGCTGGAATGCTGCGGCCGTGGACGACATTCGCTGTTTTGCCGAGCGCTGGAAACTGCCGGTAGCCGCCTCCTTCCGCTGTCAGGATCTGTTCGATAACCGACACCCGAACTATGCGGGAGATCTCGGCTTGGCTGCCGGACCGAAGTTGGCCCAGGCGGTGCGCGATGCCGATCTGTTGCTGGTGGTCGGTGCGCGCCTGGGGGAAATCACGACGGGCGGCTACAGCCTGCTGGACGTTCCGGTGCCCCGGCAGACACTCATCCACATCCATGCCGGCATCGAGGAGCTGGGCCGCGTCTACCAGCCGGCGCTGGGGATCAACAGCGGCATGCCAGCCTTCGCCGCACAGGTTGCCGGCCTCGAGCCGCAGCAGGAGCCAGGTTATGCCGCATGGACCCGCAGCCTGAACGAGCACTACCAGGCCAACCTCGACTGCCCCGCCTCTCCCGGTCCGGTTCAGATGGCGGAAATCATCGCTTGGTTGCGCCAGCGTCTTCCCGCCGATGCCATCCTTACCAACGGTGCCGGTAATTACGCCGTCTGGGTGCAGCGCTTCTATCAATACCGCCAATTCCGGACCCAGCTCGGCCCCACCAACGGCTCGATGGGTTATGGCGTACCCGCCGGGGTCGCCGCCAAGCTGACCGCGCCGGAGCGTATGGTGATCGCCTTTGCCGGCGACGGCTGCTTTCTCATGAACGGCCAGGAGCTGGCAACCGCCGCGCAATACGGCGCCAACCTGATCGTCATCGTAGTGAACAACGGCATGTACGGAACCATCCGCATGCATCAGGAGCGTCATTACCCTGGCCGGGTCTCCGGCACCGAGCTGCACAATCCGGATTTCGCCGCGCTGGCGCAAGCCTATGGCCTGCATGGCGAAGTCGTTGCCAGTACTGTCGAGTTCGCGCCTGCCTTCGAGCGCGCCGTGGAAGCCGGCAGGCCGGCGCTGATCGAGATTCGCCTCGACCCTGAAGCGCTTACTCCGCGCCAGAGCCTGAGCCAGATTCGCGAACAGGCCCTGCAGGGTCGTTGAGTGATCCCGCGATGGACCCGGTCCGTCGCGGATATCTCAGAGCTTCTGACCCCGATCCAGCTTGCAGGAGAGGATGATCGACGTGGTCGTCTTCTCTACGCCGTCCACCGCGCCGATTTCATCCAAAAGCTGATCGAGCCGCTCCGGCGATTCCGCGCGCAGCCAGGCGACGAAATCGAACTCACCGCTCACCGTGCAGAGCTGCTGGACCTCAGCCATGTTGGTGAGCCGGCGCAGCACTTCCTTGCCCGAGCGCGGCTGCAGGGTGATCCCCACATATGCCTGCAAGCCGCCGTCCAGGACGCTCTGACCGAGGCGCAAGCCGTAGCCGGTGATCACCTTGTTCTTTTCCAGGCGAGCAAGTCGGGAAATCACCGTGGTACGGGCAATGCCGAGCTTGCGCGCCAGCATGGCCACGCTCTCGCGCGCATTCAGCTGCAGTGCGGCGATCAACTGGCGATCGATATCGTCCAGGCGAAAGGAGGGCAGATCAGACATCGAGACGGCATCCACGCGTCAGGGATTCAGCGAGGTATTGTGAAAGACGGCGCAGTAAAAGTGGATGCCTTTCTTACCTCGCCGTCCGACAGGTCTCAGCGTGAGCGACAGGCATCCACCCGCAGACGCTGCTCCAGCAAGCGGAAGCCACGCACCAGCACATAAGCGGCGAGCAGATAGAACATGCCGGCGGCGAAGAAGATTTCCACCGGCAGGTAGGTGCGGGCGATGATGGTCCGCGCCATGCCGGTCAGCTCCAGTAAGGTAATGGTGCTGGCCAATGCGCTGGCCTTGAGCATCAGGATTACCTCGTTGCTGTAGGCCGGCAGTCCGATACGCACCGCGCGCGGCAGGATCACATGCAACAGCGCCTGTGCCCGCGACATTCCCAACGCCCGCGCCGCTTCCACTTCACCGTGGGGCACCGCCTGGATGGCGCCGCGCAGTATTTCGGCGATATAGGCCGCGGTGTGCAAGGTCAGGGTCAGTACTGCGCACCAGTAGGGATCGCGCAGGTACGGCCAGAGCGGCCCCTGACGAATCGCCTCGAACTGCGCCACGCCGTAATAGACCAGGAATAACTGCACCAGCAGCGGTGTACCGCGAAAGAAGAAGATGTAGCCGTAGGGAAAGGCGCGCACGTACCAATACCGCGAGGCGCGGGCGATGCCCAGCGGCAGGGCGAGCAGCAGCCCGGCGATCACCGCGATGCCTACCAGCTCCAGTGTCAGCAGCGCGCCTTCGGCAAGACGCGGCAGCCATTTAATGATCAGCTCCCAGTTCATGCAACGGCCCTCCTAAAGCCACGGTTCGCGCGTTTCTCCATGATGGACAACCCCGCCATGGCGATGACCGTCAGGCTCAGGTAGATGAAAGCGGCCACCAGGTAGAAGGTGAACGGCTCCTTGCTGGAAGTCACCGCGATCTGCGAGCGCCGCATGATTTCCTCCAGGCCGATCACCGAGATCAGCGCCGTGTCCTTCATCAGGATCATGAACAGGTTGCCCAGGCCGGGCAGGGCGATGCGCCACATCTGCGGCATGATCAGCCGCCAGAAGATCCGTCCCTTGGACAGGCCGAGAGCGTGGCCCGCCTCGCTATGGCCTCTGGGAATCGCCAATAGCGCGCCACGGAAGACTTCGGTGGCATAGGCACCGAAGCAAAGGCCAAGGGCGATGCTGCCGGCCGCGAAGGCACTCAGCTCCAGCTCCGGATTGCCGAACCATTCGCCCAGGCCACGCATCAGATTGACGGTGCCGAAGTAGATCAGCAGCACCCAGAGCAGCTCGGGCACGCCGCGCACGATGGTCGAATAGCTTCCGCCCAGCCATTGCAGCGGCTTGTAG
>NZ_MUJY01000122.1 GCF_002286785.1 Pseudomonas sp. PIC25 | reverse complement strand
GGTGCTGCTGCCGGTCATGGCCGCCATCGTCATCGGCGGGATCGGGTTTTCCCGGATCAGCGACCCGCGCCACAAACTGCGCGGTCCCCCCCCCCGGTCCCCACACACCCAACAGACCCCGCTGGGGGCGCCGGGGAGGGTCTGTTGGGTGGGTGGGCACCGGGGGGGGGGATCGCGCATTTTGTTGCGGGGGTCGCTGACCACGGAAACCCCGACCCCGCCGATGACGATGGCGGCCATGACCGGCAGCAGCACCAGCGCATCGGTGGCGTAGCGCATCAGGCTGTCGGCGTGAATGGAAAAGCCCGCGTTGTTGAAGGCGGAGATGGCATGGAAGAGCCCGCTCCAGGCTGCCTCGCCCCAGGGAAGGCCGTAGGCCAGGTGAAGCCGGAGCATCAGCAGCAGCGCCACGCTCAGTTCGATCGCCACCGTCACCGTCAACACCAGCCGGGCGACGCTGGAGAGATCGCCCAGCCCCAGCGTGCGGGATTCGGCCTGGGCGATCAGCTTGGTGTGCAGGCGGAACGACCGGTTGACCAGCAGGCCCAGCACGGTGGCCAGTGTCATCATGCCGAAGCCGCCGAGCTGGAACAGCAGCATGATCATCGACTGGCCGAACATCGACCAGTAGGTCCCCGTGTCCACCACCACCAGCCCCGTCACGCAGACCGCCGACACGGCGGTGAACAGCGCGACGGTCCAGGGCGCGGCCTGCCCCTCGGCCTGGGAAATGGGCAGCATCAGGACGGCGGTACCGATCAGGATCACGGTGAGGAAGGCCAGGGCTACGGCCCGGGCGGGGTGGAGCAGAGGTTTCATCTGCCTCGTCGCGGATGGCGCTGAGGAGGGGCGGCGAGCGGAAGGGGTCATGGTGAGGGCGATACTTCCGGGAAGCTGGGAAGCATAGGCGCCGGAACTTTCCAGTTCAACCAGGGCGGCGGGTATTGGCAGTCTGTCGCAGGGGTGGAATCGTGCGAGGTTTATCGGCAGGGTTCATTGTTATCTTCGCGGGCTGTGGCGGGCTGTGGCGGGCCGTGCGAGGCAGGCCCTGGCCTGGCCGGTGTGCCTTTGTGAGCCGGGCTACCACCCTTGCACGATGTCAGTAGTAACGGCGTGGCCGGTGGAAAACCCTGTGCGGTTCTCCGACCGGCCTGCATACGCTGCGCTGGGTCAGGTAATCAGAACCAGGCGTCCTGCATCTCCAGGCAGGTCGGATCGCGGGCTTCCAGCAGGGCCAGCTCGTGGTGGCAGGACGGGACTTCCCAGGTGAGGAAGTAGCGCGCGGCCTGGAGCTTGCCCTTATAGAAGTCGGCGTCCGCCGGGTTGCCGCCGGCCAAGCCCTGTTCGGCGCGGATGGCCTGTTCCAGCCAGCGCCAGCCGATCACGGCGTGGCCGAATACCTTAAGGTACAGCGCCGAGTTGGCCAGGGCCTGGTTGACCTGGCCCTGCATGAGGTCGCCGAGCAAGGCCAGGGTCACTGTCGAGAGGCGCGCCAGGAGGTGTTCCAGTGGCTGGCGCAGGGCGTCCAGCGCCGGGTGTTCGGCGGCGCGGCGGCAGCAATCCTGGATCAGCCGGGTCAGTTGCTTAAGACCGGCGCCGTTGTTCTGCGCCACCTTGCGGCCGAGCAGGTCGAGGGACTGAATGCCGTGGGTGCCTTCGTGGATCGGGTTGAGGCGGTTGTCGCGGTAGTACTGCTCCACCGGGTATTCGCGGGTATAGCCGTGGCCGCCGAGGATCTGGATCGCCAGTTCGTTGGCCTTCAGGCAGAACTCCGAGGGCCAGGATTTGACGATGGGGGTGAGCAGGTCGAGCAGTTCGTGGGCCTGCTTGCGTTCGTCTTCGGTGGGCAGGGTCTCGGTGTCGTCGAACAGGCGGGCAGCGTACAGGCCGAGGTCGAAGGCGCCTTCCACGTAAGCCTTCTGGGTCAGCAGCATGCGCCGCACGTCGGCGTGCTGGATGATCGGCACCGGCTTGGAGGTTGGGTCCTTGCCGTCCGGCAGGCGGCCCTGGGGGCGTTCGCGGGCATACTCCAGCGAGTAGAGGTAGCCGGCGTAGCCGAGCATGATGGCGCCCATGCCGACGCCGATGCGCGCCTCGTTCATCATTTGGAACATGTAGGCCAGGCCGTGATGCGGCTTGCCCACCAGATAGCCGACGCACTCGCCGTTGTCGCCGAAGTTCAGTGCGGTGGAGGTGGTGCCGCGCCAGCCCATCTTGTGGAACAGGCCGGCCAGGAGTACGTCGTTGCGCTGGCCCAGGCTGCCGTCGTCGTTGACCAGGAACTTGGGCACGATGAACAGGGAGATGCCTTTCACGCCGGGCGGGGCGTCCGGCAGCTTGGCCAGGACCATGTGCACGATGTTTTCCGACAGCGGATGGTCGCCGCCGGAGATGAAAATCTTGTTGCCCTTGATCCGGTAAGTACCGTCGCCGGCTGGTTCGGCACGGGTGCGGATGTCCGCCAGGGAGGAGCCGGCATGGGGCTCGGTCAGGGCCATGGTGCCGAAGAATCGCCCTTCGATCATCGGCTGGAGGAAGCGCTGTTTCTGCTCTTCGCTGCCGAAGGCTTCGATCAGATTGGCCGCACCCATGGTCAGCATGGCGTAGGACGAGGTGGCGATATTGGCCGACTGGAAGTGGGCGAAGCAGGCCTGGGAGAGCAGGTTGGGTAACTGCATGCCGCCTTGTTCGAAGGTGCGCGTGGCGTTGAGGAAGCCGGCCTCGAGGAAGGCGTCCACCGCTGGCTTCACCTCGGGAATCAGGCGGGCCTCGCCGTTGACGTACTCCGGCTCGTTCTCGTCGTTCTTGCGGTTGTGCGGCGCGAAGAGATTTTCGGCGATGCCGCGGGCGGTGCCGAGGGCGGCGTCGAAAGTTTCGCGGCTGTGCTCGGCGAAGCGTTCGCGCTGGGTCAGGGCTTCGGCGTCCAGCACTTCGTAGAGTTCGAAGGCCAGGTTGCGGGAGCTGAGCAGGGTTTCGGACATGGACGTTCCTCCGTGGGATGTCCGAGTCTAGTCCCGCTGAATGATGGGTGCCCAGCACCATCCATGCGCTTGATAAAGCCTGAAAAGCCGGGGCGCAGAAAAGCGAAAGGCGGGGCTTGTGGCCTCGCCTTCGTCCACCTTCGTGGCAGTGCGTCCGCAGACGCGAGAGAGGAAGAGCGCCGTGCCGGGCGGGTAGCCCACGTTCATCACGCTGCGCGGCGTGGTGCCGCCCCGGCGGCAACCGGGGCGGGCACCGGACGTCAGCCGATGGTCATCAGGCTGGCGTTGCCGCCGGCAGCGGCGGTGTTGACGCTGAGGGCGCGTTCGATCAGCAGGCGCTCCAGCGGGATCGCCGTTTCGCCCTGGGACAGGCCCTGCACGCCGACGATCGGGCCGGAGCGCTTGGCCACTTGCTGGCAGACCGCACGCAACTGGTCGGAGTCGCCGTGGTGCAGCACCGCGTCGAAACGCACCTCGTCCTTCTGCCAGTCGGCCACCAGCTCGATGCGCGCCTTGACCTCGTCCGGCAGGCGCTTGGCCAGACCGCGGGTCAGCTCGCCTTCGGCCCAAAGCGCCTTGCTACCGACCGCCAGGCAGGCGGCCAGTTGGGTCAGCAGGTCCTGCTCGGTCTCGGCCAGGCACAGCACGCGTTCGCGCGGCAGCAGGCTGTAGGTGTTGCGTTCACCGGTCGGGCCGGGCAACAGGCGGGTCATGCCACTCTGCGAGGCGGAGGAGAACGCGTCGGCGGTGGCAGCCAGGGCCTGCTGGTCGTTGCTCTGTGCCCAGGACTTGAGCGCTGCCAGGGGCTTATCCAGCTGCAGGACCGCACGCAGTTGGGCGTCCGCCGGGGTCTCGGCATCGCTGTGGGCGAAGCCGCGGGCAATGGCATCGGCCGGACGGGTCGACAGCAGACGGTACATGTACAGCGGGCCGCCGGCCTTCGGACCGGTGCCGGAGAGTCCCTCGCCGCCGAACGGCTGCACCCCGACCACCGCGCCGACCATGTTGCGGTTGACGTAGAGGTTGCCGGCGTGGGCCTTGCTCACGACCTGAGCGATGGTCTCGTCGATGCGGGTATGCACGCCGAGGGTCAGGCCGTAGCCGGTGGCGTTGATCTGCTCGATCAGGGCGCCGAGGTCCTTGCGCTTGTAGCGCACCACGTGCAGCACCGGGCCGAAGATTTCGCGTTCCAGCTCGGACAGGCTTTCCAGCTCGATCAGGGTCGGCGTCACGTAGGTGCCGCGACGGATCGCATCACCTTCCAGACGGGCGTTCTGGTAGACGCTGCGGCCTTTTTCGCGCATGGCCTGGATGTGGCGCTCGATGCCGGCCTTGGCTTCGCCATCGATCACCGGGCCGATGTCGGTGCCCAGGTGGTCCGGGTTGCCCAGGCGGCATTCGGCCATGGCGCCCTTGAGCATGGCGATCAGGCGTTCGGCCACGTCTTCCTGCACGCACAGCACGCGCAGCGCGGAGCAGCGCTGGCCGGCACTGTCGAAGGCGGAGGCGACCACATCGGTGACCACCTGCTCCACCAGGGCGGAGGAGTCGACGATCATGGCGTTCTGCCCACCGGTCTCGGCGATCAGCGGGATCGGCCTGCCTTGGGCATCGAGGCGTCCGGCGACGTTGCGCGAGAGGATGCCGGCGACTTCGGTGGAACCGGTGAACATCACGCCCTTGACGCGCTCGTCGCCCACCAGGGCGGCGCCGACGGTCTCGCCGCGGCCCGGCAACAGTTGCAGCACGCCGGCCGGGATGCCGGCGTCGAGGAGGATGCGTACGGCCTGGGCGGCGATCAGCGGGGTCTGCTCGGCCGGCTTGGCCAGCACGGTGTTGCCGGCGGCGAGGGCGGCGGCGACCTGACCGCTGAAGATCGCCAGGGGGAAGTTCCACGGGCTGATGCAGACCACCGGGCCCAGCGGGCGGTGGGTGTCGTTGGAGAAGTCGGCGCGAATCTGGGCGGCGTAGTAGCGCAGGAAGTCCACGGCCTCGCGGACTTCGGCGATGGCGTTGGCGAAGGTCTTGCCGGCTTCGCGCACCAGCAGGCCCATCAGGGTCTGCATCTGGCCTTCCATCAGGTCGGCGGCGCGATCCAGGGTGGCGGCGCGCTCGGCCGGCGGGGTGGCTTGCCAGATCGGGGCGGCGGCGAGGGCGGCAAGCAGGGCGTTGTTGACGTCCTCGACGCTGGCTTCCTGCACGTGGCCGACCAAGTCACGGTGGTCCGCCGGGTTGAGTACCGGCACGGCGACGCCGTTGCTGCTCTCGCAACCGAGCATAGGCGCGGCCTTCCAGTCGGCGTGGGCGGTGGTCAGCAGGGCGCTGGAGAGCGAGCCGAGGCGGTGTTCGTTGGCCAGGTCGATACCGCTGGAGTTGATCCGCGCCTTGCCGTACAGGTCGCGCGGCAGCGGGATGCGTGGGTGCGGCAGGCCGAGCTGGCCTTCCTGAATGGCCATCTGCTCGATGGTCGGCACCGGGTCGGCGACCAGTTCCTTGATGGAGATGGACTGGTCGGCGATGCGGTTGACGAACGAAGTATTGGCGCCGTTTTCCAGCAGGCGACGCACCAGGTAGGCGAGCAGCGTCTCGTGGGTGCCGACCGGGGCATAGATGCGGCACGGGCGGTTCAGCTTGCCTTCGGAAACCGGGCCGACCACCTGCTCGTAGAGCGGCTCGCCCATGCCGTGCAGGCACTGGAACTCATACTGGCCCGGGTAGTAGTTCTGCCCGGCGATCTGGTAGATGGCCGACAGGGTGTGGGCGTTGTGGGTGGCGAACTGCGGGAAGATGACTTCCGGCACGGCCAGCAGTTTGCGGGCGCAGGCGATGTAGGAGACGTCGGTGTAGACCTTGCGGGTGTAGACCGGGTAGCCCTCCAGGCCCTCCACCTGGGCGCGCTTGATTTCGCTGTCCCAGTAGGCGCCCTTCACCAGGCGGATCATCAGGCGGTGGCGGCTGCGGCGGGCCAGGTCGATGACGTAGTCGATGACGTACGGGCAGCGCTTCTGGTAGGCCTGGATGACGAAGCCGATGCCGTTCCAGCCGGCCAGCTGCGGTTCGAAGCAGAGGCGCTCGAGCATGTCGAGGGAGATTTCCAGGCGGTCGGCTTCTTCGGCGTCGATGTTGAGGCCGATGTCGTACTGCTTGGCCAGGACGGTCAGGCTGAGCAGGCGCGGGTACAGCTCGTCCATCATCCGCTCGTACTGGGCGCGGCTGTAGCGCGGATGCAGGGCGGACAGCTTGATGGAAATTCCGGGGCCTTCATAGATGCCGCGGCCGTGGGAGGCCTTGCCGATGGCGTGGATGGCCTGCTCGTAGGAGGCCAGGTAGCGCTGGGCGTCTTCCTCGGTCAGCGCGGCCTCGCCGAGCATGTCGTAGGAGTAGCGGAAGCCCTTGGCTTCATAGCGGCTGGCGTTGGCCAGGGCTTCGGCGATGGTTTCGCCGGTGACGAACTGCTCGCCCATCAGGCGCATGGCCATGTCCACGCCCTTGCGGATCAGCGGTTCGCCGCTCTTGCCGATGATGCGGTTGAGCGAGTTGGACAGGCCGGCCTCGGTGTGGGTGGACACCAGCTTGCCGGTGATCAGCAGGCCCCAGGAAGCCGCGTTGACGAACATCGACGGGCTCTGGCCGAGGTGTTGGCTCCAGTTGCCGGTGCTGATCTTGTCGCGGATCAGGGCATCGCGGGTGCCTTTGTCCGGGATACGCAGCAGGGCTTCGGCCAGGCACATCAGGGCCACGCCTTCCTGGGAGGAGAGGGAGAATTCCTGCAGCAGGCCCTGGACCAGGCCCTGGCGGCCGCCGGCGCTCTTCTGGTTGCGCAGTTTCTCGGCGATACGCTGGGCGAGCTTCTGGGTGGCTTCGGCCTGTTCGGCCGGCAGACGCGCCTGTTCCAGCAGCATGGGCACCACTTCCTGCTCGGGGCGGCGGTAGGCTCCGGTGATGGCGGCGCGCAGCACGGATTGCGGCAGGATGCTTTCGGCGAATTCGAGGAAGGGCTGGAAGCCCGGATCCACCAGTGCCTCGACGGCTTCGTTGTCGCCTTCGGCCAGGCGCGTGGCGATGGCTTCCAGCTCGGGCATGCTGACGCCACTCTCGAGGGTCGCCAGGTAGCTGTAGATGGCCTGCTTGATCAGCCAATGGGGCGTGCGATCGATCTTGCGCGCCGCTTCCTTCAGCCGCTCCCGGGTCGCTTCGTCGAGTTTGACCCCGAGGGTCGTGGTGGTTGCCATGTTTCTTATCCTCAATAAAACCGCTTGGTCACGGCGTCAGCCAGCGCGAAGAGTAGCGATGTCCGTTTAAGGGTGCAACTAGGTGCAACCCGCATTTTTCGCGGAGCCCAGGAGCATTTCGGAGGGTTTCCGCTGAACGGTCGTGCGACTGCATGCTCGCTGCGCATTCCGGACAACAGCCCTCGTATTGCGCTGCAAAACGGGGCAGATGGGGCTGGCGAAATGCCGAGGTGCAACTTTTCTGGACCTGGTTGCGCTGATGGAAGCCTCGGTGATCTGGTCGGGTGCAACCGGTCTACACCCGGGTTACGCCCTGCGTGTAGCAAATTCCCGAATCCCGCCCGCCTGGATGTCTCCCGGAGGGGGAAAGCAAGCGCTGTGCCGGGGTCGGGCAAGCCGGTACACTCCGCCCTTCGAGGAGCCCTGCCATGAACTACCGCCACGCCTTCCATGCCGGCAACCATGCCGACGTCCTGAAACACCAGACCCTGGCCCGCATCATCGCGCTGCTAAAAAAGAAGGAGGCGCCGTTCGCCTACCTCGACAGTCATGCGGGTGTCGGTCTGTATGACCTGCAAAGCGACCAGGCCAGTCGTACCGGCGAATGGCAGGAAGGCATCGGACGGTTGTGGGAGCGCCAGGACCTGCCGGAGGTCATGGCCGATTACCTGGGCGTGATCCAGGCCCTGAATGCCGACGGCTCGTTGCGCTTCTATCCTGGCTCGCCCGAACTGGCGCGCCAACTGACCCGCGAGCAGGATCGCCTGCACCTCAACGAGAAGCATCCCGAGGATGGCCGGCTGTTGAAGGAGAACATGGCCGGCGACCGGCGTGTCGCGGTGCACCTGGGCGAGGGCTGGCACGTGCCGCGCGCATTGTTGCCGGCCCGGGAAAAGCGGGTCCTGCTGCTGATCGACCCGCCCTTCGAAAAGGTCGACGAGCTGGAATGCTGTGCCCAGGCGATGAAAGAGGCCATCGGCCGCATGCGCCAGGCAATCGTGGCGATCTGGTACCCGATCAAGGACCAGCGCCAGCTCAAGCGTTTCTATCAGGATCTGGAAAAAACCGGCGCCCCCAAGCTGTTGCGCGCCGAACTGATGGTCCATGCCCCCGACAACACCCTTGGCCTCAATGGTTCCGGCCTGGCCATCGCCAACCCGCCGTGGGGGCTTGAAGACGAGCTGCGCCAATTGCTGCCCTGGCTGGCCGAGGCCCTGGCACAGACCCGCGGCGACTGGCGGCTCGATTGGATCATCGATGAAGCCTGAAAAAGCAGCGGCAAGCTTCAAACTGCAAGCGACAAGCTAAAGGCGGTCTGCGGAGCTGCTCTTGTCTTGCAGCTTACGGCTTGAAGCTTGCCGCTACTCTAACCGAGGCATACGCCGGTGCCGCCCAGGCCGCAGTAGCCGTTGGGGTTCTTCGCCAGATACTGCTGGTGGTAGGCCTCCGCGTAATAGAACGGCGGGGCGTCGGCGATTTCGGTGGTGATCTCGCCCAGGCCGGCCTTGGCCAGTTCGGCCTGGAAGCGTTCGCGGGTGCTTTCGGCGGCGGCGCGTTGGGCAGCATCGAAGGTATAGATAGCGGAGCGATACTGGGTACCGACATCGTTGCCCTGGCGCATGCCCTGGGTTGGGTTGTGCGCTTCCCAGAACACCTTGAGCAGGGCCTCGTAGCTGGTCACCTGCGGATCGAACACCACCATCACCACTTCGGTGTGCCCGGTCAGGCCGGAGCAGACTTCATCGTAGGTCGGGTTCGGCGTGACACCGCCGGCATAGCCGACCGCGGTGGTCCAGACGCCGGGTTGCTGCCAGAAACGCCGCTCGGCACCCCAGAAACAGCCGAGGCCGAACACCGCCTGTTGCAGGCCGGCGGGGAAGGGCGGTTGCAGTGGATTGCCATTGACGAAGTGCGTTTCCGGCACGGGCATGGGTGTATCACGACCGGGCAGGGCTTGTTCGGCGGTGGGCAGCTCCAGTTTGTGGGCGAGGATTTGCGAACGTAGAACCATGGGGCCTCCGGCCAGCGTAGCGTCAAGCGTGGGGTTCCACGCTACAAGCAAGCGCCCGGCCGGGCAACCGTTTGAGTGCGGTGTGCCCGTCACGGCCGGAAACCGCTTGTGCGTGGGGGCGAATTCATCTACCCCCACATGAAGACGCACTCAACTCCGGCAGGGATAGCGGCGCAGGCTGTCGATCAGGTCGCGGCCTGAGATTGGGCGGTCGAACAGGTAGCCCTGGCCGACATCGCACTGCTGCCGGCGCAGGAAGTTGAGTTGGGCGGCGCTCTCGATGCCTTCGGCAACCACCTTCAGGCGCAGGTTGTGCGCCATGGCGATCACCGCCGAGGTGATTTCCTTGTCGTCCTGGCTGTCGGGAATGTCCTTGATGAAGCTGCGGTCGATCTTGATCACGTCGATGGGGAATTTCTTCAGGTAGCTCAGCGACGAATAGCCGGTCCCGAAATCGTCCATCGCCAGAGACAGACCCAGGCTCTTCAGGCGGTTGAGCTGCTGGCGGGTGTCGTCGGAGGCTTCCAGCAGCAGCCCCTCGGTGAGTTCGAGTTCCAACAGCGCCGGCGGCAGTTGTTCCTCGTGGAGGATGGCGGCGATGGAGCCCACCAGGTCCGGGTCGGAGAACTGCTTGGGCGACAGGTTGATCGCCACCTGCAATTCGCCGAGGCCGACGGCAGACAGTTGTCTGCTCATCCGACAGGCCTGGCGCAGAACCCACTTGCCGATGGGGATGATCAGGCCGGTTTCCTCGGCCACGGCGATGAATTGGTCGGGGCGGATCATGCCCTTTTCCGGATGGTTCCAGCGCAGCAGCGCCTCCATGCCGATCAACTGGCCGTTCTTCAGACACAGCTTGGGCTGATAGAAGACTTCCAGTTCGTTCTGGGTCAGGGCGCGGCGCAGGTTGTTCTCGACGAACAGCTTGTAGCTCGCTTCGGCGTTCAGGGCCTCGGTGAACACCTGCACCTGATGCTTGCCGTTGGCCTTGGCCTTGTGCAGCGCCAGGCCGGCGTGCTTCATCAGGGTCTGCGGGTCTTGGCCGTGCAGCGGTGCGCTGGCCAGGCCGACCGAGCCGGTGACGCTGATCAACTGGTTCTCGACGAACAGAGGCTTGCCGATGGTATTCAGCACCTGGCTGGCGACCATCTGCCCGGCCTCGAGGCCGGTATCTTCGAGCAACACGGCGAATTCATTGCTGGCGAAGCGTGCCAGATTGCCGTTCGGGCTCAGACTGTTGCGCAGGCGTCGGGCCAGGGCGATCAGCAGCTTATCGCCGATCTGGTGGCCCAGGCTGTCGTTGATCCGTTTGAAGTTGTCGATGTCCACCAGCAGCAGGCTGACCGGGGTGTCGCGGTGTTCCGCGAAGCGCTCTTCCAGGCGGCGGATGAAAGCAGGGCGGTTGTCCAGGCTGGTCAGGTTGTCGGTATAGGCCAGTCGTTCGATGCGTTGCTGGGCCAGCTTGCTTTCGGTGATGTCTTCGTAGATGCCGATGTAGTGGGTCAGCTCGCCGTGCTCGCCAAACACCTTGGAGATCGACAACTGTCCCCAGTAGGGTTCGAAGTCCTTGCGTCGGCTGCGGAACTCGCCCTGCCAACTGTTGGCGTGGGCCAGGCTGGAGCGGGCGTCGAACAGCAATTCGCTGAGGTTCTCCACCGCTGGCAGTTCGGCCAGGCGGCGGCCGAGCACTTCTTCGGCGCTGTACTGGGTGATCGCGGTGAAGCTCGGGTTGACGTATTCGACCACGCCTTCGCGGTTGACCAGCATGAAGGCGCTGGCGCTCTGCTCGACGGCGCGCTGGAACAGATGCAGCGTACCGGTGGCATGCAGGCGTTGCTGGTTGACCAGCACCTGGGCGTACTGGTCGGCCAGTTCGCCGGCGAAGGCGATCTCGTCGGTCTGCCAGATGCGCGGCGTGCCTGTATGTTCCAGGCACAGTACACCGACCACCTCGCCACCGACGCGGATGCTGGCATCGAGCATGGCGGTGATGCCCATGGGTTGCAGGTAGTCCGCGCTCAGCTCGCTGGTGCGCGGGTCGCGGGCGGCGTTATGGGCATCGATGGCGCGACCGCTGTGCAGCGCTTCCAGGTAGAGCGGGTAGCGCCCGACGTCCATGGTTTCGCCGGGCTCGTGGCGGGCGAGGTCCTGGCGATAGAGCGCCACCGGCTCCATGTGCTCGCCTTGCAGACGCCAGATGCCGGCGCGGGCCACGTCATAGGCTTCGCTGGCCGCCTGGGTGATCAGCTCGGCGGCTTCGCGTAGCGGGTCGTCGGATTGGTAGCGGTGGCGCGCCAGGCGCAGGATCAGGTTTTGCTGTGCGCGGGAGCGGGCCAGGTGTTTCAGATGGTCTTCCTGGGACAGTTGGTAGAGTTCCAGGGTGGCTTCGATCCGGCTGGTCTCGTCTTGCCGTTCGATCTGCCGCTGCAGCTCCTCGGGGCTCAGGGAATCATCCGCCACCAGCAGATAGCCGCGCAGCAACTGGCGGCCGTGCTGCTGGAAGGGTTCGCCCAGCTCCAGCAGGTTGAGCGAGCCGTGGGGCGTGTGCAGCCGGTATTGCACCAGATAATGCGGGCCGGCGCTGAGCTGCTGCTGGATGGCATCGTGCAGCCGGTAGCGTTCGGCGGGTTCCATCAGGCTGGCGTAGGGGGTGCCGATCAGCGAGCAGAGGTCGCCGGCAGGCAGACCCAGTTGCCGTTCGCAGGCGGGGTCCAGGTAGAGCAGCGTCCAGCTGGCTTCGTTCAGTCGCTCGAAGCGCAGCAGACCCAGTCTCGAAGGGACTGGCAACTGCGTCACAACCTCGGCCGCCGAACGGCTGGCGGCATCGGGATGGCTTTTCATCGGGCGACTCGCTTCCAGTATGCTGACCGAGTTCGGGCCTCGGCCCTCTTCACTATCGCGTTCGGCAAGGGTGCATCATGCGGCGGAGACTGACAAGGCGACTCGGTGGACTATTCCTCATTACGGCACTATTCGGCTCTATTCCGGCCCATTCCGCCGAAACGGGGCCCGCGCTCAGCGGGGATGAGCCGGCGCGTTACCTGGCGGAAATCAAACGGCTCTACCTGACCGACGACGAGCGCAAGGCGCTCCTCGCGCACTGCAACGACCTGCTGCAGACCTACGCCTTGCGGGCGGGCTACCAGGTCGGCCAGCCCGGTCGCCAGGACCTGCTGTACCGTCTCAGCCTCGGCGCGCCCGGCGAGCTGATGGTGCGCGAGGAGTCCAGGGCGGCGGAGGGCGGCCAGGTGGCGGTGCGCAATACGCGACTGTCGGTATTCGGCGTCGATCCCTTCATTCGCTACGACTGCCCGCACAACGGTGTTTCCTGCGTGCTGCTCAACCCCGCCGACGGCAGCCCCTGGCTGACCATCCTTCGCGATCATAATGGCGCCGCCGAGCTGGCCAAGGCGCTGTCGTTCCTGATCCGCAACGTGCAGAAGGGCTGACCGAGCCGGCCGCCTCATCGATTGGGCGGCCAGTGTCCTTCAACGGTATGGAATCGGGCTTCGGAACGGAGCCGTGCACCGCCTGCGGATGACGCAGCGGCGGGTCTATTCTTTATAGACGAATGTCGCTGCCGAAAAGGGGCGCATCATGCTGGACGTCAATCCCGATACCGTTTGCAGACTTATCGCGCTGGCCCGCGCGTTCCATGCCAAGGACGTCGTGGTCTTTCCCCAGGAACCGACCAGCCCCAGTGACGACTGGGCGTTGCAGGTGCTCGCCGACCATGCGGATGACGAGGTCTTCCAGGAGTTCAAGTCGATCATCGAGGATCTGGAGCCGGACCAGCAGCAACAAGTCGTGGCGTTGCTGTGGCTGGGGCGAGGCGACGGTGACCTCGAGGACTGGACGGCGCTCCTGCAGGAGGCGCGCGAGAGCTGGAATACCCGAACGGCCGAATACCTCATCGCCCATCCGTACCTCGCGGAGCATCTGACGGATGCCCTCGATTTGCAGGGGTATGAGTGCGAATGATCCGCATGTCATTCAAAAAAAGCCCCGCCAAGTGGCGGGGCCGAGGAACGAGCGTGGCGTGCTCGAATTCGATACCGGGCAACCCTTGGGTTGCCCGGTGCGTTACAGCAGCAGCGTGCGGATGTCCGCCAGCAGTTCGCTCAGGCGCTTGGTGAAGCGCGCCGCGGCGGCGCCGTTGATCACGCGGTGGTCGTAGGACAGCGACAGCGGCAGCATCAGGCGCGGCTGGAAGACCTTGCCGTCCCATACCGGCTGCATCGTCGCCTTGGACACACCGAGGATCGCCACTTCCGGCGCGTTGACGATCGGCGTGAAGCCGGTGCCGCCAATATGGCCGAGGCTGGAAATGGTGAAGCAGGCGCCCTGCATGGCATCGGCGGAGAGCTTCTTGGTGCGGGCCTTCTCGGCCAGCTCCGCGGCCTCGCCGGCCAGTTGCAACAGGCTCTTCTGGTCGACGTCGCGGATCACCGGGACCAGTAGGCCGTCCGGGGTGTCCACGGCGAAGCCGATGTGCACGTACTTCTTACGGATCACGGCCTTGCCGCTGGGAGCCAGGGAACTGTTGAAGTCCGGCAGCTCCTTGAGCAGGTGTGCGCAGGCCTTGAGCAGCAGCGGCAGGACGGTCAGCTTCACGCCGGCCTTTTCCGCCGCGGCCTTCTGGGCAACGCGGAAGGCTTCCAGCTCGGTGATGTCGGCCGAGTCGAACTGAGTCACATGCGGCACGTTGAGCCAGCTGCGGTGCAGGTTGGCGGCGCCGACCTGCATCAGGCGGGTCATCGCCACTTCTTCCACTTCGCCGAACTTGCTGAAGTCGACTTCCGGGATCGGCGGGATGCCGGCGCCGCCGGTCGCGCCGGCCGGCGCTTCCTTGGCCTTCTGCATCATCGCCTTCACGTAGGCTTGCACATCTTCCTTGAGGATGCGGCCCTTGGGCCCGGTGCCGGTGACTTCGGCCAGGTTGACGCCGAACTCGCGGGCGGTCATGCGCACGGCGGGGCCGGCATGGACCTTGGCGCCGTCACGGCTGGGCGCGCCGACCGGTTGCGGTGCTTCGGCCTTGGCGGACGGTGCGGCTGCCGGCACAGCGGACGGCTTGGCGGCTTCCGCTGCCTGGGCCGGGGCGGCGGCAGGCTTGGATTCGGCCTTGGCCGCCGGGGCGGCGCCGGCTACGCGCAGGGTCAGGATCGGGTCGCCGGTACCGACTTCGTCGTCCAGCTTGACCGACAGGCTCTCCACCACGCCGGCCTGCGGGCAGGGGATTTCCATGCTCGCCTTGTCCGATTCCAGGGTGATCAGCGACTGGTCGGCGGCGACGCTATCGCCCACCTTGACCAACACTTCGATGACCTTGGCCTTGCCCGCCGAACCGATGTCCGGCACGCGGATTTCCTGGCTGCTCTCGGCACCTGCGCTGGCTTCGGAGGCTGCGGCCGGAGTCGGCGCCTCGGCCTCGTCGACGGCTTGGGCTGGCTTCGGCGTCTCGGCAGCGGGGGCCGGTGCTTCGGCCGCGGCAGCGCCGCCTTCGCTTTCCAGTTCGAGCAGTTCGTCGCCTTCCTTCAGGCGGTCGCCCAGCTTCACTTTCAGGGCCTTGATCACGCCGCCCTTGGGCGCCGGGATTTCCATGCTGGCCTTGTCCGATTCCAGGGTCAGCAGGCTCTGGTCAGCCTCGATGCGATCGCCGACCTTGACCAGGATCTCGATGACCTCGCCTTCGCCACTGCCGATATCGGGTACGCGGATAATCTCACTCACGATGCGTCTCCTCAGCAGTCCAGGGGATTGCGTTTTTCGGGGTCGATGCCGAACTTGGCGATGGCCTCGGCCACCACTTTCGGCTCGATGTCGCCACGGTCGGCCAGGGCCTCGAGGGCGGCCAGCACGACCCAGTGACGATCCACCTCGAAGAAGTGACGCAGCTTCTTGCGGGTGTCGCTGCGGCCGAAGCCGTCGGTGCCGAGCACCTTGTATTCCTTGCTCGGGACCCACTGGCGGATCTGGTCGGCGAACAATTTCATGTAGTCGGTAGAGGCCACGACCGGACCCTTGCGGCCGTTCAGGCACTGCTCGACATAGGTCTTGCGCGGCTTCTGGCCAGGGTGCAGGCGGTTCCAGCGCTCGATGGCCAGGCCATCGCGGCGCAGTTCGTTGAAGCTGGTGACGCTCCATACGTCGGCGCCGACGTTGAACTCCTCGCGGAGAATCTTCGCCGCTTCGCGCACTTCGCGCAGGATGGTGCCGGAGCCCAGCAGTTGCACGTGGTGCGCGGCTTCGCGCTTGTCTTCCTCGAGCAGGTACATGCCCTTGATGATGCCTTCCTCGGCGCCCTGCGGCAGGGCCGGCTGGGCGTAGGCCTCGTTCATCACGGTGATGTAGTAGAAGACGTTCTGCTGCTCTTCCGTCATCTGGCGGATGCCTTCGCGGATGATCACCGCCAGCTCGTAGCCATAGGTCGGGTCGTAGCTGCGGCAGTTCGGGATGGTTGCCGCCATCAGGTGGCTGTGACCGTCCTCGTGCTGCAGACCTTCGCCATTCAGCGTGGTGCGGCCGGCGGTGCCGCCGACCAAGAAGCCGCGTGCCTGGCTGTCGCCGGCAGCCCAGGCCAGGTCGCCGATACGCTGGAAGCCGAACATCGAATAGAAGATGTAGAACGGCAGCATCGGCTGGTTGTGGTTGCTGTAGGCGGTCGCCGCGGCGATCCAACTGGACATGGCGCCGGCTTCGTTGATGCCTTCCTCGAGGATCTGGCCTTTCTTGTCCTCGCGGTAGAACATCACCTGGTCTTTGTCCACCGGCTCGTAGAGCTGGCCGACCGAGGAGTAGATGCCGAGCTGGCGGAACATGCCTTCCATGCCGAAGGTACGTGCTTCGTCCGGGATGATCGGGACGATGCGGCTGCCCAGTTCCTTGTCCTTGACCAGTTGCGACAGGATGCGCACGAAGGCCATGGTGGTGGAGATTTCACGATCGCCGGAGCCATCGAGGATGGCCTTGAGGGTATCCAGCGGCGGCGTCGGGATGCTGAAGCTCTTGGTCCGGCGCTGCGGCACGAAACCGCCGAGGGCGGCACGGCGCTCGCGCAGGTACTTGGCTTCGGGGCTGCCTTCTTCCGGCTTGAAGAACGGCAGTTTTTCCAGGTCTTCGTCCTTGATCGGGATATCGAAGCGATCGCGGAATTTCTTCAGGCTGTCGACGTCGACCTTCTTGGTGTTGTGCGCGGTGTTCTTCGCTTCGCCGGCACCGGTACCGTAGCCCTTGATGGTCTTGGCCAGGATGACGGTCGGCTGGCCCTTGTGGTTGACCGCCTGGTGGTAGGCCGCATAGACCTTGTAAGGGTCATGGCCGCCACGATTGAGCTTGAAGATTTCCTCGTCGGAGAGGTCCTTGACCATCTCCAGCAGCTCCGGACGCGCACCGAAGAAGTGCTGACGCACGAAGGCGCCATCCTTCGCCTTGTAGTTCTGGTATTCGCCGTCGACCACTTCGTCCATGCGGGCCTGCAGCAGGCCGGCTTCGTCCTTGGCGAACAGCGGGTCCCAGAAACGGCCCCAGATGACCTTGTTGACGTTCCAGTTGGCGCCGCGGAACACGCCTTCGAGTTCCTGGATGATTTTGCCGTTGCCGCGCACCGGGCCGTCCAGGCGTTGCAGGTTGCAGTTGACCACGAAGATCAGGTTGTCCAGCTTCTCGCGGCCGGCCAGGGCAATGGCGCCCAGGGACTCCGGCTCGTCGGTCTCGCCGTCGCCGAGGAAGCACCAGACCTTCTGCTTGCCGGCGGGGATGAAGCCGCGGTCTTCCAGGTACTTCATGAAGCGGGCCTGGTAGATCGCCTGGATCGGGCCGAGACCCATGGAAACGGTGGGGAACTGCCAGAAGTCCGGCATCAGCCAGGGGTGCGGGTAGGACGAGAGGCCCTTGCCGTCCACTTCCTGGCGGAAGTTGTTCAGTTGGTCTTCGCTGATGCGGCCTTCGAGGAAGGCGCGGGCATAGACACCGGGGGAGGCGTGACCCTGGAAGTAAATCAGGTCGCCGCCGTGTTCGTCGGTCGGGGCCTGGAAGAAGTAGTTGAAGCCGATGTCGTACAGGGTCGCGCTGGAGGCGAAGGTGGAGATGTGTCCACCCAGGTCCGGGTCCTGCAGGTTGGCGCGCATCACCATGGCCAGTGCGTTCCAGCGCACCAGCGAGCGGATGCGCCGCTCCATGAACAGGTCGCCCGGCATGCGCGCTTCGTGGGTTACCGGGATGGTGTTGCGGTAAGGCGTAGTGATCGCATAGGGCAGCTGGGTGCCGCTGCGAGTGGCCAGTTCACCCATCCGGGTCATCAGATAATGGGCGCGGGATTCACCTTCGCGGTCGAGAACGGACTCCAGGGCGTCCAGCCATTCCTGGGTTTCGATTGGATCGAGGTCTTGCATGGCTTGCTCCAGGGCGGAAAGGCTTCCAGAATCGGTAGCCAGTGTTCGCTGGCACCTTTTGGGTGCAGCGGCTAATTCTTGGATTAACCGGGGGTAGGACCGGCCGCGTGTAGTTTTACTACAAATTGACGGCCGTTTCAGCAGTCCGGACACATTCATCAGTAGTAAAACTACAATCGGGGCGGCAGAAGCCGCGAAAAAATGTGGCTGGCCCACCGTTTTGCGCCCCGAAAGGATAGACCATGAGCCTGCCTTCGCCGGTCGATCTGCCGGCCTCCCTGCTGCCCCTCGCCGATCGTGTCGAGCGTTCCTTCCAGACTGCGATCGAGGCGCTCGGCGCCGAAGCCGCCGGGTACTTCTCCGCCTGGCCAGAGGCGCGGCGACAGGATTTTCGCCGCGTCTGCGCGAACAGCGAATTCGTTGCCGAACAGGCCATGCGCGACCCGGAAATGCTGCTGGCATTGGCCGAGTCGGGGGAATTGGAGCGTTCGCTGAACTCCGGCGAGCTGCGTCAGCAACTGGTCGAGGCCCTCGACGGCTGCGTCGACGAAAACGAGCTGGCGCGCCGCCTGCGCCGCTACCGGACCCGCCAGCAGGTACGCATCATCTGGCGCGACATCACCCGTCGGGCCGATCTCAAGGAAACCTGCCGCGATCTCAGCGATCTCGCCGATGCCGGCATCGACCTGGCTTATCGCTGGCTTTACGACCAACTCAGTGCACAGTCGGGAGTACCGACCGGCGCCCGCTCCGGCACGCCGCAGCACATGGTCATCCTCGGCATGGGCAAGCTGGGGGCGGTGGAGCTGAACCTGTCTTCGGACATCGACCTGATTTTCGCCTATCCGGAAGGCGGCGAGACGGTCGGTGCCAAGCGTGCGCTGGACAATCAAGAGTTCTTCACCCGGCTCGGCCAGCGGCTGATCAAGGCGCTGGACGCCATCACCCTGGATGGCTTCGTCTTCCGCGTCGATATGCGTCTGCGTCCTTACGGTTCGTCCGGCGCCCTGGTGCTCAGCTTCAGCGCCCTGGAGCAGTACTACCAGGACCAAGGTCGCGACTGGGAGCGCTACGCCATGATCAAGGCGCGGGTAGTGGGTGGCGACCAGGTGGCCGGCAAGCAGTTGCTGGAGCTGCTGCGTCCGTTCGTCTATCGGCGCTACCTGGATTTCTCCGCCATCGAGGCGCTGCGCAATATGAAGCAGCTGATCCAGCAGGAAGTGCGGCGCAAGGGCATGGCGGAGAATATCAAGCTGGGCTCCGGCGGCATTCGCGAAGTGGAGTTCATTGCCCAGGCGTTCCAACTGATCCATGGCGGGCGCGACCTGAGCCTGCAGCAGCGCCCCCTGCTCAAGGTGCTGGCGACCCTGGAGGGGCAGGGCTACCTGCCGCCGGCGGTGGTCGCCGAACTGCGCGACGGCTACGAATTCCTCCGCTATACCGAGCACGCCTTGCAGGCCATCGCCGACCGGCAGACGCAAATGTTGCCGGACAGCGACCTCGACCGCGCGCGGGTGGCCTGCATCCTCGGCTTCCCGGACTGGATGAGCTTTCTCGAACGGCTGGCATTCTGGCGGGGCCGGGTCGACTGGCACTTCCGTCAGGTGATCGCTGACCCCGATGAAGAGGAAGGCGCACCGAGCGAAAGTTCTCCGGGCAGCGAATGGCTGCCGCTGTGGGAAGAAGCCCTGGACGAAGAATCCGCCTGCCGCCAATTGAGTGAGGCGGGCTTCGCCGACGCGCCGGCGGCCTGGAAGCGCCTCGCCGGGTTGCGCAACGGTCCGCAGGTGCGGGCCATGCAGCGCCTGGGGCGCGAGCGGTTGGATGCCTTCATTCCGCGCCTGCTGACCATGGCGGTGGAGCACGGCGAGCCCGATCTGGTGCTGGAACGGGTGCTGCCGCTCGTTGAGGCGGTGGCGCGGCGTTCGGCTTATCTGGTGCTGCTCAGCGAGAACCCTGGCGCCCTGGAACGTCTGCTCATGCTGTGCGCGGCAAGCCCGTGGATCGCCGAGCAGATTACGCGCTTTCCTTTATTGCTCGATGAATTGCTCAACGAAGGACGGCTCTACAGCCCGCCGCAGGCGCCGGAGCTGGTCGCCGAGCTGAGCGAGCGGCTGATGCGTATCCCCGAGGACGACCTCGAACAGCAGATGGAGGCGCTGCGGCACTTCAAGCTGGCCCATGGGCTGCGAGTGGCGGCGTCGGAAATCGCCGGGACCCTGCCGCTGATGAAGGTCAGCGACTACCTGACCTGGCTGGCCGAAGCGATTCTCGAACAGGTGCTGGCGCTGGCCTGGCGGCAGAGCGTGGCCAAGTACGGCACGCCGCGCCGGCCGGATGGCAGCCTGTGCGACCCGGATTTCATCATCGTTGGCTATGGCAAAGTCGGCGGGATCGAGCTGGGGCATGGCTCCGACCTGGACCTCGTGTTCATCCACGACGGCGATCCGCAGGCCGAGACCGACGGCCCCAAACCCATCGATGGTGCCCAGTTCTTCACCCGCCTGGGGCAGCGAATCATCCACCTGCTGACGACCCAGACTCCGTCCGGGCAGCTCTATGAGGTCGACATGCGCCTGCGACCAAGTGGCGCAGCGGGGTTGCTGGTCAGCTCGCTGGGCGCCTTCCAGCGCTACCAGGAGAACGAGGCCTGGACCTGGGAACACCAAGCCCTGGTGCGCGCCCGTGTGCTGGTTGGTTGCCGGCGGGTCGGGGCTGCGTTCGAGCAGGTTCGCGCCGTTGTGCTCGGCCGGCCGCGCGAGCTGGAGGCTCTGCGCACCGAAGTCAGCGAGATGCGCGCCAAGATGCGCGACAACCTGGGCAGTCGGGAAACGGCTGGCGGCACCTCGGCAGAGGCTTTCGAAGCCTCGGCTCTGTTCGATCTGAAGCAGGACGCCGGTGGTATCGTCGATATCGAATTTATGGTGCAATACGCGGCCCTGGCCTGGTCGCACCGGCATCCGGAGCTGCTGCGCTACACCGACAACATCCGCATCCTCGACGGCCTCGGCGAAGCCGGCCTGTTGCCCGGCGCGGATGTCCAGCTCCTGCAGGAGGCCTACAAGGCCTACCGTTCGGCGGCCCACCGACAGGCGCTGCAGAAACAGCCGGGCGTGGTAAGCGGGGACCAGTTCCAGGCCGAGCGCCGCGAAGTGCTGCGCATCTGGCGGGAACTGGGACTCGGTTAGAATTCAGGCTGCATGAATCGAATTTTTTGAGGAGCTGGCAACTATGTCGATGGCCGATCGTGATGGCGTGATCTGGTATGACGGCGAACTGGTGCCGTGGCGCAACGCCACCACCCACGTGCTGACCCATACCCTGCACTATGGCATGGGCGTGTTCGAGGGCGTGCGTGCCTACAACACTCCGCAGGGCACGGCGATCTTCCGTCTGCAGGCGCACACCGACCGGCTGTTCGATTCCGCCCACATCATGGGCATGAAGATTCCCTTCTCCAAGGACCAGATCAACGAGGCGCAGCGCGCTGCCGTCCGCGAGAACAACCTGGAAAGCGCCTACCTGCGCCCGATGGTGTTCTACGGATCGGAAGGCATGGGGCTGCGCGCCACCGGCCTGAAGGTCCATGTGATCGTCGCCGCCTGGAACTGGGGCGCCTACATGGGCGACGAAGCCCTGCAGGTCGGCATCAAGGCGCGCACCAGTTCTTTCACCCGTCACCACGTGAACATCTCCATGACCCGCGCCAAGGCCAACGGTCACTACATCAACTCCATGCTGGCGCTGCAGGAGGCCCTGTCCGCCGGCGCCGACGAAGCGCTGCTGCTGGACCCGGAAGGCTATGTGGCCGAGGGCTCCGGCGAGAACGTATTCATCGTCAAGGACGGTGTGGTCTACACCCCGGAAGTCACCGCCTGCCTGAACGGCATCACCCGTAACACGGTGCTGCGTCTGGCCGACGAGCTGGGCATCAAGCTGGTCGAGAAGCGCATCACTCGCGACGAGGTGTACATCGCCGACGAGGCGTTCTTCACCGGTACCGCCGCCGAAGTGACCCCGATCCGTGAAGTCGACGGCCGCCAGATCGGTGCCGGCCGCCGTGGCCCGGTGACCGAGAAGCTGCAGAAGGCCTACTTCGACTTGGTGACCGGCCAGACCTCCGCCCACGCCGAGTGGCGCACCCTGGTCAAATAAGCCGTAAGCCACTGGCCGCAAGCTGCAAGCGCTTTGATGCCCTTGCGGCTTGTAGCTCGAGGTTCGCCGCTTGAAGCTGCCCTTATGAAGATACTAATCATCGGTCCCAGTTGGGTCGGCGACATGGTGATGGCGCAGACGCTGTTCACCTGCCTGAAACAGCGCCATCCCGACTGTGAGATCGACGTGCTCGCCCCCGAGTGGAGCCGGCCGATCCTCGAGCGCATGCCCGAAGTGCGTGAGGCGCTGAGTTTCCCGCTCGGCCATGGCGTGCTGGACGTGGCGACCCGTCGCTCGCTCGGCCAGTCGCTGCGCGGCCGTTACGATCAGGCGATCCTCCTGCCCAATTCGCTGAAGTCGGCGCTGGTGCCGTTCTTCGCCGGCATTCCCAAACGCACCGGCTGGCGCGGAGAGATGCGTTTCGGCCTGCTCAACGACATCCGCAAGCTGGACAAGGCGCGCTATCCGCTGATGATCGAGCGCTTCATGGCGCTGGCCTACGAGCCGGGCGCCGAGCTGCCCAAGCCGTATCCGCGGCCGGCGCTGCGCATCGATCCGACCAGCCGCGACGCGGCGCTGGCCAAGTTCGGTCAGACCCTGGACCGTCCGGTGTTGGCCCTCTGCCCGGGCGCCGAGTTCGGCGAGGCCAAGCGCTGGCCGGTGGAGCACTACGCCAAGGTCGCCGAAGTGAAGATCCGCGCCGGCTGGCAGGTTTGGCTGTTCGGCTCGAAGAACGACCGAGCGGTGGGCGAGGAAATCCGTGCCCGGCTGATTCCCGGTCTGCGCGAAGAGGCGATCAACCTCGCCGGCGATACCACCCTCGCCGAGGCTATCGACCTGATGTCCTGCGCCTCGGCGGTAGTGTCCAACGATTCCGGCCTGATGCATGTGGCCGCCGCGCTGAACCGCCCGCTGGTAGCCGTCTACGGCTCTACGTCGCCGCAGTTCACGCCGCCGCTGGCCGAACAGGTGGAAGTCGTCCGCCTGGGCCTGGATTGCAGCCCCTGTTTCGACCGCACCTGCCGTTTCGGTCATTACAACTGCCTGCGCGAGCTGAGGCCGCGGGCGGTGATCGATGCGCTGGACCGCCTGGTGGGCGACCCTGCCGAACCCATTGAGGTCGAGTAAGTGCGGGTATTGCTGATCAAGACGTCCTCCTTGGGCGATGTCATTCATACCTTGCCGGCGCTGACCGACGCTGCGCGAGCGATCCCCGGCATCCAGTTCGACTGGGTGGTGGAGGAGGGTTTCGCCGAGATTCCCGCCTGGCACCCGGCAGTGGCACGGGTGATTCCGGTGGCGATCCGCCGCTGGCGCAAGAACCTCTGGCAAACCCTGCGCAACGGCGAGTGGCGGCGTTTCAAGCAGCGCCTGCGCGAGACGAAATACGATCTGGTGATCGACGCCCAGGGCCTGCTGAAGAGCGCCTGGCTGACCCGTTACGTCAAGGCCCCGGTGGCTGGGCTCGACCGCGAGTCCGCCCGCGAGCCGCTGGCCTGCCGTTTCTATGATCGGACCTATCGGGTGCCGCGCGAACAGCATGCCCTGGAGCGGGTGCGCCAGTTGTTCGCCCAGGCGCTGGACTACCCGCTGCCGGACGGTATCGGCGATTACGGTCTGGACCGGACGCAACTGGCCGATCCGTCGGCGCAACCCTATCTGCTGTTCCTGCATGGCACCACCTGGCCGAGCAAGCACTGGCCGGAAGCCAATTGGCGCCAGTTGGCCGAGCGCATGAGCGAACTCGGGTGGGCGATCCGCCTCCCATGGGGTAACGACACTGAAAAGACGCGTGCCGAGCGCATCGTCGCCGGTTTGGACAACGCCGCCGTGCTGCCTCGTCTCAACCTCGCCGGGGTAGCCAAGGTCATCGCCGGGGCGCGGGCCTGCGTGGCGGTGGATACCGGTCTCGGTCATCTGGCGGCGGCGCTGGACGTGCCGACGCTATCGCTCTACGGCCCGACCCGGCCCGAGCGGGTGGGTGCCTACGGCCGTTCTCAGGTTCATCTGTGCGCCAGCGGTCCGCACGCCGGTAGCGGCGATCGCCACAAGCCTTGCTTCGATGACCTGCCTGCGGAGCGTGTCGCCACCGAGCTGGAAGCCTTGCTGTTGAGCGAGGCGCCGTGAGGGTGCAGGGTTTATCAAGTGCTGCTAGGTTGCTCGCTGAAATGCCCTTGATCGGGCAGCGGCGTGCGCGACGCCAATCGACGGACCTGCGCAGCGGGGCGGTCTCATGCAATTAGCTTTCATCCTCTATAAGTACTTTCCGTTCGGCGGCCTGCAGCGCGATTTCATGCGCATTGCCCTGGAGTGCCAGCGGCGCGGCCACGCCATCCGCGTCTACACCATGATCTGGGAAGGCGATGTGCCGGACGGTTTCGAGGTACGGGTGGCGCCGGTGAAGGCGCTGTTCAACCACCGGCGCAATGAGAAATTCACCGCCTGGGTGCAGGCTGACCTGGCGCAGCGGCCGGTGGGTCGGGTGATTGGCTTCAACAAGATGCCGGGGCTGGACGTCTACTACGCCGCCGATCCCTGTTTCGAGGAAAAGGCACAAACCCTGCGCAACCCGCTGTATCGCAAGTGGGGGCGCTACAAGCATTTCGCCGACTACGAGCGGGCGGTGTTCGCGCCGGAGGCCAGGACCGAAATCCTGATGATCTCCGAGGTGCAGCAGCCGTTGTTCATCAAGCACTACCACACGCCCCGGCAACGCTTCCACCTGCTGCCACCGGGCATCGCCCAGGACCGCCGGGCACCGCCGAATGCGGCGGAAATCCGTGTCGAGTTCCGTCGAGAATTCGAACTGGGCGACGACCAGCTCCTGCTGGTGCAGATCGGTTCCGGCTTCAAGACCAAGGGCCTGGACCGCACGCTGAAGGCGGTCGCGTCCCTGCCGCGCGAGCTGAAGAAACGCACCCGGCTGATCGTCATCGGCCAGGACGATCCCAAACCCTTCCAGCTGCAGGTCAAGGCGTTGGGGATTTCCGATCAGGTGCGCATCCTCAAGGGGCGCAGCGATATCCCGCGTTTCCTGCTGGGAGCCGATCTGCTGATTCATCCGGCCTACAACGAGAACACTGGCACCGTGCTCTTGGAGGCCCTGGTTGCCGGGCTGCCGGTGCTGGTTACCGATATCTGCGGTTATGCCCATTACATCGCCGAGGCCGATTGCGGCCGGGTGGTGCCGAGCCCGTTCGAGCAGGAGCGCCTCAACCGCATGCTCGCCGACATGCTGGCCGACGCGCGCCAGCGGGCGTTCTGGCACCGCAACGGCCTGGCCTACGCCGACGAGGCCGACCTCTACAGCATGCCGCAACGAGCGGCCGATGTGATCCTGGCGGAGCGCCCATGAAGTTGATGCTGGCCGAGCCGTTCAAGAGCCTCTGGGCCGGACGCGACCCCTTCGTCGAAGTGGAGCGTCTCGAGGGGCAGGTCTATCGCGAGCTGGAAGGCCGCCGGACCCTGCGCACCGAAGTCGCCGGTCGCGGTTATTTCGTCAAGATTCACCGGGGCATCGGTTGGGGCGAGATCGCCAAGAACCTGCTCAGCGCCAAGCTGCCCGTGCTCGGTGCCGGACAGGAGTGGGCAGCGATCCGGCGGTTGGAGCAGATCGGCGTGCCGACTATGACGGCGGTGGCCTACGGCGAGCGTGGCAGCAACCCCGCCGCGCAGCACTCGTTCATCGTTACCGAGGAGCTGGCGCCGACTATCAGCCTGGAGGATTACTGCCGCGACTGGCCGAGCCGTCCGCCGGAGCCACGCCTGAAATGGGCGCTGATCGCCGAGATGGCGCGGATGGTCGGTACCATGCACCGCGCGGGAGTGAACCATCGCGACTGCTATATCTGCCATTTCCTGTTGCACACCGATAAACCGGTGCGTGCCGATGACTTCCGGATTTCCGTGATCGATCTGCACCGCGCCCAGACCCGTGCCGCCACGCCGCGTCGCTGGCGCGACAAGGATCTGGCCGCGCTGTACTACTCGGCGCTGGAGATCGGCCTGACCCGCCGCGACAAGCTGCGTTTCCTGGCCGGCTACTTTCAGCGCCCGCCGCGGCATATCCTCGCCGAAGAGGCCCCCTTGCTGGCGCGGCTGGAACGCAAGGCCGCCAAGCTGTACGCGCGTAAGCAACGTTACGGGGATGCGCTTTGATGGCGGGTTGGAATCTCGACCCGGCCTATGCCGGGCTGGCCAAGGATTTCGGTAGTCTCGACGCGGTGTTCGCCCTGACGGGAGAGCGGCTGACCAAGGATCCTCTCTCGGAAGTGATCCGCATCGAGCGCGACGGCGTGCGCTACTACGTCAAGCGCTACTGGGGTGCCGGAAAGGGATTGCGCCGCTATCTTGGCCGTCCGCGGGTGAAAGCCGAATGGCAGAACCTGCAATGTTTCCGCAAATGGGGCGTGCCTACCGCCCCCATCGTTGCCTGGGGCTTGGAGCGGAAGCTGGGTGCTTTCGTGCGAGGGGCGCTGATCACCCGTGAGCTGGGTGGCACCGAAGACCTCGCACTGCTCGCCAAGCGGCGCGATCCCCGTCTGGCCGAGCCCCGTTGGGTCGACGGCATCAGCCGGCAACTGGCGCGGGCTACTCGGACGCTGCATGACCACCACTTCGCCCACAACGACCTGAAGTGGCGCAACCTCCTGGTCAACGAAGAGGGTGAGTTGTTTCTCATCGACTGCCCGACCGGCGCTTTCTGGCGGGGGCCTCTGCTGCACCACCGGGTCATCAAGGACCTCGCCTGCTTGGATAAAGTCGCCAAGTACCAGCTATCGCGCACCCAGCGCCTTCGTTTCTACCTGCAATACCGTGGTCGCGAGCGCCTGAGCGTCTGCGATAAACGCCGTATCGCACGCATCCTGGCTTTTTTCGAGGGGCGGGAATGAAGGACGAGGATTTCATCGCCGAGGAAGATCGCGCGCAGCTGCGCGTCAATGGCCTGGATGATTTCGATGCCCTCTGGCAATTGCGGCTGGAGGCGGTGGATACGCCAAATACCGAGCGCGGCGGCTGGAGCAGCGTGTTCCGCCTGGAGCTCGACGGTGCCGCTTACTACCTCAAGCGGCAGAACAACCATCTCACCCGAAACTTGGCGCATCCCTTCGGCGAGCCGACCTTCGCCCGCGAGTTCCGCAATATCCGGCGGTACCGGGAGCTGGGCATCCCCGCCCTGCAGGCCGCATTCTTCGGCATGCGCCGGGTGCCCGGCGAGCAGCGGGCGATCCTTCTGACCCGCGCGCTCGACGACTGGCGCGACCTGGACGGCTGGCTTGCCACCTGGACTACCCTCGACACGGAACGACGCACGGCAATCCTGCATGCCTGTGGCGGATTGGCCAGGCGCCTGCACGAAGCGGGGCAAATCCACGGCTGCTTCTACCCCAAGCACATTTTCCTGCGCGAACGCGACGGGGTGTTCGAGGCTTGCCTGATCGATCTCGAAAAGACCCGTCCGATCCTGTTCGGCCAGCGTGACCGGATCAAGGATCTGGAGCCGCTGGTGCGCCGTTCGAATGCCTGGAGCGAAGCGGATGTGCAGGAGTTCCTGACGGCCTATCTGCCGGACCGGCAGGCTGTGGATGGCTGGAGCCAGCGTTTGTCGAAGCGACAGCGGCAGAAGGAGGCACGTCGATGAAACTGCATGAACTCTCCCGTGCCGGGCGGACACCGGCGCTGCCGTTCAGCGTCGAGCTGGCCGATGCCGCCGGGATGGCGACCTTGAGCATGGAGCGGTTGCTGCGGGTCCTGCCGGGCCAGCGTTATGTCGGCGTCGGCGCATGGCGTGGACGGAAGGTGCTGGCCAAGTTGCTGGTCGGCGACCGGGCGGCGCGGCACTTTCAGCGCGAGCTGAACGGCGCGCGTTTGCTGGCCGAGCAACAACTGACCACGCCGCTGCTGCTGGTCGACGGCTTGGCCGAAGGTGAGGGCGGCTGGCTGTTGTTCGATTACCTTGAGGGCGCCGAAAGCCTGTGGGATGCCTGGCGCTCGTTGGAAGGTGAGTCGCCGTTGTCCGAGGCCCAGACAGCGGTACTCGGCGAAGCCCTGGCGGCCATCGCCGGTCTGCATGCCAAGGGGCTCTGGCAGGCCGACCTGCATTTGGACAACCTGCTGCGTCACAACGGTCAGTTGTATCTGATCGATGGCGGCGCGGTGCAGGCGGAAACTCCGGGCCAGCCGTTGTCGCGGGCGCGGGTGCTGGAAAATCTCGGCGTGTTCTTCGCCCAGCTGCCGGCCAGCCTGGAGCCATTCACCGAGGAGCTGCTGGTCTACTACCTGCTCGCCAATGGCGAACATGCCCTGCCGCTGGAGGCATTGCTCAAGGAAGTGGCCAAGGTGCGGCGTTGGCGCCTGCGCGACTACCTGGGCAAGATTGCCCGCGATTGCAGCCTGTTCAGCACTAGGATCGGTGCGTTCGGCCTGCGTGTGGTCCGGCGCGACGTCGCGGCGACCCTGGATCCTCTGCTGGATGACCCCGATGCGGCGATCGTCCAGGGACCTCTCTACAAGAACGGCGGCACCGCCACGGTAGCAGGCGCGGAGCGGGATGGCCGGAAGCTGGTCATCAAGCGCTACAACATCAAGGGGGTCGGCCATTGGCTGAAGCGCTTCTGGCGTCCGAGCCGTGCCTGGCACAGTTGGGTTGAGGGCAACCGCCTGGATTTCCTCGGCATTTCCACGCCAAAACCCCTGGCGGTGATCGAGAATCGCTGGTGCTGGTTACGTGGCCGCGCCTGGCTGATTACCGAATATGCCGCCGGGCAAGATATAATCGCGCGTTTTCAGCCGTACCTGACCGGTTCGCCGCCGGAAGAAGAGCTGTTGGCGCTGGATCGCCTGTTCGCCGCCTTGCTGCGCGAACGCATCAGCCACGGCGATTTGAAGGGGCACAACCTGTTCTGGGACAACGGTCGCTGGCTGCTGATCGATCTCGACGCCGTGCGGCAGCATCGCAGCCTGGCACGTTTCGCCCGTGCCTATGCCAGGGACCGCGCCCGTTTTCTGCGCAACTGGCCGGCCGACTCGGCGCTGTATCGGTTGCTGGACCAACGTTTACCGCAGGCGCCTGACGCCCGCACCGAAGACTAAGAGGCTTTACCTGTGGCATTGACGATTCTCGGCCTTTCCGGCGCGCTGAGCCATGATCCTTCCGCCGCCCTGTACATCGACGGCAAGCTGATCGCCGCCGCCGAAGAAGAGCGCTTCGTGCGCGACAAGCACGCGAAGAATCGCATGCCTTACGAATCGGCCAAGTTCTGCCTGGAACAAGCCGGTATCAAACCGTCCGATGTCGACGTGGTGGCGATTCCCTTCGCCCCCATCAGCATCTTCGAGAAAGCACGCTGGCATTACGCCAAGCGCTACTGGTACGCCCCGGACCGCGCCCTCGATGCGATCCTCATGGGCAACCGCCGCTATTACCGCTACAAGAAACGCATCCAGTGGTGCCTGCAGCAGCTTGGTTTCGATCTGAAGAAGATCAAGATCCAGCCGGTCGAGCACCACCTGGCGCATGCCTCCAGCGCCTATCATTGCTCCGGCTTCACCGAGAAGACCGCGATCATGGGCATCGACGGCAAGGGTGAGTACGCCACCACCTTCTTCGGTTGGGGCGAGAACGGCAGGATTCACAAGATCAAGGAATTCTACGACCCGGATTCCCTCGGCGGCCTGTACGGCGCGATCACCGAGTACCTCGGCTTCGAGATGCTCGACGGCGAATTCAAGGTGATGGGCATGGCGCCTTACGGCGATGCGGCCAAGTACGATTTCTCCCGCCTGGCGACATTCGAGAACGGCGAGCTGATCATCAACACCGATTACGCCAACGTCATCGGCTTCCGCCGTTACAAGGAAAAGGGCAAGGGCTATTACTTCTCGCCCAAGCTGATCGAGTGGCTGGGACCCAAGCGCGAAGGCGACATCGCCGATGACCCCTACATCCATTACGCCGCCAGCATGCAGGCGCTGTTCGAAAAGCTGGCACTGGAGATGATGGACTACTACCTGGGCGACATCATCCGGGAAACCGGTCGCATCGCCTTCGCCGGCGGCTGTGCGCTCAACGTCAAGCTGAACCAGAAGATCATCGCCCGCCCGGAAGTGAAGGAGCTGTTCGTCCAGCCCGCTTCTGGCGACGCCGGCACCTCGGTCGGCGCGGCGGCTTATGTCTCGCACCAGCGCGGCGTACCGGTGGAGAAGATGGAACACGTCTATCTCGGCCCGTCCTACAGCAACGAAGACATCATTGCAGCCTGCGCCCGCCATCCCAACGCGCCGGCGTGGAAGAAGATCGACGACGTCGAGAAGCGCATCGCCAAAGTCATGGTCGACGGTAACCCGGTGGCCTGGTTCCAAGGCCGCATGGAATTCGGCCCGCGTGCCCTCGGCGGCCGTTCCATCATCGGCTGCCCCAGCGTGCCGGGCGTGGCCGACCGGATCAACGAGCAGATCAAGTTCCGCGAGCGCTGGAGACCCTTCTGCCCGTCGATGCTCGATACCGTGGCGCCGAAAATGCTCAAGGTGGACCATCCGAGCCCGTTCATGACCTTTACCTTCGAAGTGAACGAAGAGTGGAAAGAGCGTGTCGGAGAGGTCGTCCACGAGGACGGTACCTCCCGTGCCCAGGTGCTCGAACGCGAGTACAACCCACGCTGGTACGATCTCATGGTCGAGCTGGAGAAGCTGACGGGCAACGGTGTGTCGCTCAACACTTCACTGAACCGCCGTGGCGAGCCGATGGTCTGCTCTCCCACCGATGCCCTGAACATGTTCTACGGCTCCGACCTTCGCTATCTGATCATGGAAAACATCCTGGTCGTCAAAGAGGGTATGGACTGGTATGACTCGGTCAGCTGAGCCCCGTGTTCTGCAGTTTTGCCACGGCTATGACGGGCCGTTCCTCGACTGTGCCCGTCAATACGCCAGTCTGTTCGAGGGTAGCGGCTACCGGGTGACCACGGTGTTCCTCACCGGGGCGCCCGATCCGGACGTGGCTGCCGGCTGCGCATCCGACGAGGTGCTGTTTCTCGACTACAGCTCGAAGGAAGTACGCGGCCTCAAGCTCGGCGCGATCCGCGATTTGCGCGAGATAGCCCGTTCGCGAGACTTCCGCTTCTGCATCGCGCATCGTTTCAAGCCGCTGTATATCGCTGCGCTGGCCACCCATCTGCCGATCATCGGCGTGCACCATGCTTTCGGTGTATACAAGCGCTTGCCTCGTCGACTGTTCGCCAGATTGTTCCGCAAGCGCCTGACGCTGCTCGGCGTGTCCAATGCCGTGCGCGACGACATCCGCCAATGCCTGCCCGACTGGCCGGTCGAGCGTATCGAAACGCTGTACAACCGCGTCGATGTTGCGGCGCTGCGTGCGCAGCAGGTCGACCGGGCAACGGCCCGCCAGCAGCTTCGTCTGCCGGAGGATGCCTGGATCGTCGGTAATGTCGGCCGCCTGCACCCGGATAAGGACCAGGCCACGCTGCTCCGCGGTTTCGCTGCGGCTTTGCCCAAGTTGCCGGAGAACGCCAGGCTGGCGATTCTCGGCAGCGGCCGTCTGGAAGACGAACTGAAGGACTTGGCGCGTGAACTGGGCATCGCCCAGCAGGTGCTGTTCCTCGGCCAGGTGCCGGAGGCGCGGCGCTATTTCAAGGCGTTCGATATCTTTGCCCTGAGTTCCGACCACGAACCCTTCGGCATGGTCCTGCTGGAAGCCATGGCGGCCGGCGTACCGCTGATCGCCACGGCCTGTGGCGGCGCCCGGGAAGTGGTGGAAGGGCTGGGCATCCTCTTCCCGCTGGGCGACGACATGGCGCTGGCGGAGGGCCTGGGCCACCTCAGTGCTCTGGACCCCAGACAGCGTCGGGCCTGCGTCGCGGCGATGGATGCGCGCTTGCAGGAGCACTTCTCCGATGGGGCGGTACGTCGCCAATTCTGGAAATTGCCCCTCCCTTCGTCGTTCAACGAAGCGAAGTGATGGGCAGTACGCATGGGGCCGCAGTGGACGGAAGCACAGGGATGAGTTCGATGGAAGGAGCCTGGAAGGGCAAGGCCAGGGCGCTGGACCGTTATCGCTGGCGCCTCCTGCGCGAACGCCACAGCTTGCTCGGCGCGGCCCTGCGCTACGGTCGCGACGCGCTGGTCGACCTGATGTTCGGCGTGCAGGCCCGGTCGCGTATACTGGCTGCATCCCCTTCCGCTACTCCCTGCGATTTTCTCTTGCTACAAGCCTCGCCCAAGGTCATCGCTCTTCGACGGAAGAAGCTGCTGATCGGGGCGCTGCGTCAGCGTGGCCATCGGCTGGAGGAAGTAGCGATCGAGGCGCCGCGCGAGGTCCTGCGCCAAGCCTTGTTGGCCCGGCCACCGGAGAAGGTGCCGCTCCGTTACCTCGGCTATGCCGCGCATGCCCAGTGGCTGGTGGAGCGCTATCAGCCGCGTATTCTGCTGAATGACCGCAACGGTAGCCTGCATTCGCCGTTCCTGCGGCTGGCGCTGAATGCGCGGGGGAGCCGGCTAGTGCACCTGGCCCATGCGACCACCGTGGAAGGGTCGCGCAAGCTGGGCATGAACGACTACGACTATTACCTGATTTTCGGCCAGAGCTCCTTCGATGCCCTGGCTCAGCGCTCCCTGCGTTTCGGAAGCTGCAAGGTCGTCCTGGCCGGCTCGCACATGATCGACGATGCCTACGATCTACCGCCGGCGGCCCCCCAGTGGCGCGCTCTGCTGGTGCTCGGCGTCGGTCCTGACAAAGAGAAGGAAGCCGGTTATCAGCGCACCTATGCGCTGCTCGGCGAGTGGGCCCGGTGCCATCCCGAGTACCGGATTCTGGTGAAGCGGCACCCGCGCAGCCAGGTGCCGTTCTGGCAGCAATTGAGCGAAAACCTTCCGAACTTGCAGGTATTGCCGGCGGACTGTTCGCTGTCCGATGCCTTGGCGCAGGCCTCGGTGGTCGCGAACCTGATGTCCAACGCGGTGATCGAGGCGGCGTTGGCGGGACGCCCAGTGGTGCCGGTCAACCTCAGTGACGACCGGGACATCTTTTCCCAGCCGCGTTTTTTCGGTGAGACCGTGACCACCGCCGACGAGTTGGAAGCGCGCCTGCAGGACATCGAGCAGCATTATGACGATTACGTGCGGCGCTCCCGTGAGTTCGTCGAATTCCATCTGGCCCACGGCTCCAAAGGGTTCGAGAACAGTGTGCGGATTCTGGAAACGCTCCTTCGGACGGGTGCGCTGGATGCGTCGGTGGCGGACGTCCGTGAGCTGCCGGGCAACTGCCGGTAGGGAACAGCGATGCGCTTGGAGCGAGCAATGACGACTTTTCTTTTCTTTTCCTTGGCCAAGCACCAGACGATTTACTTCCGTCGTCTGCTCGAAGAGACCGATCTGCGCGGCAAAGTAGTGGGGCCGATGCAATGGCCGTTGCCGAGACCTTGGCAATGGTCTCGAGTGGCCGGCCGAATCGACTGGCCGGCAGTGATTGCTGAAAAGTGCCAGGAGCGCCTGGTCAAGCGGAAGTACGCTGGACGCCTCTATCGACTGCTGGTACGTCTGGAGCTGGGCGTGATGGCCTTGCGCGCGGTGGCCCTGCTGGACCGGGAAAAGCCGGGTGCGGTGGTGATGTGGAACGGCTCCCACCGCTACTGCCAAGTGTTGCGCGCCATACTGCCGGCTGGCACCCGGACCTTTTTCTTCGAGAACGGCCTGCTGCCTAACACCACTACCCTCGATCCGCGCGGGGTGAATTATTTCAATTCGGTTCCGCGGAATGCCGAGTTTTTCCTGAACTACCGCTCGTCCAGCGGCCAGCCGGGCGATAGGCAGGCCGTGCAGCTGGTGCCGCGCAAGCCGAGGCAGACGGGGCTGCCGGAAATCGAGCTGCCCGAACGCTTCATCTTCATTCCGTTCCAGGACGATCGCGATACCCAGGTCCGCCTGTTCTCCCCCTGGATCAAGAGCATGCGCGAGTTGTTCGCGGTCGGTGAGCGATTGGCACAGGCCTCCGGCATTCCCGTGGTGTTCAAGGAGCATCCGTCGAGTCGCGAAACCTATCCCGACCTGCATGAGCGGGCGGGCAAGAGCGTGCTGTTCGCCAATGGCAACAGCACCCAGGCGCTGATCGAGGCCAGCCAGTATGTGGTGACGCTCAACTCTACGGTCGGCCTGGAGAGTCTTTTGCTCGGCAAGCCGGTCATGACCTTGGGGCAGGCCTTTTTCAACATCGAAGGCTTGGTGGCGCACGCTGACTCCTTGGAAGAGGTACTGCAACTGGCGAAAGACTTCCCGAACTGGTCGCTGGACGAACGGGTGCGCCAGCATTTCTTCCTGTACATGGCGGAGGAGTACTGCATTCCCGGCAGTTGGCGCGATGCAGACCAGACGCACCTGCGCAAAGTTGCGCAGCGCATGCTTGCGTCGTCATGAGTGGACGCCTTTGACCTGTCAGCGGCGCTGGGAGATCTGGACGTCGGCAGGGCTGGTCCTGCTGCTCTGTGCACCCTGGATTCTCTCCAGCAACAAGCTCTATCACCAGGCAATCGGCGTTCTGCTGTGGCTGCCGGCCCTGCTGTCGGTGCTATCCCGCAGAGCGCTGCCGGTGGGCATGAAAGGCCCCGAGATGGTGATCTTTCTGTTGTTCTCGGCCTGGACGCTGCTGGTAATCGCGGTGAGCGGTGGAGACTTCGGCAATGCCAAATTGCCGTTCTACGTGGGGCTGACACTGCTCGCCATCGCCTCCGTCGCACAGGCCGGACGGGCACGCCTGCTGTCGCTGCTGTTCTGGAGCAGTGTGGCCGGCGGCTGGGGCGCGGCATTGTCCTGGATGGTGTTCTACGGTGTTCAGGGGCATCCCTGGTCGGATCGTTTGGTCGCCCTGGGCATATGGGATACGCCGATCATGGCAGCCCACGCGGCCGGAGCGTTGGCTTTGCTGGGGTTGTGTTTGGCGCCTGCGCGATCGAGTGGGCCGGTAGTGGCATCGATGCTGATCGCAGCGGTCGGCTATCTGCTGTTTCTGGGATTCGGCCAGACCCGTGGCGTCTGGGTGGCTCTGGCGGCCAGCCTGCTGGTAACGGCCGCGTTGAGTCGGAACCGTCTGATCCTGGCGGGGCTGGCCGTGATGGTGCTCGGCATGGCCGGTGTCTGGCTCGTCTGGCCGGACGTGCTGCTGGAGCGCAGCCTGTCCTATCGCCCCACCTTATGGTCCGGTGGCGTTCGTCTGATGAAGGAGCACTGGTTGTTCGGGATGGGCTTCAATGAATTCCACATTCCGGTTGAGGAATTGCGACGGACCTTCAAGCATCCGCACAATTTGTTCCTCAATGTCGCCATGCGTTTGGGAGTGGGCGGGCTGCTGCTCTGGTTGGCGCTGTGGGCGGCGATAGGCTGGCGGGCGCTGCAGCATTACCGGGATGAGCTGGGCCGGGCACTGATTGCGCTCTGGGTCTTCTCCGGAGTGGCGTTGTTGACCGATGGATTCGGCCCCTGGTTGAAGCCTAGTGCGGATTGGCTGTTGACTTGGCTGCCGCTGGGGCTGAGCCTGGCTCTCGCGGGTGGCTTTGCAGAGGATTCTGCGAAACCCGGCTAGCGAGGCCGGGGTAACACAGGTTTCATATGAGACTGACAAGGAGGTTGGAATGCCAAGTCATGCAGACGCAGGACGAGAACGGGAACCCCGCTCGTTCGACGATGTACGCTGGAAATCCTTTGCTGAATGCCGGAATAGCCGCACCGGGGCGGTGTTCATCATCGCTTCGGGCCCATCCGCTCGGGATTTTCCCCTGTCGCATTACGCGAACTATCCGATGTTCGCGATGAATGGGTCGATCCATCTGTTCGCCGAAGCCGGGCTGTCCCCGTTGTTTTATCTGTGTGATGACAGTAGTTTCGTGCGCAATCGTCTGCCGCTCTTGCTGGAGGGGATGCGTCGGAGCCATGAAGTTGCTTTCTCCGAACGAGTCGTTGCGGAACTGGCAAGGCTTTCGGGCGACAGCCTGGGACCCCGGTCGATTCATCGCCTGGCGCGGGCTGGTCGTTTGAACAGGGCAGGCCGCGAATTATCCGACCGCGAGTTCTCCCGGCGTGCCCGCCGCGATCCCGATTTCGAATGTCGGTTTTCCTGGTTTCGGCAGAAACCCAACCGCATCGGTTTCAGCCGCAATCTGGACAAGGGCTATTTCAACAGCCGTACCATTCCCTACGCGGGCATCCAGCTCGCTTACCATCTGGGCTTCAGTCGGGTCTTCCTGGTGGGCGTAGACCTGGATTCAAAGAAAGGGCGGTCCTACGAGAAGAATGAACAGGCCGTACCCAGTCGCCTGGATGGAGACTATGAGGATTACATCCTACCCAGCTTCCAACTGTTGGCCGAGAGGGTGATCAATCCTGATTTCCAGGTCTTCAACCTGTCGCTGGACAGTCGTCTGCCGTCCAGCGTAGTGCCGAAGATCAGCCTCGATCAGTTGGATGCGATGTTGAGCTTTCCTCATAGCAGCGCATAAGTCGCTCCCAGGGAAAATCCTGCACCTTGCGACGTTGCAAATAGCTCTGCAGATGCTGGAAATTCCGGCGGATCAGCAGTCGGCCGAGTGGGCGGCCCTTGAAGCGGATATCGAGGAAGTCGATCAGGCCGAAATCGTTTTCGGGCGTGCGAAGGATGTTGCCCAAGTGCAGGGAACGGAAGTAGATGCCGCTCCGGTGCAGCTTGCGGATGTAGGTCGCCAGTTCGGGCAGCAGCTTGTCGAAATCCTCACGCGACCGATGAAACAGCTTGTCCAGCGGAGTTCCTTCCAGTGGTCGGTAGAGGCAGGCGCTGATCCGCTGGCTGGGATCGATCCAGTAACAGGCGTTGATGTCGGGGGTGCGGATACCGAGTTTGCGCAGGTGCTGGGCATGTTTTTCGAAGCGTTGCGCATCCGGGCGCAAGCGGCCCATGAGGGTGCGGCGGCTGCGGAAAATCTTCAGCAGGTCGCCGTCGGCGAGCTTGATGACCTTGGGGCCTCGACTGTCCTTTTCCAGTACCTCTCCCTGATCGAGCCATCCTTGCAATTCGTTCGCTGTTACAATCCGCATCTTGTCTCTCTAGCCAGTCGTACGAGGCTTGCCGAATGGCCGAATCTGCCCAGCAATCCAGTCTCAAACTCTATCTGCGTTTGCTGAAATACGTTCTCCCTTACTGGGGAGCCTTTGCGATCAGTATCCTGGGTTTCCTGCTGTTCGCGTCCAGCCAGCCAATGCTGGCTGACATGCTGAAATACTTCCTGGACGGCCTGCAGTCACCCGACAACGCCATGTTGCTCGGCGTGCCGCTGGTGTACGGCGTGCCGCTGCTGATTGTACTCATTGCACTCTACCAAGGCATAGGTTCGTACCTGGGCAACTATTTCCTGGCCAAGGTCGCACGCGGCGTGGTGCATGACCTGCGTTGCGCACTGTTCGACAACCTGCTGACCCTGCCCAACCGCTATTTCGACAACCACAACTCGGGTCACCTGATTTCCCGTATCACCTACAACGTGACCATGGTGACCGGCGCCGCCACCGATGCGATCAAGGTGGTGATCCGCGAGGGCCTGACCGTGGTGTTCCTGTTCGGCTACCTGCTGTTCAGCAACTGGCGGCTGACTCTTGTCCTGCTGGCGATCCTGCCGATCATCGCCCTGCTGGTGACCAGCGCCAGCAAGAAATTCCGCAAACAGAGCAAGAAGATCCAGGTAGCCATGGGCGACGTCACCCACGTGGCGTCGGAAACCATCCAGGGCTACCGGGTGGTGCGCAGCTTTGGCGGCGAGGAGTACGAGCAGAAGCGCTTCCAAAAGGCCAGCGCCGACAATATGAACAAGAGCCTGGGTATGACCCGCACCCAGTCGATCTATACGCCGCTGCTGCAACTGGTCATCTACATCGGCATGGCGTTGCTGATGTACCTGGTGCTCTATCTTCGCGGCGACGCCTCGCCCGGCGAACTGATCGCCTATATCACTGCGGCCGGTCTCTTGCCTAAGCCGATTCGCCAGCTCTCCGAAGTCAGCGCGACCATCCAGAAGGGTTTGGCCGGCGCCGAGAGCATCTTCGAACAGCTCGATCAGGAGCCGGAAGTGGATCGCGGCAGCATGGAGCGCGAGCGGGTCAGCGGACGTCTCGAAGTGCGCGATTTGAGCTTCCAATACCCGAACACCGACAAGCAGGTGCTGAACAACATCAGCTTCACGGCCGAGCCGGGGCAGATGGTGGCTCTGGTCGGCCGCTCCGGCAGCGGCAAGTCGACCCTGGCGAGCCTGATCCCGCGCTTCTACCATCATGAATCCGGGCAAATTCTGCTCGATGGTGTGGATGTCGAGGATTATCGGCTGCGTAACCTGCGCCGGCACGTCGCGCTGGTCACTCAGCAGGTCACGTTGTTCAACGACAGTGTCACCAACAACATCGCCTATGGCGACCTGGCCGGCGCGCCGATGGAGGACGTCCGCGAAGCCGCCGAGGCCGCTTACGCCGCCGAGTTCATCGAGCGCATGCCGGACGGCTACGAAACGCTGGTCGGTGAGAACGGCGTGCTGCTCTCCGGCGGTCAGAGGCAGCGCCTGGCGATTGCCCGCGCGCTGCTGAAGAACGCGCCGGTGCTGATTCTCGACGAGGCCACGTCGGCGCTCGACACCGAGTCCGAGCGGCATATCCAGGGTGCGTTGGATCGCGTCATGAAAGGGCGCACGACCCTGGTCATCGCCCACCGCCTGAGCACCATCGAGAAGGCCGATCTGATTCTGGTCATGGACCAGGGACAGATCGTCGAGCGCGGCACCCATGCCGAATTGCTGGCGCTCAATGGCTACTACGCCCGTCTGCACGCCAAGCAGTTCGAGGATATGGATACCACCACCGAGGTGGCGCGGGAGGGCTGACGCCGCCTGCGCCGGCCCCGAAACCGCCTGTGCTATGATCCGCGGCGTTTTTCGCCGCCCGGAGTACCCATGAAGCTGTCCATGCCCCGTTTCGACCAAGCCCCCGTCCTGGTGGTGGGCGATGTCATGCTCGACCGTTACTGGCATGGCGGTACCTCGCGGATTTCTCCGGAGGCTCCGGTACCGGTGGTCAAGGTCGAGCAGATCGAAGATCGTCCGGGCGGCGCGGCCAACGTCGCGTTGAACATCGCCGCGCTGGGTGCGCCGGCCGTGCTGGTCGGGGTCACCGGTGAGGACGAGGCGGCCGAAAGCCTGAGCAACAGCCTGACCGCCGCCGGAGTCAAGGCGCGCTTCCAACGCATCGACGACCAGCCGACCATCGTCAAGCTGCGGGTCATGAGCCGCCACCAGCAACTGCTGCGCCTGGACTTCGAGAAAGCCTTCGACACCGACGCCGCCGCCCTGGCCGCCGAAGTGGACGGGCTGCTCGCCGGGGTCAAGGTGCTGGTGCTGTCCGACTACGGCAAAGGTGCGCTGAAGAACCATCAGGTACTGATCGAGGCAGCTCGTCGTCACGGCATTCCGGTGCTGGCCGATCCCAAGGGCAAGGATTTCTCCATTTATCGTGGCGCCAGCCTGATTACCCCCAATCTCAACGAGTTCGAGACCATCGTCGGCCGTTGTGCCGACGAGGCCGAGTTGGTGGCCAAAGGCGCGGCGCTGATGCGCGAACTGGAACTCGGCGCGCTGCTGGTCACCCGTGGCGAACACGGCATGACCCTGCTGCGTCCCGGCCATCCGGCGCTGCACCTGCCGGCCCGTGCCCGCGAAGTGTTCGACGTCACCGGCGCAGGCGACACGGTGATCTCCACCCTGGCCGCCGCCATCGCTGCCGGTGAAGAGCTGCCCCAGGCCGTGGCCCTGGCCAACCTGGCGGCCGGCATCGTCGTCGGCAAGCTGGGGACTGCTGCTATCAGTGCCCCGGAACTGCGCCGGGCGGTGCAGCGCGAGCAGGGCTCCGAGCGTGGCGTGCTGAGCCTCGAACAACTGCTCACCACCATCGAAGATGCTCGCGCCCACGGCGAGAAGATCGTCTTCACCAACGGCTGCTTCGACATCCTCCATGCCGGACACGTGACTTACCTGGAGCAGGCCCGCGCCCAGGGTGACCGGCTGATCGTCGCGGTCAACGACGATGGTTCGGTCAGCCGCCTGAAGGGCCCTGGCCGGCCGATCAACTCCGTCGACCGGCGCATGGCTGTACTGGCCGGCCTCGGGGCGGTGGACTGGGTGGTGAGCTTCAGCGAAGACACCCCCGAGCGCCTGCTCGCCGAGGTCAAGCCGGACGTGCTGGTCAAGGGCGGCGACTACGGCATCGACCAAGTAGTGGGAGCCGAGATCGTCAAGGCTTACGGCGGTACGGTGAAGGTGCTCGGCTTGGTGGAGAACAGCTCGACTACGGCCATTGTCGAGAAGATTCGCCAGAAGTAAGAGCCTGTATCGGGACCTCGACTGGCCCGGTTGCCAGACGCAAGTGGCGGAGCGGTCATAGGCGCTCCTTGGCCACGGACGCATCATCTGGGCATCTGCCTCCTGCGGGGAACGAGATGCCCATGACCGACGTACAAGGCCACGCCCTGGCCATGCTCAACCGTGTGGCCCAGGCCGACTGGCCGGACCGCCTCAAACTGCGTAAACCCTTCGAGAAACTCATCTACAGCGGCAGCCGCGCCAGCTTCCGTATGGCCGCCGAACGAACGGCCAAGCAAGGCAAGGTTCCGCGAAAGCCCGACCCGGATGCATTGTTCGATCTGTCGCTGTCCGACGAACAGCGGATGCTGGTGGACATGCTCGACGGTTTTGCCGCCGAGGTGCTGCGTCCCGCAGCCCATGATGCCGACGAGACGGCGTCGATCCCTGCCGAATTGCTCAATCAGGTGCAGGAGCTGGGGCTGACCTACTATGGGGTCGGCGAAGTTCATGGCGGCATGGCCGGTGAGCGCACCACCGTAACCAACGCCTTGATCGCCGAGTGCCTGGGCAAAGGCGACCTGTCCCTCGGCGCGGCGCTGCTGGTGCCGCTATCCGCGGCCAACTGCATTCGCCGTTGGGGCAATGCGGAGCAGCAGGAACGCTGGCTGCCGGCCTTCGTCGGCGAGGAAACAGCGCCGCTGATGGCCCTGGCGGTGAGTGAGCCAACGCTGATGTTCGATCCGCAGCAACTGGCTACCAAGGCCCGCCGTAAGGGCGGCAGCTATCTGCTGTCCGGCGAAAAGTGCTTGGTGTTGCGCGGTCTGGAGGCCAGCCACCTGATCGTTGCCGCCGAAGCCGAGCAGGGGCCCGCCTTGTTCATTGTCGATGCTGGCGCCAAAGGCATAGAGCGGTGCGCCGACCCAGCCATGGGGCTGAAGGCCGGGGGGCTGGCGCGCATTCGCCTGAAAGGCGTGAAGGTGCCGGCGGAGAGCCGCCTGGCGGCCGAGCATTTCGATTACCGCCGCTTCGTCGACTACTGTGCGTTGGCCTGGTGTGCGCTGGCCGTGGGTACCGGCCAGGCGGCGCTGGATTACGTGACCACCTACTGTAACGAGCGGATGGCCTTCGGTGAGCCGATCAGCCATCGGCAGGGTGTGGCGTTCATGGTGGCGGACATCGCCATTGAACTGGATGCCATGCGCCTGATGGTCTGGCGCGCCTGCGCGCGGGCCGAGCAGGGGCTGGATTTCCAGCGCGAAACCTATCTGGCGCGCCTGCTCTGCACCGAGAAGGCGATGAAGATCGGCACTGACGCGGTGCAACTGCTCGGCGGCCATGGCTTCACCAAGGAGCACCCGGTCGAGCGTTGGTACCGCGATCTCCGAGCCCTGGCTGTGATGGCCGGTGGTGTGCACCTTTAAGGCAGGCTTCTATGAATCTGGAAACCCCGAAGAAATTCCGTGGCCTGGTGACCCAGGCACATCAGGTGGCGGCCAATTATTTCCGGCCGATCTCGCGCAAATACGACAAGGCCGAGCACGCCTATCCGAAGGAGCTGGATCTGCTGGCGGCGTTGCTAGACGGCATGAACGCCGGTTCGCCGGAAGCGGTCGGTGCCACCTCGGCGAGCAAGCGCAAGAGCACGGCCCAGGAGGAGGGCGTGCGCAACGGTGGCAACCTGTCCGCCTGTCTGGGGGTGATGGAGCTGTGCTGGGGCGATGTCGGCCTGCTCCTGGCCATGCCGCGTCAGGGCCTGGGTAATGCGGCCATCGCTGCGGTGGCCAACGAGGAGCAGTTGCAGCGCTTCGGCTCCACCTGGGCGGCCATGGCGATCACCGAACCGGGTTGCGGCTCCGACTCGGCGGCGATCCGCGCCACGGCGGTAAAGGATGGCGATCATTACGTGCTCAACGGCGAGAAAATCTTCGTCACCTCCGGCGAGCGAGCCGATGCCGTGGTGGTCTGGGCGTCCCTGGACCGCAGCCTGGGACGGGCGGCGATCAAGTCCTTCGTGGTGGAGAAGGGCACGCCGGGGATGACTGTCACCCGGTTGGAGAAAAAACTCGGGATCAAGGCCTCGGACACTGCCTCCATCAGCTTCAACGATTGCCGCGTGCCGGCTGCCAATCTGCTAGGCAACCCGGAAATCGACGTGCAGAAGGGCTTCGCCGGGGTCATGGAGACCTTCGATAACACCCGCCCGTTGGTGGCTGGCATGGCGGTGGGCGTAGCCAAGGCGGCGCTGGACCGTACCCGCGAACTGCTGAAGAAACCCTGCCGTTTCGATTATGCCCGCCCGTTGTTGTCAGTCAGCCATGCCGAGGCAACCCTGTATCGCCTGGAAGCTGAGTGGGAGGCGGCGCGGCTGCTTACCCTCAAAGCGGCCTGGATGGCGGACAACAAGTTACCCAACTCCAAGGAGGCCTCTATCGCCAAGGCTAAGGCCGGACGGGTGGCCAATGAAGTCACTCTCAAGTGCGTGGAGCTGGCCGGCGCCCTGGGTTATGGCGAAGACGAATTGCTGGAGAAGTGGGCCCGCGACTCGAAGATCCTCGACATCTTCGAAGGCACCCAGCAAATCCAGTTGCTGATCGTCGCTCGCCGGCAGTTGGGCAAGAGTTCCAGTGAGTTGAAGTGAGTAAGGCACGTGGCGTGAGGAAGCGGTCCCACGCCATGCCCTGTAGAGGCGAATTTATTTCGCCCATGTGAGAGGCCCCGACGGGCGAATGACTTCGCCTCTGCACTTACCGTCTGCCAGCCGCTGCTTTTTTTGTCGGGGCCAGGTTCTGCTGGACCAGCCAGTCCTTCCAGCGGATGCGTTCGTCGCGTACCAGCCAGCCATCCTGCGGGGCGAAGCTTTCTGCCAGCCACAGGCCGCGGGTCGCTGCCGGTGCCAGCATGCCGCGCTTGAGGGTGAGCAATTCGCCGGTGGGGCGGCCCTGGTCGAGGGGAATCAGGTACAGGTCTGGTCGGCTGCGTTCGAGGCGGGCGATGAGCCGGCCGTCTTCCAAGCGCTCGTCGACATGGAAGAGGCTAAGCTGACGCGCCTCCTTCGGCAGCTCCAGGCGCAGGTCGTAGACCAGCTGCAGCGAAGCGGTGGGCTGATGCACGTAGGCGCGCGGGCGCTCCATCAGCGTCAGGTTGCCGCAGCGTATCGGGCGCGCCGCACCGGACAGGGGGCTGAGGCGGAAGTGCGTGGCCTCGCGATAGCGCAGGGCGCCCTGGTAGGGCGTTGGCAGCCAGGTGTCGCCGAAGCGGCCGGCCAGCCAGCCTTCCGGGGTTTCCAGCAGGCATTCCTCGGCGACCTCCTGGATGGCGGTCAGCAATGGCAGGTTGAGTTCGTGGGCCGGGACGTAGCCGGAGATCAGCTTGAGCACCACGTCGCCCCGGTCGAGGCGGCGTTGGCGCACCAGCAGCCAATACTCGCGACCCTGCCAGGACAGCGTCAGGCGCACCGAGACACCGAGGTTGGCCAGTTCCACCGCGAAACGGTCAGGATCGTTCACTTCGATCGGCCGACGCTTTTCCAGCATCTGGGCGAAGTTCAGCGGTCGGCCGAGGCTCTGGTAGCTGAGCCCGTCCGGGCTGGCCTCGACGAAAAGCGGCAGGGTCTTAAAGGCACTGGGGTCCTTGCGGGCAAGGGTACGCGACATGTCGTCTCCTTCTTGCTGGCGTCAGGGGGCCGCGGAAGCGGCGCATGGCCTGTTCGAGTATGCCGCGCTCAGGCGGCGGCTTGATGACAGTTTCAGTGGCCGCCACGAATCACGGCGGCGGCCGTCGCGACATTATGGGACAGATGCAGCGGGTTGATGGTGCCGATGATCGCGCTGGCCACCCCAGGATGGCCGAACAGCAGCTCGAAACTGGCGCGCACCGGGTCCACGCCGGCACCCAGGCAGGCGTGGCCGCTGGCCAGGGCCTTCTTGATCAGGATGCCCTTGCCGTGCTCGGCGGCGTAGTCCAGTACCGGCCGCTCGCCCTGCTCGTTGAGGTTGTAGGTGACCATGGCGCAGTCGCCGCGCTCCAAGGCCAGTAGGCCGCCTTCCACCGTCTTGCCGGAGAGGCCGAAGGCGCGGAGCTTGCCCTCGCGCTTCAGCTCGGCGAGGGTCTCGTAGACGCCGCTGTCGCGCAGGATGGCGACGTCGTTGCCGTCGGAGTGCACCAGTACCAGATCGATAATGTCCGTTTCCAGGCGCTTCAGGCTGCGTTCCAGGGAGAGGCGGGTGTGCGCCGGGGAGAAGTCGAAGCGCGACTGGCCGCCCTCGAACTCCTCGCCCACCTTGCTGACGATCACCCAGGCATCGCGCTGGCCGCGCAGCAGCGGGCCGAGCCGTTCTTCGCTGCGGCCGTAGGCAGGTGCCGTATCGATCAGGTTGATGCCGAGTTCGCGGGCCAGATCCAGTAGCTGGCGCGCTTCCCGGTCGTCGGGAATGGTGAAGCCGCTGGGGTATTTCACGCCCTGGTCGCGCCCGAGCTTGACCGTGCCGAGGCCGAGCGGGGAGACCACGAGGCCGGTGTCGCCGAGGGGACGATCGAGGCCGTGCAGGGTCTTCATGGCAGCAGCTCCTCCCATACCGGCTGGCCGACGGGCGGCTTGGGCAGGACGGGCCGCTCGCCGTGTTCGCCGGGTTGGATGCCGTCGCGGTCGAGGTTGGCCAGCACGCGATCGGCGAAGTCCGGGGCCAGCGCCAGCTTGGTCGGCCAACCGATGAGCAGGCGGTTCTGTTCGGCGAGGAAGGCGTTGTCCGGGCGGACCAGCCCGGACTGGGCCGGCTCGGCACGGTCCACCCGCAGGCAGGCGAAACGGGCCTGGGACAGGTCTATCCAGGGCAGCAATTCGCTCAACTCCTTGCGGGCAGCGGCGATTTGCGCGGCCTCGTCTCGGGCGACGCCATCGGCTTCGGCGAGATCGCCGCCGAGGTACCAGACCCACTGGCCGTCGGCAGCCGGATGGGTGGTCACGGTGACCCGTGGCTTGGGCCCGCCGCCGAGGCAGTGGGCATAGAGCGGTTTCAGCGTCGGTGCCTTGACCAGCACCATGTGCAGCGGACGGCGCTGCATGGCCGGTTCGGACAGGCCGAGCGCGCTGAGTAGGGTGGCATTGCCGGCGCCGGCACTGAGCACGATGCGTTGGGCACGGATTTCACGACCGTCGACGACAAGGCCGGCCAGCTCGCCGTTGTCGCGCAGCGGGGCGATCTCGTCGGCGGCGAGCAGGCTGTCTCCGGCCAACTCGGCCAGGCGGGCGATCAGGCTGGGCACGTCGAGCACCAGTTCGGTGAGACGGTAGACCTTGCCCTTGAAGCGGGGATGCTGCAGGGCCGGCGGCAGGGCGTCGCCCTTCACCTGGTCGACCCGCGAACGCACGGCCTTGCTGGCGAAGAAGCTGGTCAGGTTGCCGGCCAGGGTGCCGGGCGACCAGAGGTAGTGGGCATCGGAAAGCAGGCGTACGCCGCGCAGGTCCAGCTCGCCCATGCCGGCCAGCGCTTCGCGCCAACGGCGCGGCATGTCGGCGATGGCCTCGGAGGCGCCGGTCAGGGCTCCGTGCAGGGCGTATTTGGTGCCACCGTGGATGATGCCCTGGGATTTCAGACTCTGTCCGCCGCCGAGGCTGGCGTTCTCCACCAGCACGGTGGAGAAACCCTGGCGGCGCAGGCGCGCGTTGAGCCAGAGACCGGCGATACCGCCGCCGACGATGAGCACGTCGGTGGAAAGGTGTTGGGACATGGGGCTGCCTTGGTCGAAAAAATTGCCGCCAGTATAACTGCAAGCCATCGACGACAAGCGACAAGCCCCGGCGCAAGCTCCTCGCTCAGCTCTTCGCTTCAGCCTGAGGCTTGTCGCTGCTTTAGCAGATAGTTTTTCAACAGCTTATTAGTGTGCAACGGACCGGGAGAAGAGCTGGATCACCACCACCCCACACACGATCAGCGCCATGCCGAGCATGGCCGGCAGGTCGAGCTTCTGCTGGTAGAGGAATACGGCGGCGATGCTCACCAGCACGATCCCGAGCCCGGCCCAGATGGCATAGGCGATGCCGATCGGAATGCTCTTCACCACCAGTGTCAGCATCCAGAACGACAGCCCGTAGCCCAGTACCACCAGGGCCAGCGGAATCGGCTTAGCTACACCTTCCACGGCTTTCAGCGAGGTGGTGGCGATCACTTCGGCGGCGATGGCAATGCCCAGATACAGATAGCCCGGCATGGTGGCGACTCCTGAAACGAGAAGTTTTGACGGTCGCCATTCTAGAAGCTTGAATGATGGGCTCAAGCTAACAGCTATCTGATTTGGAGATAGGTTGTGCAGTGGAATCTGGATCAGCTCAGCGCTTTTGTCGCCGTATGCGAATACGGCTCCTTCTCCGCGGCGGCCCGCGATTTGCGTCGTGCGCAATCGGCGGTGAGCCAGGCGGTGGCCTTGCTGGAAGAGGACCTCGGCCTACGGCTGTTCGAGCGCAGCGGCGGTCGAATGCCGCGGCTCACCGAGGCGGGCAAGGCCTTGCACGAGGAGGCGCGTGCGGTGTTGCAGCAGTGCCAGCGCCTGCAAGGGCGTGCCAATGGGCTGCAGCGGGGTGAGGAAGCCCGCCTGCGCCTGGCCCAGGACGAAGCCATGCCTTATCAGCCGGTGCTCGCCAGTCTGGAGGCACTGGCCCATGCCTTTCCGCTGTTGGAAGTGCAACTGGCCAGCGGTGCCCAGGGCGACGTGGCGCGCAAGCTGGTGGAGCGGCGCGCCGACCTCGGCCTGCTGTTCCACCACGAGCAGATGCCGGAAGCCCTGGAGCGGCAGCGCCTGGGCACCATCGAAATGGTGACTGTCTGCGGGGCCGGTCATCCGCTGGCGCGAGTGCTCTATGCCGACCGCCGAACCCTTGCACAGCACCGGCAACTGTTGATGACACCGCAGGACAGCCACTATTCCGGTGGCGAACAGATTAGCCCGTTGGTCTGGCGTGCCGACAGTTTCTACGCCATGGCCGAGCTGGTGATGCGCGATTTGGGTTGGGCCTGGTTGCCGCGTCACGTCGCCTCGTATCCCACCTACCAAGGCCACTTGCTGGAATTGCGCAGCGACTGGACGCCACCGCCGCTGGTGGTGGAACTGGTCTGTCGTCGCGACGAGGCGCTGGGGCCGGCGGCGCGCTGGCTGGGCGATGCGCTGGCGAGACATTTGGGGAGTGAGGCGTGAGGGGTGAGGAGGGGGAGCAAGTGCACCTCCCCCTCACTTCCTGCCCCTTACCCTTCATCCCTTGAAGCGCTAAGCTCCGCCGCCATGAATCGTCTCCTCTATACCTTGCTGTTTCACCTCGGTTTGCCCCTGATTGCCCTTCGCCTGGCTTGGCGGGCCTGGCGTGCGCCGGCCTATGCGCGGCGTATCGGCGAGCGGTTTGGCTTTGGATTGCCGGCGGTGTCGGCCGGCGGCATCTGGGTGCATGCGGTATCAGTGGGGGAGAGCATCGCCGCCGCGCCGATGATCCGTGCCTTGCAGGCGCGCCACCCGGGGGTGCCGATCACCGTCACCTGCATGACCCCGACCGGCTCGGAGCGCATTCGCGCGCTGTTCGGCGACAGCGTCCGGCATTGCTACTTGCCCTATGACCTGCCCTGGGCAGCCGCGCGCTTCCTGGATCGGGTGCAGCCGCGCCTGGCGGTGATCATGGAAACCGAACTGTGGCCTAACCACATCCATGCCTGCGCCCGGCGCGACATCCCGGTGGCCCTGGCGAACGCGCGGCTGTCCGAACGTTCCGCCCGTGGCTATGCACGCTTCGCCAAGCTGACCGCGCCGATGCTGGCGGAGATGAGCTGGCTGGCCGTGCAGACCGAGGCCGAAGCGGAGCGCTTCCGTCGCTTGGGTGCGCGTGCGGAGACGGTCAGCGTGACCGGCTCGATCAAATTCGATCTGACCATCGATCCCGCACTGCTGGAGCGCGCCGCGCTCTTGCGCGAGCAATGGGGTCTGAACGGCAGGCCGGCGTGGATCGCAGCGAGCACCCATGCCGGCGAGGACGAGGTCGTCCTGGCGGCCCATCGGCAAGTCTTGCAGCGTCATCCGGAGGCATTGCTGATCCTGGTGCCGCGTCATCCGGAGCGTTTCAACGGTGTGTTCGAACTGTGTCGCCGCGAAGGTTTCGCCACCGAGCGGCGCTCGACCGGCGTAGCGGTCACGGGGCAGACTCAGGTACTGGTCGGCGACACCATGGGCGAGCTGCTGTTTCTCTATGCGCTGGCCGATCAGGCTTTCGTCGGCGGCAGTCTGGTGCCGAATGGCGGGCATAACCTGCTGGAGCCGGCCGCCCTGGGCAAGCCGGTGTTGAGCGGTCCGCACCTGTTCAACTTCCTCGACATCGCCGCGCAGCTCCGGGACGCCGGGGCGCTGTGCGAAACGGACGACGCCCCGGCACTGGCCGAAACGCTGCTGCAGCTCTGGGACGAGCCCGCGTGTGCCGAACGGATGCGCGCGGCCGGCCTGGCGGTTCTGCAAAACAACCAGGGCGCCTTGCAGCGGCTGCTGGATGGCCTGGACCGGCTATTCGCCAATCCCCGCTGAACACCTCGCGCTTTGCCCCACGCCTGCTACCTTTGATGCGTCGCCCGTAATCGTTGCGGGTGGCCATGCAGTCGCGGGGCCGTCAGGGAGGAGCCGCAGTGCCTACCGTCAAGATCCTCATGTGGAATACCCAGCACCTCAACCACCAGAACGAACGCAAGCCGATGAGCGAGGCGTACGAGGAAAAGCTGGATGCGTTGTTGACCACGCTGGCAACCCTTAAGCCCGAGATCGTCGCGCTCTTCGAAGTGGGCACTACCGGCAATCCCAATCTGCGATTGGTTGAGGACCTCAAGGGCGCCTACGAAATGAAAGTGTCGCTGAGCCTGGAGGGCGGCTTGCGCAAGGGTACGACGTTGGGGTCGATGGTGTTCGTCCGCAACGACATCGCGGCTGACTACGTCGAACCGTTCGAATTGCCGCTGGGCGAGAAGGCCATACGCGCCACCCTGCTGCTGAGCGATAAGAGCGGCAACGTCTTCGCCTTCTGTCACGCGAATGCTTCGAAGGCCGCGTTGGAGCAGGTCCAGGACGATATCAAGTTGCTGGGCGGCTTCCGGGGCGAGGGCATCAAGCGATTGGTATTCTTCGGCGGCGATCTGAACACCCATGCCAGCGATGCGCCGGAGAGCATCACCTTGCCGGGGCATGACAAGATGTATCGCTGCGAGCCCGGCAATGCAGGTTTCACCCATATCTCCATCCGCAGCTCCGTGGCGCTGGCCAAGCAGTTGTATCAGCAGGAGAAGAAGAATTCGCTGGGGCCGATGCAACTGAGCGAGAGCCAGTACGTGAACGCCACGATGGGCACGGATGTCGAGGCCGGCGACATCGCGGTTCCGTCACTGCTGGACTACGCCTATATCCACGAAAGCTGTCAGTGGAAATCGATCTGCCACGCGTCGATATCGGTCAGGACCTGGAGCGACAAGACAAAGAGCTTCGATTCCGTCGGCCAAATCAACTCGAACAAGGTCTATGCCACGGTGCAGCGGGTCTATCTGGGGAAGGCGTTGCGAAGCGACCACTTCCCGGTGGCGTATCTGGTCGGGTACCCGTAAGGGCCAAGGCGGCGGGGACGCAGGGAGGGTAGATTAGGGCCGGCATGAATACGCCTTGCGCGTATCCATGCCGGGGCCGATCAATAGTCCTGGTTGTTACGCAGGCTGGCCTCGGCGGCCTTAGCCAGGTCTGGTGGCAGGAAGTCCTTGTCCGGGTCGTAGTCCGACTTGAGGAAACGGGCCAGGTCTTCCAGGTCGGCCGGGCTCAGGGTGCCGGCGGCCTGCTTCAGGCGCAGGTTGTTGAGGATGTAGTCGTAGCGCGCGTTGTTGTAGTCGCGTACCGAACTGTACAACTGGCGTTGGGCATCCAGCACATCGACGATGTTGCGGGTGCCGACCTGATAGCCGATCTCGGTGGCTTCCAGTGCACTCTGGCTGGAGATGATGGTTTGCCGGCGCGCCTGCACCTGCTCGACGTCGGTGTTCACCGCGCGATGCAGGTCGCGGGTGTTCTGCACCACTTGGCGGCGCAGGCTTTCGCGCTGCTGCTCGACCTGGGTCAGGCGCTGATAGGACTCGCGCACTTGGGAGCTGGTCAGGCCACCGCTGTAGATCGGGATGTTGAGCTGCAGGCCGATGCTGCGCTGCTCGACGTCGCCGCTGATGCGGGTGCTGCTGCCCAGGCTGTTGGTGAAGCCCATGGCGTCGTTGTCACCTTTCTGGTAGCTGGCCACCGCGTCGAGGGTCGGCGCATGGCCGGCCTTGCGCTGGCGCAGGGTCTCTTCGGCCGCGTCGACCGCATAGTTGCTGGCCAGCAGGTTGAGGTTCTGCTTGGCGGCGGTGTCCACCCAGGCGGTGGCGTCGTTAGGGGTCGGCGCCAGTACCGGCAGGGTGTGCTCGATGCCTTCGAGCGAGCCGTGGTCGCGGTTGGTCAGGGTGACCAGCGCCTGGAAGGCATCCTCCACCTGGCGTTGGGCGATCAGGCGGTTGGCGCGGGCGCTGTCGTAGCCGGCCTGGGCCTCGAGCACGTCGGTCTTATCCGAGAGACCGACGTCGAAGCGTTCGTTGGCTTGGTCGAGCTGGCGTTTGAACGCGGCTTCCTCGGCCTTGGTGGCGGCCAGATTGTCCTGGGCGCGGAGTACGGCGAAATAGGCTTCCGCACTTTGCAGGATCAGGTTCTGCTGGGTCGCGGAGAATTCCAGGGCGGCCTGCTCGCTGGTGGCTTCGGCGGCCTGCAACTGGAACCAGCGGTCGGCGCGGAAGATCGGCTGGGTCAGGTTGGCCTGGTACACGGTTCCGCTGCGCGAGAACGAGGCCGACGGCGAATCCAGCTCGGTGCGGGTGTCGTTCATCGAGGCGCCCGCGGACAGGTTCGGCAACAGTCCGGCGCGTGCCTGCGGTACGACTTCGCGGCTGGCCTCGTAGTTGGCGCGGGCAGCGGCGAGGTCGGCGTTGTTGGCGACCGCTTCCTGGTAGACAGTGACCAGGTCGGTCTTGGCTGACAAAGGGGCTTCTTCTGCCCAGGCCGGTCCGGCAGAGGCGGCGGCTATGGCGATAGCCAGGGAGAGTCTGCGCAGCATGATCAATCCTAGATTCCGGAGAGTCGAGCAAGGCTACGGGCGCCACCCAAGCGGGTCAAGGTGTGCCGGCCAGCCCATGAGTGTAGTTTGCAACAAGCTATGTTGCCTGGCGGGAACAATGTGGCGACAGTCGGTCATTCGGTCGTTTTCCGACGAAACGGTCAAGGCTTTTTGACCCTCGGGTTGGTTTTCTCTTCCCGGCTTGATTAGACTGCGCAGGTTCTTGTCGGGGTGCCTTGAATCGAAGGCTGAGATCGGACAGTTCCGGATCCCGTTGAACCTGATCAGGTTAAGGCCTGCGTAGGGAACAAGATGTCCTCGCTCCGCGAGTCCCTCTGCACCGTGTCCCGGTGCCCTCCGCCTCGACCGCCCGCCCCAGGTTCGCTCCGACATCCAACCCAGGAGCCCGCCGATGAGTGCACAACAACAAAAGAATCTGAGCGAAAGCGCCCAGGTCGACCAACAGTCCGTCCAACCCTTCCCGCGGTCGCAGAAAATCTACGTCCAGGGCTCGCGCCCGGATATCCGCGTGCCGATGCGCGAGATCAGCCTGGACGTCACTCCCACCGACTTCGGTGGCGAGATCAACGCGCCGGTCACCGTTTACGACACCTCCGGCCCCTATACCGACCCCAATGTGCAGATCGACGTGCGCAAGGGCTTGGCCGATGTGCGCAGTGCCTGGATCGAGGATCGCGGCGACACCGAGAAGCTGCCGGGGCTTTCCTCGGAATTCGGCCAGCGTCGCCTGAACGACGCCGAGCTGACCGCCATGCGTTTCGCCCACGTACGCAACCCGCGCAGGGCCAAGGCCGGGCACAACGTCAGCCAGATGCACTATGCCAAGAAGGGCATCATCACTCCCGAGATGGAATTCGTCGCCATCCGTGAAAATATGAAACTGGCCGAGGCGCGCGAAGCCGGCCTGCTCAACGAGCAGCACGCCGGCCATAGCTTCGGCGCCGCCATCCCCAAAGAAATCACCCCCGAGTTCGTGCGCAGCGAAGTCGCCCGCGGCCGCGCCATCATTCCGGCCAATATCAACCATGTGGAGCTGGAGCCGATGATCATCGGCCGCAACTTCCTGGTGAAGATCAACGGCAATATCGGCAATAGCGCCCTGGGCTCCTCGATCGAGGAAGAAGTCGCCAAGCTGACCTGGGGCATCCGCTGGGGTTCGGACACCGTGATGGACCTGTCCACCGGCAAGCACATCCATGAAACCCGCGAGTGGATCATCCGCAACTCGCCGGTACCGATCGGCACCGTGCCGATCTACCAGGCTCTGGAGAAGGTTGGCGGCATCGCCGAGGACCTGACCTGGGAGCTGTTCCGCGACACCCTTATCGAGCAGGCCGAGCAGGGCGTGGACTACTTCACCATCCACGCCGGCGTACTGCTGCGTTATGTGCCGCTGACCGCCAAGCGGGTCACCGGCATCGTCTCGCGCGGAGGCTCGATCATGGCCAAGTGGTGCCTGGCGCATCACAAGGAGAATTTCCTCTACACCCATTTCGAGGAAATCTGCGAAATCATGAAGGCCTACGACGTCAGCTTCTCGCTGGGCGATGGCCTGCGTCCCGGCTCCATCGCCGACGCCAACGACGCCGCCCAGTTCGGCGAGCTGGAAACCCTGGGCGAACTGACCAAGATCGCCTGGAAGCATGACGTGCAGACCATGATCGAAGGCCCCGGCCATGTGCCGATGCAACTGATCAAGGAAAACATGGACAAGCAGCTCGAGTGCTGCGACGAGGCGCCGTTCTACACCCTGGGCCCGCTGACCACCGACATCGCCCCCGGCTACGACCACATTACCTCGGGCATCGGCGCGGCGATGATCGGTTGGTTCGGCTGCGCCATGCTCTGTTACGTTACGCCCAAGGAGCACCTCGGCCTGCCGAACAAGGACGACGTGAAGACCGGCATCATCACCTACAAGATCGCCGCCCACGCCGCCGATCTTGCAAAAGGCCATCCAGGCGCGCAGATTCGCGATAACGCGCTGTCCAAGGCGCGCTTCGAGTTCCGCTGGGAAGACCAGTTCAACCTGGGGCTGGACCCGGACACCGCGCGCGCCTTCCACGACGAGACGCTGCCGAAGGATTCGGCCAAGGTGGCGCATTTCTGCTCCATGTGCGGTCCCAAGTTCTGTTCGATGAAGATCACCCAGGAAGTGCGCGACTATGCTAAAGAACAGCGTATCGACACGGTCGATCTGAATGTCGAGGAGGGGCTCAGGAGCAAGGCCGAGGAATTCAAGGCGCAGGGGGCGCAGCTCTATCACAAGGTGTGAGGGAGTGGTTGACTGACCGGGACGGGCCCACGCAGGCTGTGTGAACAGCGGCGCCGATTTTGCCGATCGGCCCGCGCCGGAGTGGCGAACAGTCGAAGCGATGCGGGAGCGGAAGCGCTCCCGGATGCGCGGGCTGTGCCAATACGGTGTTCACGTGGCCATACGGGGCCCGTTCTTTGTATGAGGTAGGGGGAATCGAATGGCGGAGCGGGTGGAACATCCGGATGTCGAGATCATCCAGCGCGAGTCCTGTTTCCAGGGCTTCTACAGGCTCGATCGCCTGCATTTGCGCCATCGCCAGTTCGCCGGGGGCATGGGGCCGGTACTCAGTCGCGAGCTGTTCGTGCGGCACGATGCGGTCTGTGTGCTGCCCTACGATCCGCAGCGCGATTGCGTCGTGCTGATCGAGCAATTCCGGGTCGGCGCCATGCAGAAATGCAGCAACCCCTGGTTGCTCGAACTGGTCGCCGGCTTGATCGACAAGGCCGAGGAGCCGGAAGAGGTGGCTCACCGCGAAGCGGCCGAAGAGGCGGGGCTGACGCTCAGCTCGCTGTGGCCGATCACCACCTACTTCCCATCGCCGGGTGGCAGCGATGAACGCGTGTTCCTGTACCTCGGTCGCTGCGACAGCGAGGGGGCCGGCGGTATCCACGGGCTGCCGGAGGAGGGCGAGGACATCAAGGTCCATGTCTGGCCGCTGGAAGACGCCTTGCAGGCGGTGAAGGATGGGCGGATCAGCAATGCCGCCAGCATCATCGCCTTGCAGTGGCTGGCGCTGAACCGCGCCGAAGTGCGAGGGCTGTGGTCGTGAATCTGTTGCGCGAGCGCTACCGGGTCGATCTGGTCGAGCTCCAGGCCGCCTGCGAAGCCAACTATGCCCGGCTGATGCGCCTGCTGCCGGAAATGCGCGACGGGCCGGGATCGCGGCGCGTGGCGCTGAGTCAGGGCGAGTATCTGCTCGGCGTGCTGGCGCTGGACGTAGTGGAAACCTGCCCTTACACCACCACGCTGCAGGTTCGCCAGGAACACAGCCTGCCCTGGCTGCCGGTGCCGCGGATGGAGGTGCGGGTCTATCACGATGCGCGCATGGCCGAAGTGATCAGTGCGGAAAATGCGCGGCGCTTCCGCAGCATCTACGCCTACCCCAACGCCGCCATGCACCAGCCGGACGAGAAGTCGCAGCTCAACCTGTTCCTGGGCGAGTGGCTCAGCCATTGCCTCGCCTGTGGCCACGAGCTGGTTCCCGTGCTCTGAGCGAATTGTTGCGGGCCGCACACTCTAGGTGTGCGTTGCATCGTGACCGGCGAGTATCCGTTCCTGAGCCAGCGAAAGTTCCGCGATACCCTACAGTAATCGGGAGCCGCGCCGATTCACTGCTAACTGTGATCTGCTTCTATTTCTCGGGTATACCCTTTTCGACGAGAACCACCATAATTCCTGCTAATTCCGCTCAAGGAGATGGCCTTGCCGAGCGTGCCCAATTTCGCTGCTGATTCGTCGGTACTGCTGGTGCAGCTATCCGACAGTCATTTATTCGCCACGGCCGATGGCAAGCTTCTGGGCATGGATACCCAGGACAGCCTCCAGCGGGTGATAGAACGTGTTCTCAGCGAACAGCCGCAGATCGACCTGGTGCTGGCCAGCGGGGATCTGTCGCAGGATGGCTCGCTGGAGTCCTACGAGCATTTTCGCGAGCTGACGGCGCAAATTCCTGCTCCGGCTCGCTGGTTTCCCGGCAACCACGACGAGCTGCCGAGCATGCGCGAGGCCTGTGCCGGCAGCGAGCTGCTGGAGCCGGTCGTCGATCTCGGCGCTTGGCGCATCATTCTTCTCGACTCCTCTATTCCCGGTGCGGTGCCTGGGCATCTGAGCGATGAACAACTGGCGCTGCTCGACCAGGCCCTGAGCGAGGCGCCCGAACGCCATCACCTGGTGTGCTTCCATCATCATCCGGTGCCGGTCGGTTGCCGCTGGCTGGACCCGATCGGTGTGTGCAATCCGGATGCGCTGTTCGCCGTGCTCGACCGTTACCCGCAGGTGCGGGCGGTGCTCTGGGGGCACGTCCACCAAGAATACGATCAGGTGCGCAAGGACGTGCGGCTGCTGGCATCGCCGTCCACCTGCGTGCAGTTCGCCCCCGGTAGCGACGAGTTCCGGGTCGATAAGGAACCGCCGGGATACCGCTGGTTGCGGCTATTCGGCGACGGGCGGCTGGAGACCGGTGTTTCCCGTGTCACCGGCATCGATTTCGAGATCGACTACAGCATCAAGGGGTACTGACGCGGGGCTGTCGCTGGAGGCGGGCGGTCGAAAGCTGGTACCGTTCCGGTTTCAGTCCAGGTTCGAGTTCCAAACCCGCACATGTCCGACGTCACGCCTTCGATTCTCTATCTCCACGGCCTCAACAGCTCGCCGGCCTCGCTCAAGGCCAGCCAGTTGCTGCGCGCCATGCAGAGCCTCGGTCTGGCCGAGCACCTGCGGGTGCCGGCACTGCCGCACCATCCTCGCCAGGCCACCGCGCTGCTCGAGACGCTGATCGGCGAGCTGGGCCGACCGGTGCTGGTCGGCAGTTCCCTGGGCGGCTACTATGCCACCCACCTGGCCGAACGCCATGGCTTGAAGGCGTTGCTGATCAACCCGGCGGTGAACCCGCACCGCTTGTTCGACGGCCATCTCGGGCCGCAGACGAACTACTACAGCGGAGAGACCTGGGAGCTGACGAAGGATCACGTGGATGCCCTCGCCGAGCTGGAAGTGGCGCCGCCGAACGATCCGGCGCGCTACCAGGTGTGGCTGCAGACGGCCGACGAAACGCTGGATTACCGTCAGGCGGAAGCCTTCTACAGGGGATGCGCCTTGCGTATCCAGGCCGGCGGCGACCATGGCTTCCAGGGATTCGCCGAGCGCCTGCCGGCACTCCTGGCGTTCGCCGGCTTCGCTCCCCAGCTCTGGAACGATTTCGACTTTTCCACTCTGAACTGAACGAGACCCCATGGCCAGTTACAACGCAGACGCCATCGAAGTCCTTTCCGGCCTCGACCCGGTGCGCAAGCGCCCGGGCATGTATACCGACACCACGCGCCCCAACCACCTGGCCCAGGAAGTCATCGACAACAGCGTCGACGAGGCCCTGGCTGGCCACGCCAAGTCGGTGCAGGTGATTCTTCACGAAGACAACTCCCTGGAAGTGATCGACGACGGACGCGGCATGCCGGTCGACATCCACCCGGATGAGGGCGTGCCGGGGGTCGAGCTGATCCTCACCAAGCTGCATGCCGGCGGCAAGTTCTCCAACAAGAACTACCAGTTCTCCGGTGGTCTGCACGGCGTCGGTATCTCGGTGGTCAACGCCCTTTCGACTCGCGTCGAGGTTCGCGTCAAGCGTGACGGCAATGAATACCGCATGACCTTCGCTGACGGCTTCAAGGCCAGCGAACTGGAAGTGATCGGCACCGTGGGCAAGCGCAACACCGGGACCAGCGTGCACTTCTGGCCGGACGCCAAGTACTTCGATTCGTACAAGTTTTCCATCAGCCGGCTCAAGCACGTGCTCAAGGCCAAGGCGGTGCTGTGCCCAGGCCTTGCGGTCAGCTTCGAGGACAAGGCCAGCGGCGAGAAGGTCGAGTGGCACTACGAGGACGGCCTGCGTTCCTATCTCGTCGACGCGGTGAGCGAGTATCCGCGCCTGCCCGACGAACCGTTCTGCGGCAGCCTGGCTGGCAGCAAGGAAGCGGTGGACTGGGCCTTGCTGTGGCTGCCTGAGGGTGGCGAGAGTGTGCAGGAAAGCTACGTCAACCTGATTCCCACCGCCCAGGGCGGCACCCACGTCAATGGCCTGCGCCAAGGGCTGCTCGATGCGATGCGCGAGTTCTGCGAATTCCGCAATCTGTTGCCGCGCGGCGTGAAGCTGGCACCGGAAGATGTCTGGGAACGCATCGCCTTCGTACTCTCGATGAAGATGCAGGAGCCGCAATTCTCCGGGCAGACCAAGGAGCGCCTGTCCTCCCGCGAGGCGGCGGCGTTCGTCTCCGGGGTGGTGAAGGATGCCTTCAGCCTCTGGCTCAATGCGCACCCGGAACTCGGCCTGCAACTGGCGGAACTGGCCATCAGCAACGCCGGCCGGCGCCTCAAGGCGGGCAAGAAGGTGGAGCGCAAGAAGATCACCCAAGGTCCTGCGTTGCCCGGCAAGCTGGCGGACTGCGCCGGTCAGGACCCCATGCGCTCCGAGCTGTTCCTGGTCGAGGGCGATTCGGCTGGCGGCTCGGCCAAGCAGGCGCGGGACAAGGAGTTCCAGGCAATCATGCCGCTGCGCGGGAAGATCCTGAACACTTGGGAAGTGGACGGCGGCGAAGTGCTCGCCAGCCAGGAGGTGCATGACATCGCCGTGGCCATTGGCATCGATCCGGGATCGTCCGATCTGAGCCAACTGCGCTATGGCAAGATCTGCATCCTCGCCGACGCCGACTCCGACGGCCTGCACATTGCGACCTTGCTGTGTGCGCTGTTCGTTCGTCATTTCCGTCCGCTGGTGGAGGCTGGGCATGTATACGTTGCCATGCCGCCGCTATACCGCATCGACCTCGGCAAGGATATTTACTACGCGCTGGACGAGGCGGAGCGCGACGGCATCCTCGAGCGCCTGACCGCCGAGAAGAAGCGCGGCAAGCCGCAAGTGACCCGCTTCAAGGGCCTTGGCGAAATGAACCCGCTGCAATTGCGCGAGACCACCATGGACCCGAACACGCGACGCCTGGTGCAGTTGACCCTGGACGATTTCGAAGTGACCAGCGAGATCATGGACATGCTGCTGGCGAAGAAGCGCGCCAGCGACCGCAAGGCCTGGCTGGAGTCGAAGGGCAACTTGGCCGAGGTGTTGATTTGATGCGGCGCCTGCTGTTCGCCTGCGTCTTTCTCAGCGCCAGCGCCGCCGCCGAACCCTCCGTGGAGCCGCTCAAGCTGTTCACCGAACATCCGGTGGAAGGCATGCGCGGCGGTAACCTGTCCGGTTTGGCCTGGTGCGGCGATGGGCTCTGGGCGGTTTCTGACCGCGATGACGATCGGCTCTACCGGTTGACCCCGGCACAGGGCGAGCTTCACGCCGAGGCCGAGACGTTCGTCGCTCCCGAGCGGCCCGACAGCGGCCTGCCTTGGGGGCTGCGTATGCGCAGTTGGGTAATGGGCAAGGTGCGTGGCGGCGACATGGATTTCGAAGGGCTGTCCTGCGACACCATGGGCAACCGCTACCTGATCAGCGAAGCCCACGCCGGCGTACTGCAGGTCCCGCCGGCAGGCGAGCCGCAGTGGCTGGCTCTGCCAGAGAGTCTGGTGCGACAGGCGCGGGCCAGCGGCATGCTGCTGCACTTCAACGCTCTGTTCGAAGGCATCGCGGTGGACCCGGCCGGCGAACGCCTCTGGCTGGCGGCCGAGCGGGAACGCCGTGGGCTGGTGGTCATGCACCGGCAGCGTGGTCTATGGAAGTGTACCGGTGGCTGCGTGCTGCTCAGCGAAGGCGGTATGGAACTGCCGCCGGCACCGCTGGAAAGCAACGAACCGTTGCCGCGGGATTTCTCCGGGCTGGCCTTCTTCAACGAAAAACTCTTCACCCTGGAACGCTTGGCCCACCGTATCTGCCGGCGCAAGCCGAGCAACGGCGAGGTGGAGCGCTGTTGGTCGTTCGCCGACGAGGCGTTGACCCCGGAGCGGCGCTATGACCAACCCTACGGCATGGCTGAAGCTCTCTGGATCGATGAAGAAGGCGCCTGGATCGGTGTCGATAACGGCGGTCATGCTCGCGGCGATGGCGAAAGCCGGCCGATCGTCTGGCGTTTTGCCGCGCCCAAGGGCGGTTGGGGGAATGCTCGTTGAGCGAGCAGGCGCCGGGGCGTCGTGCCGGGCGGGTCATGCTGGTGCTCGCCTGGGGCGCTGCGCTGCTGCTGGCCACCCGTTTCTTCGGCGAATGGGAGGAGGCCAAGCGCAATCCCAATCAGACGCCGGAGTCCCGCCATGGCGATGGGTTCATCGAGGTGCGACTGGCCAGCGATGGCCGGGGGCATTTCGTCGCCAGTGGCGAGATCGATGGCCGGCCCGTGGAGTTCATGCTGGATACCGGCGCCACTGACGTGGCGGTTCCGGGCGAGCTGGCGAAACGACTCGGCCTCGCGCGCGGCGCGCCGATCACGGTGCTGACTGCCAACGGCCGCGGGACCGGGTTCCGAACCCGCCTGGCCGAACTGCAATTGGGTGACATCCGTCTTCACGACGTACGCGCCCTGATCGTTCCCGGTATGGATGGCGAACAAGTGCTGCTTGGCATGAGCGCCCTGAAACAACTCGAATTCACCCAGCGCGACGGCACTCTGGTGCTGCGCCATTACACGGAAAACTAGAGGACGCAGATGAGCGAATCCCTCGACCTGAGCCTGGAAGGCGTGGAGCGCCGCTCCCTCGCCGACTTCACCGAGCAGGCCTATCTCAACTATTCCATGTACGTGATCATGGACCGCGCCCTGCCGCACATCGGCGACGGCCTGAAGCCGGTTCAGCGGCGCATCGTCTATGCGATGAGCGAACTGGGGCTGGATGCTGACGCTAAGCACAAGAAATCAGCGCGTACCGTCGGTGACGTGCTCGGCAAGTTCCATCCGCACGGCGACAGCGCTTGCTACGAAGCGATGGTGCTGATGGCTCAGCCGTTCAGCTACCGCTATCCGCTGATCGATGGCCAGGGTAACTGGGGTGCGCCGGACGATCCCAAGTCCTTCGCCGCCATGCGCTATACCGAGGCACGCCTGTCGCGCTATTCGGAAGTGCTGCTCAGCGAACTGGGGCAGGGCACGGCGGACTGGATTCCCAACTTCGACGGCACCCTGAACGAGCCTGCGGTGCTGCCGGCACGCCTGCCCAACCTGCTGCTCAACGGCACCACCGGGATCGCCGTGGGCATGGCCACCGACGTGCCGCCGCACAACCTGCGTGAAGTGGCTGCCGCGTGCATCCGTCTGCTCGACGAGCCGAACGCCAGCGTGGAGCAGCTCTGCGAGCATATGCCCGGCCCGGATTTTCCCACCGAGGCGGAAATCGTCACGCCGCGCGCCGAACTGCTGAAACTCTACGAGGCCGGCCGCGGCTCGGTACGCATGCGCGCGGTGTACCGCGTCGAGGATGGCGATATTGTCATCACGGCGTTGCCGCACCAGATTTCCGGCGCCAAGGTGCTGGAGCAGATCGCTGGACAAATGCAGGCGAAGAAGCTGCCGATGGTCGCCGATCTGCGTGACGAATCGGACCACGAGAACCCGACGCGCATCGTGATCATCCCGCGCTCCAACCGGGTCAATGCCGAGGAGCTGATGCAGCACCTCTTCGCCACCACCGACCTGGAGTCCAGCTACCGGGTCAACATCAATATCATTGGCCTCGATGGCAAGCCGCAGGTGAAGAACCTGCGCATGCTGCTGGGCGAGTGGCTGACCTTCCGCATCGGGACGGTGCGCCGTCGCCTGCAATTCCGCCTGGACAAGGTGGAGAAACGCCTGCACCTGTTGGAAGGCTTGCTGATCGCGTTCCTCAACATCGACGAAGTGATCCGCATCATCCGCACCGAGGACCAGCCCAAGCCGGTGCTGATGGAGCGTTTCGGCCTCACTGACGTGCAGGCCGACTACATCCTCGACACCCGTCTGCGCCAACTGGCCCGGCTGGAAGAAATGAAGATTCGCGGCGAGCAGGACGAGTTGGCCAAGGAGCGCGACAATCTTCTGGCGCTGCTCGGCAGCGAGACCAAGCTGCGCAAGCTGGTGCGTAAGGAGCTGATCGAAGACGCCGAGACGTACGGCGACGCCCGTCGTTCGCCGCTGGTCGAGCGTGCGGAGGCGCGTGCCCTGTCGGAAACCGAGCTGATGCCCACCGAGCCGGTCACCGTGGTGCTGTCGGAGAAGGGCTGGGTGCGTTGCGCCAAGGGCCACGACATCGATGCGACCGGACTTTCCTACAAGGCCGGCGACGGCTTCAAGGCGGCCGCACCGGGTCGCTCCAACCAGTTCGCGGTATTCATCGATTCGTCCGGTCGCAGCTATTCGCTCGCCGCCCATTCGTTGCCATCGGCGCGGGGGCAGGGTGAGCCGCTGACCGGACGGCTGGCACCGCCACCTGGCGCAAGTTTTGAATGTGTTCTGCTGCCCGAGGACGAGGCGCTGTACGTGATCGCCTCGGATGCCGGCTACGGCTTCGTCGTCAAGGGCGAGGACCTGCAGGCCAAGAACAAGGCCGGGAAGACCCTGCTCAGCCTGCCGGCGGGGGCTAAGGTGGTCCCGCCGCAGCCGGTCGGGAATATCGAGGAAGATTGGCTGGCGGCCGTGACCACTGAGGGCCGTCTGCTATTGTTCAAGGTCTCCGACCTGCCGCAGCTGGCCAAGGGCAAGGGCAACAAGATCATCGGAATTCCGGGTGATCGGGTGGCGAGTCGCGAAGAGTATCTGTCCGATCTGGCGGTGTTGCCGGCTGGCGCCACCCTGGTGCTGCAAGCGGGCAAACGCACGTTGTCGCTCAAATCGGATGATCTGGAGCATTACAAAGGCGAGCGCGGACGCCGTGGCAACAAGCTGCCGCGTGGCTTCCAGCGGGTCGATGGGCTGCAGGTGGAAACCGCGGGTTGAACCCTGCCGAACGTCTGGCATGGCCTCCGGCCGGCGTTTCAGGCTGGAGTCGTCGGGCGGTTTAGGGGATGATACGCGCCCGCATGGGGTAGGCCGACGACGGTCGTGCCCCAACAGGGAGCTGGATTTCTACTGGGCTGCCCTCCGGCAGCCGACGGCTGAGAGGATGAGTGTGGTGCGTTTTGCTCATGGTGTATTGCTGGCCGGACTGATTGGCCTGACCGGCTGTACCGCTTTTCAACCGGTACCGCTTTATCAACTGGACAGCGGCAACCCCCGCGTTCCCGAGCAGAAGACCGGTCCGGCCGTGCTGCTGGGGCCGGTGGAGGTCGCCGACTATCTGAACTGCGATCTGCTGCTGCAACGCCAGGCCGATGGGAGTCTGACTGCGGCCAGGCGTGCCCGCTGGGCCGGCAACCTGCCGAACGATATCGATCAACTGCTGCTGCGTCAGCTCGCCGGCCGCCTGGACAGCCAGCGGCTGGCCATGGCTCCCGCCGCGCCGGGCTTCACGCCCGAGGTGCAGGTGCAGCTTTCCATTACCCGGCTGGACTCCGGTCCGAAGCAGCCTGCCGTGCTGGAGGCGCAGTGGCGCCTGCTGGACAAGCGTGGACAACTGCGTGACACCCGTCTGGTTCGCCTGGAGGAGCCGCACCAGGGCGCGCCTGCGGATCAGGTGAAGGCCCAGAGTCTGGTACTGCAGCGTCTTGCTGAGCAGCTTGCTTCCGCCATTCAACCGCTGGCGGCAGCCGAAGCCGAGGCGGCAGCGGCCGAAGAGGCGCGCAAGAATGCGGCGACCCGCACGCCGAAAAAGGTCGAGCCGGCAAAGCCGCAGATTCCCATACCGTCGCCGGTCCGGCAGGACGTGGAAATCTACCGTTTCTGATTAATCAAAAGCCCGCTTCGATCAAGCGGGCTTTTTGTTTCCCTCTCTCTGGGATGCGATCAGCCTGCCGCCGCCGTCGCGCGTCGCCTCAAGGCCAAGCGCATCGCCAGGCCAGTCGTTGCGATCGCCAATGAAGGCAGCCAGATCCAGCGTGCTTCCGAGAGCAGGACGGACAACCCGCGCGGGCTGAAGAAGCCGGAGAGGAACGGCGATACCTCGATGGGGCGCCAGGGCAGGAAGTAGCGCTGGTCGCTCCAGGGCCATAGCCAGGCCACGCCGAGCCCTCCGTTAGTCAGGGCATCGAGCAGGCCATGGGAGGCGGTGGCCAGGGTTATCCACAGTCCCGCCTTGAGCGGTCCGCTGTCGAGCCAGCGGCAACAGAGCGCAGCGAAAATGCCGCAAAGAGCCGCGAACAGCAGTGAATGGCTAAAGCCACGATGACCAAAGGCGTCGGCATAGGCGATGCCGAACTTGAAGGCCAGGACATCGGCATCCGGCAGGCAGGCGAAAAGCATCCCGGCCAGCACCAGCCGCGGAGAAACGACCCGGCTGCCGAGCGCGGCACCGAGGGCCAGGATGGGTATCGGATGGGTGATCAGCGTAGTCATGCGGCCGTTCCTTGGCGTGGGATCAAGGGTGGCTCTCATGCATCAGCGCAAGCTGCCGTTCCAGCAGCGAAGGATAGGGCTCCAGCAGGCGCTCGACGCAACTGGCGCCTTCCGGGCTGGCGATGGCTCGGATGCGCGCCCGCTCGCGGACGAGCAGGTCTTCGCTGACGCTGCGCTCGACCAGCAACAGGTTGCGGCTGTGCTGGGACAGCGCCAGGGCATTCTGGGCGGTTTCGCTGAGCAACAGGTCGCCCTGGCTGAGATCGACCAGATCCTCGCCCTGGGTCAGGCCCAGTTGCAGTTGCAGGGTGATGCCGCTGTCGGCGACTTCGATTTGCAGGGCATGGCCGAGGGCGCGCATCAGTTCCCCACAGCAGAGTGCGTGGGTCAGGTAGTCTTCGCCGCTGTCCAGACTGTGGAACAGCATCAGGCTGCTGCCGTCGTTCAGGGTGTGCAGTTCGCCCTGGTAAAGCGACGCGGCTTGATCCAGGCAGCCGCGGTAGCGTTCCAGCAAGTCCACCAGACGGGCCCGCGGCAGGCGGCGCAATTGCTCCTGGGCACCCAGTTGGATGGCGAGTACAGCGCTTTTCACCGGTTCTTCGTGGATCGGCACAGGCGCCTCGTCCTGCGGGCGCAGGTCTGCAAAGGGGTCTTCGTCGCTGTCCTCGGCTTCGAGGTGGCTTCGCACAGGGAGCGGCTCGTCGTCGGCCAAGTCCATCGGGCGGTCGTCGTGTTCGTCGAACAACGGCACGTCGTCTTCTTCGAAGAGGCGTTCCTCTTCTTCGACGTAGTCGTGTTCCACGGCTGGCTCCGGTTTTTCCGGAACCAGTCGTGCTTGTAATTGGCGAGCGAGGTCGCCGATTTCATCCTGGCGCCCGGCACCCGGGGCCGGATCGTCGGGGTCGCGCAGCCACAAGCGCAGTTGCAGCAGTGGGGTGGAGATGTGTCGGCCGAGGCGCAGGCTGAGCGAGAGGGTAAGGGCCAGCAGGATGAGGCTGAGCAGTCCCATGCTTTGCAGGCTGATGGTCATCGGTTGTTGGAATTGCTGCATGTCCAGGCTGATGCGCAGGTGCCCGGCGATCACTTCCTGGAACGTGATGGGGGTCGAGTAGAGCCCTTCGGCCTCGCCCAGCAGCCCTTTGCTGGGACGCGCACCGGCTTCGGCGAGGATGCGGTTGTCCACGCTGTAGATCGCCGCGTGGGCCACCAACGGGTTCTTCACCAGATTGTTGAGCAGTACGTTGAGGCTGAGGATGTCGTTGGACACCAGCAGTTCGGTGGCGGAACTGGCGGTCTGGGTGATCAGGCTCTGGCCCAGGGCGTCCGCCTGATGCTGCATGGCCTGCTTGAACTGCATGCCCATGACCCAGGCGTAGATGAGCAGGGCCAGAGCAACCAGCAGCAGGCTGTGGCTGGCGATGCGCAGGGCGATGGGCACTCGGCGCTGGCGCAGGGCGTGGAAGATCAACAGGAAAAAATTGTCGGGCTTGACGGGCGCGGGCCGGTTCACAGAGCTCGGCTCTTCTCGAAGGGATTTGCCGCGCAGTATAACCACCGCCCTCCAGTGGGCAAAGCGTCGGGCTGGCCGCATTGGACGTGATCGGCGCATGAAATGCGCAGACCGTTGACTCTGCGAGCGACCGGCACGTTCCACGGCCGTAAAACTGGCTAGAATAGGCGCCTTTTTTGTCGCTCCGCCGCCTTGGGAGGTCCTCTTGCGCGAAATCGTCCTGATCAATATCACCGGTGGCGACCGTCCCGGTCTGACGGCCGCCATCACCGGCGTGCTCGCACAGGGTGGCGTGAACATCCTCGACATCGGCCAGGCGGTGATTCACGACACCTTGTCGTTCGGTATCCTCATCGAGATTCCTCATACCGAGCAGGCGTCCACGGTGCTCAAGGATGTGCTGTTCACCGCCTACAAGCTGGACCAGCAGGTGCGCTTCACACCGGTTTCCGAAGCCGACTATCAGCAATGGGTGAGTGGCCAGGGCAAGCCCCGCCACATCGTCACGCTGCTGACCCGCAAGGTCACGGCCGAGCAACTGCAGCGGGTCAGCTCGATCACCGCCAAGTACGGTTTGAACATTGACCACATCGACCGTCTGTCGGGGCGTATGCCGCTGGATATGCCGGCCGACCAGGGCAAGGGTTGCATCGAGTTTTCCGTGCGCGGCGAGCCGGTCGATCCGGGGGCATTGCGCGCTGAGTTCCTCAGCGTGGCCCAGGAGCTGGACGTAGACATCGCCTTCCAGCGCGACAGCGTATTCCGTCGCAACCGCCGCCTGGCGGTATTCGATATGGATTCCACATTGATCGAGGCCGAGGTGATCGACGAGCTGGCCAAGGCGGCCGGGGTGGGCGAGAAGGTAGCGGAAATCACCGAGCGGGCGATGCGCGGCGAGCTGGACTTTCGCGCCAGCTTCAAGGAGCGCCTGGCATTGCTCAAAGGGCTTCCGGAAAGCGTGCTGGCTGAGGTCGGTGCATCCTTGCGTCTGACCGAGGGCGCCGAAACGCTGTTCGTCGAACTCAAGCGCTTGGGCTACAAGACGGCGATCCTGTCCGGTGGCTTCACTTATTTCGCTCGCCAGCTCCAGGCCAGGCTGGGAATCGACTACGTCTATGCCAACGAGCTGGAGATCGTCGATGGCAAAGTGACTGGCGTGGCTGTTGAGCCCATCGTCGATGCCCAGCGCAAGGCGGACTTGCTGACTCAGTTGGCGGAAAAGGAAGGGTTGCGTCTGGAACAGACCATTGCTGTCGGCGATGGCGCCAACGACCTGCCGATGCTGGGTTTGGCCGGTCTCGGCGTCGCCTTCCGCGCCAAGCCGCTGGTGAAGCAGTCGGCCAAGCAGGCGATTTCCACCCTGGGGCTGGATGGCATTCTCTATCTGCTGGGCTTCCGCGACCGGGAAACGGAATAAAGGCAGCGGTCAGCTTAGAGCGGCAAGCCACAAGAAAGAGCAGCGGCCTCACCCTGATTCTCTTGCGGCTGCTCCTTTATTCCTCCCCAGCCGAGAAGTCGTAGTCCATCGACTGGCTGGGGCCTTGCAAATAGTAGCCCTGGATATAGTTGACCCCGGCTTGCCAGAGGGTGGCCAGTACGCTGGCGCTCTCGACGAAGGGAACGATGGTCAGCTTGGCCTGGGCATGCAGGCTGGTCAGCAGGGTCTTGAGCGCTTCCTGGTTCTCCGGCTTGGACAGGTCCTGGGAGAAGGAACCGTCGATCTTCACGAAGTCGACGTTCAGGTGCTTCAACGTGTTGAACGGGTTCAGGGCGCAGCCGAACTGGCTCAGAGCGACCTTGCAATGCAGCTCGGCCAGCCCCTGGGTGAGGGCCTTGGCCTGCTTGAGGTAGGCAATGGCATCCGGCTCGCTGAATTGCAGCACCAGCGCGTCCGAGGGCAGACGGGCAGCTTTGAGCGCCACGCTGAGCCACGGTAGGAGTGTCTGGTCCTGCAGGCTGGCGCTGGAGAGATGCACGAACAGTCGGGTGCTGTGGCCTTTGGCGCGGTGTTCGGCGAGCAGCTTGACCGAGTTGAGCACGACCCAGCGGTCGATCTTCTCGGCCAGCCCGGATTCCTTGGCGGCGTTCAGGAAGTCGTTCGGGGGGACCTCTTCGCCTTGCGGATTGAGCAGACGCAGCAGCACTTCGTAGTGCTCGTGAGTGTCGCCGCGCAGGCTGATGATCGGCTGGAACAGCAGGCGGAAGCTGTTGTTCTCCAGCGCCTGCTGGACCATGGCGACGACGTTGCCGCGGTTGGCCGCGGCGGCCAGTTCGTCGGCCGGGTTGAACAGCTTCAGGGCGTTGCCGTCGGCCAGTTCGTCGGCGCAGCGGTGCGCGCGATCGATGACTTCCTGGGCCTTGGCGGTTTTCTCGTTGAGCCCGGCGGCGCCGATCGTCAGGGTGGTCTGGACAGTCCGGCCGCCCGCGTCGAACAGATGGGCCTCCACTTTCTTCAACAGGCTGGAAAGGCCGGGAGCGGCCTGTTCGGGTGTCATACCGGGCTGTAGCACGGTGAAGACGTCATCGCCGAAGCGGGCCAGTTGGGCGTCGCCGGCGAAGTGGGCGCGCAGCAGGTTGGCCAGGTCGGTCAGCAGCAGGTCGATGCCGGCGATGCCGATGTCGGCCAGTATGGCGGCGTAGCGGTCGACCCGGATGTAGCCCAGGCTCGCCGGCTGACCGGCATTCACCGCGCGCTCGGCGGCGGCATCCATCAATTCGAGGAAGTGGTTGCGGTTGAACAGGCCGGTCACCAGGTCCTGGCTGCTGATTTCGCGCAGCTTTTCTTCCAGTTCGGCGTTACCGCTTTCGGTGCGGATGACGAGCTGGATGCAGGGTTCGCCGTCGTAGGTGGCCGGCGAGAACGTCATGTTCGCCTGGAAGCCCTGGCCATCGGAGCGGATGCCGGAGCAGTTCAGCTCGGCATTACCCTCGGCGCTGCGGTAGTTCTTCAGGAATTCCTTGAAGTTGCCCTGGTCGCAGCTGGCGATCAGGTCGATCAGCGGCATGCCTTCCAGCTCGTCGGCGTCTTCGTAGCCGAACAGCTCCAGGTAGGCGCGGTTGGTGTAGATGTGCATGCCGTCGTGGACGTAGGCGATCGCGTCCACGGAGCTTTCCAGCAGCAACTGGCAGCGTTTTTCCGCCTCGCGCAGGGCCACTTCGGCCATGCGTCGGGCACGGCGCTCTTCCAGGTTGGCCAGCTCGCGGTTGGCGACCATCACCAGACGTTCGTCTTCGCCTTGCGGCAGGGCATCCTGGGCGCCCATGGCGAGCGCTTCGGTGATGTCGTCGGAATCGTTGCCCGCCACCAGTTGGATGAAGGGGATGTCCTTGGACAGGCGGCGAATGGTGTGGATCGCTTCGGTGGGGTCGAGATTCTCGCTGCTGGGTGCGGCGATCAGCAGGTCCCAGCTCTGTTGCAGGGCTTCGCTGAGATCCTCGCTGGAGGTCAGGCGGTGGACGCGGGTAGCGTGGCCGGCGTTACGGAACAGACTGACGAGGCGCTCGGCCTCGTTCTGCGAGTCTTCCAGAAGCAACAGTCGAATGGTTTTTTTTTCGATGGCCATAAGTCAGACCGCGCCGAACCGGGCGCGAAAAAGCGACAAAATCAGGTGTGCCGGCAATCTACAGTGACTTCCAAAGTGAGTCAAAGTCTTCCTCGCCACTGCTCGCCTGGGTTCCTTGGGCTGTGACGGGCGTCCCTCGTTCTGTGAGGGAGCGGTCGACTTCCCGGTATTCGAACTGGCTGAAACTGCCGGTGCTGGTCTGCCGTTGGCTGAGTACGGCGCGGCGTTCGTCGCCGTGCAGGTTGATCATGACCTTACTGCCTTCCTGGAATGGCAGACGCGGCGTAATCAGCGTCGATGGGCGGGAAATCGCGCTGATTTCCGGCAGCAACAGAGCGCGTAGGTATTGGCTGCTCTGTTCGGTCTTGCGTACCAGTTGCAGGCCACAGGGCTGAGCCTGGGGGGCTATCAGCTCGATCCCCATCTGCGTGCCGCCGCCGCGTACCTGCCTGATCCAGCGCACCACGGCGACACTCCAATCCTGGCCCGGGGTGTCCTGGACGCCGAGCAGCTCGCCGGCTTGCAACTGGCCCGGCACTTCCTTGGGCCATGCCAGGCAATAGCCGCCGGGGCTGTGATTGACGATGGGCAATTCGTAGGTGGGATGGTTCTCCTCCTGGCTGGCGCTCGACACAGTGGCGGTGCCGGGTTTTTCCACCTTGTACTCGATTTCCTCCAGCGGCAGGCCGGCCTCCCATTGGGTCTGCGGCTGGGCATCGAAGGCCTTGCTCCAAACGTCCGGGCCACCGGTGACCGGCTTGAATTGCACCGGCTGGGCTTCCTGTTTGAGCACATCGGCGAAAGGCCGGCGGCCGGCCAGGAAGTAATGCAGGGCAGACATACCGATGCACAGCGTCAGCGTGCCCTGGCCGGGATTGCGCTGGAAGGTGCGTTCGGAAATGTCGCCCCAGGCCGAGCTGAGGTGCTGTAGCAGGTCCAGGCTGAACCCTTCAGGTACCTGAAGCCGTGCCTTGGGGCGATCCTCGGGAGCGAGCAGCAGATACTCTTTGATGGCATCGACCAGCGGTTCCGGGTTCATGCCGAGCAGGTTGTCGCGGGGTTCGTTCTGGAATAGCGACCGGTAGCGCGGCGGCCCGTCCACCTGGGGAGCGACGAGGAACAGGCTCGTGGGGGTGTCGGGGCTTTGCAGGCGTGCCAGGGTGCACCAAGTCTCCAGCATGTCGGCCAGCCGGGCGATGCCTTGTTGACGCATCTGGTTGCAGCGGGCGCAGCCCAGCAACAGGGCGATGAGGTAGGTCTGTTCGACGCTCAGTCCCTGGGTGTGGCGAGTCAGCGGATCGCGCACCACCAGCCGGTGCAGATCGTGACTGCGGGCGATCTGGTAGATCTGGTGCAATTCCAGCCAGAGGCCTTCCGGCACCGGGCAATACAACTGGTTGGAGCGCACCAGCGGGCCGCACAGGCTATGGCCGGCGCGTTGCAGGGCGATGGTGAGCAATTGGGCACGTTCGCGGGTGAAGCGCTGAACCACACGGGAAATGATCAGCTTGTAGCCGAGCGCCAGGTGGTTCTGCAGGGCCTGGCAGAGGTTGGCGACCTTGCGCGGGCGGTCGTCCAGCACGATGGCCTGGTTGAGAAAGTGCCGTTCCAGGTGCTGGCAGACGAAGTGCACCTCGGGACGTAACAGTTCCAACAACTGCAGTCTGTTGGTGCTCGGCGTCACCAACTGATTGAGTTCGACCAGCCCCTGGTAGAGCTGGCGGGCGGTTTCCCCGATATTGGCCTTCGGCAGCCCGTCCAGCCAGCGTTTCAGGTCGCGAGGCGTTGCGTCGCAGAAAGACAGGCTCGGCTGGGTGGGAGTGGGGACGCGTAGCAGCAGGTGAGGGCTCTGTTTATCCATGTAGATTTGGACACTCCTCGGCCTCAGTGTGTGACCGCTGTCTAAAAGGATTTCCGAAACTCTAGCAGCATCACACTTGACTCGCAGCCATTTGATAGTGGCCTTGTGGCATCTTGCCGCTGTCTGCGGCCTGCTTTTTCGACTCCTCCTGATACGTTCCCGTTCCGACCACCTTAGCTTTGTGCGGCGCGTTGGGCGGATTCTTCCGGGCTGACCCGAATCCAGCCCTTACCTTCCGTGGCCACGGCATGGGCGGCCCAATTGGCCATGTCCAGGCGACGGCAGACGCCGGTGTTGCCCTGGCCGGCGCCCGCCACCACTTTGTAGATAACCAAATCGCGCCGGCCACGCTGCTTCGGTGCGTCATCGATCACCTGGCGCACGGCCCAGCCGGCGCCTGGCAGAGCATTGCTGTAGCAGGCGCCGAGCAGGATGTCGTCCGCTTCGAGGCGTTGCGCGCGGGCGTGCTGTTCGGCCAGTTGCATGATTTCCAAGAGGTCGTCGAATTGGATATCGATGTAGGAATCGACCTGGCGCAGGGCGTGGTAGAAGTCTTCCGGTGCCATGCCGGATGGCGCTTTCGGCGGCTCGGGCAGGCGCGCCAGTGCCACCGGGTAGCGGCGCCAGGGGAACAGGCTGTTGAAGAGGAAGGCGGCGAGCAGAATCACGCTGACGTTCATCAGCACCGGCAGGAGAACGAAGCTGAAGCCGAGGTCATGGATCGCCGGCCCACCGACCACGGCGGTCAGGGCAGTGGCTCCGCCCGGTGGGTGGATGCAGCGGGTGTAATGCATGGCCAGGATCGACAGTGCCACGGCCAGGGCCGGTGCCAGCGGGCTGTCCGGGAGCCAGCGGGCGCAGGCCACGCCAATCACGGCGGAAAGGCATTGCCCGCCGAGCACCGCCCAAGGCTGCGACAGTACGCCGTGGGGTACGGCGAACAGCAGGACGGCACTGGCGCCCATGGAGGCGACGACCCAGAGCGCGGCTTCGCTGGGCAACAGCCAATGGGTGACGGCATAGATCAGCCCGATGCCGCAAAAGGCACCCAGGGCCGACAGGGTTTTTTCTAGGTGGCTGGTGGCGTTGGCGCGCCAGCCGAACACATGCAGCAGGCGCGCCCAGAAAGTGGCGAGTACGGTCATCGTCGAGTGCTTGCGGATTCGTTCGCCGGACGGCCGGGGCCGCCCGACGGCTCAGGCGGAGCGGGCCTGGCCCAGGCATTCGCCCATGCGGACAGGGCTCAGGGCGGCGAGGCTTTCGGTCCAGCGAACCTGTTCGGGGCCGAACAGCAGGATCACCGTGGAGCCCAGTTTGAAACGGCCCATTTCTGCGCCTTTTTCCAGATGGATCGGCGCGCGAGCGGCTTCGTCGTAGCGGAAGGTCTTGAGTTCGCGCTTGGGCGGCGTCACCAGGCCGGCCCAGACCGTCTCGATGCTGGCGACGATCATGGCGCCCACCAGCACCATCGCCATCGGCCCGCGCTCGGTATCGAACAGGCAGACCACCCGTTCGTTGCGGGCGAACAGCTCCGGCACGTTCTGCGCGGTGACGGTGTTCACCGAGAAGATGCGTCCCGGCACGTAGATCATCTCGCGCAGGGTGCCGGCGAGCGGCATGTGCACGCGGTGGTAGTCCCGCGGCGACAGGTAGATGGTGGCGAAGTCGCCGCCCATGAAGGGCGCGGCGCGTTCGGCGTCGCCGCCCAGCAGTTCGAGCACGCTGAAGTTGTGGCCCTTGGCCTGGAAGATGCGGCCGCTCTCGATCGGGCCGAGCTGGCTCATGGCACCGTCGGTGGGGCAGAGAATGGCGTTGGGCGTCGGGTCGAGCGGGCGCGCGTCGCTCTTCAGGGCTCGGGTGAAGAAGGCGTTGAAGTGCTCGTAGGCGGTGAGGTCTTCGACCAGGGCTTGGCTCATGTCGACGTCGAAATGCCGGGCGAACCACTTGATGAAGGGGTTCTTGATCCATGGGACGCGGCATTCGGCGAGGCAGCCGGCCAGGCGCGACACCAGGTGATGTGGCAGCAGGTACTGGCTGAGGATGAACAGGCGATCTTTGATGGACATGGCGATTCCTTAGACCTCGACCGGGGTGTCGGGATGGTTGCCCCACTCCGACCAGGAGCCGGCGTAGCCTTTCACGCGCGGATAACCGAGCGCCTTGGCCACCAGATAGGTGAAGCCGGAGCGGTGGTGGGTCTGGCAGTGGGTGATGATTTCTTTGTCCGCGGTAATGCCCAGGGCGTTCAGCACGTCGGCGATGTCATCGCGGATACGCAGGGCCCGGCTCGGGTCCATGCCGGCGGTCCACTCGAAGTTGATCGCGCCGGGCACGTGGCCGCCTTTTGCCGCGAGAACCTTCTCACCCCGGTATTCGCCGGGAGCGCGCGCATCCCAGACCGCCAGGTCGTGGGCGCCGAGGCGGCTTTGCAGGTACTCACGGGTGGCGGTGGGCGCGTCATGCAGGGTCAGCGGCAGCGGGCCGCCGACTGGCGCCGGGACTTCGCGGGACAGTTCGCGGCCGTCGGCGAGCCAGGCGTGCAGCCCGCCATTGAGGTAGTGGTAGCGACCGTGGCCGATCACGTCGAGCAACCAGATGAAACGCCCTGCCCAGCCGCCGCCTTCGTCGTCATAGACCACGTAGACCGCATCCGGGCGATGGCCCAGTTCTCCGAACAGGGTTTCCAGTTGCGCTTGCGGTGGCAGCAGGCCGGGCGCCGGTGGTTGGCCCAGTTGGGTGCGCTTGGGGTCGACGAAACGGGCTCTGGGGATATGCCCTTCGGCATAGCGGGCCGGGCTGGTCAGGTCCACCAGGATCAGCTCCGGCGCCTGGAGGCGTGCAGCCAGATCGGCTGGCTCGATAACCAGCGGCAAGGATGAGAAGGCGGACATTCGGGCCTCCGGAAGTCAAAGAGGGTGGGATTGTAACGGAAAGCGCCGCGGATGCAGTCGTGGCTGTCAGCGGCTGCGTCGGGCGAAGGCGCCTAGGGCACGCTCGATGCACTGCGCGGTCTTGGTGAAGGCCTGCAGGGTGACGTCGGCGAAAGGGGCGCCGCTCTGATCGGCGACCAGCAGCATCACGACGCGCCCATTGTTCGCCAGCGAACGCAGCAGCAATTGATCGCCGGAAAACAGGGACTTGAGATTGCCGGGCAGCATCGCGGAGAACTGCGCGCTATTGTCTGGAGTCAGGCGCAGTTGCCCCGGCTCGGCGAGCAAGCGGCGCAGGACCTGGCTCTGTGCCGGATCCAGGGACAGGCCGAGTGCCTGCCGAGGCAGGCCGGCGATGAACTGGGCCTGCAGGCGGCTGTGCTGGCGGTCGGCGAGCAGCAGCATGATCCGCTTCAGGCCGCAGGCTTCCAGTGCAGCGCCGGCGCAGGCGGTGAGTTGCGGCACGTTGGCGAAGGGCGTTGGCTCCTGGAGCAACAATGCGCATTGCTTGCGCCATGCGCCCAGGGCGTCGGATTTGGGCGTTGGTGCGGTTGTGGGGCGGGGACTGAGGCGTCGGGTGCTCCAAGGCCAGAGCAGGGCCTCGGCGGGATGCCAGAGTCCCTGTTCGGCGTGCTGCCGTGCGCTTTGCGCCGCCTGCTGGTGGATCGCTTGCTGCACGTCGCCCAGTGGCAGCTGTAAGTAGAGCCCCGCCAGGCGTTGCCAGCGCAGCAGGTGCGGACTATCCCAGGCCTGATGGGCGGACAGTGCGAGGCCGTTGGCCAGCAGGATGGTGTTGGCTGGCTGGGTCAGCCAGCGCCGTAGCGGCGGATCGTCGTCGAGCCGGTGCTGCTGTTGCAGGGGGTGTTCGTTGTCGCGGGCGATGTGCAGGGCCTTGACCAGCAGTCGGTGATCATTGGCCAGCAGGCGGTAGCCCTGGATGATCCAGTCCGGCAGCCGCCAGCGTTCGGCCAGTGCCAGGCACAGCGGCAGCAGCGCCGTGCCGAACAGGTCGCGTTCCACCTTGCTGGCCGGTTCGCCCTTGGCCATGACACGCTGCTCCCAGGTTTCGAGCAGATGTGGCTGGGCGGCCGCCAATGGCCAGAGCGGTGCGAGAAACAGCAGGCTGCCCCAATGAATCTCCTGCCAGAGTCGCGCCAGTCGTGCTGCGAACAGTCCGTTGGCCTGCTGCGTGGCGTGCTGGCTAATTAATTGCAATTGGCGCAGGGCGAGCGGAATGTCCTTGCGGGGAAGAGGCGGAAGTCGCTGTAGCAATGTTTCGGCGCGTTTCAGCCCTAGGCGGGTGAGGGCGACTTCCAGGCTTTCCGCAGGCTCGCCGAGCTGGCTGCCATGGCTGTTGGCTTCACGCAGAACGATCAGTGCCATGGCCGGCGTGCCCTGCAGCAGGTCGGCGATATCGCGTAGCGAGCGACGGCTGTCGCCGAGCGCTCTCAGCACCTGTGCATGGTTCTCTTCGGCAATCGGCAGGCGTACCGCATCCAGGTATTTGACCCAGGCTTCGAGGTTGCGCGGTAGGGACTGAGGCGTCATGTAGAGGGGGCCAACTGGCTTTTCGTCCGATCAGCCTATAGTCTGGCGCATAAGTTCCGATAATTAGAAGGGTCATTTTTAAAACCCTTCCTTCTGGCTCTCACTAGCAATCCTCTATGGCAAAAATCATCGGCATTATCGTCGTCTTCGCCAGCGTGCTCGGCGGATTCGTGCTTTCCGGCGGCAAGATCGGCGCGCTCATTCACCCCTTCGAGGTGTTGATTATCGGTGGTGCGGCGCTCGGCGGTTTCCTCCAGGCCAACCCTGGTAGTACCACCATGCTGGTGTTCAAGAAATCGCTGAAGATGTTCAGCACGCGCTTCACGCATACCTTCTATCTGGAGGTACTGAGCATGCTCTACGAGATTCTCAACAAGAGCCGTCGTGAAGGGATGATGGCCATCGAAGCGGACATCGAAGACCCGAACGCCAGTCCCATATTCAGCAAGTATCCGGCCGTAATGAAGGATGAGCGGCTGACGGCCTATATCTGCGACTACCTGCGCATCATGTCTTCCGGGAACATGGCACCACATGAATTGGAAGGCCTGTTCGACATGGAGCTGGCCAGCCTGAAGGAGGAGCTGGAGCATCCGTCCCATGCCGTTTCCCGGATTGCCGACGGCCTGCCGGCGATGGGGATCGTGGCGGCGGTGTTGGGTATTGTGATCACCATGTCGATCCTGGCTGAGGCGGACAACGCAACCATCGGTTACAAGGTGGGTGCGGCATTAGTCGGTACCTTCCTCGGTATTCTCGCCTCCTATGGCTTCTTCGGCCCGCTCGCCGCGGCGCTGGAACATGATGCCAAGGAAGAGCTGAACCTGTTCGAAGCGGTCAAGGCCACGCTGGTGGCTTCGGCTTCCGGAATGCCACCGTCGCTTGCGGTGGAGTTCGGTCGCAAGGTGCTTTTCCCCGCGCACCGCCCGACCTTTGCCGAGCTGGAGCAGGCTGTTCGCGGTCGTTAAGCCATGGATAACAACCAGCCGATCATCGTCAAACGGGTCAAGAAGAGTGCTGCCGGTCATCATGGTGGCGCCTGGAAGATTGCATTCGCCGACTTTGCCACGGCGATGATGGCTTTCTTCTTGGTGATGTGGCTGATGTCATCGGCAACGCCAGAGCAGAAAAAAGCCATTTCCGGTTACTTCCAGGACCCTATCGGTTTCTCTGAAAGCGCCAGCCCCTACGCCATCGACCTCGGAGGCACGCCGACCCCTGCGCCGGACAAGACGTTGAACCCGGAGATGCAGGACTCCCTGGTGGACGAGTCCAAGGTAGACAAGGAAGCGGTGCAAGTGAGCCCTGATCAGGTCGAAAGCATGGCCGAGCAGATCGAGCACGAGCGGCTCGAACTGTTGTTGCAGGAGCTGCAGAACAAAGTCGAGCAGAACCCCGAGTTGCAGCGCTTCAAGGATCAGATTCTGTTCGAAATCACCCAGGACGGGCTGCGCATCCAGATCATGGATGCCGAGAACCGGCCGATGTTCGCCCTTGGCAGTGCCGAACTGCAACCCTATTTCGAAGACATCCTGCTGGCCATGGCCGAGACCATCAAGGCGGTGCCGAACAAGATCAGCATCAGCGGACACACCGATGCCAAGCCGTTCGCCGGCCGAGGTGACTTTGGCAACTGGGAACTGTCATCCAGCCGCGCCAACGCAGCGCGGCGGGCGCTGGTCGCCGGCGGCTACCCGGAAGAGCAGGTGGCGCGGGTGGTGGGCTATGCTTCGTCGGCCCTGTTCGATCGTGAAAACCCGCTGAATCCGGTCAACCGACGTATCGACATCATCGTGCTCACCAAGCGCGCCCAGCGGGAGATCGAAGGGGAGCAGGACAGCGGTCAGGAACGCCAGGAGGCGAAGCCGCCGGCCGATGCCGGTGCGGGTGTGGAATCCCCGGCATCGACCGCTCCCGATGGGCCAATGCAGCCGCGCGAGCTGCGTCAGAAGCTGAATATCTTCGAGGATGGCGTGCTCAAGTTCGAGCAGGTCGAGGGGCAGTAACGCTGAAGCTCGATCAGTATTCGGGCTCCGGCAGGCTGGCGATGATGTGCCGATAGCTGGCCATGCGTTGCGGTTGGACGCGGCCCTCTTCCACCGCCTTGAGCAGAGCGCAGCCGGGTTCGCGGTCGTGCTTGCAGTCGCGGAAGCGACAGGTGCCGAGTAGGTCGCGGAATTCGATGAAGCCTGCCTCGACGTCATCGCGGCTGACATGGCCAAGGCCGAATTCGCGAATGCCGGGGGAGTCGATCAGCTCGCCGCCGCCGGGGAAGTGGAACAGTCGGGCGGTGGTGGTAGTGTGGGTGCCCTTGCCGGTGATTTCCGAGAGCGCGCCGACACGGGTGTCGATGCCCGGCAGCAGACTGTTCACCAGCGACGACTTGCCCACGCCGGACTGCCCGACGAAGACGCTGACGTGCCCGTCCAGCTTGGTCTGTAGATCGGCCATGCCGCCGCCCTGGTGCGCGGACACTTCCAGCAGGGGATAGTCGAGCTGGCGATAGACATTCAGCAGCGCGTCCAGCGACGCGGCGTTTTCCTCATCCACCAGATCGGCCTTGTTCAGCAGCAGCAGCGGGCTGATGCCCGCATGTTCGGCGGCGATGAGGTAACGATCAATCAGATTGGCATGGGGTTCGGGGCGCGGCGCGAAGACGACCACGATCTGGTCGACGTTGGCCGCCACCGGCTTGAGCTGGCCGCGCATGTCCGGTCGGCACAGCTCGGAGGTACGTGGCAGTTGCGCCACGATCACTCCGTCGCCCTGGTTGCCGGGGCGCCAGACCACGCGGTCGCCGGTCACCAGGGTCGGCAGGTTGGCGCGCAGATGGCAGCGGAATACCTGACCGGCCTGATCGCCTTCTTGCGCCTCGACTTCCACCTGAACGCCGAAATGGGCGATCACCAGGCCGGTCTGCTCGGGGCCGAGATCGCCGCCCTCCAGCTCTTCGAGGGCGCGCGATTCGCGTTTGGCTGCGCGGGCGGCGCGTTCTTCCTGGATTTTCTCGATGCGCCAGCTTTGCCGGCGACTGAGGTGGCGTTTGGCCATTTGGCGTCCGAGTGAGGTGAGCGAAAAAGCGGCAGCGAGTTTAGCATGGGCCATTGCGGACGGCGGTCCCGGCTTGGCTACACTGGCGCCGAACCATTCGAGGGCTCCATGATGATCGCGCGGCTGCGCAACAGATTTCCGGCTTTGCTGGCGTTGCTCTGTCAGCTTGTCGCCGTGGCGCTGGTGTTCGCTTCTCTGCAACTGCTGTCCGGACTGTCCGGCTGGCGCCCCACGCTGATGCAGGCGGCGCTGGCCCAGGGCGCGCTGGCTGCCGGGCTGGGTGTTTGGTTGGGGCTGTCGCGCTGGTGGCTGCCGATCAATCTGCTCTTCGTGCCGGGGCTGGTGCTGGCGATAACGTCGGCGTTGCCGCCCTGGGCTTATCTCCTGGGTTTTCTCGTCCTGTTGCTGGTGAACTGGAACAGCTTCGGCGAGCGGGTACCGTTGTATCTCAGCGGCAAGGCGTGCGAGCGGAAGCTGGACGAGTTGCTCGCCGGGCAGGCGCCGGGGTTCGCTTTCGTCGACCTCGGTTGCGGGTTGGCCGGGACCCTGTGCCGTCTGGCGAAGCGGTATCCCCAGGGACACTTCGTCGGTGTCGAGACAGCGCCGCTGGTCTTCTTGGTGGCCTGGTTGCGCAGTCTGCCGCTCGGTAACTGCCGGGTGCGCTATCTGAGCTTGTGGAAAATCGATCTGGCGGTCTTCGACGTCGTTTATTGCTTCCTCTCTCCGGCGCCGATGGCAGCGCTGTGGCGCAAGGCGCAGGCGGAAATGCAACCGGAGGCATTGCTGGTCAGCAATTCGTTCGCCGTTCCCGGCGTGGCGCCCTCGGAGGAAATCCCGCTGGAGGACTGGCGGCAGTCTCGCCTGTTGGTCTGGCGGATGGATGGCGCAGTGCCTGCTGGCCTCGAAGAAAACCGCTAAACTGCGCACCTAGCCGAGGAGTACCCCCATGCAGAACCCGCAGAACCTGATCTGGATCGACCTCGAGATGACCGGCCTCGACCCCGATCGCGACGTCATCATCGAAATGGCCACCATCGTTACCGACAGCGACCTGAATGTGCTTGCCGAAGGACCGGTGATCGCCATCCACCAGAGCGACGAGATTCTCGCGGGCATGGACGAGTGGAATACCCGGACCCATGGGCAGAGCGGGTTGACCCAGCGCGTGCGGGAGAGCCGCATCGATACCGCGCAGGCCGAGGCGATGACGCTGGAGTTCCTGGAAAAGTGGGTACCGAAGGGTAAATCGCCGATCTGTGGCAACAGCATCTGCCAGGATCGTCGCTTCCTCTATCGCCGGATGCCGAAGCTGGAAGCCTATTTCCACTACCGCAACCTGGATGTCTCCACCCTCAAGGAGTTGGCCGCCCGCTGGGCGCCGCAGGTTCGCGACAGCTTCAAGAAAGGCGGCGTGCACTTGGCACTGGACGACATTCGCGAGTCGATCGCGGAGCTCCGCCACTACCGCGAACACTTCATCAAGTACTGATCGCGTCAGCGCTCGCCATGGCGGGCGAGCGCCCATTCCACATGCTCTCGCACCAGTTCCGACGGATGCTCGCGCCGGGCTTTCAGGGCTTCGATCACCGGAATCGTCGCTGGGGCGTTGCCCAGCCCTACGGCCAGGTTGCGTAGCCAGCGTTCGTAGCCGGCACGGCGCAGCGGCGAGCCTTCGGTGCGGCTAAGGAATTCCTCTTCGCTCCACAGAAACAACGCGGCCAGCTCCACGTTGTCCAGGCCGTGGCGTGGCTGGAAGTCGCCTTGCGCGCTGGGGCGGGCGAAGCGGTTCCAAGGACAGACGATCTGGCAATCGTCGCAGCCGAACACCCGATTGCCGATCAGTGGACGCAGCGCTTCGGGAATGCTGCCCTTGAGTTCGATGGTCAGGTAGGAAATGCAGCGTCGCGCATCCAGCATGTAGGGCCCGACGAAGGCGGCGGTCGGGCAGATGTCCAGGCAGGCGCTGCAGCGCCCGCAGTGTTCGCTGCCGTGGGGTGCATCGACGGGTAGCGGCACGTCGACGAACAACTCGCCGAGAAAGAAGTAACTGCCGGCCTTGCGGTTGAGCACCAGGGTGTTCTTGCCGATCCAGCCGAGCCCGGCCTGTTCCGCGATGGCCTTTTCCAGCACTGGGGCGCTGTCGACGAAGGCGCGGTAGCCGAGCGGGCCGATGGCCGCCTGGATGCGTTCGGCCAGTTGCTGCAGGCGCTTGCGGATCAGCTTGTGGTAGTCGCGTCCGAGGGCGTAGCGCGAGACATAGGCCTTCTCCGGCTCGGCCAACCGCTGCGCCATGAGGGTGTCGCCCGGCAGGTAGTCCATGCGCAGCGAAATCACCCGCAGGGTGCCCGGGACCAGCTCGGCGGGGCGAGAACGCTTGGTGCCGTGAGCCGCCATGTAGTCCATCTCGCCGTGGTAGCCGGCGTCCAGCCAGCGTTGCAGATGGGCTTCATGCTCGGCCAGATCGACGCCCGCGATGCCGACCTGCTGGAAGCCCAGCTCGCGCCCCCACTCCTTGATGGAGTGTGCGAGTGCGGCAAGATCATCGAGGGGGATAGACATGCGGGACAGGGAAACGCGGGACCGAGGTGCGTATAATTCTGCCAGACCTCGCCGCTGCCGCCGAATCCTGCCGACCTATGCCGCATCCTCACGACGATTTCCCCACGAGATTGCACACCGCCGCCCAGGTCCGCGACTTGGATGCCCGGCTGATTGCCGCGGGTACGCCCGGTTTCGAATTGATGCAGCGGGCAGCCCATGCCACCTGGCGCGCGTTACGCCGGCGCTGGCCGGATGCTGGCTGCGTGACCGTGCTGGCGGGGCGCGGCAACAATGCGGGTGATGGCTACCTAGTGGCGGTATTGGCCCGGCGCGCCGGCTGGCAGGTGCAGGTGTTGGCCGTAGGCGATCCGGCACAACTGTCCGGTGATGCGGCTCTGGCCCATGCCGAGGCGCGCGCCGCTGGCGTCCCCATCCAGGCGTGGAGCGAATGCGCCGCCCTGCACGGGGTACTGGTGGATGCCTTGCTCGGTACCGGCCTGAGCGGCGATGTACGTGAGCCCTATGCCCAGGCGATTCGTCTGATGAACGCCAGCGAGGCGCCGGTGCTGGCGGTGGATATTCCCTCCGGGCTTTGCGCGGATACCGGACGGGTCCTGGGTGTTGCGGTGCGCTCCGACCTGACGGTGACCTTCATCGGGCTGAAACTTGGCTTGTTCACCGCCGAGGCGCCGGCCTTGGTCGGCGAGCTGGTGTTCGACGATCTGCAGGGTGACGCCACAATCGTCGCTCAGACACCGGTGCAAGCGATTCGGCTGGCCTCTTCAAGCTTACCTAGACTGGCGCCGCGCCCACGTACGGCTCACAAGGGGCAATATGGCCATCTGCTGGTGGTTGGCGGCGACCGGGGCATGGGCGGTGCTGCTCTGCTGGCGGCCGAAAGCGCTTTGCGCACCGGTGCCGGCATGGTCTCCCTGGCGACCCGTGCCGAGCACGTGCCTGCTGTGTTGGCGCGTCGTCCGGAAGTGATGGCTGTCGCCGTGGCGTCGGCGAACCAGTTGCTTCCCCTCGTCGAGCGGGCGGATGTGCTGGTGGTCGGGCCGGGCCTCGGGCAGATGGCCTGGGGGCGCAGCCTGCTTTCGGCGGTGGCCGGCGTCGGGCTGGCCCAGGTCTGGGATGCCGATGCGTTGAATCTGTTGGCGGCTGGCGCTGTCTCTTTGCCGGAAGGTTGCGTGATCACGCCGCATCCGGGGGAGGCCAGCCGTTTACTGGGGCAATCCGTCCAGGCTATCCAAGGGGACCGTCCCGCCGCGGCCAGGGCATTGGCGGCGCGCTACCAGGCAGTCGTGGTGCTCAAGGGCGCCGGCAGTCTGGTGGCGGCACCGGACGGGCGGCTGGCACTCTGCGACCGGGGCCATCCGGCCATGGCCAGTGCCGGGCTCGGCGATGTCCTGGCCGGCCTGACCGGCGCGCTCCTGGCGCAGGGGCTGCCCGCTTTCGAAGCGGCCTGCCTGGCCGTTTGGCTGCACGCCGCTGCCGGCGAACAGGTGGGTGCGCTGGGGCGGGGGCTGGCCGCGGGTGATCTGATCGCTACCGTTCGTCAACTGCTGGAGGAGCAGTCGCCGTGTCTGAAATGACGTTGTTCGCTGCCGACGAAGCGGCGATGCTCGAGCTCGGGGCACGCATCGCCGAGGCCACCGCCGGACGCGGGGTGATCTATCTGCATGGCGATCTCGGTGCCGGCAAGACCACCCTGTCGCGCGGCATCCTGCGCGGGCTGGGGCATGCGGGGGCGGTCAAGAGCCCGACGTTCACACTGGTCGAGCCTTACGAAGTCGGTGAAGCGAGGGTCTATCACTTCGACCTGTATCGTCTTGCCGATCCGGAAGAGTTGGAGTTCCTGGGGATTCGCGACTATTTCGAGGGCGACGCCCTGTGTCTGGTTGAATGGCCCCAGCGGGGTGCCGGCGTTTTGCCAAAGGCCGACCTGGACATTACCATTAGTCCGCAAATGGGTGGCCGTTCGCTTCGCCTGGAAGCGCAAGGTGCGCGTGGCGAAGCCTGGTGTGCCGCATTGGCCATGGGAGCATGAAAAACATAATGGGGTTGGGTATGCGCTTGCGCGCGATGTTCGCCGGTTTGGGGGTCCTGCTTGCGGCCGTGGCCGCGGATGCCCTGGCGGCCACCGAGGTGCGTGGCGTACGCCTGTGGCGGGCTCCGGACAACACCCGTCTGGTCTTCGATCTGTCCGGGCCGGTGCAGCACAACGTATTCACCCTGACCGCGCCTAACCGCATCGTCATTGATGTCAACGGTGCGCAGCTCGCCACTCAGCTCGAGCAGCTTTCCCTCAGCAATACGCCGATCACGAGCATTCGCTCCGCGCAGCGCACGCCCACCGACCTGCGGGTGGTGCTCGACCTTTCCGCGGCGGTCGACCCGAAGAGTTTCACCCTGGCGCCAAACCAGCAGTACGGCCATCGCCTGGTCGTCGACCTGTTCGACCAGGGCGCCGATACCGCTCCCAAGGTGCCGGCTACTACTACAGCTTCCGTTCCGCAGACCCCGGTGACGCCGACTCAGCCGGCGGTGAAGTTGCCAGCGATGCCCAATGCCAAGCGCGATATCGTCATTGCCATCGATGCCGGCCACGGTGGGGAAGACCCGGGGGCCATCGGCCCGAAAGGGGCGCGGGAAAAAGACGTGGTGCTGGCCATCGCCAAGGAGCTGCAGCGCCAGATCAACGCGGAAAAAGGTTTCCGTGCCGAGTTGGTGCGAACTGGCGATTACTTCATTCCTTTGCGTAAGCGCACCGAGATCGCCCGCAAGCAGGGCGCGGACCTGTTCGTTTCCGTGCATGCCGATGCCGCACCGCGCAGCAGCGCGTTCGGGGCCTCGGTATTCGCCCTTTCTGATCGGGGCGCGACGTCGGAAACCGCTCGCTGGCTGGCCGACAATGAAAACCGTTCTGACCTGATCGGCGGCGCCGGCAGCGTGACCCTGGACGACAAGGACCGCATGCTCGCCGGCGTGCTGCTCGATCTGTCGATGACCGCCTCGCTGTCCTCCAGCCTAGACGTGGGGCAGAAGGTCCTCAGCAGCATGGGGCGCATCACACCGCTGCACAAACGACGGGTGGAGCAGGCCGGGTTCATGGTGCTGAAGTCGCCGGACATCCCCTCGATCCTGGTGGAAACGGGCTTCATTTCCAATCCCGGTGAGGCGGCCAAGCTGGCCAGCGCCAGCCATCAGCAATCGCTGGCGCGCTCGATCCACACCGGCATTCGCCAATTCTTCCAGCGCAATCCGCCGCCTGGCACCTACATCGCCTGGCTGCGCGACGAGGGCAAGATCACCCAGGCGCCGCACGAGCACGTGGTGACGTCCGGCGAAAGCCTGGCGCTGATCGCCCAGCGTTACCAGGTCAGCCTGCCGGCGCTGCGTACGGCCAATGGCCTGAAAAACGATGTCATCAAGGTCGGGCAGGTCCTGAGCATTCCGGCGACGGCCCTGGCGGCTCAACCATGAGCCACTTCGAGGAACCGGCGGTGTTGCCGCGCATCCAACTGCTCAGTCCGCGGCTCGCCAACCAGATCGCGGCGGGCGAGGTGGTCGAGCGACCGGCTTCGGTCATCAAGGAATTGCTGGAGAACAGCCTGGACGCCGGCGCTCGCCGCATCGATGTCGAGGTCGAGCAGGGCGGCATCAAGCTGCTGCGGGTGCGTGACGACGGTGGCGGCATTCCCGCTGACGATCTGCCGCTGGCTCTGGCGCGTCACGCCACCAGCAAGATTCGCGAGCTGGAAGACCTCGAACGGGTGATGAGCCTGGGCTTTCGGGGCGAGGCCCTGGCGTCGATCAGCTCCGTGGCCCGCCTGACCCTCACCTCCCGAACCCGCGATGCCGAACAGGCCTGGCAAGTGGAAACCGAAGGGCGGGACATGGCGCCGCGCGTGCGGCCCGCCGCGCATCCGGTCGGCACCTCGGTGGAGGTGCGCGACCTGTTCTTCAATACGCCGGCGCGACGCAAATTCCTGCGTGCGGAAAAGACCGAATTCGATCACCTGCAGGAAGTCATCAAGCGGCTGGCGTTGGCGCGTTTCGATGTGGCCTTCCATTTGCGGCACAACGGCAAGAGCGTCCTGGCATTGCACGAAGCGCCCGATGAGATCGCCCGTGCGCGCCGTGTGGCCTCCGTTTGCGGTCCGGCGTTCCTCGAACAGGCGCTACCCATCGAGATCGAGCGCAATGGCTTGCACCTCTGGGGCTGGGTCGGTCTGCCGACCTTCTCGCGCAGCCAGGCGGACCTTCAATATTTCTATGTCAACGGCCGCATGGTGCGCGACAAGTTGGTGGCGCATGCGGTACGCCAGGCCTACCGCGACGTGCTGTACAACGGCCGTCACCCCACCTTCGTGCTGTTCCTCGAGGTCGATCCCGCCGTGGTCGACGTCAACGTCCATCCGACCAAGCACGAAGTTCGCTTCCGCGACAGCCGGATGGTCCACGACTTCCTCTATGGCACCTTGCACCGTGCCTTGGGTGAGGTGCGCCCCGAGGACCAATTGGCGCCGCCCGCAGCCACGGCCGCCGTCGTTCGGCCGAGTGGTCCGGCGGCCGGTGAATTCGGGCCGCAGGGCGAGATGAGCCTGGCGGCCAGTGTGCTGGAGCAGCCGACGGCCACTACATCCTGGCGTGGAACGGGTGGTGGTTACGTGCCGACGCCTCGGGAGACGCCTCCCTCGCTGGCGGAAGCCCAGGGCGCCTACCGGGAGTTCTTCTCGCCCTTGCCCGATGCCCAGCGTTCCACGTCTTTGCCGGACAACAGCGGGGATATCCCGCCGCTGGGTTATGCGCTGGCGCAGCTCAAGGGTGTTTACATCCTGGCCGAAAACGCGCTGGGACTCGTGCTGGTAGACATGCATGCCGCTCATGAGCGGATCACCTACGAGCGCCTGAAAACGGCGATGGCCAGCGAGGGCTTGCGTGGTCAGCCGTTGCTGGTGCCTGAATCCATTGCGGTCAGCCAGCGCGAGGCGGATTGCGCCGAGGAGCATGGCGGCTGGTTCCAGCGGCTGGGCTTCGAATTGCAGCGCCTCGGCCCGGAAACCCTGGCGATCCGACAGATTCCTGCACTGCTCAAACAGGCCGAGGCGACCCAGCTGGTTCGTGACGTCCTGTCCGATCTGCTGGAGTACGGCACCAGCGACCGCATTCAGGCGCATCTCAACGAGCTGTTGGCGACCATGGCCTGCCATGGTGCGGTCCGCGCCAACCGGCGGCTGACCCTTCCGGAAATGAACGCTTTGCTGCGCGACATGGAGCACACCGAGCGGAGCGGTCAGTGCAACCACGGCCGCCCGACCTGGACCCAGCTGGGCATGGACGACCTCGACAAGCTGTTTCTTCGCGGACGTTGAGTCCTCTGGCTGCAGGTTTCCGGCAAAACCTGTAGCCTTTAGGTCAAGTCTGTTGCCCGTACCGTCTCCATGTCCCTTCCTCCCGCCATCTTCCTCATGGGCCCCACCGCAGCCGGCAAGACCGACCTCGCCCTGGAGCTGTCGCGGGTATTGCCTTGCGAACTGATCAGCGTCGATTCGGCTCTGATCTATCGCGGCATGGACATCGGCACCGCCAAGCCGTCGAAGGACGTGCTCGCGGAGTTCCCTCATCGCCTGATTGATATTCGTGACCCTGCCGAAAGTTATTCGGCTGCCGAGTTCCGCGACGATGCACTGGCAGCGATGGCTGAAATCACGGCAGCGGGCCGCATTCCGCTGCTCGTTGGCGGCACCATGTTGTATTACAAGGCATTGCTGGAAGGTCTGGCAGACATGCCCAGCGCCGATCCGGCGGTACGTGCCGAACTGGAGGCGCGCGCGGCGGTGGAGGGATGGGCCGCATTGCACCGGGAATTGCAGGAAGTGGACCCGGAGTCGGCGGCGCGCATCCACCCCAACGATCCGCAACGTCTGACGCGGGCGCTGGAAGTTTACCGGGTCAGTGGAGTGACAATGACAGCACATCGCCAGCGTCAGGCCGCGCAAAATCCCGCTTTAGACGGCTCCGGTACTGGGCATTTGCCTTATACTGTCGCGCACTTGGCCATCGCTCCGGCACAGCGCCAAGTATTGCATGAGCGCATTGCCCAGCGTTTTCGGCTGATGCTGGAACAGGGCTTTGTCGGGGAGGTCGAAACTCTGCGTGAACGAAGTGACTTGCATGCTGGCCTGCCGTCTATACGTGCAGTGGGTTACCGTCAGGTCTGGGATTATCTGGACGGCAGACTGACCCGGGACGAGATGGAGGAGCGCGGCATCATTGCCACGCGCCAACTGGCCAAGCGACAGTTCACCTGGTTGCGCAGCTGGACCAATCTGCACTGGCTTGACAGCCTGGCCCGCGACAATCTGCCACGTGCCTTGAAATACCTGGAGTCGGTCTCCATATTGACCTGAGATCTTTCCAGTTGCCGTCTATCCTTGGGGGTGGGGCGGCATAAGCCATTGGTTTTTGATTACTACAACGATTTAACCCTTAAAGGAGTGCGGCACATGTCAAAAGGGCATTCGCTACAAGACCCTTACCTCAACACCTTGCGTAAGGAACGCGTCCCGGTTTCCATCTATCTGGTCAATGGCATCAAGCTGCAAGGCCAGATCGAATCCTTCGACCAGTTCGTGATTCTGCTGAAAAATACTGTCAGCCAGATGGTCTATAAACACGCCATTTCGACCGTGGTTCCGAGCCGTCCGGTGCGTCTGCCCAGCGCGACCGAATCCGAACAGCCCGAGCCCGGTAACGCCTGATAGGAGCCCGCCTTGTTCTTCGAGCGCCCCGGTGGTGGTGAGCGGGCCATCCTGGTTCATCTGGATGGCCAAGATCCCGAAGCGCGTGAAGACCCGCAGGAATTCCAGGAACTGGCATTTTCGGCTGGAGCCGATACGGTGGCTTTCGTCAGCGTACCGCGTACCCAGCCGACCGCCAGGTATCTGATCGGCAGCGGCAAGGTCGAAGAACTTCAGCAGCGGGTCAAGGCCGAACAGGCCGAGCTGGTGATCTTCAATCACACGCTCACGCCCAGTCAGGAACGCAATCTTGAGCGCGCCTTCGAATGTCGTGTGCTGGATCGTACCGGTCTGATTCTCGACATTTTCGCCCAGCGCGCGCGCACCCATGAAGGCAAGCTGCAGGTCGAGTTGGCCCAACTGGAGCACATGAGCACCCGCCTGGTTCGAGGCTGGACTCACCTGGAGCGGCAAAAAGGCGGCATCGGCCTGCGCGGTCCGGGTGAAACCCAGTTGGAAACCGACCGCCGCTTGTTGCGTGTTCGCATCCGCCAGATCAAGCAGAAGCTGGAAAAGGTGCGAGGGCAGCGCGAGCAGGCCCGTCGTGGCCGCAAGCGCGCCGATATCCCCTCGGTTTCCCTCGTCGGCTATACCAACGCCGGCAAATCCACGCTGTTCAATGCCCTGACGTCTTCGGATGTCTATGCGGCCAACCAGTTGTTCGCCACCCTCGATCCCACCTTGCGTCGCCTCGAGCTGGATGACTTGGGGCCGGTGGTGCTGGCCGATACGGTGGGCTTCATCCGGCATCTCCCGCACAAACTGGTGGAAGCCTTCCGCGCGACGCTCGAGGAATCGAGCAATGCCGACCTTCTCCTGCATGTGATCGACGCCCATGAGCCCGAGCGCATGGCTCAGATGGAGCAGGTCATGGCGGTGCTGGGGGAAATCGGCGCGGAAGGCTTGCCGATGCTCGAGGTGTACAACAAGCTCGATCTGCTCGACGGCATGGAGCCGCAGCTTCAGCGCGATGCCCAGGGCAAGCCGCAGCGTGTCTGGCTGTCGGCCCGTGACGGCCGCGGTCTCGATCTGTTGCGCCAGGCCATCGCCGAGCTGTTGGGCGACGACCTGTTCGTCGGTACTTTGCAGTTGCCGCAACAGTTGGGGCGGCTGCGTTCACAGTTTTTCGCCATGGGGGCGGTTCTGAGCGAAGGGCACGACGAGACAGGCAGCAGCCTGCTGGAAGTGCGTTTGCCGAGGGTTGAGTTGCATCGGCTGGTGAGCCGGGCGGGGCTGCAGCCGAACGAGTTCCTCGAGCAACATACTTTGCAATAAAGCGCGACCCGGCGGCTTTGCCGGCGGAGTCGGGCATTCGGTAGCATTGGCGGACGCGCCTTCGGTGCGTCTTCGTTATCAGTATGGAGAGCGCTATGGCTTGGAATGAGCCGGGTGGCAATTCGAATAATCAGGATCCTTGGGGGGGGCGCCGTGGTGGCGACCGCAAGGGGCCGCCGGATCTCGACGAGGCCTTCCGCAAATTACAGGAGAGCCTGAATGGTCTCTTCGGCGGCAAGAAGCGCGGCGCCGACGGTGATGGCAGGGGAGGTGGCGGCTTCGGTCTGGTCGGCATCGTGCTGGTCATTCTCGCTGCGCTCTGGCTGTGGAGCGCAATCTATGTAGTCGATGAGCAGGAGCAGGCCGTGGTGCTGCGCTTCGGCAAGTACTACGAGACCGTAGGTCCGGGCCTGAACATCTATTTCCCGCCGATCGATCGCAAATTCCAGGAAAATGTCACCCGCGAGCGTGCCTACAGCAAGCAGGGCCAGATGTTGACCATGGACGAAAATATCGTCGAAGTACCGCTGACCGTTCAGTACAAGATCAGCAATTTGCAGGACTTCGTGTTGAACGTGGATCAGCCGGAAGTCAGCTTGCAGCACGCGACCGAAAGCGCCTTGCGCCATGTGGTTGGCTCCACCGAGATGGACCAGGTGCTGACCGAGGGGCGTGTCGCCATGGCCAGCGAGATCAAGGAGCGCCTGCAGCGGTTCCTCGATACCTACCGCACCGGCATCACCGTGACCCAGGTGAACGTCCAGAGCGCCCAGGCACCACGTGAAGTGCAGGAGGCATTCGACGACGTGATCCGTGCCCGCGAGGACGAGCAGCGTGAGAAGAACCAGGCCGAAGCCTACGCCAACGGCGTGGTGCCCGAGGCACGTGGTCAGGCACAGCGCATCCTCGAGGATGCCAACGGTTACCGCGACGAAGTGGTTTCCCGTGCCAAGGGTGAGGCGGATCGCTTCACCAAGCTGCTTGCCGAATACCGCAAGGCGCCCGAGGTAACCCGTCAGCGCCTGTACCTGGACACCATGCAGCAGATGTACAGCAACACCAGCAAGGTTCTGGTGACCGGTGAAAACGGCCAGAACAACCTGCTCTACCTGCCTTTGGACAAGATGATCGATAACCGTGGCGGCAGTGCCTCCGGTTCCGGCTCTTCCGGGCAGTCGGCGACGGGCAGCGATATGGGAACGCGGATCGTCGACGATCTGCAGCAGCGTAACCTGCGTTCGAGGGAGAGCCGCTGATGAGCAACAAGTCGCTGATCGCCCTGATTGTCGGCGTGGTTCTGGCGCTGGTCGCCTGGAACAGCTTCTACATCGTGGCGCAGACCGAGCGTGCTGTGCTGCTGCGTTTCGGTAAGGTGGTCGAGGCGGATGTCCAGCCCGGCCTGCATGTGAAGATGCCGATCGTGAACCAGGTGCGCAAATTCGACGCACGTCTGCTGACGCTCGACTCGGCTACCTCGCGCTTCCTGACGCTGGAGAAGAAAGCGGTCATGGTGGATGCCTACGCCAAATGGCGCGTGGCGGATGCCGAGCGCTTCTATACCGCGACCTCTGGCCTCAAGCAGATCGCCGACGAGCGTCTGTCTCGTCGCCTGGAGTCGGGGCTTCGCGACCAGTTCGGTAAGCGTACCCTGCATGAGGTGGTATCCGGCGAGCGCGATGCGCTGATGGCAGAAATCACCGGCTCGCTGGACCGGATGGCGCGCAAGGAGCTGGGGATCGAGGTGCTTGACGTGCGCGTCAAGGCCATCGACCTGCCCAAAGAGGTCAACCGCAGCGTATTCGAGCGGATGAGCACCGAGCGTGAGCGCGAGGCGCGCGAGCACCGTGCCAAGGGCCGCGAGCTTGCCGAGGGGATTCGCGCCGATGCCGATCGTCAGCGTCGCGTCCTGCTTGCCGAGGCCTACCGCGAAGCGGAAGAGACCCGCGGTGACGGCGATGCCCAGGCAGCTGCCATCTACGCCAGTGCCTACAACCAGGACCCGGAGTTCTACTCGTTCTATCGCAGCCTACAAGCCTATCGGGAGAGCTTCTCGAACAAGGGCGACGTGCTGGTCTTGGACCCGAAGAGCGAGTTCTTCAATTACCTGGAACAGGCCAAGCGCTGAGGCCGTCCGGCGGGCGCCAGTCGCCCGCCGGGATGACCGCCGGTTAAAACGTGTTATGATGAGCCAGCCGGGAAAAACCCCGGCTTTTTTGCGTCTGCGGGAATCATGTGGCAGGAACTCGGCATAGCCTTTTGCTTGATGTTGGTGCTGGAAGGCATCCTGCCCTTCCTCTATCCGCGACGTTGGCGCGGGGCTCTCATGCAGTTGTTGCAATTGCCTGATCGCCAGCTGCGCCTCATGGGGCTGGCCAGCATGCTGCTGGGGACCACCCTCCTGTATCTGCTTCACTGAAGGCTTGCCGCCCGATCGAGAGGAAGGCGAAATGGCAACGGTAGACCGCTGGCTGCTGCCAGATGGCATCGAAGAAGTACTGCCGCCGGAAGCGGCGCGCATCGAAGCCGCACGGCGTCAGGTGCTGGACCTGTTCCATCGCTGGGGTTACGAATTCGTCGTGACGCCGCACATCGAATACCTTGAGTCGCTGCTCACCGGAGCGGGCCAGGATTTGGATCTGCGTACCTTCAAGGTGACGGACCCTTATTCCGGCCGGCTGATGGGCTTTCGCGCCGACATCACACCGCAAGTGGCGCGGATCGATGCGCATACCCTGCGTCGCGAAGGGCCGAGCCGCCTCTGCTATGCCGGCAGCGTACTGCATGCCCAGCCGCGCGCGTTGTCCACTTCGCGCAGCCCGATCCAATTGGGCGCCGAACTCTACGGCGATGCGAGCCCCGCCAGCGACGTCGAAGTCATCAGCCTGATGCTGGACATGCTCGAACTGGCTGAAGTGCCCGATGTGCACATGGACCTGGGGCATGTCGGTATCTATCGCGGCTTGGCTCGCGCGGCCGATCTGTCCGGCGAGGTCGAGCAACGGTTGTTCGATGCCCTGCAGCGCAAGGCGATGGACGAAGTCGCCGAGCTGACCGAAGGCCTGCCGCAGGCGCTGGCGTCCATGCTGCGTTCGCTGGCCGAGCTCTGCGGCGGACGGGAAGTGCTCGAGCTGGCGCAGGCGTGCCTCGTCGAGGCGCCATCCGACGTGCATGCGGCCTTGGATGAATTGATCGCCATCGCCGATGCACTCGGCTTGCGCTATCCGGAATTGCCGTTGTACTTCGATCTCGGCGAGCTGCGCGGCTACCACTACCACACTGGAGTGGTCTTCGCGGCGTTCGTGCCGGGCGTCGGTCAATCGATCGCCCAAGGCGGGCGCTACGACGATATCGGCGCCGATTTCGGCCGGGCGCGTCCGGCTACGGGTTTTTCCACCGATCTGAAGACCTTGGTCACCCTGGGCCGGATGCCGCTTGCCGAAACGGCTGGCGGTGTCTGGGCGCCGGATAGCCACGATCTTTACCTCTGGCAGGCCATCCAGCGCCTGCGTCGCGCCGGCGAGCGGGTCGTTCAGGCCTTGCCGGGCCAGAGCGAGGCGGATGCCGTCGAGCTGGGCTGCGATCGCCAGCTGTCGCTGCGCGAGGGTTCATGGCAGGTCGTGCCGCTGGCGACCTGAGATTTCCGCCGGCAGCGGCCGGTATCAAGCTTCCGCGAATGAGGACAAGCGTTATGGGTAAGAATGTCGTAGTCCTGGGTACCCAGTGGGGCGATGAGGGCAAAGGCAAGATCGTCGATCTGCTGACAGATCAGGCAGCCGCCGTGGTGCGTTACCAGGGCGGGCACAATGCCGGCCATACCCTGGTCATCGAGGGCGAGAAGACCGTCCTGCACCTGATCCCGTCCGGCATCCTGCGCGAAGGCGTGCAGTGTCTGATCGGCAACGGTGTGGTGTTGGCCCCCGACGCCCTGCTGCGTGAAATCGCCAAGCTGGAAGAGAAGGGCGTGCCGGTGCGTGAGCGCCTGCGCATCAGCCCGGCCTGTCCGCTGATCCTGCCTTACCACGTTGCCCTCGACCTGGCTCGCGAGAAGGCACGTGGCGACGCCAAGATCGGTACCACCGGGCGTGGCATCGGCCCGGCCTACGAAGACAAAGTGGCGCGTCGCGGCCTGCGTGTCGGCGATCTGTTCCACCGTGAGCGTTTCGCCGCCAAGCTGGGTGAGATTCTCGATTACCACAACTTCGCGCTCCAGCATTACTACAAGGAGCCGGTGATCGACTTCCAGAAGACGCTGGATGAGGCCATGGTCTATGCCGACCAGCTCAAGCCGATGATGCTGGACGTCACTGCACGTCTGCACGAGCTGCGTCGCGCAGGGGCCGACATCATGTTCGAAGGCGCCCAGGGCTCGCTGCTAGACATCGACCATGGCACCTACCCCTATGTAACCAGCTCCAACACCACCGCTGGCGGCACTGCCACTGGTTCCGGCTTCGGCCCGCTGTACCTGGACTACGTGCTGGGTATCACCAAGGCCTATACCACCCGCGTCGGTTCCGGCCCGTTCCCGACCGAGCTGTTCGACGACGTCGGTGCGTTCCTGGCCAAGCGCGGTCACGAGTTCGGCGCGACCACCGGCCGTGCACGCCGCTGTGGCTGGTTCGATGCGGTGATCCTGCGTCGCGCCATCGAGATCAACAGCATCTCTGGTCTTTGCCTGACCAAGCTCGATGTGCTGGACGGCCTCGACACCATCCGCATCTGCACCGGCTACAAGGACCAGCACGGCCAGCTCCTGACCGACGCCCCGACCGATGCCGACAGCTACATCGGCCTGCAGCCGGTCTATGAGGAAGTGCCCGGCTGGAAAGAATCGACCCTGGGCGCGAAGAGCCTGGAAGAGCTGCCGGCCAATGCGCGTGCCTACATCAAACGCGTGGAAGAACTGGTAGGGGCGCCGATCGATATCATTTCCACCGGCCCGGACCGCATCGAAACCATCATCCTGCGCCATCCGTTCGCCTGATCTCGCTTCGCTCCATCGAAAAGCCGCCTTCGGGCGGCTTTTTCGTTGCGGCAAAAATTTTTATGGCATTTTGCTTGCTGGCACTGAATAAATTCCGGAAGTCGCCGTTAACCCGGTAACGGTCGTTTAGGAGAGCCTGTCGTGTCCGCCATCCTGTCCCTGTTGCGCAGTCGCCTGCTGCGTCCTGTCTTTTTTGCGCTGGGAATCGCCTTGCTGGTGCAAATCCTCGTCGCGGTTGCACTGACTCGAAGCACAGTCGAGGTGCTGGAAGCTGATCTGGGCAGCCGTCTGGAAGGCGACATGCAGCGACTGGGCGTTGAGCTCAAACAGGCGGGCGGCGAGTTGTCGGCAGGGCTGGAAAGCCTGTCGGCCAGTACACGCGAGCGCTTGTCGACGGGATTGTCTTCGCGATTGCAGGGTGAACAGGAGCAACTGCGGGCAGCGCTGGAGAAAAGCCTCAAAGAGTCCGCCAACGACATGGCGCAACTCCTGGCGGCTGTGGCGCCCAGGGCGATGTGGGATAACGACATACCGACGCTGTCGGAATTCGCCCGACGGGCGCAACGTAATCCTAATGTGCTGTTCGTGATCTACGACGATGCCGAGGGCCAGCATCTGACCCGCTATCTCAACCGGCAAAGGCCGGAGATCAAGGCATTGTTGGCTAAAGGTCAGGGCGAGCGGGCACTGGATCAGGTGCTCGAGGCGGCCCGGCACGATGAGTCGGTGTATTTCGTCGAGGCATCCATCAGTCCGAACGGGGTCGAAATCGGCAAAGTCCTGATGGGGGTCTCGACGGCCACCGTTGAGGCCGAGCTGGCGGCTTTGGATACACGCTTCAACGCACTCATCGCCAGCGGCGGGCAACTGGTGGCAGACAGCCTGGCGGGGGCGGCGGCGGACAGCTCGGCGGCGTTGAGTGCACGGTTGCAGGCGGCCCAGGACGCGGCGGCCGGTATTTCGGCCGGAGCCCGCGAGTCCGTCCAAACGGCCGCCGGGACGTTGCGTTGGCGGATTGGCACCGGGCTGGTGATCATCGGGATCGGCGTCCTGATGGTGCTGGCGTTGGTGCTTGGGCGCACGGTAGTCAGCCGCCTGCGTTTGCTGATCGCGGCGCTGAACGACCTGGCGGCCGGCGAGGGAGATCTTACGCGGCGTGTCGAATTGCACAGTCGCGACGAGGTGGGCGACATGGCTGCGGCCGTCAATCGCTTCGTTGCCAAGCTGCAACCCATCGTCCGCGAGGCAGGGGAGGTGGCTCAGCGCACCGGCGTCGAAATCGCCGGGCTGAGTTCGCGAAGTGCGGCCGCCGAGGCGGCGGCGGGACGCCAGCGCGATGAAGTCTCCGGCAGCCTGCAGGCGCTGGCCGAAATGACCGAGCAGGCCCAGGCGGAGAGCCGCGCGATGCAGGAGGCGTTGCAGCGGGTCGAGTCGATTCGCAGGGCGGCTGGCGAGAACGCGGCCATTGCCGGGCGGGTCGGGCATTCCATCGAGGAGCTGGTAGCGCGCGTGGAAACCGGCTCGGCGGTAATCGAGCGCTTGGCTCGGCAGAGCGAGCAGATCGAAGTGGTGCTCAGCGTGATCCATGGCATTGCCGAGCAGACCAACCTGCTGGCGCTCAACGCTGCCATCGAAGCGGCCCGGGCCGGGGAGAGCGGGCGTGGATTCGCCGTGGTGGCCGACGAGGTCCGGGCGCTGGCCAGCAAGACGCAGCAGTCCACCGGCGATATCCAGGCGCACATCAATGCCTTGCAGCAGGGGGCGCGGGAAGCAGTGGCGGCCATCGGCCAAGCCGGTCAGCAGGCGAGTGAAGGGTTGGTGGCATTGCGGGAGAGCAGCGAGCTACAGCGTTCGATCCAAGTGGCAGTGGAGGATGTGCATGGTGCCATCGACTCGGCGACGCTGGCCGCCTCACGCCAAGCCGAGGGAGCGCTGGCGGTGAGGGGGAGGGTCGAGGTGATTCACGGCGAAGCGCAGCGGGCGGCGGAAGCTGTCGCGGCGACCGCGGCCAGCGGGCGTGTGCTGGATACCTTGGCCGGCCAGCTCAAGGCCAGCCTGGGACAATTCCGCGCCTGACGAAAAAGGGGCTGATGCACTGTCAGCCCCTTTTCGACGAATTTTTCGAGCGTAGAAAAGACAAAACCGAGCCATTGGCTCGGTTTTGTCTGGAATTTGGTGCCCAGGAGAAGACTCGAACTTCCACGGTGTTGCCACCGCTAGGACCTGAACCTAGTGCGTCTACCAATTCCGCCACCTGGGCGTTGATTTCGACGATTCATCATCTACTTTCAACTACAGCGACGTTTGCCGTCGTTGTGGCGCGCACTATACGGATGAGCTTTTGGGTTGTAAACCCCTGTTGTTGAAAAAATTTTATTCCGTTTGTCGGGCTGACCCGAGCAGCGTTTCGCGCTTCAATAGGGACATGGCAAACACATCGAAGAATAGACAAGGTGAACCCCTCCTGATGGCCGACTGGCACTCCCTCGATCCCGAGGCCGCTCGCGAAGCGGAAAAATACGAGAATCCCATCCCCAGCCGCGAGCTGATCCTGAAGCACCTGGCGGAACGCGGCTCCCCGGCGAGCCGTGAACAGTTGATCGATGAGTTCGGGCTGCATACCGACGATCAACAGGAGGCCCTGCGTCGCCGGCTGCGCGCCATGGAGCGTGATGGCCAGCTGATCTATACGCGCCGCGGTGCCTATGCCCCGGTAGACAAGCTCGATCTGATCCTCGGTCGCATCAGCGGTCATCGCGATGGATTCGGCTTCCTGATTCCGGACGACGGAAGCGACGATCTCTTTCTCAGCCCGGCGCAGATGCGCCTGGTCTTCGATGGCGACCGGGTGCTCGCCCGGGTCTCGGGCTTCGACCGGCGTGGCCGTCGCGAGGGCTCGATCGTCGAAGTGATTTCCCGCGCCCACGAGACAATTGTCGGCCGCTACTACGAGGAAAGTGGCATCGGCTTCGTCGAGGCCGACAACCCGAAGATCCAGCAGGAGGTGCTGGTGACGCCCGGGCGTACCGCGGGCGCCAAGATCGGTCAGTTCGTCGAGATCAAGATCACTCATTGGCCGACCTCGCGCTTCCAGCCCCAGGGCGACATCGTCGAAGTCATCGGCAACTATATGGCGCCGGGCATGGAAATCGACGTGGCCCTGCGCAGCTACGACATCCCCCATGTCTGGCCGAACGCGGTGCTCAAGGAGGCGGCGAAGCTCAATCCGGAGGTTGAGGAAAAGGACAAGGCCAAGCGTGTCGATCTTCGCCATTTGCCTTTCGTAACCATCGACGGAGAGGACGCACGCGATTTTGACGATGCCGTGTATTGCGAGAAGGGCGGGTTGTTTTCCGGTAGCTACCGGTTGTTCGTCGCCATCGCCGACGTCTCCCATTATGTGAAGGTCGGCTCGGCCCTGGACGAGGAAGCGAAGAACCGCGGCAACTCGGTTTACTTCCCCGAGCGGGTGGTGCCGATGCTGCCGGAAGAGCTGTCCAACGGTCTTTGCTCGCTGAATCCGCACGTCGATCGGCTGGCGATGGTCTGTGAGATGACCATCTCCCGCAGTGGCAAACTCACCGACTATCAGTTCTACGAGGCGGTGATCCACTCCCATGCGCGCCTGACCTACAACAAGGTCAGCGCCATGCTGGAACAGGCGAAGAGCCCGGAGGGCAAGCGGCTGTGCGGTGAGTACGCCGAGATCCTGCCGCACCTCAAGCAGCTCTATTCGCTCTACAAAGTGCTGCTCAAGGCACGCCACACCCGGGGTGCGATCGATTTCGAAACCCAGGAAACCCGGATCGTCTTCGGCTCCGGCCGCAAGATCGCTGAGATCCTGCCGACCCAGCGCAACGATGCGCACAAGCTCATCGAAGAGTGCATGCTGGCGGCCAACGTGGCCACCGCTGCCTTTCTGCAGAAGCATGAAATCCCCGCGCTGTATCGCGTGCACGATGGCCCCCCGGCCGAGCGTCTGGAAAAGCTCAAGGCCTTCCTCGGCGAGCTGGGGTTGAGCCTGCATCGCAGCAAGGACGGTCCGACTCCGAAGGATTACCAGAAACTGCTGGAGTCGATTCAGGAACGCCCGGATTTCCACCTGATCCAGACCGTGATGCTGCGCTCGCTGAGCCAGGCGGTCTACAGCGCCGACAACAATGGGCACTTCGGCCTGAACTACGAGGCCTATACCCATTTCACCTCGCCGATTCGCCGCTACCCGGACCTTCTGGTGCATCGTGCGATCCGCAGTGTGATCCGCTCCAAGCGCGAGACGCCGCATGTCCGCCGGGCTGGCGCGGCGAGCATGCCCAAGGCGCGTATCTATCCCTACGACGAACCGGCTCTGGAACATCTCGGCGAACAGTGCTCGATGACCGAGCGGCGCGCCGACGAGGCGACCCGCGACGTGGTCAACTGGCTCAAGTGCGAGTTCATGCAGGACCGCGTTGGCGAGAGCTTCGATGGAGTCATCACGGCGGTGACCGGCTTCGGTATCTTCGTCGAGTTGAAGGACATCTATGTCGAGGGCCTGGTGCACGTCACCGCGCTGCCGGCGGACTATTACCACTTCGATCCGGTGCATCATCGCCTGTCCGGCGAACGCAGCGGTCGCAGCTTCCGCCTTGGCGACAGCGTCGCGGTTCGGGTCATGCGGGTCGATCTGGACGAGCGCAAGATCGATTTCGAACTGGCCGAGGCGCAGTTGGAGCGGCCGGTCGGGCGGAAGAAGCGCTCGCCGGAGCCTGAGTCGACCAGCGATCGGCGCCCGGCCAAGAAAGGTCGGAAGGAAAAGGCGGGCGATGTGCCGCGCGGCAAGGGCAAGACTGAAAAAGCCGCGGTCCCGGTTGCGCCGGAGCTGCTGGCCCAGGCCGATGCCATGCTCGGCAACACCGACGTGAAGAAAAGTCGTGCCGTGAAACAGGCCTTGCTCGCCGAGGCGAAGAGTGGCAAGCCGGGCAAGAAGAGCCCGCCCAAGGCGCCGTCGGGCGGCACCGAGAAGGGCGGCTCGGAGAAGAGCGGCGGCCCCAGGAAGCATCGCAAGGGGCCATCCAAGTCCTCCTCAGCCGCCAAACCGGGAGCGACCCCGCGTAAACGTAAGGCGAAGTCATGAGTCAGTTGGAAAAAATCTACGGCGTGCATGCCGTGGAAGCGTTGCTGCGTCATCATCCCAAGCGGGTCAAGCAGCTCTGGTTGGCGGAAGGTCGACACGATCCGCGCGTGCAGGCGTTGATCCAGCTCGCCCAGGAGGCCAGGGTCACTGTCGGTCAGCGAGATCGCCGCGAACTGGACGAATGGGCCGAGGACGGCGCCCACCAGGGCGTGGTTGCCGAAGTGAGCCCCAGCCAGGTCTGGGGCGAGGCCATGCTCGAGGAACTGCTCGACCGTGCCGAGGGGCCGCCCCTGTTGTTGGTACTGGATGGTGTGACCGATCCGCACAACCTTGGCGCCTGTCTGCGTACCGCCGATGCCGCGGGCGTTCTGGCGGTGATCATCCCCAAGGACAAGTCGGCCACCCTGAACGCCACGGTGCGCAAGGTCGCCTGCGGAGCGGCCGAAGTGGTGCCGTTGGTGGCGGTGACCAACCTCGCACGGACCCTGGAAAAGCTCCAGCAGCGTGGACTGTGGACGGTCGGTACGGCCGGCGAGGCCGAGCAGGAGCTGTACCAGCAGGACCTTACCGGCCCCACGGTGCTGATCATGGGTGCTGAAGGCAAGGGCATGCGCCGCTTGACCCGCGAACATTGCGATTACTTGGTGAAGCTGCCTATGGCCGGTAGCGTCAGCAGCCTCAATGTGTCGGTCGCCACGGGCGTTTGCCTGTTCGAAGCGGTTCGGCAGAGGGGCAGCCACAAGCTTCAAGCGGCAAGCAGCAAGTGAGAGCAAAGGCGGCTTGACGCTGGGGAAGGCCCTCCCGCCACCCTGGCGAGCTTGGAGCTTGGAGCTTGGAGCTTGGAGCTTGGAGCTTGGAGCTTGGAGCTTGGAGCTTGGAGCTTGGAGCTTGGAGCT
>NZ_MUJY01000121.1 GCF_002286785.1 Pseudomonas sp. PIC25 | reverse complement strand
TGCTCACGCGCCTGCCGACGCAGAAGGCCAGCGCCCTGGCCGAGCTGCTGCCGCACAACTGGGTGCCCGCCGGCAAGGTGTGATGCCCGTTCGCTTACTCTGGTCGAGCGACTTGACCTGATTCAGGAGCGGACCAGGGCTTAAAGGGTGCTGGCCACCCCTCAGAAAGATTCTGCATGCAGAATCTTTCTGAACCGGGACTTACTTTCATGAGCAGGGTTTTGCCGGGGCTAAAAGCGCCGATTTTGGGGTAGTCGCTTCCCACTATTCATTGCATCCAGACAGAAAAGCGGATGCACGCAATGAGTATTGAAACTACACACCTTGAACAGCAGCTGATCGAACGCTACGGCCTCCTGATCTCGCGGAAACAGCTAGCAGAGCTGCTGCATCGCACTGAGAAAGCTCTTGATCACACCCTCTATCATCCAGCTGGCTGCCAACTAGCGGCCGCACTCAACGCAGTCAAGGTCAAATTCGGTCGAAGTGTCTACTTCCCCGCTGCAGATGTTGCAGCCCTGCTTAGCGGTGGCCGAAATGAGCGCTGATGGGCACCTGAAAGCAGATCTACTGTGGAGCCAGGTCTTCCGCAGCTTCGTAACAAGTGGAGCACTGGCAAGCCTGCAGGGCTCAGCAGTGAAGGTGTATATCGCTCTGAAGTCACGCGCCAACTTGGACACTGGAGAGGCAAAAATTCAGCACGAGCAGCTTGCTCGAGAGACAGGCCTTTCGGTGGCGACAGTCAAACGGGGCTTACGCGAATTGGCTAATGCTGGCTATCTCTGCAGTGAAGAGCGCCCTGGGCAATGCAGCCGCTATCTGCTTTTCGAACAGTTTCCCCTCTCCCGAGGAGGCCAGCAGATCGGCACCGCCCGTTTTCTCTATACGGGCTCGACCGCCCAGGATCGACGCGAACAGTTAAAACAGCTCATCGAGCATGGAAAGTTCGACGGCACAGCAGAGGTCAATAGCGGCATTAGGATTGAGCTCACCGTCAATAACATCACGATCAACAACATCATCGACTCCAGAGATGTGAGCTATCCATCGGCCCGCACCAGGACTGTCATCGAGTCGCATTTACGCCGAACCGGTAACCTCTCCGAACCTATCCACAGCCAGCTCACCGATGACCTAGCTCATCAGTGAGCCAGGTCATCGGTGAGCCACTTTACCCACAAGGCGGGTCATCCACGAGCTGGGAGGTGGGTCACTGGTGACCTGACATAAATAGAACATAGAGATTAATAGATACAGGCAGCATGACTTCGCTCAGTGGCGAGGCCAAGCGACGACCTCGCCGTAAACCGCTTAGGCTGCGAAGACGAACGTCTCTTCAAATGGATGCCAAATAGCCCCACCTTGGTTCGCTGCTTCAACAGCAGTACAAAGAGAGCTGTCGAGAAGCTCACCATTGCCGCGAGTAGATTTATTCCCGTGGGTGACAATCATTCGGCAACCAAAGCCGTGGAGTGCAGAAACTGCATCCGCTACGTACTGTGGAATTTTGTCGCTAATGACCTCAATCCACAGCGAGTCACCTCCAGCGGACAGCCTGGTAACACCTTCGATCGCATCTGCGAGAAGCTTTTCCGGGGACCCACCACTTGGCTGACCAGGGCATTCAATTTTGTTCAGCATCACTTGGCGCCCATTATCCCCGACGACGCCGATAGCGAAGCATTTGATGCCAGATGCAGTTGCGGCATTCAGCGCAGCAGTATCACGTGAGTCCCAGCCCATTTGTTCACCTCATTGATTAATGGCTACTAGCCTAACTGCGCATCCCGTTCGGATGCTAGAGCGGGCAGGTACTCTCACTGATGCTGTGCGTCACTACCTTCGGGTAGTGACGCACAGCGTAGGGCCGCGTAGAGCGGCCCCAAACGGCTCGCATAGCGAGCCGACAAAAGCTCCTGGGGAGGCAGAAAAGCCAGGATTTTCGCGGGCTCCGCGCATCGTGAATTTGCTCCACGATTTTGGGTTGCGTGGGCTCACCATTCACGTAATGTGCAGTGACAGCGTAGTGACGAATCCTCATTCGCCAGCACCAAGATCAACAAGTCGTCGACTAGGTATTCCTGTTGAGATTTAGCGATCGCTGGCGATAGGGGCGATGCGAGTAGGTATTCCTGCAGCATCGTCAGCCCACCCGATTGACGTGGCTAATGCGCGTCAACTGGGTGGCAAAGACGAGTCGACTTGGCAACCGACCCGTTCGCTACACCGCCCTCCGATAGCCGCTCGCTCAGCGTCTGTCGGGGTTTTCACAATGAGCAAAAGGTCCAGCTCCGGACCTAAAAACTGAGTCGTGCCCCGCGTAAACGGCCTGAAGAATGGATGGGACATTTTTCAGAACCAGGGACCGCTCAGTTTGAGCTCCCCACCCCGGCGCTGCGTGGCGTCCGGGTATCCCTTCCGATCCCCGAGATCGGATTGAGTTTGTCGATCCACGCTCGACGAGATGGCATGCCTCGCATGCCCGCAGACAACGACGGTGCTGCTCATCAATTGATTGAGCGCCTGTCGTCGCAATCACCGCCCGCAGCCGGGCTGGTCGTTGCGAGCCACGTTTGGCCGTCTGTGTGAAACGCCGTTCCGCTCCTGAGTGAAAGCTCAGCTCCTATCGCGCTTGCGACTAGGACAGGAACAAACACTTACCTCGAGATTGGCGTTTCGAACCTCGTTCATCAGCAAGTGGACTTCGATCATGGACAAGCTCGGCTGGGATTTCGTCCAGCAACAGAAACATAACCGGGACGGCTCGTATGCAACGCAGGCCGCACGCTCAGCAACGCTGAGCCTCAGTGCCCGCCAGTTGCGCGAACTGGGTTACCGGAACCTCCGCGCCAACACGCTCGGTCAACGCCACCTCCGTGCACTGGTTCAGCATTGGCAGACCTCAGGCGTAACTCCAGCAACCATCAAAAATCGCATGTCACATTTGCGGTGGTCTTGCGAAAAGGCCGGTCGCGCGGGTGTCGCCAAGATCAGTAACGACGACCTGGGTATTGCTCGCCGCTCATACGTCGCCAAAGAAAGCCGTGCCCGGGATCTGCCGAAAGCAAACCTCGATGCGGTTACCGACCCGTATGTCCGACTCAGCCTACGCCTGCAAGCCGAGTTTGGGCTGCGGCGGGAAGAGTCAATCAAATTCATCGCCGCGGTCGCCGATAAAGGCGGACACCTTGAGCTTAAAGGCAGTTGGACGAAAGGCGGGAAAGCCCGAGAAATCCCGATCCGCACGCGGAACCAAGAAGAGCTACTCGCCGAGGTGCATGTATTCACCCAGATGAGAAGCCTTATCCCAGCCGAGCTCAGCTACAAACAGCAGCTCAAACGCTATGAGCACCAAATCGCAGCCGCTGGCCTTTCCAGGATGCATGGGCTGCGGCACCTCTACGCCCAACGGCGTTATCTCGAGTTGACCGGCAAACAAGCCCCCGCCGTAAAAGCCTCAATCACCGGCCAGCTCCTCGCAGGAGCTGAGTCCGGCTGGCTTGGAAAGGTCGCCATTCCCAGCGCGGAAGCATCAATAACGCCCCCTCTTAGTGATCGCGAAGCCCGGCTGCTCATCTCGCATGAACTCGGCCATGAACGAATCGCAATCACGAACACCTACCTCGGCTCCCCTAACGCCTGATCACACAAGGACAAAAGCCCATGAGCATCCGCAGCCTTCTGAACATGCTTAATCGTCTCGAAAGCAGCAACACACCGAGAAAGCGCAAAAAGCCTAAGAAACAGCGCCGTACTGAGGAAAGGAAACAGGAATCCAGCCAGGAGCACCAGGCATGAAGATCTTCGGCCACGATTACCCACCGTTTCGCCTGGCTCTGCTCGCTGCAAGCTACATCGTCGGCATATGGATAGCGGTCCACGGACGGTCGCTTTTCCCCTGGTTGGGCCCATTCGCCCATACGCCGGGCTTGGTGCTGAGCGTCCTTCTCTTCTATCGGCTCACACCAACAGCTGATGCAGCGCAGACGACCAAGGGGGGAGATGCCTAATGGATAGCAACTCGTTAGCCGGCCTATCGTGGCTGTTCAGTTTGTTCGATGGCGTGGTCGACTTCCTCTTGCTGGCTACAGAGCCATTTGTGGCCATGATTGGCGCAGAGATCAGTGGGTGGCTAATCGCTGTTGGCTACATAGCCATGACCATCATCATCTTTCGCATCCCCTTCGACGGCCCATGGCGCGCACTAGGTAGCGGTCTTTTTATATTCATGGTGATCACCTACGGCCTACAGCCGACCACGCTCACGCTGACCAGCGGCGCGACGGTCCAAACTACCCACGCCCAGCGCATTAGCTACAACCTGATCATGAGCTTCAACCAGACACTCAATGGCGCTATCAGCAAGACCATGGCGACTGTGAGCGTGGATGGACAGTTCATTCCAACAGCTGCCCTGGTCGATCACAGCGTTCAACGCACTGCTGCCCAGTATGCCAACAGCGATTTAGGCAGACTGATACGTGACTACAACGAGCAGTGCTCCCCTTCTCCAACCCTATATGCAAACCCAGCGAGTAGCACAGAAGTACAGGCCTATCACGCAATTGGCCTCCTTGGCGGTGCGGGGCTGGGTATACCCGACGATCAAGTCAGCAGATGGGCACAAGTCAAAATTGTCGGTCGCGGGGTCGCTGATATAGCAGCAGCCCTCAATCCTTGGTCCAACAATACGGGCGGCGTGGACACGATCAACAGCGTCCTGGATGCAGGCGCCATAAGAACACGACGCGCAGAGGGTCTTGCGGCGCTAGAGAAAGAAGACCGGGTGTTTTTTGCAGCTAGCTCCCGCCCATACGTCCTGCCCACTCAAGAGCACTGGGCCGCGCTCGCCTCCGGCCAGTCTGATGCCAAGCTCGGCTATCTCAGCCTCTCAGACGCACCCGAGGATGTCCGTGAGAGCCTGGCAGCTCACGCAGTAGTCTGGACCCCAGAAGGCGGTAAAGAGGCAGGGTTCGGGTACAACCCCATGTCATGCGTAGAGGCCTATAAGGTTGCTCAATTCGCAGCTGAGCAGGCCTACCGCGCCTTCACCGAGATCGGGGACAAACGCGCATCCAACGGACAGAACACAGATACCGAGGCGGGCTCCATCGCAGCAGGCCGCTCCTGGATGAAGATCCAGCAAGCTGTTTTTGCCGGAGGACCAGAACAGCAGCCGGGCCAGGCCAATACCCTTTTTGCAGGCACCGTCGCCAGTTGGCAGATGCTCAAATCATACTTGGGCTGGTTAGAGCTTCAGACGCTTCTACCCGCCTATGTTGCCGCCCAAGCCGGGTTTTTCTGGCTGGTTTTCCTTACCAGCCCCATTGCATTAGCCATGTCCCCGATAATGGGGGTAGAGAGCCTAGCCCAGTGGATTGGCAGACTGTTCTTCCCTGTGCTGTGCATCATCTTCGCTCACCTACTTGCAGTCTCGGCCTCCGTAGCGATGAGCTCAGTAGCACTGGCGCAAGCGGCACTTTCAGCAGGCTGGCAAGGTGGTGGGGCTGACCTCGATCTACTTTATGGCGCCCTGCAAATGGTTTTCGGCGTCCTTCTGGCCGCCTGCACCTGGTTAGCAGCCTCAATGACCCGCGTCTCCATGGGCGCCTTGGCTAGAGCCGCGAGAGGCACTGTGGTTTCTGGTCCCGAGGCGGTCAGTGCATCTCTTAACCTGCTCGCGAGGTCTCTAACCTCAATTGGTCTGGGGTCCGACGCGAGTAAAGGAAAACGCCCTCGGCCGGGCAACAACAATGGCGGCGGCGGAGGTGGCATAAGTCGAGCAGAGCAGCAGCATACGAGCAGATCTATCACCGCTCGGGATACCTACTCATCTTCAAGTAACCGCTGGAAGCCCAGCCCCGAACTATCTCGCCCATCCCACCTAAACCAACCAGCAAGCAATAGCGACCGATTCGCTGCAGGGCGTACACCTCGCAGCCAGAAAAGCCGACCCTCAAAGGAAGATCCGAAATGACCGCGGCACAGGTACTCAGTGCCCCAGGCCGGGAACGAAAAAGGGCTTCTGGCACACATAGCAGCGAAGTAAACAGGCAGCTCGTACACCTACTGGAGCCATCATGCTCAGCTTCCCTGCCTGGTTAACCGCCGACTACGCGTCACATTGGGTTACCTCCGTCGACGTCCGCTACATCCTGGATCAAGCAGCCACGCACAAAGGCCTGTGCTGGCTGCTCAGGGGCGATCCTCATCATCAGCGCCCACAACTGAGTGCGATTGCCTACGACCAAGTCGAGGCAGGAAGCACTCCCGTAGAAATCCGGCCAATTAGCTCACCGGACCTAGACGCTACGGACTGGTTCCTGCTCGTCAGCGAGCTGAATAGGCGAGCTGGGATAGATGCTCGCCGGGAAGAGATCCACGAAGAACACTACGAGCAGGTACTCGGCATGCTGCCGCCCGTCACTGTGCCGTATTGGGGAAAAGCCTGATGAACGCCTCGATGGTACGACGCAGCTGGTTCGCATCGGTGCTGCTCTCAATCCCGGCAGCTAATGCAGTCTCGTGGCTAACGGCATTCCCGGCACACCGCATCTACCTGGCCCTCCTGTTGATGGCTACAGCTACTGCAATAGCTGAATTTCACAAGCGCGACCAAGCCAACCAGGAGCAGCAGTTCACCAGCATTTTCCTGGGCCTTTCGATGGCCCTGTTACTTTCCGCATTTGCGGCTGGAGGTAGTTGATGAGTCTTGAGAAAGCACGAGACCCGTTGCGCGTCGTTGCCTTGCTAACCAGTGATGCGGCAGCTAGGGCTGCCCTGTTGGCGATCCTTGGCGAGAACATAGAAGCGGCTACAGAGGCGCTGGCCAGTTCCATCTGGAGATCAACTTTGTACGCCGGCCTCCAGGCGCTGGAGATAAACCTAATGGTCTGCAGCCCTCTACTGCCAGCCGACGCTCCAGAGCGACACCGTATCCGCGCTACCGCTCTTATGACAGATGAACAACTGATTCGAGTGGTGCTATTGCAGATCTTGGGCGAAACCGAGCCGCAGGCGCGGACTGAGCTTGCAGAAAGCTGCTGGGCACACGCAACTGACGATAGGACGCTCGAGCGAGAACGACTAGCCACTGAGCTCGGAGTCGAGCTCGCGAACGATCAATAGATTAACCTTGATAAATCAATATTAAACTATTGACGAGTCGCGCGGCACCAATATACTGGCCCATAGCAGCGCAACAGAGTATGTAGAGGCTCTGCTGCTAGTGAGAGGGAGGAGGACCTACGGGCCGCCTCCCTTCGCTTTTTCAGCCCCGAGAAAAGGTGGCCCATGCCAGTCAAAGAAGCCGATCTGCGCCAATACGTGGCTGCCGGCATTGTGCAGCGTGCTGTGATAACGAAGGCAGCTGATGGCTGGTTGCTGCAGATCCAGCTCGGAAGCAAGCTACATCCCCTCCAGAGGCAACGCGGTGGTAACCGCATCTTCAAAAGCCTCGATAAGCTCGCCGCTCTGGTTGAAGAGCTCGGTCTGGACGCATTCGAAGTCCAGCTGGCGGTTTGAAAACTCATCTGACAGGCTTCTGTCACGGCGATTTAGCGCGAGGATGCGCCAGTAGTAGCCAACATGGAGTAGAGATATGCCAGTAAAGTACCTGAGAGCCTGCACCCTTGCTGCTATGGCCGTCCTGGCCGGCTGTGGGAATGACTATGACGGTGGCTATTCAGCCGTTAGCGGATTCATGGGGCCGCTCGTTGTGATACAGGTTGCAGGAAGCGAAGCCACAGTTTCCCAGGTGGACATGATCAGGAACCGCGTCATGTACGCGGAGGTCTGGAGCGCCGAGAGCAAGGCCGAAAAGCTCTTGCTTACAAACACAAAAGGCAAAACCTACGCCTTCGTGCGGGCCGTCGACGAGAAAGGCTTAGAGTGCCTGAACTGCGGCCTGGGCACTGGCCTTCCGAAATTGTGGCAGCCACTCAAAAAACCGGAATAGGGACGTTCGCTATGGGCTTTGTAGTTTTCTGGCTGCTTATGGGGGTGATATGCGCAATTGTCGCCCTGGCCAAGGGGCGCAGCGCTATTGGGTGGTTCCTCTTGGGATGCCTTTTTGGCCCCCTAGCTCTGCTGTTTGCAGCAGCCATGTCCGCAGCACCAAAGCACCTACCCACTCAGCAGGCGCATACTTTAAAAACGTGCCCCTATTGTGCTGAACAAGTCCAGCGACAGGCTGTTGTTTGCAAACACTGCGGGAAGGGCATCGGGGACATCATTGATCAACATCCGATGAAGCATCAGTGGGACAATGAATTGAAAAAGCTGCCACCTAGAAAGGTTAATAGGTGGGGATCATCTCCCGACTAAAATAACTACAAAATCGCAGCCTCGCTCCCAAAGAATTAGTAAGATGAGCAAGCCGCTTAATGCAGAAAAACAGAAATTTTTAGGCATATGGCGCCGTGCATTAGCTCTTCCTGCTCTTAGCGACCTTAGTACGGAACTTGTTTCGGATTGGGCTAGCCAAGCAGGACTGCATGTTTTAAGCGCAACGGAAAAGAACGTCGGAGCATTCCGACCAATTCGAACCATAGTATTAGCTACAAATCAAGGCGCAGCATGCTTCCCCAAAGTTCCTCATGAAAATGACTCGCAGTGGCTAGCAAATAGAAAAGCTGCAGACCACCAGGCTGGCTTATGGAAAAAGATGGAGTGGTTTTGCCCGCTCTGGATCGCTCAAGGAAAAATTAGCGAGCTACTCAGAGATGTAGAGTATCGATCAAAAGACGAATCAATAAAGCTATTCGACTATCACACATCAACTCTTTATACATTGTCATTTCAAGCTGTCTGCATAGCACAGCTTATCCCAAGCTCCAGAAGCCTAGCCGACTTCGCCCCTATTGCCAGAGAAGCATATCTAGCCTTCTACTCCGGACATAGAGCATCAAGTATCGCTGCACTGATCCCCGTTATAGAGGGTGCGCTTCAAAGGATATCTGGCGCGACGGCAAGCATGCCGATTCTAGATCAGGTTGATCGAATCATTGATAGGGCCTGCACCCTTGCAGGACGCCTGCATTTCGAAAATATGTGGGTACCACGAGAGTATCTCACTACAAATTACTTATATGGCCAGGATGAGCGAATTTTCGTCTTCGAAACTTTCCGCTCCTGGCTGAAAGACTCATTCTTCTGCCGAACAGGAGAATATGATGGAGTGACATGGCTAAATCGGCATCTTTTTGCCCATGGCACTTCAACCGAATGGCAAAATTCTGCAAATTTCTGCCGATTAGTTGTTGCTCTGGCTACTCTGGGAGTGATTGAGTCTTGGCATGATGAATCACATCGTGTCTCGCTCTTCTTCCCAGAAATGAGCGAAGATAGCAAGCTGCTCTGGCAACAAGCCTTACTTCAAGCCCAAGCCCAGTTCGTCATAAAAAATCTAGAAGAAAAAATGTATCACTCCGAGGGGCGGACAGTACCAATTATGCCCACAGACGACGGAGTGTTGCTTCGTAAAGCGCGTCTACAAGATGAATGTATAAATGACTTGGTCCGCCCGCTGCGAAATGCGGGCTGGAGTGTTGAAGTCGGCGAACCCGATGATAGAGCACTACATGTAAAAGTGATCGCAAGAGCAGAGCACAACAAGATATGCATCGCACTTTTGTATAGCTGCGCCACCGAAAACAAACTCTATCGCGAGTTGGCCCAGTCTTGCGATGCAATACTATATTTGGGCGCTCCCTATCACCAAGACCAGTATGCATATGGCATTGATGTGCACGTTGGGCCTGTTGCGGGGTGGCAACCCCCTAAGGCGCCTTCGAACTAGGCGCGCCCCAAAGAGCAAGGTTTAACCAGCTCGTGAATGGCCACACCAGCTTCCGAAAGCTCGCATAGCCATGACTCGTCATGGATGAAGACCTTATCAAAAATCGAGAAAGCCTCCATCTGCACCAGTAACGGGACTAGATACGACGCGGCGACAACATAGTCCACAGCAGGCAGAGGCCAATTGTCATAGATGAGTAGCCAGTTACTGGGGTACCGCTCATAGCCGCCCCCCACCACCTTAGAAAGCTTTTCCGCTGCGTGATAGGCCATCGCACTAGCCCACTCGCGCTCCGGAGAGTCACCGCACCATCCCTCTCCTGGTAGATCAGCCTCGATGTCGCTTCGTAGAATCTCAGCCGCCTTTCTCGCCTCTCCAGGCTCGAAATGCGGTGTGAAGTAGATATCCGGTCCAAGCCCCCTCTCACGCATGGCCTGGCCGCGTGCAAAGTTAACTGGGACTGCCTCCGTATGCTCCACACCTATGGAGCTATCTGACATAGACAGGTGGAAGTCGGGCTTATCTCGGTGAACGAGAATCAGAGGGAAAGCAAGGCTTGTAGTCGGCAGGGTCGATAATAAATGGGCAATACAGTAGCGCTCCGCGTGATGGCTCTTGCGCCGCTCTGAGCGCGCTGGAACGCCAACGTCCATAACAGCAAGCTTCGCCGCCAGCTCTTCGAAACTATTCGCAATGAGCATGATGCTCACCCCCTCAGCAAAGCCGAGCTTCGGCACTAAGAAATACCAGTCCACATGATTGGCAGAGGTACAGCAGAGGTACAGTGCCTGTATGGAGCAGCCGGCCTAAAATTGATCAAAGCCCAGTATATTCAATGGTTTAGACTGTTGTATCCGGGTCTTGCAAGGTCTAGACTGGACGGGCCTCGGTGCATTAGGCTACGACTTGTAATCAGTAGGTCCCGGGTTCGACTCCTGGTGCCGGCACCATAAAATTGAAAAGGCTTACGAGAAATCGTAAGCCTTTTTTGTTTTCGAAATCCGCTTTGGATAGGTTGGCTGCCGCCATGCCTTTCCAGGTTGATCAGCATTCCTTGCCGATCAACCGGAGGGAGCTTGCGTAGCGGTGGCGAACTGACTCGCGTCGAAAATCAATTCAGCGGAACTGTGTTTCGTATCTCGAGTTCTTTCTTCGCGCTGTTCAGGCGATCCGGCAGGGTAGGTGTCCCAGCGGGTACGTCCTGTTCGGCATAGCGCAACTGTCTGTCACGGATGAAGTTGTACTTGCCTTCGGTCAGTTGGTCTGCGTGCTCGAAGTCATTGATGATGGTCGGTTTGATGAAGACCATCAGGTTCTTTTTGCTGACTTCCTTTCTATCGCTGCGAAACAGCTTGCCGATGATCGGAATCTTCGAGAGGAAAGGAACGCGATCACCGGAGTCGCGCACTTCATCGGAAATCAGCCCACCTAGAACCAGGGTCATGTTGTCCTTGATGAGTACCCTTGTTTCGATCGAGCGCTTGTTGGTCACGATATCGGCGGCACTGGTGTCGTTGGTGACGCTGGATATCTCCTGGTAGACGTTGAGCGTGACCGAATCGCCCTCGTTGATCTGGGGCTTTATCTTGAGCGTGATACCGACGTCCTGCCGCTCGATGGTCTGGAATGGGTTGGTGGAAGGATTGGATGCGCTGGTCGAGCTGCCGGTGACGAAGGGAACGTTCTGGCCGACAACGATCTTTCCTTCTTCGTTGTCCAGCGTGACCAGGTTGGGGGTGGACAGGATGTTCATCGAGTCGTCGGTGGACAGCATCCGTATCAGCGCGCGCAGTGATCCATTGTTGTAGAAGCCCATGCTCAAGCCCGCGTCCAGGGCCATATCCTTGCCAGGAAAGCTGTCGATGGCGTTGCCTTTCAACGACGATTTGAAGCCGCCGAACAACCCGTCTCCACCTACCGCGCCATCGGATGTTTTCCACTGAACGCCAAGTTCGTTCACCTTGTTGGTGGAAACTTCGACGATGACAGCCTCTACCAGGACTTGTGCGCGCCTGATATCGAGACGCTCCACCACCCCTTCGATCGTGGTCATGATGGCTGGCGGGGCGCTGATGACCAGGGCATTGGTGGTGTCGCTGGCCTGGATGGATATCTCGGCGCTGCTCACGCCGACGTCCTTGTCCTGCTTCTGGATGCTGGATGCGACGTTTTGCAGAACCTGGGCAACTTCCGACGCCTTCAGATAATGCAAATATAGGACGCGTGTATCGCGAATCAGGTTGCCGGGCTTATCCAGGCTGGCGAGAACGTCGCGCAGTTGCTGGCGTTTGCTGGGATCTCCCGAAATCAGGACGCTGTTGGTTCTCTCATCGACGGAGATGCTGACCTTGATCGCACCTTCCTGTCCCCCGCCTTGTGGGGTGAGATTGCCGAGCATGCCGGAGAGCTCTTTCGCGTTAGCGAACTTGAGCGGAATCACGTCGATTTCGAATTGCCCGGCCTTGTCGATTTCCGCGACCAGCTTGAGCAGTTGATTGATGTTCGAGGCTCGGTCGGAAATGATCAGTGCGTTGCTATCCGGATAGGCAGCCAAGTGGCCGACCTGCGGGACCATGGGGCGCAGGATGTTCACCAGCTGTGTGGCCGGGACATGCTCCGAACGGATCACTCGGACCACTTGTTGGTCATCGTTGAGGCGGTCGTCATCCACCAGCGGCACGCCGCTCTGCTTGGCGTTGGCGTCGGGAATGACCTTCACCGCGCTGTCGGCTTCGATAGCTGAAAAGCCATGTACCTGCAGCACGGAAAGGAAGACGCGGTAGGCCTCCTCGGCAGTCATCGCCTCATTGGAGATCACCGTGACCTTGCCGGTCACTCGCGGGTCGATGATGAAGTTCTTGCCGGTGGCCTTGGCTATCCACTCGATGAAGGAGCGGATATTGGTGTCCTGCATGTTGATCTTTACATGGCTATCCACCTGTCCGTCCTGTTGCTCAGGTACGGCGCCCGCCGGCTGGGCCTCCTCGGCGGACGCTATGGGAGAGACCAGGCACAGGCTCAACAACAGATACGGCAAGATTCGGTTGGACACTTCAATCACTCAACTACTTGTTTTGCGCAAGCTTGCGCTGGATGAATTGCTGATAAGCGGTCGGTGTGGGCTGTGCGGGCGCAGGCGGTTCCAGAGGCTGGCTGGCATATGGATCGCTTTGCTCGGGTACCTCGGCCAGCGGAAGAGAGGCGGAGGTTGAGGAAAGGCCTTCGATCTCACCGAATCCCTTGAGGCTGATTTGTTCGAGCTTGCCGTTTCGCTTAAGGGTGATGCGATTGCTGTCGATCCGATGGACCAGAATGCCAGGCCGCGCCTCGTCGCCGGGATTGAGGATGAGTTCTTTGTCTCCATCCTTCAGGATCACCGTGCTTTTCCCGGGGTTCGTCTTGTGAAAGATCGCCGATACCGAAAGATTCAAATTGCTTTCGGGAAGCGGTTGATTGGCGTCGCTGATATCTCCGGCCTGTAACTCGGTAGAGCCAAACAGTTGAAGGACTGCCATGTTCATTTCCGTAGTACGCGGCTCCGCCTTGTTGGGGGCGGACGGTGGCGTTTTATCGGCGAAGGGCTGCTGAAGTTGGCGGTAAAAACCAATCGCTTGCCAGCCAAGGCTTCCGAGCATCGCCAAGATCAGCAGAGAAAAGATGGCCAAGCGGCTGAAGCGGGCAGTCGCGAGAGCAGTGAGCGTGAGAGGGGTCGAGGCCATGGACGCTTCCCTGTGATGGCGTGGCAATACTATCGGCACGGGTTTCTGCTGCAAAGACAGAGGCTGATAGGCGGAACTTCACAAAGGTTTTCTTTGAATCGCATCACATTTCCTATCAATTCGCCGATGTAGCGGAATTTTTCCACCTTGAAATGAAATATTACGATCTATAGCATTGTGCCACCGAAAAGGCTGGTTCTATCAATGAACTGGTCTTGGATTTACAAAATAAATGGAACTTTTCATCCGCTATGCCGCACGGATGCAGTTTTACCGGGATTCGACGCTTGCTTGCCACGCTCTTCGCGCTGGCAGCTCCCGCACTCGCGTTCGCTGAATTCGATATCCGAGCCGCAGCGCCTCTTGGCAGCTCCGGTGATGCGGTCGACTACACCCTCGCCATAGCCGATTGCCGTAATCTCGTCGAAGTCTCCATTCCTGCTGGCAATCAGCGTTTTCTGCCTACCGATGCTCTACGTGACGGGGACTCGGCGGCCAGTTGTTCTTTCAACTTCCGCCTGGAAGGCAGTGGCATGCTGCAGCCAGCGGTTCGCCTCTCTTACGCCGATGGCACCAAGAAGGACTACAGCGAAAGTTTCGCTTCCGAACGACAGTTGCCCGATCTGCAACTGACGCAGCTGGCTATCGAGATGGAGGACGGGCAGCAATATCTGGTTGCCAGTTTCGATGCTCAGGATGACGTAGACCTGAGTTACCTGAGTATTTCCTTCACCGGTCTGCGTGCTTCGGATTTGCGTGCCGCAGGTGGTGTCGTGAGTCAGGCAGAGAGCCGGGCTTTCCTGCGTATGCCCGAGGCCATAAGGGTCTTTCCTTCCGTCGACGGGCAGAGCCGCTACAGCTTGCGCCAGCGCATCGAACCTTCTTTGTCGGCCGAAGAGGTCGCTCGTAACGCGTTGGTCATGGTCCAGGCGACAGCCGTGGACGCGTCCGGCAACCAGAGCAGCTATTCGGATATCCGCTTCACCGGAGATAGCGTCGACGAAGCGGCCCGCTCCATCAGCGTCAGCCCCGGTAGCCTGATATTCAGTGACGTGCTGCAATCGGCGCGTTTGATCCCTGAGGTGGATTTCGAATTTCGTGGGCCTACGCCTTTGGCGGGGCTGGGGCAAGGCGTCAGTTATCGTTCCTCCAGCCCCGAGAAGGTTTGGGTCAGCGCCGAGGGTGTCGTCTATCCCCTGCAGGAAACCGCCGGTGAGGCGGTTTTCGTTTATTTGAGCTATCCCGGCCTGGCGGAAATCAGCTTGCCGGTGAAAGTCGATTTCAGTCGCCGTCTGACCTCCCTGAAATTCAACGGGCAGGCATCAGGCCAGCCGTTGGTACTGAGTCGTCTGAATGAATTTCAGAAATTGCCTCCCCTGCTGGCTGTCTTCGATGACGGCAGCGAAGCTCCTCTTGCAGACAGCCTGATCGTAGACATGCAGCTCCCGGCTGGTAGCGAGGGCGTGCTGGAACGTAACGAACAGCGCGACCTTCTGGCGAGGGCGCAGATTCCCGAACAAAGCCCTCTGACCATCCATCTGAATCTGCAGCGCTATCCCGACATTGGCGTTGACTTGCAGATCGCGGCCGAGGATGCCGCACCTTCCGTCGATCTCCAGCCGCCAGCCAGTATCGCCGTTGGTTCGGTTCTCGAATTGGCGGCCAACGCCACTGACGATGTCGCGGTGAAAACCGTCGAATTCTGGCTGGATGGCAGTCTGGTCGGTCGCCGCGTAGCGCCGCCCTATGCCTTGAGCCTGCCTATCGAGCAGGAGTTGGAAGGGCGTGAGCTGCATTTGCGCGCCGTGGCGTTCGATAGCGCAGGCAACAGCCAGAGTTCACCCGAGCGAACGGTCCGGGTCGTGGCGAAGAGCAACCCCACCGTCCCGGCCTTTACGTTTGAGACGCCGGTCGATGCCCAGCGCGTCGTTGAAAACAGCCAGATTCGTGCCGTCATCGCCGCCAGCCTGGGCGTGTTGCCGGACGTGGAGTACCAGAGCGGCATCAGCCGCGTCGAGTACTTCATGGATGGCCGTAAGGTCGGCGAGACGATGTTCCCTGTTCTGGAGCAGCGGCCTTTGCCGAACGACCCGAAGCAGAAGGAGCTGTTCGAGCTTTGGTTGGTAGATCTGACTGTTCCCGATATCGCCGTGCGGGAGACCAGCCTGGCGCTGTCCGCACGTGTGTACTCCCGTAATGGGGGCGTGAAAGACGCCCCGGCTCGTCTTTTGCGTGTTCTGCAGAATCAGCGGCCGACTGCCCGCATCACGCAGCCCGCAGTAGGTAGTCTGGCTACTGTCGGTCAGACCGTGACGGTTACCGTCGAAGCCAGCGATGACACACTGGATGCCGGGACCGACCTTTTCCTGCAGGTCAATGGCGAAGAAGTCCAGTCGTATCGCCACCAAGTCAAGAACTACGATGGCAATGCCTTCGGAGTTCGCAGTGCCACCCACTCCTTCCAGCTCCCCATCAAGCCCGAATGGCTTGGCACCACGCTGGAGTTGCGGGCTCGGGTGGTGGATCAGCACGAGCAGAGCAACCTTTCCGAGAAGCTGCTGCTGCCTGTAAAGGGCGATCAGTTGCCCACGGTCTCACTCAGTCATCCGGTAGAGGGTATGCATCTGGTCTCCGGCCAGCCGGTCGAGCTCCGGGCCAATGCGACCGATGACCTGGGCATGCGCCAGGTCGATTTCTTCGTCAACGGCAAGCTGGTGGGGACGGACCTGCGGGCGCCCTTCGCCGTCGTGTACCAGACTCCGCAAGGGGTAGTGAAGGAAGCGCCACTGGCGATCCATGCCGAAGCCACTGACAGCGCCGGTCAGCTTGCCCGTAGTGCCGTGGTCAATGTCACTCTTGGCAAGGACGAGGAGCAGCCCGTCCTCAACCTGGCCTCTCCGAGCATAAACGTCAGTGACGCCGGCAAGGATCTGGCTCCGGTCGTCGAGAACAGCACCTTTGTCCTGAAACTCACCGGTTACGACAATGTTGGCGTGGAGCGCCTGGATCTCTATGGCGTCGCCAAGCGCGATGGGGTGGGGTATGTCCTGACTGGTGACCTGCAGGATCACCTGAGCAATGTGGATGGCAACCTCACGCTGCAATCGATTCCTGGGACGCTCAAGGCGTTTTCCGCGCTCAAGGTTGTTGCGGCGCCAGCGTTCAAGCACCTCGATGGCGTGCGTTATGACACCTATCCGATTCGGGCCATTGCTACCGACGGCACCGGCAATACCTCGGAACTGCAGGCACTCATTGGCATTCAGGATGATGCCAAGCCCAGGGTTCGTGCCATCAATCCCACTCAGAGCCGGGTCTACAGCCAGGACGATGTGGTCGTGGAAGTCATCGCCACCGACGACATCGCCGTCCATGCGCTGGAGGCCAGCTTGTGGCAGGAGGGAGGCGCTGCACCCTTATGGGAAAAACGCATTGATGCCCAGGCAGGTCTGACACCGGGTCCCGAGACCGTCAACCGCCTGACCATTCCCCTGAAGCCATTGGCGCTGGGCAATCAGAACCGCACCTTGAAGCTCCGTGTGGCCGCGGTGGATGACGGTGGCCAGCGCGGCGATGTCGTGAATCTGGATGTTCCAGTGATGGCCGATGTCCTGGGCCCGCGCCTGGCGGTGTTGTCGCCGATACAGGGTGCGCCGATCTATGCCGGCAACACGATCAGCATGAAAGTGCGGGGCGTGGACGATACACGGCTGGTGTCCCTGCGTGCTCTGGCGGGCGCTCGGACGCTGTATAGCGTCGATAACCTCGCGGTTGCGACTTATGAGCAGTCCTTTGCCGTCACCGTTCCCGAGCAGGGTGACGAGCTGGTGGTCGAGTTGCGTGGTGCGGACCAGTACGGCAACGAAGCCGAGCCCACCTTCTGGCGCTTCCCCATCGAGCGGGATCAGCCACCGTTGGTCAGCGTCCGGGCTCCAGCTCCGGGAGCGCGACTGTACGAGGGGGAGTCCTTCAATGCTCAGGTTCTGGCCCAGGACGATCGCAAGCTGACCCGTGTGGAGTTCTTCCTCCGCCAGGGGGGCCAGACCGCGGTCCTGCGCGCTTTTACCGGCAGCGAATTGAATCAGGACCAGGGAAGTTATCTCAGCGCTTCGTTGCGCGTGCCGAACAAGGCCGCCGCCGGGGACGATATCGGTGTGCGGGCCTTCGACAGCGCCAACCAGGTGACCGAGGCGATGTTCGAACTGGATATCGTCGACGACACAGAGGCGCCGACGCTGCAGATGAACAAGCCCATTGCGGACTTCAGTCTAGAGCCGGGGAAAAGCTTCGATCTGCAAGGCAGTGCCGGCGACAACCAGTACGTCGATGCGATCGACGCCGTGTTGATCGACCCCCAGACCCGCGAAGAATACAAACTGCCCTGGGAAATTTTCAGCCGTAAGGACCGTGTCGAGACCGTCAGGATTCCAAACCCCGGCACTCTGGGGTCGATCATTGCAGGGCAACGATTCTATGCCGATTTCGATGCCCGGTTGCGTCTGACGCCTGAACTGAGCCGTCGTTATGCGGGGCAGGTGTTGCAATTGGTCGTGCTTGCCCGTGACCGTGGCATCAACGAGACCCGTAGCAAACCGATCAATATCAAGGTCCTGGCGGATGAGACCGGACCGCGCATCACGATCCAGTCACCGTCGGAGCGGTTGTTCGAACGTCAGACCGTCGAGCTGCGGGCCAGCCTGCAAGACGAAACGGCCGTCGCATCCTATGAGGTGCGGCTGCTGGATGATCAGGGGCGCGACGAAGTGCTCGCCCAAGCGAGCGATCTCAGTGCAGCGGATGTGGCGATTCCCCAGGGAGCGGCTGTCATGCTGGACATTGCTCGCTACCGTCCGCAAGAGGAGCCGGTCGCGTTGACGTTGGTCATCAAGGCCAAGGACCTGCTCGGCAACGAAAGCCAGCAGACCCGACGCCTGCTGATCCAGCGCGACCTGCCACCGAAGTTGGCATGGCGGGACGGCCAGCCGGGCGATAGTCAGCAACGTGGCCAGCCGCTGCGCGGAACCCTGCAGATTACCGACGATTATTCCTCGGGCAATTCGCAGGATACGATCGATCATCTGTTGGTGGTCAGCTCCTTGCGCGAGTTGGGTGGTGCTGCTCGCGACATTCGGGGACTGAGTCGCCAGGAGAGCCAGCCCGCACGCAGCCGTGCCCGTATCAGCCTGGCCTATCCGGAAGCCCAGGGGTGGCAAGGGGCTCTGCTTCTCAATAGCAAGCCGTTCGTTCAGGTGCAGGGCGACCGCCTGTTGTTGGATGGTGGGGAGGAGTCGCAACAACCCAGGAATTTGCGGATTGGCGACCAGACTGGCATCTGGTCGGTGGAGACCTATTCGCGCAGCCTCTGCCAGGCCCGACCAGCTATTCGCGAAATAGAAGCACCCAATGGACTGCTGGCGCTCGATACGCTGTTCAATACCGACACCACGCGTCTGGTGCTTCGTCCTCGTAGTGGCCTTCCCGCTTTCATCCGCGGCATTCAGTTCAGTCTGCAGGAGAGCTTGGCAGCCGATCTGCCGAACGCCAACGGCGCCCGTGTGCCGGGTCGTTATGCGGTCAACCTGCTGTTGCAGGATGGCATGGGCGCGAGCGAGCAGGTCGCATTCCTGCAACTGGCCAATAGTGCCAACCTGCCAGGCGTCGACCAGCGTTATTCATTGCTCATGCCGATTCCGGCCGAGGTACAGAGCGGCAGCGTGACACTGTTCGGTCATGCTATCGATCGCCTTTCCGGCGAGCGCGGCGAACAGGTGCTCCAACCGCTGTTGCAGCAGTCCCTGAGCCTGGATGAGATCGCTCCTACCGCTAAGATCCTGTCTCCGGTAGTCGGTAGCGTGGCCATACCTCTGCAGCAGCTCGATATGAAGGTCGAGTTCAACGACGATAGCCGTGCACTGAAAAGTCTCCGCCTGCTCGAGAACCGCAGTCGGACGATCCATGACCTCGGCGTGACCTTCGGCCAGCGCAGTTGGCAGATTCCCTACCAGGTACCCAAGGCGTTCGACAGCGGCGAACTCGAGCTGACGCTGATCGCCGAAGACTGGAGCGGCCGCAGCACCCAGCACAGCATGGTGTATCCGCTACAAGCCAACGAGAAGCCCGAACTCGCCATCACCGGTTTCAATACCTACTGGGTAGATGGGGTCTACAAGAAAGCGCTGACAGAACCTGCGCGCATTAACTATGGCGAGTTCTGGGTACGTACCAACGAGAAATTCCGCCTCGATACCCGGCTGCGCGACGACGCAGGGCTGGCGGCCTATCGCGTCCAGCGTCTGAAGCGTGATGGCAGCGTTGCCGCTACGGTATACGAGCGGACCTTCCCAGCCCCCTGCCCGCAGCCTGCACCGCTGTCTGCCGAGGACAAGACTGAAATCCTCTTCGACCAGACCGAGCCGACCGAATACCGGGTGGAGCTGGTCGATACCTATGGCCATGTCGCGCAGCGTACCCTGCTGATCCATCCGCTGGTCAACGTGGTGCCGGAAGTTCGTATTACCGCTCCGGCCGAGGAGCAGGACATCGCGGCAGGCACCTTCCGCATCCGGGTTGGCCTGGTAGCGGCGGACGACCGGTTCCTTTCCTCTGATCGGTTGAAAGTATTCGCCAATGGTGTGCCGTTGCCGTTGCTGTCTTCCGCGAGCAATACGGCTGCGGGAGGCGATAAAGTCGTCGAAGCTGCCTTCCTCAGCATTCACGACAGTTTCGCGGCCAACTACGACGCCGACATTGCCGCCGATTTCGGTCGTATGGAAAGTCCCTATGCGCTTCAGCGAACCTTCGTGCTGGAGGTGCCGCAGGGCCTGATCCGTTACAACGAGAAGCTCAAGCTGACCGCGCAGATCACCGACTCCGATGGGGCGGTGGGCCTGTTCCATCGGGAATTCAATGTCGCTGCGGACACCATCGCGCCCAAGGCCGCGATCACCAGACCGGGCGTCGGCTTCGGTGCCATCGAGGACAGCGACTTCACCGTCGGCGTGCAGGCTCTGGATAACGTCAAGGTCAACCGCATCACCGTGTCGCGCGCTTACAGCGTGCTGGTGAAGGGGGAAGCACAGGCACGCATCCAGGACTTCGTCCAGGTGCGCAACATCGAAGGTATTCCGGCGGATGATTACAAGCCGGTTTCCACGGTCGACATCGATACTCCGGAATACACCCAGGTGCTCCATGTGGATCGCCTGCAGCAGATTCTCGACAGTTTTGGCGTCACCCACGATCAGGTGAGTGCCGTCGAGGTCTGGGTCAAGGTGGATGCCTACGACGTCGCCAACAGCTACTCCACCCGCGTCAGCTATCCGGTCCGTGTCGATGAGCGCCCCGTGCTCGATGTGGTGGAACCGCTGGCCGGCGCCAAGGTGGTCGAAGGCAACCCGTTGTATGTCAACGTCAAGGCTTTCGACGATGTCGGCATCGAGTATGTTCATTTGCGGGCCACGTACGGTAATGGCCAGCAGCCCTACGAGATGCGGCTGCGCACCGCGCCATACAACTTCTCCGTTCCGATGCCGGCCTTCGACCCCGCCAATCCGGCGACCAACCGCGTTCACTTGAGCATCGAGGCGGTGGACACCTACGGCGTTGCTCATAACGATCTGGACAAACACCGTGCGGAAGAAGGGCTGGATGTGGAAATCGTCCAGGACCAGGCGCCGAGTGTTGTCATCGGCACACCGAAGGACGGCAGCCAGGTCATCGAAGGCCAGATGATGCTGGTGCAGGTCAACGCGGTGGACGATGTCGGCGTCGACCGCGTAGTGCTCAACGTGGCAGGTCTCAAGGGCGGGGATCGCAGTTTCACCGATCTGGTCTTCCCCTATGAATTCCTCGTCGAGATTCCCTATGGCCAGGCCGGCACCGATCTCTTGCTGACCGCCAGCACGCTGGAGCGCCGTGCCAATGGGCAGGCGCGTAGCGTTAGCACCCCGCGTCCGGTGCGAGTACATACCTTCAAGGACGAGCAACCGCCGCAACTGGTGGTCAAGCTCCCGGTCAGCCCCGGTGCCAGCGCGTCGGAGAAGCGCGCCTTGCCCTATCAGCTCGAAGTCGAGGACAACGTGCGGGTTGGCTCGGTGGGGCTGGGGCTTTACGTGGATCGCGATGGCGATGGCCAATTCCAGGACAGCGAGCGTGTCGCCGACCGGTTGATGATCGCGGCCCCGTTCTTCGGCAGCCTGCCGCTGGGCAGCATCGCCGAGTATCTGGGACGGACCGATGCGTTGCCCGAAGCCTTGTCCATGCAGTTGCGTATTACCGCAAGGGACGGTGCGGGCAACGAAACCGTACAGAACATTCCGGTGACATTGCGCAAGAACCAGCTTCCGGAAGTGAACGCCATCAAGCTGCTGGATGCCCGTGGTTTCGCCATGGGTGATGTCAGCTCGTTGACCGAGGGCCGCGGCATCGTCATCCACATCCAGGCCAGCGACCCGGAAGTGGGCGTGGACAGTGCTTCGCTCTTCTATTCCATCGGTGCAGCGGATGCCACCCCGGTCTACCAGCCGTTGGGCGAGGATTCCGCCGCACCGTACCAGTTCCACTTCAAGGTACCGACCGGGCGGGTGGGCCAAGTGTTGCGCCTGCGGGCCAAGGCCCGCGACCTGGATGGCTACGAGTCGCCCATGGTGGACCTGCCGGGTGCGCTGAAGATCGAGGCGGACCAGGCGCCCCAGGCTCGTATCGTCAAGCCGGACAACGACAACAGCGTGGTGATCGATGGCGAGGATGTGGAAGTCTTCGTCGAGGCCTTCGACGACCTGGGGCCCGAAGGGATCGATCATGTCACCTTCTACGTGAACGGCATTCCTGCCTACACCACGGAGCAGAGCTACGGTCAGCAAACCGGCAGCCACGCCCAGGACCATGTATACCGGGCGCAACTTGCCGCGCCGTCCGGCGTCCAGGGCTTTACCGTCCAGGCCATTGCTTATGACGTACTCGGACAGGCCGGCGAGTCCCAAGTAATCCGCATCGGTCGGCTGGAAGACACCGTGGTGCCGCGCCTGAGCGTACTGGCCCCGATCGACCGCGACGTGTTGACCATGGGCGAGAGCCTGCGGGCGGTGACCTCCATCGAGGACATGGGCGGTGCGATCCAGCATGTCTACATGACCTGGCAACGCGAATACCAGGACGCCAGCGGTGCCTGGGTGGTAGCCGGAGACGACGCCTACAAGCTGGAGCTGTTCCGTAATGACGAACGTGCCGCCGGCGATAGCACCCCGGTAAGCCAGCCGGACAAGCACTACTTCGTCTATTGGGCCGACTTCAGCGACGGCAAGGTATTGCGCCGGACCGGTCTGCGCAACGAGCGTGTGCATGTGCTGACCGAGGTCATCACGCCGAACCACACCGTCAAGAAAGACACCTACCACGAGATAGGCTGGCCGCTCAGCGAGCGGCGCTACATCCTCCCGACTCCCGGCGCCCAGGCGTCCGCCAAGCAGGTTCATTACACCGCCGTCGATCAATATCGCGGCCTTGCGCGCAGCGGTGCCATGCTGGCCGCCTGGTCCAGTGTCGATCCGTTGCGGATCGAGCAGAGGCTCGACCTGCTGACCAAGGGGCAATTGGCTACGACATTGCCTCCGGCCCGTACCGGCATCTTTATTCTCGATGCCGATAATGAGGCGCAGAGCAACCAGAGCGGCGATTTCTTCAATTATTCACCACTGCTCAATGGCGCCGCCGAAATGTTCAGCGGCAGCATCGGGGAGCTGATGACCGACGAAAACATCGTCCTGGCCAGTAAGTCCGGAGTCGCGGGCGGGGCTTGCGAGACCGGTTCGGTGACCTGCCAGTTCATCAGTCAGATGACGGCGGAGATCCGCAAGGACTGGGTCGGCGGCGATCGCCCGAGCGAAGGCACGGGAGCTCTCTATCTGGACAATGACGCCGGCGAACTGCTGCTGTTCGGCCAGAAGAATGGCGATGGCCAATTCGGCCTGCCGTATCTGCTGATGGGCCGCGTGGACATGCCGTACCCGGATGTCTACGGCCTGACCCGCAGCGGCAACTTGGCGCTGGTGGCCAACGGCAACGGCGGCGTGCAAGTCATCGACATCAGCAACATGAGCGCGCCTTATCACGTGGGCTATATCAAGCCCAACGGCTTCAGCCGCGATGTGAAAGTCGTAGGGCATTACGCCTACATCGCCGCCTCCGAAGAAGGGGTGGTGGTCGCCGACCTCAGTACGCCCGCCATGCCCATCGTGGCGCGCGTCGATACCCTGGGGATCGCCAACCGCCTGCATCTAGTCGGCAACCAGCTATACGTCACCGACATGGCGGGCGCTGGCGATAGTGCGCGCCTGTCGCGAATCGATATCAGCGAGCCGGACCAGCCCCGCGTGGCCCAGGTGGTGGAGATCGAGCCGAACCGTCCGGACCTGGCGCCTGACGGTCTGTACGACGTCCATGTTTCCGGCAACCTGGCTTACGTCACCCAGCTTCTGTCCGATCAGGAAGACAAACCGAGCCAGAGCCTGGTGCAGATCATCGATCTGGCTCGTGTCGGCGAGAGTGGGCTGGATGCCACCGTGCCGGTGATGGTGAAGCGCAAAGCGACTGTCGACGATTTCGCCGTGCGTGGCGTGACGCTGGCCCGTGGCGCTATCCAGGTCGCTGCAGGCAAGGGGGGCATCGGCCGTATCGACCTGCCGTCCCTGACCATCCTGCAGCATGCTCCCCAGTTAGGTGAGAACGACGTCAGTACCCAGTTGCCGGCGATTCTCATCGAGCTTTCCGCCGTCCTGCCGGAGCACACGGTCCTGAGCGATTACGTCCAGGTGCTCGAGGGCGATGCCCAGATCGGTCGCGACGTCACTGCGCAATTCGTCCTTGCCTTCGCTGCCCGTGGTGCCGACACCACCAAACGGCGCATCCAGTTGACCCGCAAGGAAGGACAGAGCCTCCTGCCGCGTCAGCGCTACTACGTTCGCATCAAGCAGGGCCTGACTCCGGTTACCGGGCAGCCGCTGCAGGCCGATTACGTATTCAATTTCAACACGGCCTCCGCCGATGCTCGCTATCCGGACATTCTCAGCATCTGTACGCGGGAAAGTGCCGAGCGCGGTGCCTGTGTGAATGCCGGCGACGTTCGCGGCGGTACCGAGCTGATCGTGCGTGGCGTCGATTTTGGTGACACACCGCGTTTGCTGGTAGGTGGCGAGCCGCTGGTGATCGAGAAGCGGGAGCTGGATGCACAGACCGGCATCATCGCCCTCTATGCCAAAACAGTGCCCAATTATCCGGGTCCGGCCACTGTCACCGTGACCAACGATGGCGGATTGAGCGACACCGTGCTGGGCGGCTTCGTCTTCGTCGACGAGCTATCCATTTCCCACCTGACGCCGGCCGTGGTGCGTGTTGCCCAGACCGGTCGGAACGATCTCGTCGCCGTGGTCGGCAAGGGCTTCCATGCCGGCATGAAGTTGACTGCCTATAAGAGCGGCGAGCCGGGCTCGGCACAGACTTTCGAAGTAGGATCGCCCGAACTGCGCCTGTACAGCGCCGAGCGGATGAACTGGCTGGTACCGGAGCTGCGTGACGACGATGGCGCCGGATACCGCGGCTTCATCGATGTGGAGCTCGAGGATGAGCTGGGACGCCGTTATGTGCAGCGCAATGCGTTGTTCTATGGACGCCTCCAGTTGGATCGCGGCCTGGAAAGCGAACCGGCGATGTCGCGCGACATCATCGATCAGCGCCTGCGCAAGCTGGAGAATGGCCAGCTCACCGATTATGTCCCCGACCCATTGAAGCTGCCGCCGGGCAACATCGTCGACCTCGCAGTGGATAGCGACCTGCGCATGGTTTATGTGCTGGGTCGCGGCGAGCTGGGAGACGGCGTGCCACGTCCGGACAAACTGGCCTCGCTCGACGAGCTGAAGAATTACTATGCGCCGGGCTGGCTGAGCCTGGTCAAGTATGACCCGGCCCGGATCGACCAGGCGGCGCCCCGTCACGGCCTGGGTTACTACAACCTGCCCCAGGATCTGCAGCCCAGTGCCATGGCGCTGGCTGAGCATCATGTCTATGTCGCTGCGCGGGGTTACAGCTTCCCGTTCATCGACACCGAATACGAAGGCCGTAGCGTACTGCTCGTCTATGATCGCGAGATTCGCGATCCGGACGATCTCGGCGAACAACCGCCGGGTAAGGATCGCGGTATCCGCTACAGCCTGCCGCTGCCCTTCAACGAGGTGGCGGAAAAGGTCGTGGTTCATCAAGGCCTGGCCATTGTCGCCACGCGCAAGGAGGGCGTTGCGGTCGTGAGTCTTGCCGATCCGCTGCGGCCCAGCGTTGTCCGGCGTATCACCCAGGCGACCCTCGATGGACGCAGCCAGACGTTGAGCTCGATCAGTGATATCGCAGTGATCGGCGACACCCTCCACATCGTGAACGCCAACCGTCGTGTGGTGTTCGACCTGAGCAAGCCATCCCTGCCGCAACTGAGCGATTCCGACAGCGCCGGACTTACCGCATTGGCGGCAGACGGTAGCCGCTTCGCGACCGGTAACGACTTGAAGCTGTATGACGCCAGCCGGCCGGCTTACATCCGGCAAATTGCCCGTTACCAGTCGGGAGGCTTCAGCGTTCCGGGGCAGAGCATGGGCATCCAGGCCTTCGCCACCACCGGGGTGAACCTGACCCGTGCCCCTGCGGCTTCCGAGGAGAAATGCGAAGAGTCTCCGAGCGAATACCTGGGCTTCTACGATTTCAGTCGTCCGGACAACATCAACCTGTTGGATGCACTGGTACTGCCATACCGATGCATGGGCACACCCAACGGTTTGTTGACCAAGAGCAACGCGCGTTATCCGCTGCTGGTCACCGAGCAGGGTATCGGTGTGTTCGCCATGATGGACAAAGCCAAGAAGTCCCATCTGGGGTTGGTCGACCTGCTCACCCTGGAGCTGGTCTCCAGCGTGCCGCGCGACCAGGCCGATGGCGTGCCGCTGGATAGTGCGCTGGAACTGTATTTCACCCGTTCGCTGAACCGCTTGTCCGACGACGACCTGCGCGACTACCTCGTCCTGCAACGCGAGGCGCAATCGGGACAGCCGCCGGAAACTATTCCGTTCGCTCTGGAGCGTAGCGACGACCAACGCGTCCTGCGCATGCTTCCTGAGCAGCAACTGGCTGCCTCGTCGAGCTACCGCATCATCCTCAAGGGCGACCTGGCCAGCCGTCGTACCCGTGGGCTGATGGAACATACGGTACGCTTCCGTACCGGCCTGGCTACGGGCCCGCGCATCGAAATCCTCGGCACTTCGCCATCGACCCTGGACGTATCCGGGGGCCCGCTGACCGTGGTGCTCTCCGGTGTCACCGGCCAGCCGCAGTTCAGCGTTTCCGGCCAGGTGGCTCAGGCCGCACTGGCTGAGACGAGGGCTGACGGCACTGCCCTGTATACCGTCCAGGCGCCGGCCAGTACGCCGGGTGCGGCCAGTCTGCAAGTGGTTTCCGGCAATGGCAGCAAGGCCTCGAAAGTAGGGGCAGTGCAGTACGTGGAGCCGCTGCTGCTGCGCTCCCTGGCGCCGGCGCAAGGTTCCTTCAACGGCGGAACCCGCGTCCTGATCAAAGGCCAAGGTTTCCGTGCCGATCCCGGGGCGATGACCATCCTGTTCGGCGACACCGAGGCGACCCAGTACAAGGTGCTGGATGCCGAGACCCTGGAAGTGATCACCCCTGCATCGTCCCTGGGAACGGTGGACGTCCAAGTCAAGTTGAACGGCAATGCCCAGCAGGGCACCTTGCTCAAGGCCTTCACCTATCAACAGCCGCCGCAATCGTTGATCCGCGACACCGGCCGCGTGTATGACCTCGCGCTGGACCCGTCCGGCAGCTACCTGTTCTCGGCGCAGGGAACCGCCGGCGTGCTGGTCTACGCGGTAAATGCCGGCGACCAGGTAGCCAATCCCGACGATCTGCTGCGTTTGATCGACCGCGACAAGAACAAGCGCGACGACCGTATCCTGTCCCAGGTGACCTTGCCTGGTGGCTTCATCGCCGTGGGTGTGGAGCCCTTCTTCGAGCGTGGCAGCGATCGTGCCTACATTACCGGCGTGCGTCTCGATGGCAGCGGTAACGCCCTGGAATCGCGGCTGTTCACCGTCGGTTTCGACTCGCTGAACCCGGCCAACAGCACGCTGCTCAATTCTCTGGAGCTACCGGGCAAATCCGCCCGTGGCCTACGAGTGCGTAACGCTCGCGTCCTGCTGGCAGCCGGCGAGGCAGGTGTCGGTGTCGTCGATTCGTTCCTGACGAACAAGACTTATCTGGTGGAAAGCCTGGCCAGCGAGCCGAACGTGCCACTGCTGGATGTCGCGACCCAGGATGCGCCGGCCGGAGAGGCGGGCTTGCTGGTAGGCGTCGGCGGTGCCTTCAACTTTGCCACTAACCGCCTGACGACCACCGAGGCCAATGGCAGCGGTGGCTTCCAGGTCTATCGCCAGGACAAGACCAAGGGGCTGCAACGCGTCGCCCATCTGGACCTTCCGGGCACCCGTGTTTCCCTGCAAGGGCGCTACGCTTACGTGGCGGCGGGCGCCAGCGGTGTCGCCGTGGTGGACCTGCAGGATCCGGCCAAGCCGCAGGTGGTCGCGCGGGTCAACGATATCGGCTATGTCTACGATCTCGATTTCAATGGCAACACCCTGTATGTCGCCCGTGGCAACAAGGGTGTGCTGACCATCGATGTCACCGACCCGTTGCGCCCGCAGCCGGGCCGCAGCATGGATGCACCTGCTGGCGGCACCATCGAAAGCGTAGTGGCGGACGCCTACTCGGCCCTCGGTGGTGGCGTCGATGCGACTGGCAGCGTGGTCCAGGTGGTGCCTGACGTGGTCTTGCGCCTGCATCGTGTGGACCCGGTGAACGGTATCCTCGATCGTCAGCCGGACGGCAGCCTGCTGGTCATCGCCCGCTTCAGCAAGGCCATCGACCTGTACCCGGCCAACCTGGCGCGCTTCGCATTGCTCGGCCCACAGGGCGAGACGCTGAGTTCCACGGTGCAGATCATCAACAACGATGCGCGGCTGGTGCTGAACGATACGAGCGCCGGACAACTGGCGGTCGGTTCCCGGCTGACGCTGCTGGTGAAGGCTGGCCTGGCCTCGGTGAAACCGATGAGCGGGCGCGATCCGCTGGTGCTGCATACGCTTGCCCAGGACCAGCGTGTCTCGCTGGTCTACCGTGGCAGCCGCGAGGATGCGCTGTCGCTCGAAGCAGTGGTGCCGCGCCGTGTGGCAAGGGACAAGGCCAGCCTGATCACCGTCAGCGCCCGCGGCTTGCCGGCGAGCATGGCCGACGTCCGTCTGTATGTCGGCGACCAACTCCTGCAGATCGAAGAGGTGGTGCGTGAAAGCGACACCGCCCCCGCTGTACTGAAGGCCAGCGTGCTGCCGCTGCCACGGGCGGGACAGTACAACCTGACCCTGGCCGTAGTGCGCGACGGCGTGACCCAGCAGGACGTACTGGAAGGCGCGCTGCTCGTGGATGCGCCCATTCGCCTGGATGCCCTGACACCGTTGTGGGGGCCGGTTGGCGGCGATACCACCGTTACCCTCACCGGCGAGGGCTTCGAGCCGGGCAACAGTGTCATGGATGGTCTCAAGGTGCGCTTCGGCGGCCTGCCGGTCGGTCGTATCGACGTGCTGTCCAGCACCCGCATGCGCGTGACCACGCCGCGCGGCATGCCGGGCAAGGTCGATGTGCTGGGCGAGGACCGTTACGGTAACCAGAGCCGCCTGACCGGTGACGACAGCTTCGGTTATGGCCTGCGCAAGTTGGCCGAGTTGCATCCGTCGCTGATTTTCCCGAGCGATATCTTCATCGATCGCGAGACCGGCGTGGCCCTGACCAACGGCGGCTTCATGGTGGAAGGCTATGGCAAGCAGGTGCTGCAGGCCGGTGGCTGGATGCCGGAAAACTACCGTGCGGCTGCGTTCTCCGTGCAGAACCCGACCCGTCCGGAGCTGGTGGGTGGCTCGCCCGCCTTGCCGAGCGATGCCCAGCGCCTGAATCTGAAGAACCAGGCACTCAAGATCCAGAAGCGTCTGGAAGGCAGCTTCCTCGGTAGCGGCACCCTCGAGCCGACCGCGGAGGAGCAGGAAATTCTCGATCGTGCGGCGGCACAGGACTTCCGCATCGCCCTGGATTCGCTGCAGATCGCACCTACCTTGGAGTGGGAAGAAAACACTCTGCGTAAGCGCCTCTACGTGGCCAGCGGCCTGGGCGGTGTGGCCCGTCTGAACCTGGACGAACAGAACGGCCTGCAGGTAATCCATGAGGAAGAACTGAGTACGCCGATCAGTCGCCTGATCAAACAAGGCTATGGCCTGATCGCCGCCGGGGCTTCGGTCGAGGCCGAGCCGCCGGACAGCCAGGAATGCGCTTTCAAGACGGGTGGCTCGAACGGCACGGGTCTGATGGCTCTCAATTATCAGGATGGCGAAGACCCGGTTCGCGTCGATGCGCCCGCTGCGCTCTCCGGTGCCGGCGTGCTGCGCCTGGAGGATGGCTGGCTGATCGGCGGGGGCAACATCCGCAGTGCTGCATGGCGCAATTGCCCGGGGTGGAGCGAGTCGCTGGTCAAGGCTAACGATGGCGAAGCCGGCAAGCTGCAGATGCTCAACCTGTTCGACCCGGCTCAGCTTCGCAGCTATGAATTCGAGGCTAACCCGCAGGACGTGGCGATCTACGGTCGTTACATGATCGTTGCGCTGGGCAGCCGAGGCTTGGAGATCTTCGACCGCGACCAGCCGCAGCAGCGCCTGCGCGTCGATCTCGGCAAGCAGTTGCAGGCTTCCGCCGGCCGTGGGGTACGTCTGCGCATGGCTGGCAGCCTGCTGTTCGTCTCGGCCGAGAGTGGGGTCGTGGTGCTCGACATGCGCAACCCGATGCAGCCGCATGTGGTCTCGGCGGGTAACCAGGAACGTATCGAAGCGCTGGACCTGTTCAACAACCGCCTGGTGGCCGGCTCGGGGACGCAGGGCCTGACGGTTCTGGAACTGCCGGGGGCGCTGGTTCTGGATGCGTCGGTGAAGCAGGACGGTGTCCTGCCGGCTGGCGAGCAGACCTTGCAGCTCACGTTCAACGAACCGGTCACCCTCGATTCCCTGCGCAGCGAAGGCGCAATCCGCCTGCTGGATATCGGTAATGGCGAGCAGAACCTGCCGGTGCCGGAAGTCGTTGCCCTCGATGGCGACAACCAGTCCGCGACCCGTGTCGCCCTGCGTTTCACCCCGACTCCGGGCGCCCGGCTCAGCCTGCACTTGGACAGCGCGCGCAATCTGCGCGGCAGTGGCCTGTGGGCGCCGTATCAAGTGGACTTCCGGATCGCACCGGCCGGTGCCAGCCAACCGCGTATCGACTACCTGAAGAACGCGCGTTTCCATCGGGGCCAGCAGGCCACGGTGGAGATTCATGGCTCGGGCTTCTCCCAGTCGGTGAAAGGTTTCGTCAACCAATATCCGATCGATCTGCAATGGGTCAGCGACAAGGAAGTACGCATCGCCGCCCATGCTCTCGACCTGCTGCCGCTCACCCCCGGTCAGTGGCACTTGCGTCTTGAGGACGGTGGTCTACGCGCCGACTTCCTCGGCGCCTTGATGGTGGGAACCGAGCAGCCGCTCGAACAGGTCAAATTCACTGTCTCGCCGGATTCCGCCAGCAAGGCAGGTGGCCAGAAAGTCGCCATTACCGCCAGCCACGACGCCCTGATGCCGGGTACCCGAGTCGTGCTGCGCGCCCGCCACAGCGATACCGAGATCTATACCGGCAGAAGCCCGGTGGTCGAGGCGCCCGGCGTGACGACCATCGATCTGCAGGACGACGTCGAAACCCTGCGCAACTTCAGCTTCACCCTCCCGGGCGTAATCGATCCGGACATTTATGACCTGTACCTGCGCATTCCCAGCGGGGCGGAGACCCGGACCATCAAGGTCGGCTCGCTCTCCTACACGCTGCCCAAGGGCCTGGGTGTCATCCTGCCGAACTACCCGCCGATGCAGATCGGCGCTGCCCAGAGCATCGGCGACCTGCTGTTCGTTGGCGTGAAAGCCGGTTCGGCGCCGACTGCCGGAAACCGTTTCCTGATGACTGCCGGCCTGGAGATCTATGACATTGGCCTTTGGGAGCGCCCGATCCGTCTGTCGCAGCTGCGTCTGAACGATGCGGTGCTGGGGCTGGAGGTGCTCGACAAGGTTGTCTATCTGGCTAACGACCGTGCCGGGGTGAGCGTGGTCGACGTCAACGACCTGAACCGGCCGTTGCTGGTTTCCAGCCTGGCATTGCCGAACCATCGCGCACTCGATGTCGCCATCGAGCCGACCCGCCGTGCCTTGGCCGTGGCGGCGGCGAATGATCTGGGGACCGGCTATGTCCGCTTCCTGCCGCTGGGTCGTAACGAATTGGGCGCCCAGGCGCCGCTGCCGACCATTGCCTTCGATGGCAGCCTGCGTGCCGACCTGCTGGGTGCGCCCGTGGACCTGCAATGGCTGAACGGCGAGCTCTACGTGCTGTTCCTGCGCAACACCCAATTGCACCTGGCGATCTTCAAGGGCTTCGGCGATCAGTTGGAATACCGTGTCCAGGCGATCGAACGGGGCACTGTCTCCGCCAGTTCGGTGAGCGAAGCGCTCAGCCTGGCGTCCCTGCAGGTACAGCAGGGCCTGATCAGCGTATCCACCGGCGACCGCTACCTGCTGCTGGAAGCCAACGCCCAGGGACAATACGAGACCATCTACTGGCAGACCCAGAAGACCGGTGAGCTGCTGGGCATGGGCGGCCAGGTGATGCAAGGCAACGGCAAGGGCGTGGAGATCAACACCCAACCCTACCTGGCCGTGGCTTCCAGTACGCCGGCCAGTGGCGCGGTAATCGGCCTCAACGAGCCGGTGCTGATTGCCTTCAACAACCTGATCAACACCGATGCCGCCCATCTGGCGCAGGCGGTGAACGTGCTCGACGAGCAGGGCCAGCCGCTGGATGGTGCGGCCTATGAAATGGCCGGTACCAATACGTTGCGCGGAGGCCTCATCGAGTTGCGCTTCAAGGGCGAATACCAGGGCAGATTGCGCATCGAGGTTACCCAGGCGCTGCTCGACCTTCAGGGCCACAGCCTGCGCCAGCCGTTCGTCCTGCAGCTCGAGCGCCGCACTGGTGTGCGTCCGCTGGTGAATCAGGTACGTCGCGTGGTCAATGATGTGACCGGTCTGCATTACTTCCATGCCACCGGTGGCGAACAGGCGTTGATCAGTGGTAGCGGCTTCGGTGTCGCGGCGGAACAGCTGGCGGTCTGGATCGGCGAGGTGCGTCTGCAGCCCGAGCAGATCGTCAGCGTCACGGACCAGGAACTGCGGGTGCAGGTTCCGGACCTGCAGCTGGGCGGGATCAGCGCTACCTTGCCGGTCAAGGTGGAGCGTCTCGACCAGAATCTGGCCTACCTGCGGCAGGGCGCGATCACCGTGCTCCCGCAGGTGGAAATCGATGACCTGCAACCGAAGACCGGTCCGCCCCAAGGCGGCAATCTGGTCACCCTGTATGGACGTGGTTTCAACCACTACGTTCAGGTGCGCTTCGCCGGTGCCCTGGCGGGCGATCTGAAAGTGCTCAGCAGCAATCGGCTCGAAGTGCGGGCACCGGCCGGCAGCTTCGGCAAGGCCAAGGTCACGGTAGAAAGCCAGCTATTCCCAGGAGAGCAAGCCGAGGCGAAGGTCGAATACTTCTACACCGGCATACCCACTGGCTCCGTCAATCTGCCGTCGGAAGTGGCCAGCCCGATCTCCGCCATCACCCGCCTGGACAATGCCGAGTCGCAGTTGCTTTACGTCATCACCGGCGGCAGCTTCGACAAGCTGGATCTGCAAGGGCGTGTATCGCGTATCACCAGCAAGGATGCCCGGCTGATCGTTGCCGACATCAGCGATCCGGTGCACCCGGTGATCCTGACCAAGAAGTTCCTCGACACCGAGAAGTACTACCACTACGAGGCGCCGAACGGCCTGGCGCCACGTGGCTTCGTCGACATGACCATCACCGGCGATCAGCTCTTCCTCGCCGGCGGACGCAAGCTGGTGCAGTTCGACCTGACGTTACCGGCCGAGCCCGAGCGCATCGCCGAGATGGAGCTGCCTGCGGACATCAATGCCCTCGCCAGCGGCGATGGTTTGATCTACGTGGCCTATCAACAAGGCGTCCGCCTGTATCGCCTGACTGCCGAGCTGAAGCTGATCGATCTGGGTCTGCTGGATGCCACCCGTCTGGGCGGCATCCCTGGGCGTCTGCGCCTGGCGGGTTCGAGCCTCTGGGCAACCCTGCCGCAGCAGCGGCAACTGGTGGAAATCGAGCTGGCCAGCGGCGAATACCGCATCAAGCGTCGGATAAACACCCGCGATGCGGCAGGCAATCCCTTCGTGCCGGAAGACATCCAGGTCCTGCCGAACCATTTGCTGGTTTCCAGCGGCAGCACAGCCACGGTGCAGTTGTTCGCGCTGGACAGCGATACCGATGCGACCCCCGTTACCGATCTCAAGCTGACTTACCTGGTCAGCCGTGGCGATCTGTTCGCCGGCCAGTTGCAACTGGCCGGGCAGACCCTTTACGTGGCCGGTGGCCAGGGCGACGTGCAGTTGTTCGATATCTCGCCGTGGCTGAACGGTCAGTTGCAAGCGACCATCGCCCTGCGCGACTACTTCAGCGTGATGGGCAACGTCACCAGCCTGTCCCTGGGCAGCCAGGCGCTGTATGCCGGTAGTTCCTTCGTATTCGTCAACGGCGAGCCGGCGGAAAACCCCCTGGAGGATCTGGGTGCCGCGACTCAACTGGGCGGCAGCCTGAATACCCTGGCCTACCAGAACCTGGCGATCCTTTCCCAGTTCCCGCGCCCGATGGGCCGGCTGCCCCGTGAGGCGGCCATCGAAGTGCAGTTCAACCGCCTGCTGGATAACCAGCAGTTGCGTGACCTGGGCAACCAGCTGGTCCAGTTGCGTCTTGATGGTGTGGCTGTACCGGCACAGGTGGCACAGGTCGGCGTCGGACGTCTGGTGATCCGGCCGAACGCGCTCGTTTCGGGTAAACAGTATGAGGTAGTGCTCGGGGCCGCCCTGCAAGACCAGCAGAAGCGTGCGCTGGGCCATGACTACCGCTTCCGTTTCATCGCCGACAGCGAAGCCCAGATTGCACTCGACAGCTTCGGCCCGCGCCAATCGAGCTGGCGCGGTGGCTCCGAGGCGACCCTGAGAGGGCGCGGTTTCGGTGAAAACCTGATCGTCGAGGTCGGCGGCCAGCGGGTGGCCGCCACCGACATCCTGTATCGCGATGAGAACGAACTACGGTTCCGCATTCCGGGACTGGCGGCGTCGCCGGCCAGCAACCGTCTTGTGGGGCTGCGCCTCATCCAAGGCGGCCAGGAAATCTTCCAGGCGGGTGCCCTGACCTACGTGGCCGATCCGCGGATCGACCAGTCCGGTCACTACCTCCCGCTCACCGGTACGCTCAACCCGAGTGTCAAACGCTTCACTTATAACGCCGGCGAGTCGATCGGCCTGCAGGGCCGGGGTTTCGGCGAGGCGACCCAGGTCAGGATCAATGGCCGCCTGATCTCTGGCGTCCGCCTGGAGCGCTCCGATCTGCTCAGCTTCGTGGTGCCGGAAGACACCCTGGGCAGTCTGCAGGTGCAAGTCAGCAACCAGGGCTTTACCGATGACGTGGCGCAGGATGCCACCCTGCGGATCGATTTGCCGTCGCAGCGTCAATTGGACAGCGTTGCGACGTTCCGCCGACAGGGCGACCTGCTGCTGACGGCCCATGACTACGACGTGCAGCTTTACAGCCTGCGCGACAGCGCCAGGCCGCAACTGCTGGCCAAGTGGACCAGCCAGGCCAAGGTGCAAGACATTGCCCTAAGCGAAGGTTACGCGGGTGTCCTCGACGAGAGGGACCAGATCCGCCTGTTCGACTTGGCCAACCTCTATGCGCCGCGCGAACTGGCTCTGGTGCCGAACAGCCGGAAGATCGATTACCAGGCGTTGGCGCTGGCTGACGATCTGATCGTGGCGAGGTCTGGCGACCGGGTCTTCCATGGCCAGGTGCAAGGTGCGGAACTGCGTGAGCTGAGCCTGGAAACGCCGGACAAGTTGGTAGACGTTACCCTGGACGAGCGCGCGCTCTACCTGTTGTTCGAAGATCGCCTCGAGGTCCGCTCCGCTCGCGACCCCGAACAACTGCTCAGCCGCCATGAACAGATGCTGAGCGGTACCCACCGCCTGTGGAAGGATGGCAGCCGCCTCTACCTGCAAGGCAGCGATACGCTGCAGGTCCTGCATCGCGCGGCTCTGCTGCGCGGTCGTGGCGATCCGTTGCTGGGCGAGCTTTCCATCAGTGCCACGGCCAACCTCGCGTCCCAGGGCGAATTGCTGGTACAGCACCTGAACAATGAAATGCAGGTGTTCGACCTGGGCCTGCAGGCCTCGTCCTCGAAGCTGTCCCGCCGACTGCTGGCGGTCATCCCGGCGAGCGGTACGATCGAGCAACTGCAAATTCACGGCAATCTGTTGGAATGGCGTGTAGGCAAGGCCTACTCCAATGCCACACTGCCGATGAACAACACGTGGGCCTTGGCGCCGTCGAGTCTTGCCGCGGCGGACGAGACGCTCGGCCTGCGGCTGGTCGGTCCGGACTATGCCTGGCTGCCGGCACGTGCGCGTTTGAGCGAACTGTCCGGTACGGCCATCGACAGCCTGTCGCAGGCCCAGGGTGCCGAGTTGCGCGTAGCGCCGAAGCAGGCGGTATTCGCTCCGGCCGGCCTCTATCGGGTGGCGGTGGACCAACCGCCGCTGGATTGGCTGCAGGGCGCCGAGGTGAACTTCGACCTGCCGTGGCTGGTGGACGGTGTCGACTTCTTCGGGGCGGCGCTCGTTCGTCTGGACAATCTGCAGCCCAATCGAGCGCTTTCCGGTCAACCTCGTACCTATGTGCTCCGTGGCCGCCAGTTGCAGCTCGTCGATCAGTTGCAGATCGGCGAGCGCGTCCTTGACCGCCAGGCCCTGAGTGTCAATGCGGCCGGCGACCAATTGAGCTTCACCTTGCAGCTCGACCAGGCTGGGATATACGGCGTCCAGGTTCGGTATGGACAGCAACGTGCCCTCCTGCCGACGGCCCTGGTCGTGGCCGAACCGCTGGCGATCGAGAGCGTGCTGTCCGGCAGAGCGGATGGCACCAGCGTCAGCGACAGCGGCGGCACGCCGGTACAGGTCAAGGCCCAGGGACTGTCCGAAGGAATCAGTCTGCATTGGTATCCGGCTGGCCAGGGCATCCAGCCCAACGCTTCCAACCGAGTCGACTTTACCCTGACGGACGAGGCCATCGCTTTCGTCACGCCGCCCAGCCAGCCGGGGTGGAGTTACCAGATCAGTCTGGTGCGTGAGTCCAGCGGTGAACGCGTGGACAGCCAGTCCGCACAATGGCTGACAGTGGTCGACGATACCGCTCCGAAGGTTCGTCTGGTTCGCGCCCTGGATGCCGTCAACTCGCTGATTCTCGAATCCGACACGCCGCTGAGCGCGGATGGTTTCAGCGTGATCAAACAGTTCAAGGATTACGAAGCGCACCCGCAGCCGACCGAAGACGTCAGCGCCCGTTTCGTCGCACCGGCGAGCCAGGGCAACCGCCTGGAGCTGCGTCTGCGCAGCGATGCGCTGTTGGAGGCAAACGCTCACTACGCCATCACTCTGAACGGCATCCGCGACAAGGCGGGCAACCTGGCCATTGGCGACGGCATCCAGGGCGGAACCTACCAGGCTCTGTACAAGGCCGAGGATCGTCTGCCGCCGCGCACCGATTCCCTGGCTGTCACGCTGCAACCGGATGGGCAGCCGCTGAGTCCCGCTGTCCAATTGAAGGTGGGCAACCGCTACAGCTTCAACGTGTCCGCTATGGACAACGTGCAGGAAGCCGACAAGCTGGCCTTCTCCTACCGGGTTTCCGCCGATGGCGGCAAGACCTGGCTGAACGATTGGACCCTGATCCAGAAGCGCGCCTTCAGCCTCGATCTGATCGGCGAGTACCAAGGTTTTGCCCTGTTGCTGCGTGCCAGCGACGGCAAGAATGCAAGCGAGCGCCGCTTCGATGCTCAGGTCAGCCTGCCGAGCCTGCGGCTGCGCCAGTTTGCCACTCAACCGTCGCCGGTGGAAGAAAGCACCACGGCACAGCTGCATTTCGAGCTGGAAGGCGACCTGGATCAGATTCGCAGCACGGAAGTCCGCCTGCAGGACGGCCGCTACGTCGCCGCGCCGCTGGATAAGCAGAGCGGACTGGTCAAGCTGGCGCAGGATCATCCGCGCCTGCGTGACCTGCCGGGTGCGCCATCGGCTCCGTATCCGCTGACTGCCGAACTGCGTGTGGGCATGGGGCTGAATGGCTCTGCCTACCAGTACTTCCAGGGACGCTACGACCTGGTGGCCGACCAGACTCCGCCGACCCTGGCGATCGTTGCGCCGCTGGATGGCGAGTTCGTGCCGCGTGGCGAGACCACCGACGTGATCCTGCGCAGCGCCGACCGCTATGGCATCGACCATGTCGACGCCTGCGTGAACAGTCAGGCCGCCGATCCGTTCAGTGATGCCCTGGCCTGCCGGCGCCTGGCCGATCCGAGCCGACTCCGCGTACCGGTGGCCGCCGACGCCTCCGAGCCGCTGCAAATCGTCGCCCGCGCCGTCGATCTCAACGGCCTGGTCAGTCCGACTGCCGCGATCACTCTGTTGCCCTACGATGCCAAGCAAGGCGCGCCGGAGCTGAGCCTGCTCAGCCCTGTGGACGGTCTCACCGTGCACGGCGGCGAGCCGTTGGCCGTCCGCGTACGCCTGCGCCAATTGCAGCAGGCCACGCTGGCCCTGCAGGTTGGTGGCGATCCACAGCATCCGTCCAATCCGGCTCCGCTCCAGCTTGCTCGCGGGGCGGACGATGACGAATACCTCGATCTTTCCATCCAGGTGCCGAAGGTCGAGCGTGACGGCGTACTGGTCCTGCGCCTGCAGGCTCCATGGCAAGGTCAGACCCTTACCGCCCAGCGAATTCTCAACCTGCGTGCGGATCAGGGCATTGACGAGGAGCCGCTGCTTGACCTGCAACCGGCGCAGAACCTGCTGTCCGGTACCCAGCTATGGATCGATGCACCGCCGCCGGCCGGTATGACGGATTTCAGCGCCGATTCGCGCGTCGAACTGTTCGACCCCAGTACCGCTCCGCTCGTCCGGTCGCTGCCGTTCAGTACCGTGAGGCAGGTCTGGAACAGCGCCAGCGACGGTGATGCGCTGCGCCTGGATGCCGTGTTGCAGGATCGCTCCGGCAATACCAAGACCACTTCTCGCCGCTTGGCCAAGCTGGCCTACCTGCAAGCGGAGGCACGCCGTATCGCCATCGAGCGCGGTTATGTCGCTGGCCTGGCTACTGCTCTGCCGGGGCACCCGCATGGCCTGGCCTGGGTAGAAAACCACGGCAGTGCCGGCTACCGCCTGAACACGCTGGATGGCCTGCTGGAAAGCCGCGACAGCGGTCGCATCGAGCGTCTGTCCTTCACCGGCACCGGGCTGGTGGCTCAGGTTCGTCGCGAGGGCAGCGATGTCTTGCGCTTCTGGCGCTGGTCTGACGGTGCCTGGCAGCCGGCGGTCGAGCAGGCCACTGCCGGTACGCTGGTTGGCGGTAGCGGCGATCTCCTGTTCGTACGCCATGGCCAGTTGTTGTCCGGCTTCGCTGTGACCGGCCAGGGCTTCGTCGAGATGGCTGGATCGAGCCTGGAAGGAGACATTCGCCACGTACAAGTGGATGGCCAGCGTGTGGCCGTCCTCACCGATACTGCGCTGGAGCTGCTGCAATTGGGCGGCGAGCTGCCGGCCCTGCGCCGCGTCGCACGTCTGCCATTGGCGGATCGCGATGGCTTCGCATTGCAAGGTAATCGCCTGCTGGCCTGGAGTGCCGATGCGGTCGAGCAGCGTGAATTGGCCCACGGTACCGAAGGCTGGTCATGGGGCGAAACCATGGTGCTGACGGTAACCGGAATGGTTACTGATGCACGATTCGATGGCGAGCTGGCCTGGCTGCGCGTAAGCGAAAGCCAGTACGGCGATAGTTGGCAGGCCTGGCGCGGCGACGAGCGCGTCGGCGCTCTGGCAGCCTACGAGTCCCTGACCGTTGCGGCTGGCGCGTTGTATGGCCTCCAGCATGGTGAAGACGGCCAGGCTCTGGTGATGTTCCCGCTCGAGGTGAGCGAGCCGTCGCGTACGGAGTTGACTGCGGTGGTCAAGCGTCTGCCTGCCGGCGTACTGGTGGGTGGCCTGCCAGCTTCCTTCGAGGCGGCACTCGGTCAGGCCGACGTGGCCTTCCTCGATGAAGAGGGCCGAGTATTGCCGGTCCAGGCCCTGTGGTACCAGGGCGAGCTGGATGGCTATCTGGGTGAGTCCTTCCCGACTGGGCGTGCCTGGCTGCTGGCCAACCCGCCGGCGAACCTGAAAGTGCGGGTCCGCGACCATGCGGGCGAGCGGAGCCTCGATCTCGTCGTACCGGCTGCCGATGTACAGGCCGCGCAACTGTCCCTGGGTGACGGTGCCGTGCTGACTGCCGGCGCGCGCGTGCCGCTGGTCGCCACGTTCCCGATTGGCGCCAGCGCCGAAGCTGCTGGGCTGCAGCGTGAGGGTATTGCCCTGGCCGGTCTCGCCAGCCCGGCCCAGCGCCTGTACTGGATCGATATACCGGAAAGCGGTCAGGCGACCTATCGATGGGAAGACCCGTCGGCCAGCCAGACTCTGGCCCTGCATGCCCAACCGAACCAGGCAGTTGCCACCCTGACGCTCTCGGGAGCCGGCAATAACCAGATTTTCGCCGAAGGCAGTGCCTTGTCGCTGGGCTACCAGGTCAGCGAAGCGCCGACCTGGGTCGAGGTGGAATTGCGCAGCTTCAACGGCACGCCATTGGCGCGTCTGCTCGCGCTCGGACAGCAAGGTCGTTTCAGCCTGCGTCTGCCACAGGTCGTCACCCAGGAAAGCCTGGTGCTTCGTGCCCGCGCTTATTTCGCCGACGACTTCCACTACAGCGAGCAACAGCTCAACCTGCGCGTGGCACCCCTGCAGCAATTGCCGCAGCCTGTTCTCAGTGGTCTGCCGTCGCAGCTCTATGCCGATAGTCAGGTCGAGCTACGTCTCTCCGGCGTGGATGGCGACCGTTATCGCATGTCGTTGGAAGCGTTGGACGATCAGGACCGCCCGCTGGCCAGCGGTACCGATCGTATCGGCCTGCGCTTGCCTGCCGGCATCGCGGAACTGCGCGTGCGGGCGTTGTTCGACGATGAACTGGGCAATCGTCATGAGCAGCGCTGGAGCGCACCGGTGATCGATGCCTGGCGCTTCCAGCCGATGTCCGAACGCTTGCCGTTCGATGTCATGCTGCCCAGCGTGGGCGGCTACTGGTTAGCCCGTGGCGCTGAGCTGCACGATGGGCAGGGGCTGCGCAAACGCCTGCCTGGCACCATCGCTGCAATGGATTACCTGCAGGGTTACCTGCTGCTGAGCGTCCGCGGCTTCGGCCTGACGCTTCTCGATCCTCGTGACGGACTGAGCGTTGCCGGCGAAACGAGCGCCGCTGCACCGCTGACTCACCTGGCGGTACAGGGCGAGCGCATTCTGGCCGCCAGCGGTCGCGATCTCCATTGGTTCGATGCCCTGGGCGCCCAGCTCAAATCTGCCGGAACGCAGGCATTGAGCGACGATGTGCGCCAGATCCAGGCGTTTGGCAACGGCTTCCTGGTCCTGACCGGCAAACAACTGCTGTTGTTCTCGGCGTCTGGACAGACCGAAGCCACCTTCAACCAGTCTGGCCTGCGTGCCCTGACAACCGTTGACGGCCATGTCTATGTGACGGACTCCGCCGAGCGTCTCTGGCGCCTGACCGGTATCGCCAACAAGACGTGGGTTGGCGACTCCGTGCCCTTGGGCGGCGGTGCCGAGCGTCTGTTCGTCCTGCCGGGCCAGTTACTCGCCCTGACGAGCGATCGTATTCAGGTGGTGGACCTTGCGACCCGTCAGCGAGTCGCGTCCTGGCCGTTCGCCCTGGCAGAGCCGGCCCGTGCCCAGTGGGCGTCCGGCAAGCTCTGGCTGGGTGGCAGCGACGGGCGGATTCTGCAGCCGCTTTCCGGCTCGGCAGGTTTCCTGCCGCTGTATGACAGCAGCCGCGCGGCGGAGCCCACTCACGGTGCGGTAAGCGGGCTCGCTTTGGCTGGCGGTCAAGTACTGGTGGCGGCCGACAACTTCGGGGCGCAACTGCTGCGCCAGGACAGCAACGGTGGTTGGTTGTCCACCCTCTATCCGTCCCAAGCCTTTACCCAGGCTGCCGGACAGGTAACGGCGGGCGGCGACTACTGGTTCGTCATGCAGCCGCAGCAGCAGCGTGTGATGGCGTTGAACCGCAGCACCCTGGCGGCGCAGACCGTCTTCGACAAGCTGGTCGTCAACGATCTGGCCGCCAATGGTTCGCACCTAGTGGTGGCCAGCGGTGGTTCGCTGCGCCTTGCCTCGCTCACTCAATTCGGTCTCAAGCGCGAGTTGGTGGTGACCTCGCAGGAAAGCCTGCGCCAAGTGGCGCTTTTCGGCACCCAGGCCGCCGTACTGAGCGAAAGCGGCCGGGTGTTCCTGGTCGATCTGCGCGAAGAGAACGCACGCCCGGTTCAGGAGCTCAGTGCTCAGTTGGGTGGGGAAGTTCGTCAGTTGGCCTTCTCCGGCGATGCGCTGTTCTATCGTTCCGGTGCCGCCGCGTGGCGCTATGACCTGCATTCCGGGCAGCGGTTCCAGTTGCTGGCGGGTGACGCCATCGACAGTCTGTACTGGGCGGCGGGCCTGCTATGGGTCGAACGGCCCCAAGGGCAGGGCTTCGTTCTATCGGCGCTCGATCCCACTACTGGCCAGCCGATCGCCGATGGCTCGTTGCCGCTGGCACAGCGCACCACCGCCGTTGCCGTGGAGCGTAACCGCCTGGCCGTAGGCCTGGGTGCTCAGGGTGTGCGAGTCTTCACCTTGCCCTATGGTGTCGCCGGGGGCGGCGCTGCACCGTTCGCGCCGTTGGCGAATGCGGTCCTGGCTGCCAATGCGCCGCTGAACCTGAGCCTGGATGGGGCCAACCTGCGCGGCCTGGCCTTCATACTCAATGGGCAGCCGGCCGGCGAACTGAAACAGCCGCTCGATCAGGCCAGTCTGCGTCTACCCGCGAACCTGCCCATGGGGCAGACCTTCACCCTGGGTGTGCGTACCGAAGACGTCCATGGCGTGATCCGTGAATCGGCGGCACGCTCCCTGTATCTGCAACCGAACGATGGCGTGGCGAACCCCTTCACGCTGGCACTGAATTACCCGGAACACAGCTGGCTACCGTCGCCGCTGAACGTCAGCGCCCAGATCGGTGCCAGCCAGCAGCCGATCGCCCAGGTCGAGTTCCTTGTCGCGTCCGCCAGCAGCGGTCCGTGGCAGCGCGTTGCGTTGCGCCGGGCCGAGCCATTCCAGGCCAGCCTGGCGTTGGACGAAACCTTCTCCGGCCAGTACCTCAAGGCTCGCGCGGTAGATGTGTTCGGCAACAGTGCGGAAACCGTCCCGGCGCGCTTCTATCGCCATCTGGATTCGATCAAGCCGACAGTGGCTTTGAGCTACGAAGGCAGCGCCATTCTCGTTGATGTGAAGAAGGCGGTACGTGGCTTCCCCTTCACCGTGAAGGCGCAGATGAGCGACAACGGCGCACTGGACAAGGCCACGCTGTCGCGTAATGGCCAAGTGGTCGCCGTGGCATTCGGTCAGAACCAACTGAGCTACCAGGAGACCGCCTCCACCCTGGGCGAGCAGGTCTTCACCCTGGACGTCAGCGACCGTGCCGGCAACGTCGCCAGCGCCGAGCTGCGCGTTACCGTGATCGACGATGCTTTCCCGGTCGTGGAAAGCCTGACCGCACCGGCACAGTTCATCGAGCAGGGCAGCTTCGACATCAGCCTGACCACCGAAGACGACGTATTGGTCAAGGCGGTGGATATCGTGTGGAACGGCTTTACCGACCACTACGATTTCAACGACAAGCGGCTGGCGAATCGCGTCTTCACCGTCACGGATCGCCGTACCGAGCGTGTGCCGGCTGCCGGCCTGACCCAGGCGCTGCAAGTCAAGGTCACCGATAACCGCGGCCAGGTCACCGAGGCGCAACCGAAGTCGATCAAGGTCTCTCGCGATGCCGCGCCCAACGCCCAGGCCTTGCAAGTCACCTTGCCGGCACGTGGCGTCTTCGGCGGGCTGGCGCGCCTCGAACTGGCCAACCTGAATGCCGCAGACGATACCGGCAGCGTCATCGTGCGCGTAGCACAAGTGGTCGGCGGCCAAGTGCAGGAACTCTTCAGTTGCCAGCTCGCCGCCAACGACTACTTCTATTGTGGCAATGCTGGCGGCTACTGGGACTCCCTTGCCCGCGACCTGCGAATTCCGGACACCTTGCCCGAGGCCGACCAGAGCACCTACCGCCTGCGCCTGGAACTGGTGGACCGTGTCGGTCAGACGGCCAGCCGGGACCTCGGCATCGCCTTGACCCAATCGCCGAACCTGGTTCGTTTCCAGCAACAGCAGGCGAGCGACAACCCGGCCATGGCCCGTGTGCAGGAGCGACCGGTCTATCGCGTCCAGGTGCTGGATGCGGCCGCGCGGCCGGTTGCCGACCAACCTGTGCGCTGGCGCCTGCGGCGTCTGTCCGATGGTGCGCTCTGGAGTCTCGGCACCAGCAATAGCGATGCGAGTGGTTATGCGGCCTGGACGTTCAATGCCGACCGTACCGTGGGCGACTACCAGATTTGGGCCGACCTGCCGCAGTTCACCCAGATCGCCCGTGCCGAGCATGACCTGAGCATCCAGCCGGGGCCGACCCGCAATCTGCTGCTCGGCTATATCCCGGCGATGCCGGCCGGCTCGACCATGGCCGTGACCGTGAAAGCCCAGGATAGCGAGCTCAATGACAACGGCGCCGACCAGACCACCGTTCTGACGCTGACCCTGCCCACTGCGGACTTCCACGTCTTGCCGGGGGATGGGGTTCAGATCGGCACCGTCACCAGCAATGGCCAGACCGTCGAGCGGGTTCAGGTGGCATTGAAGGACGGCCGCGGACAATTCGTATTGCAGGCCGGTCAGACTGTCGGCCAATACGGCCTCGCCTTTGCCAGCACGGGCAACAATATCCGTTACACCTACGACAGCCGTGGCTACACCACCTGCTGCGCATCGACCTTCAACCTGACCGTCATCCCGGCTGCAGCCAGCCATCTGCGGTTGCTCAATGAGAGCGGCCGTCCGCAGGAAGCAGGGGATGTGCTGGTCCGTGGCGTGAAGCAGGATGTGCGTCTGCAGGTTGCCCTTCAGGACCGCTTCGGCAATGCGATCAGCCAGCTTGACGGCAAACCGGCGAACCTGACCGTACAGGCTCGTGCGTCCGGGTCGGCTCAGGTCAATGGGCAGCCGTCGGCCGCACCGATTTCCTTGGTCAACGGTCTTGCCTCGTTTGCCGTCAGCAACGAGATCTACGAAGAAGTTACCGTCAGCCTGGCCGGGCCGGTGGCGAATCTGCCGCAACTCGACCTGGACAGCACCTTCCGGATCAACTTCACGGTTCAACCGCCGGAAATCGTGCGCAGCGTCATCGAGGCCCGCGAAGGGACCCAGTTGCGCGCCTATTTCGAGTACGACGAACCGGTAAGCCTGCCGAGTGGCGAAGCGCTGAAGTTCTATCAAGGCACGACGCTGCGCACGGGCACGATCAGCCTGAGTGGTGACGGGCGCACCCTCACGTTCGTACCGCAACAGGCGCTCGAATTGGGCCGTTGCTATCGTTTCGATACCGCCGGCTCCGGTCTGCGTGGCGTGGCTCGCAACGACGGCGTTCGTGAGCAGGCGGGCGATATCTGTGCACCCCATGCCCTGTTCAACGTCGTAGGACCGGTCAAGGTGCTGGCCGGACAGAACTACCAGGTGCCGTTGCTGCTGGCCAACAACATCAGCTGGTCAGGCGTGAGCAATGGCCGCGCCGAACTGGCCGGTCGTACACAAGGTTTCAATTGGTACCACAGCCCGACGCGTACGCTGGTCGTCCCTGCATTCTTCACCGAGGCGGATAACACCGTCGTCGACGGCAGTGTGCACCCGCTCACGCTCAGCGGCACGCTGTCCGGGTCGCCGGCCAAACCGGTGGTGCTGGGTAACGCCATGCAGTTGCAGGTGTTCGATCCGCTCGCCGACTTCGATGGCGATGGCCTGACCAACAAGCTGGAACTGGAAACCGAAGGGCTCGATCCGAGCCTGCGCGACAGCAATGGCAACGGTATCGACGATGGTGCCGATGACCTGGATGGCGATGGCCTGTCCAACCTGGAAGAGGCCACCCTGGGCACCAAGCTGCGCGTGGTCGACAGCGACGGCGATGGACTATCCGATGGCAGCGAAGTGCGGACCCATGGCACCAATCCGCTGAATCCGGACACCGATGGCGACGGCCTGTCCGACGGAGCGGAAGTCAGCAACATCCCGGCATCCTCTCCGCTGAAGAAGGACACCGATGGCGACGGTATTCCGGACCCGCTCGAACTGCAGGTCGGGCTCAATCCGAACGATCCTGCCGATGGCCTGGCCGACAAGGACAACGATGGCTTGACCAACGCCCGCGAAGCGCTGCTGGGCACCAGCATCAATAATCCGGACACCGACGGCGACACGCTCTCGGACGGCGTGGAAGTCGACCAGCTCGGCACCGATCCGCTGAAGGCGGATACCGATGGCGATGGCCTGCGTGACGACGAAGATAGCGAGCCGCTGGTCAAGGACACCCAGGCCCCCGTCGTGCGGCTGCTCAATCCCGCACCGGGCCAGCAACTGATCAAGGGGCTGCGTCTGACCATTACGCCGAGCCTCCAGGACAACGGCCGTGTGGCCAAGGTCTCGGTACTGCTGAATGGCTCGCAGATCGCATTGCTCACCAGCGCGCCCTTCACCTATCCGATGAACCTGCCTACCGAGGCGGACAGCCTGCGCCTGGAACTGGTGGCCACCGACACCAACAACAACCAGGGGCGTACCGGCGAACACACGTACAGCCTGATCGAGGACCCGCTGACCACCGTGATCGGCCGCGTACTCGACAGTAGCGGTCAGCCGGTTGCCGGTGCCCAGGTCGAGGCCCTTGGCCTGACCGCGATCGCCCAGAGCAACGGCAGTTTCGTGATTCCGGGAGTGCCGGTGGCGCCCGGCAAGATCACGGTCATCGCCAACGGTCTATTGGGTAACGAGGCGGTAACCAATGCTTCGGCCGAGATCGATCCGGTCTGGGGCGGTACCACCGACGTGGGCACCATTACCCTGCAATTGCCGAAGGTACGGGTGGGCTACTTCAATGCCCGCTTCAACGCTGGTCAGGCATATCAGCAGGCGATCATCGAGCGGGCCGGATTCGAGCCGGTGCTGGTGAGCGATCTGGCGACGTTCGATCTGTCCCAACTGGACATGTTGATCGTCGACAGTTCGCGTAATAACCATGGCAATAGCAGTTATTCCAATAACCGCAGCAAAGTGTTCAGCTTCGTGCAGAACGGCGGCGTGCTGGTGCTCAACGAGCACTACAACACCACCAGCAACCTGGCCGATATACCGGGCAGCCCCTCGGCCAGTTCGGTATGGACGGGTAATTCCATCAACTTGCGTCCGTTCTATCGCTGGTCGGAGGTGAGCGAGGGCAAGGTGGGCTCCTGGTGGCCGCAGCGCACTACCGGCTATTCCGGATATGCCTATCTGCCGCTGGATGGCCTCGATCCGTCGGTGACGCCGCTGGCCTTCAGTGACGCCCGCTACGAGAAGCGCGTAACCGCCATTCGTTACCCGTATGGCAATGGCCATGTGTACTTCGGCTATGCGCCGGCCGACCCCTGGTACGTCAACGCCTCCAATGCGATACACAGCGTCTACCACCCGAACGTGCTGGTGATGATGCGTGAGCTGACCCTCAAGGACAGCGACAACGACGGCCTCAAGGACATCTACGAATTCGCCCACGGCACCAGCGCCTTCCAGGTGGACCGTGATGGCGACGGTTTGCTGGACGGTTTCGAGGTCAAGTACGGCTTCAATCCGTTGGTGGCGGGCGAGCAGCACCTGGATACGGATGGCGATGGCCTGAGCAACCTGCGCGAGCAGGAACTGGGCACGCATCCGCGTCAGGTCGACAGCGACGAGGATCAGTTGTCCGACGGTGAAGAGGTCGATCTGCGCAACAGCGATCCGCTGAGCGAAGACACCGATCTCGACCGTGTGCTGGATAACGCGGAAGTGGCGAATAAATCGAATCCGCGCAAAGCCGACAGCGATGACGACGGTATCAGCGACTACGACGAGATTTATACCCACACCACCAGACCGGATCTGGCGGACACCGATGACGATGGCCTGTCCGATTTCATCGAGCTCAAGGGCCCCTATGCGGACATCCTCAATCCGAAGAACAAGGCGGATGCCAACCAGGATTACGACGGCGACGGGCTGACCAACAAGCAGGAGCTGCTCGAGACCCTGACCAACCCGAAAGTCGCCGATACCGATGGCGACGGCATGACCGACAAAGCCGAGATTCTGGCGGGACTCGATCCGCTCGACCCGGATACGGACAAGGATGGCCTGCTCGACGGCGAAGACAGCCAGCCGTTGGAGGAGGATCTCGAACTGCCGCAGGTCAGCCTGACTTCGCCAGCCGCCGGCACCAGCCTGGTACATGGCCAGCAGGTTCGTCTGCAGGCCAGTGCCAGCGACAACGGACGCGTGGTCTCGGTGACCTTCTATGTCAACGGTTCCGCCGTAGCCACATACGACGAGGCGCCGTACCAGCACGTCATCGTCGTGCCGACGCAGGGCAGCGAGTTGCAGGTTGAAGCCAGCGCGGTCGATACCAACGGCAATGAGCGGCGCACGCCGGTTTCCCGTTTCGCCCTGATTGCCGATGTCGGCACCCAGGTCACGGGCCGCGTCGTGGACAGCGCCGGCAATCCGGTGGAAGGCGCTGCTATCTCCATCGTCAATAGCCTGGGCGGCAGCAACATAGAGCCCATGAGCTACGTCATCGACAAGGCCACCTATTCCTCCTACCGGGATGAGTCGGGCGGGCAGTTGATCGATAACCAGATCGGTGTGGCCGGCTACAACGTCAACCTGGGGCAGGGCAACGCCTACGAGTGGCTGGGCTGGAACAACCAGCCGACCATCAATATCGATTTCGACTTCGGCCGTAGCGTCGTCATCGACACCATCAAGGTCGGCTCTACCCAGAGCAGCACCACCGACCGCGTGCTGCCATCGATCGAAGTCTTCCGGAAGGTCGGCGATAACTGGGTGGCTGCGGGTAGCCTCAATGTGCCGGTGAGCAGTGCCAATAACTTCAGCAGCGGTTCCACCGCTCCGCGTCGTTCCCTGGATATCGGCGGGCTCAATATGAGCAGCCGTTACGTCCGGGTAACGCTGAAGGCGAACGGTAACTGGACCTTCGTCGACGAGATCGATTTCTTCCACAACGGCCCGGTTTCCAGCGATGGCGCGGCAGTGGCGTCCACCGACAGCCAAGGGCGTTTTGCTGTCCAAACCTCCACCGTCCTGCTGGAGCCTCAGGTCAAAGCCACGGCGCGCTTCGGCAACCAGAACGTCACGGCTCTGAGTGCGGTGTTCGACGTGGTGCGCGGCGGTTCCCGCGATGTCGGCGACCTGGTGCTGGCTGCCCAGGGCCGCCGTGCGCTCGAGCCAATCCAGGCTCGTCATCTGGCTTACGAAGCCCGCGAGCAGAATCGCTACAAGACGCTGAGCAATCAGCAGCGTTGGGATTTCGAGACTTACTACGGTGTTGTTCTGAATGGCACCAACTATGCGTTCAATAATGCTCAGTATCTGGTAGTCAACGGCTCCCACTACACCAACGATTCACCGTACCCATACCTGCTGCGCCTGTCCGGTCGCGAGCTGGCCCTACCCGAGAGACAGATGGGCTCGGTACGTGTGAGCCGTAAACTGCACGTGCCTGCGGATCGTAGTTATGCGCGTTACCTGGATCTGTTCGAGAACACTTCGGATCAGACCGTCAAGGTTCCGGTGCGGATCGAGGGCAATTTCTATAACGGTGGGCGAATCATCACCGCCACTTCCTCGGGCGACCTCGCGTTCAATACCCTCGACCGCTACCTGATCACCGACGACGGTACAGACAACGGCGGTCGCACGGCGTCCGGCATCCTGTTCGGCGGTTTGAATGCCCCCGTTCAGCCGAGCTCGGCGTCGGCCAGCGCGAGCAATTACTCAGTCACTTATACGCTCACCCTGCCACCGCGCAGTCGCAAAGCGCTGCTGCACTACGCCGTGCAGAACAGCAGCCGGGCTGAGGTCAAGCGCATACTCGAGGAGCTGTCCGCAGCCAATTACGAAGAACGGGACCTGACGGTCGAAGAGCACCGCGACATCGCCAACTGGACGACCCAGGTGGACAGCGACCTGGATGGCATCGCCGACGCCGATGAAGTGCCGCTTGGTCTGCTTCCGAACGTGGCCGACAGCGACGGCGATGGCCTGCTCGATGGTTTCGAGCGGCGCTACGGTTTCGATCCACATGCCAATGATGGCCAAGCCTCGCTCGACAGCGATGACGACGGCCTGACCAACCTGCAGGAGCAGGAAGCCGGCAGCCATCCGCGCGTGACCGACACCGACGGCGATGGTCTGAACGATGGCGCCGAGGTGCTGGTGCACCTGTCCAATCCGCTGACCCGTGACACCGACCTGGATCGTGTCCTCGATGCCGACGAAGTCAGCCGCGGAACCCTTCCGGGCCAGCCGGACAGCGATAACGACGGCCTGGATGACTACGCAGAGATCTATACCCATGGCACCGACCCGCTGAAGCCGGACAGCGACGATGACGGCCTGCCGGACAAGTTCGAGGTCGATCACAACCTGCTCAACCTCAATGCGTCGGACGATACCGACAACGATGGCCTGACCAACCTGCAAGAATTCCAGGCCGGTACCTTGCCGCGTACTCCCGATACCGACAGCGACGAGATGCTGGATGGCTGGGAAGTGCTGGGCGTGCCGCCGAGCGACCCGTTGAAGGCGGATGGCGATGCGGGCGGCCGCCGTGACATCAACGAGCGCTTCGTCGATGGTACCGATCCCAAGCAAGCTGGCGACGATCGGCCGAATATCAATGGGGCTCGCACGGTCAGCGACGAGAACAACCGGAGCTGGACCTTCTACTACAACGGCTATGTGAACGGGACCACTGGCTCTGCCGTCAGCGGCAATGCGGCGTTCCAGCTGTATATCAATGGCAACTACTACGGCCATTGGCAAAATCATGCAACCAGCTCGGCCAATGGCCGCGAGTACCACTATGAGGCGCGCCGGATCAATGATCTGATCGTCAGCCGTCGCGTGCTGGTGCCGAATGTTGGCGGAGCCTATGTCCGCTACCTGGAAATTCTCGACAACCCGACCGGCCAGGAGCAGGTAGCGACCGTGCGGTTGCAGTCCTACTACGGCGCGGCGAGCGACAGCCAGGTTGCCGTGGTGACCAGCAGCGGTGACGCCCAGCTGACCACCGAGGATGACTACCTCGCTCTGCGCGACACCTCGGTGGCGACCCGCCCGGTGCTGTTGCACGTATTCGCCGGGAACGCCCAGCGCCGCCAGGGCGTCAGCTTCGTCAACCAGAACGGCCGCCTGTGGCAGACCGACTATCAAGTACGCATCCCGGCGGGCGAGCGGCGAGTGGTCATGCACTTCGCCACCCTGGAAGGCTCTGCCGAGGCTGCGGTCGCCACGGCGAACAAACTGCGCAGCCTGAAGAACCTGGGGTTGGATAACCTCGATACCACCCTGGCCGGCAAGGTGGTGAACTTCTTCGCCTTCTATGACCAGGACGAAGACGGCCTGAGCGATGCCGATGAAATCCGCCTGGGTTCGGACATCAACGACCCGGATAGCGATGACGACGGTATTCCCGATGGCCAGGACTCCGAGCCGATGGTGCCGGATGCCGTGGGCCCGACCGTCAGCATCCAGCCGTTGACCCCTGCCCGTCGCTACGGTGGCGATCCGCTGGAGGTGACTGCTCTCGTCGCCGACAACGGGATCGTTGCCAAGGTCGAATTGCTGCAGGACGGCGAGTTGGTCGAGACCCGCACCCAGGGCGGCACCCAGACTTTCTCGGTGATTCTGCCGAACACCGAGAACACGCTGCTGCAAGTCCGGGCGACCGACAGTAATGGCAACGTCAGTACGGCGGAGCTGAACGTCCCGATCAATACGGTGCCCGAGCTGCACTTCAGCGGCTCGGTGGTGGACAAGCTCGGCAACGTGGTGGCGGGTGCGTTGGTAGAGGTGAATGCCGTTCAGGCGACCACCGGTAGCGACGGACGTTACAGCCTGGTGGTGCTGAGCAGGGAGACTCGCCTGGAGGTTCGTGCCAGTGCCCTGTTCGGTGCCCAGCGCATGACGGCGCACCTGCCAGTGGATGTTCCGGTCGAAACCGAAGAGGTGTCCGTACCGCCGCTGCGGTTGGAAGCGGAAGGTCGCCGCGCCAGTGGCCTGATCCCGGATAGTGCCCTGAGTTATGAAGGAACGGTTGGGTTCACGTACAACCTTTACGGCAACAACTATCGGTGGGATATCACCAGCACCGGTGGCATCAACGATGGCTCCAGCGATGCCTACGATGGCGGTCAGAATCTGACGGTCAATGGTCAGGGCTTCCCCAGCGGCAGCCAGGGCCAGCTCCGCCTGAACGGGCGTGAAGTGACCTTGCCGGCCCGGAGCATGGCAGGTGGCTTGCTCGTCAGCCGGAAAATCTACGTGCCGGAGAATCGGAACTACGCGCGCTTCCTGGAACTCATCGAAAACCCGGGCGACAGCGCGGTGACCGTGCCGGTTACCATCAGCGGCAACCTGGGCTCGGATGGTTCCACTTACCTCATCAACACGTCCACCGGGGACAGGTCGTTTGGCGCCAACGATTACTACCTGCTGACCGACGACTCCTCGTCCGGTGAAGCGGGCAGTGATCCGGCCATGGGGCATCTGTTCGGCGACCCGCGCTCGACGCTCAAGCCTAGTGCCGTATCGCTGAGCGGCGATAACTACTCGATGACCTTTACGCTGACCCTGCAGCCGCGCAGCCGGCAGGTGCTGATGCACTATGCGGTGCAGAACTATAGCGGCGCCGAGACTCAGCGCATTCTCGACGAGCTGAGTTCGGCCACTTTCGAGGAAGTAGGGCTGACCTACGAAGAGCACCGGCAGTTGGCCAACTGGAGCGGTTTGGTCGATTCCGATGGGGACGGCATGCCCGATGCGGAGGAAATACCGCTCGGCCTGGATTACCAGAACCCCGACTACGACAACGACGGCATTCCGGACGGTCGCGACAGCGAACCCAAGGTGCCGGATAGCGTGGCGCCGAGCATTACCATCAGCCACGGCGAAGGACCGTTCTACGCGGGTGATCCGATCACCTTGACGCTGGACGTACAGGATGCGGGCATCGTGGGGCAGGTCGAGCTGCTGATGAACAGCGAGCAACAGGCCGTCTTCAACGGTGCGGGCCAGCATGTACAGCAGTTGACGCTACCGGCCGAAGGCACCGTGCATTTCGAAGTTCGTGCTACCGACAGCAATGGAAACGTCGGGGTGCAAACGCTCGACCTGGATGTGGAAGCCATCCCGCCGAGCAGCATTGCAGGCCGCGTGACCAATCTCCTGGATGCTCCGTTGGCTGGCGTGAAGGTCACGCTCAGTCGTGGCGGTAACGTCGAAGCGCCTTCGCTGATGGCGACTCTGTTCGGTATTGGCGAAACGTCCGTCGTCACCGATGCGGACGGAACCTTCGTCTTCGACGACATTGACCGCCGCGAAAATGCCGACTGGACCGTCCACGTGGAAAAAGAAGTGCTGGGCTTCCCGGTAACGGTTGAGCGCCAGGTTCATCTGGCAGTCGATGGGCGGGCCGAGGTGGGGGACATCTACCTGTCCGCCGACGAAAGCTACACCGCGCCATTGACCGGCGATCTGGGGCAGGCGTACCAGGACAACTATGTGTCGCTCACGTTGCCGGATGACTTTGCCTTTGCCAGCAAAGCAGTACAGGTCAGCATCATCAATCAGGAAGTAACGATTGGCGGTATCACCGAGGTGCCGTTCCAGTATTACCGTCGCGATCTCGGTAACCGTGAGTTCCATGTTGCCAGCCTCGAAGATCGGATCGTCCTGAGCTGGACCGGCTGGAAGGCGCCGTTCGCCGATTCCGATGACGATGTCGTGGATATGCAGGTTGTGTTGCATCGTGACGGCCGGATCGAGAACCGCTTCTATCGAGTGCCTTACGACACTGTGTGGGGATGCCAGTCCAGCTACTCCATGTTCCGTAATGGTGGCTATGGCCTTACGGATGAGGTCCATTTGCGCGATGTCCAGGGTCGGTATGTTTTCCCGAATGTGACGATGCAGCAGAGCCATTACTGCACTGTGGACCTTCAAGGGATGACCGCCACCTATGTACCGGTCGCCGATGGCTCTTATCGCCTGCAGATCGGCCGGCTCCCGGGCCATGTGGACAGCGACGGAGACGGTATTTCCGATATCAACGAAACCCTGCTGGGAACTGAGCTGGACGAGCGGGACAGCGACGGCGATCTGCTCTGGGATGGGTTCGAGCTGTATCACGACCTGGACCCGCTCCAGGCTGATCCGGGTGTTGCGCAGGAGGATTGGGACGAAGACACGCTCACCAATCTCCAGGAGCAAGAGCTGGGTACCGATCCGCGCAACAGTGATAGCGACGGCGACACCTTGCGCGATGCCGACGAGGTCAATACCTACGAGACCGATCCGACGCTACGCGACACGGATGGCGACTGGCTGACTGACGACCGGGAGATTCAGGTCGGCAGCAGCCCGCTCAAGGCGGACACCGACGACGACGGTCTGTACGACTACGACGAAGTCGAGCGCTATGGAACCCGCCCGGACAAGCGCGATAGCGACGACGACGGCATGGAGGACAAGTTCGAAGTCGACTACGACCTTATGAACGCCTCGGCTGATGGCGACGAGGATGGCGATGGGCTGAGCAACCTGGAGGAATTCCGGAACGGCACCCATCCTCGTGTCCTCGATACGGACGGCGATGGTCTGCCGGATCGATTCGAGGTTGACTTCGGGCTGTCGCCGAAGAAGTTCGATAGCGACGGGGCCGGTCGTGGCGACGGGGATGAGCTGTTTGTCGATGGCACCGATCCGGAGATGCCATCCGATGATCTAGGCGTGGTTTCGTCGGGAACAGAACTGTCGTTACCTACTGAGGCTGGCCTGAGCGTCTATATCGACTCAAGTGGTCGTGTAACTTTTAATGAACCTCATAACTATGGTGAGATCGGTTTCCGGCAAGCGCTCGAACTAGGAGGCTACTCCAGCGAATCCAGTGGCGAGGTGGTTACTCGCGCGGCAAATGATGCCCGCATGCCTCGTCGCTACAGCCAAGTTGCAGATATGCCGATCTGGCGTGGACCTTTGACGGCTCTGAGTGGGGATCTCCTGGTCAGCCGTGAGTATTACGTGCCTCCCACAGGCCGGGCCTATATCCGGGTGTTGGATCGATACTTCAACTTGAAGGGGGCGGCCGCTACAGTCCAACCGGTATACCGCTCTGCGCCTGTTTACTGGCCGATTGGTTATGTCCAGCAGACCTCAAATGGCGACAGTTCTCTAAATGATTTGGATAGCTGGCTTAGTCTGCGTCGAACTGAATACGAGGGGCCGTCTAGCCCAATTTCATCTTTGTATGTTCTCTCCGATGATGTTGGGCGACAGACGTTGGATAGTGAAGTCTTATATAGCGATGCCTATTACGATGTGAGAATCGGCTATCGCTTCGAAATCCCAGCCAACGAACACCGTGTGGTGATGTCCTTCATGGCTGTGGAGCAGGACGAAAGCCCGGTCAAGAACGGGGCCAGCGTGCTGCAATCGCTGGGTGAAAATACCTTGTTTGGCATACCTGCCGAAGATCGCTCGCGCATCGTCAACTTCACACCATGCCCAGACGACGATCTGGATCTGCTGTGTAATGCCGATGAGTTGCAACATGGCAGTCGAAGCAATGCTTCGGATAGTGACGATGATCGCTTCGACGATGCTTTGGAAGTACGTTTAGGAAGTGATCCGGCCAGTGCTCAGTCAATACCGGAGTTCGATGTATATATGGCTGGCGGCAATGATGAGTCCAGCCGCCTGCTTCGCCAGCGTGGTTTCAATGGTGCACTGAACGAAGTAAAGGTGCTCGACGCGACTTATCGCAGCGTCGATATCGATAACACGGGGGCCTTGTGGTTGGCTGGGGCAGATACGTCGGATGGCTTCCGTTACGAAAAATATGACTTGGAAACATTGGCGCAGCGTGACGAGAGCATTTGGGATAACAATCGTGTCGATCTGCTCGAGGATTCAATGAGCAATATTGCGCATTATCTGTATCTCATTGATGAAGAGAGCTCCGAAGAAGGTGATGAAGCTAAGCCGGAGTTGGTTATCAATAGCCTTCGGTCTAGCCGGTGGGGAGAAGAGAGCTACCCAGTAAGAAGCGGTATTCCCGCTGACCTTCGTTGCGGTGCCGCGCTGGCGAATTGGCAAGGCACTCTCCTGCTGCTTAACGGCTGCAAGCTGAGCTGGGACTACGGTGAGAAAGACATCTCCTTCACCCAAGACTTCGGCAACCAACCCCGCATCCTCTCTATGGACGACATGCAGCAGGCCAATGGCGTGCTGGCGCTGGTGGAAGACGAAGTGGACGGATCGAAGCGCCGGAGCCTCGGCTTCATCGACATGAAGACCGGCGAGGTGGAGCGGGTGAAAGACCTGCCGATGGATGTGAAGAGCCTTTCGGTGAAGTTCAAGGGCTTCCAGAATCAGCCGAAATGGCCAGTTGATATCGTTCCTCAGTAAATTGTGAGCGGCGTCACGACTCTGTTCGTGGCCGACCTGTATACCGCAGCCGCGATTAAAAGGAATTTGACCTTTAAAGGTGGTGACCCCATGAAGCAGTTCCAACGCCTCGCCCTGGCGACCTCCCTCCTGGCCCTGACCCTGGCGGGCTGTGACTCCGGTGGCGATTCCATCGCCGTGGTGAACGGCAAACCCGTTTCTCAGGAACGCTTCGATGCCTACCTGAAACTCAAGCGCGTGCCCACGCAGAACAGCGAATGGGTCGAGCGCGAACTCGATGAATACCTTGAACGTGAAGGTCTGGCCGGCCAGATCGAGGCCCAGGGCTTGCTGCCGGTGGAGCAGGTCGAGGCCGAGGTCGCCGAGTTCCGCAAGCAGATGCTCATCAGCCGTTACTTCGAAGAGTTCCTGCGCGAGCGGGTGACCGACGAGGCGGTGCGCAATTTCTACGCGACCAATCCCGACCAGTTCCAGGCCAGGAAGGTCCATGTCGCCCATATCCTCCTGCGTACCAATCCCGGCATGAGCGACGGCGAGCGCCAGGCCTTGCTGACCCGTGCCCAGGAGGTTTACTCGCGGGCGAAGGCCCAGGAAGACTTCGGCGCGCTGGCCAAGCAATTCTCCGAAGACCAGCTTTCCGCCCAACAGGACGGCGATCTGGGCTGGTTGCAGGAAGGTGCCATCGACCCGACCTTCAGCACCAAGGTGTTTTCCATGAAGGCCGGTGAGTTGTCGGAGCCGGTGGTCACGCCATTCGGCTTCCACGTCATCAAGGTCATCGAGGGGCCTCAGGTGATCAAGCAGCCGTTCGAGGCGGTGAGCGGCGACATCCGCTACCGGCTACGCCAGGAGGCCAAGCAGGCCGAGCTGGACCGTTTGAAGCAGGCGGCGAAGATCGAGAAGAAAGAAAAACCGGAAGCCGAGAAGACCGCAGCCAAGGATGACGAAAAACGTGCAGACAGTTAAGTGGGCCTTGGGCTGCGCCATCGCCGGCCTGCTCCTGAGCGGATGCAAGGAGGACTCGCGGGAGGCCTTGCGGGACGTCCCCGTCGAGCCATCCGCGACCCTGGTGACCGTCGAGGGAACGCCTATCACGCGGGCCCAACTGGAGCAGACGATCGAGCGCACGCTGGGCGACTCCGCACCTCTCGTGGCCAATGACGAGGTGGAGCGCAAGATTCTCGAGAGCCTGGTAAGCAGCCGGGCCATGGCATTGCTGGCCGAGCGTGAACTGGGCGCTTCCGAGCGCGAACAGTTGGAACTCAAGACCCAGGCATACCGGGAAGAGCTGCTGGTGCGTCACTACCTGCAAGCCCATGCCACACCGGAGCCGGTTACCACCGAAGCGGTGGCTCAGTATTACGAGCGCCATCCCGAGGAGTTCGGCGGCGGTATCGAGAAAAGCTTCGAGATCATCGCCAGCTCCGGCGAACTCGACGAGAAGCAGCGGACCGAACTGATCGGACTGCTCAGCGGTGCCGAAGTGAAAGGCCAGGACTGGGCCGCTCTGGTAGCCGGCTGGCGGGCGGCCGGCAGACCGCTGGAATACCGGCAGAACCGACTGAAGATCGAGCTGCTGGACCAGCCGTTGCGCAGCCTGGTGGAACCGACAGCCGTGGGCTCCATTGCACCGCTGTATGCCGATGGCCAGTTGCTGTTGGTCCGGGTGACCGGCGAGGAGCGCTTGCCGGGCAAGCCCTTGGCCGAAGTCAGCGGCCTCATTCGCGAAAGACTGGCGCCCCAGGCCCTGAAAGCAGCGGTGAAGGCCTTGAGCGAGCAAGCGATAGAACAAGTGAACGTGCAATACAGCTCGCACTGAGACGAGCGATGCCAACTACGGCCGTCATTTCGCCGGCTGGTTCAAGGGACAGCGGCAGGGCAGCCTGTATCTGAGCGGATGGAAAAGCTATGGGGATGCTGAAGGGGGAGGTCAGGCATAGCCGGCTGCTGGCGGGGTTGGCTTGGCTGCTGCTGTGCGCCGGAAGTCTGGCCCAGGCGGCGGATGCCTGCCGTGCCGTTTTCAGCGGCGGTTTGCAGACCCATGGCAGCGGCGGTGTCGTCTTCCAGTGGGGCGCACAACTGCTGGGCAACACCAACCCGGTGATCGATACCCGCAGTGTGCGGAACCCGTGGGGCACGCCCACGTGCGGTACGCAAAACTGCCAGGCCAGCGGTTTCGACGCATCCTCTCTGAACCTGGCTCTGCCGAATATCGTCGCGCAGCACGACCTGCGCGTGAATTACCTGGGGAATGGCGAAGCGGGTGGCGAGGCGCTGAATCGCTACCGCTCCATCACTCTGGATGCCGGCGCCACCCTGAGCTTCAACCCACGGCACCAGGCCTATTACATCCAGCGGCTCAGCCTCGCCTACGGTGCCAAGGTCACGCTGGCACCGGGGCGCTATTGGATTGGCCAGCTGGACATGGCCGCCAACAGCCAACTGCGAGTGGCGGGTGGAACCGCCAAGGTAATACTGGGCAGCAGTCTCAACCTGCCTTTCCATGCCCGCGTCAATGGCGTCGATGACGGTTCGGGAACGCCGGAGTTCCTGCAGCTCTTCGTACTTGGCGATCTCAACCTGGAGTCTTCCGCCGCGGTCAATGCGCTGGCCTACGTCGAAGGCGACTATCGTGCCGCCTTCGCCGCCCGTTTCAACGGAGCGCTCAATGCCCGCTCGGCGGAACTTGGCACCGCCGCTCGCATCGAGAACCGTCCGGCCGCCATCGCGACGCTACCCTGGAACAGTCAATGCCAGGAGCGGGGCGATCTGGACAGTGACGGCCTGATCGACCTGTTCGACGACGACACCGATGGCGATGGCTACGACGACGAGCGTGAGCGTGTCGCCGGTAGCGACATGCGCGATGCCCAGAGCACGCCGGACGCACCGCCGCCCTCCATCCAGCCGAATCTCTGTGTGGCGGCGTTCGCCAAAGGCTTGCAGAGCCACGCCAGCGATGGCCGCATCGGCTTTGGCTTCAACGCGCAATTGCGCGATGGGCCGACGGCATACCTGCCGGCCATGCGCGTCGACAACAGCTTCGCCTCGGCCGTTCGCAGTTGCGGCAGCAGCGATTGCCAGGCCAGCTTCACGCCAGCCCGGGTGCCGGCCTTGCCGGCGTTTCTCAAGACGACCGACGGCTTTCGCCAGGATGTGCCTTTCGCCGGCAGCGCGACGCTCGACGGCAGTCGCAAGGAGTGGGCTCGCCTGACAGTGGGTGGCCTGGCCAGTGCGCGTTTCACGACGACTGGCAGCTACCGGTTGCGCGAGCTGGAAGTCGGCTACCGGAGCACACTGGAGCTGGCACCGGGGGACTATTGGATCGAGAAGCTGATCGTCGGTACCGAAGCCCGCATCCTGCCCCTGGCCGGTAGCGGTACCGTTCGCCTGCATGTGCTGAATAACCTCGATCTGCCGTGGCAGGCCCGCCTCAATGCCACCGGCTACGAACGGCCAGGCGATCCATCCCGCTTGCTGGTGTTGGCTGAAAATGGCGTCACCCTGGCCTCCAGCACGACGGTCGCGGGTTTCATCTATGCCCGTGGCAATCTCACCCAGCAGTACGGGGCCTTGCTGTACGGGGGAGCCGTGGCAGCCAATCTGTCGCTGGATACCCTGGCGCGTACGCACTTCAACGCCGCTGCCCTGACCAAGGTCGACTTCGGTTCGTTGTGCGATCTGGATGGCGACGGTATCGGCGACAACCAGGACGAAGACCGCGACGGCGACGGCATCTCCAACGAATATGAGGAGCAGGCCGGGACCAACCCGGACGACCCTGCCAGCGTGCCGCCGGATGCCGATCGCGACGGCATCCCCGATAGCCTCGATGACGACCGTGACGGTGACGGCGTGCCCAATGCCCAGGACGCCTTCCCGGATGATCCGGCCGAGAGCAAGGACACCGATGG
>NZ_MUJY01000120.1 GCF_002286785.1 Pseudomonas sp. PIC25 | reverse complement strand
GTGATATGGACGGCCAGCCTTCTTTGAGGGCTGGCCGTGCCCCCTTCTAGGGGGCCAAAAGCAAGTCCACGTTCTACGAACGTGGATGTTTACTCGCCCAACGAGGGTGAACGTATGACCGGCACTGCGATTCCCTATGGCTTCTGGCCCAGCGCCTGGACGGCCGAGCGCGCCGCTTCGGCGAGCCGCGACTTCGCCGAACTGCGCGCCGGGCATGGCGGCCTGTTCTGGCTCGAATACCGTCCCGAGGACGGCCGCTGCACCCTCTGGTTCCGGCGCGGCGGGCAGACCCAGTGCTTGACGCCGGCCGGCGTCTCGCTGCGCAGCCGGGTCTATGAGTACGGCGGCGGTGCCTTCTGCCTGACCGGCGACGGCGTGGCTTTCGTCGACGAGACGGACCAGCAGGTCTACCGCCAGGCGCTGGATGACGAGCCTCGTACGCTGACCGCACAGGGCGGCTGCCGTTATGGCGATCTGCATTTCGCCGCGGCCCGCAACGCGCTGCTGGCGGTGGAAGAGAGCCATGAGCCGGGTGGCGTTGTGCATCGCCTGGTGAGTCTGTCCCTGGCCGGTGGGCAACGCGAGGTGCTGGCCGAGGGCGCCGACTTCTACGCGTCGCCTTGCCTGAGCCCGGACGGCGAGCGGTTGGCGTGGATCGAATGGAGCCGGCCTGAACAGCCCTGGACCGCGACCCGCCTGTGCGTGGCGGCGCGGAACGCCGCAGGCTGCTGGTCGGCGCCGACCGTTCTGACGGCCGGGGACGAGTCCGTGCAACAGCCGCGCTTCTCGGCCGAGGGCCGGCTGCATGCGCTGTCCGACCGCCTGGGTTGGTGGCAGCCCTGGTGCGAGCGGGACGGGGTTTGGCAGCCGCTGGACTCGGTACCTGCCGACCACGCGCCGGCGCCTTGGCAACTGGGCACGTGCAGCTACCTGCTGCTGGCGGACGGCGGACTGTTGCTCAGCCGTTTCGAGGACGGCTACGGCGTGCTGGTGGAGCGCAATGCCGATGGACAGGAACGGCGCCTGGCCGAGTCCTTCAGCCGTTTCCGCCAACTGAGCGCCGATACCGAGTGTTTCTACTGCATCGCCGCGGCTCCCGACCGCTTGCCGACGCTGCTGGCGATTCGGCGCGACACGGGCACCGTGCAGATACTGGCCGGCGGCGAGCAGCCCCTGGCCGAGGCGGAGTTGTCGCGGCCGGAATCGCTGCGCTTCGCCAGCGGGAAAGGGGAGACGAGCCATGCCTACTTCTATCCGCCGCGCAATGCCGGCCAGTCCGCTGCGCCGGGGACGAAGCCGCCGCTGGTGGTATTCCTCCATGGTGGGCCGACCTCCGCCTGCTACCCGGTGTTCGATCCGCGCATCCAGTTCTGGACTCAGCGGGGCTTCGCCGTGGCCGACGTCAACTACCGGGGCAGCAGCGGCTTCGGTCGTGCCTACCGGCAGCGGCTGCGGAACAGTTGGGGCGTGGTGGACGTGGAAGATGCGGTAGCGCTGGTACGGCATCTGGCCGGACGCGGTGCCATCGATCCGGCGCGGGCGTTCATCCGTGGCTCCAGTGCGGGGGGCTATACCGCGTTATGCGGCCTGGCCTTCACCGATGCTTTCGCCGGTGGCGCGAGCCTCTATGGAGTCAGCGATCCGCTGGCGCTGGGACGGGTCACCCACAAATTCGAGGCGGACTATCTCGACTGGCTGATCGGCGATCCCGAGCGCGACCTCGAACGCTACCGGGCTCGCACGCCACTGCTGCATGCCGGGCGTATCCAGGTGCCGGTGATCTTCTTTCAGGGCGGGCTCGACGCGGTGGTGGTGCCGGCGCAGACCGAGTCCATGGTCGCCGCCCTGCGCGAGCGCGGCGTGCCGGTGGAGTATCACCTCTATCCCGACGAACGCCACGGCTTCCGCCAGGCGGTCCACCTCAGCCATGCGCTGGAGCGCGAGTTTCGTTTCTACCAGGGCGTGTTGGCCGAAGCGCCGCGGTAATAGCCTGCCTTGCCGGGCGAATGAATTCGCCCTTACACAAGCGGTTCGAGTGACATCGAACCTGTAGGAGCGGATTCATCCGCGAATTCGGCCTGTCGGTCCATCGCGAATGAATTCGCTCCCACGCCGAGGTTCAGCCCTTTTGTAGGAGCCAGCGTCGGGCCGGACCCGCAGGGGCAAATTCATTCGCCCAAGGGACTGCCGCCGACCCGCTGCTGGCGTCGCCACAGGCGGCCGAGCCAGCGCCAAGCGATCCAGCCGGCGCCGGCCAGGTAGACCAACCCGCCCGGCACCCACATGAGCAGACCGGCCAATTGCTGGTCCTGCAAGTCCCGCGCATCGCCATAGAACGGTGTGTCGCCGAAGGTCAGCAGGGCGCCGAGCAGGCCGGTGTGCATCAGCGTCAGCAGCATTGCCAGCAACGCCTGCGGTACCCGGCGCGGGTGCGCGTGCAGGCACGACCACCAGAACAGCCAGGCGCTGAACAGGAAGCAGGCGTGCTCGATCATGTGCCAGCCGGGATGCTCCAGTGCCAGCAGATAAAGGTGCGGTGTGTGCCAGATCCAGATCAGCGCGCCGTGCACCATGGCCGTCGCCACCGGGTAGCGGGCGGCCCGCAGGATGCCGTTCCACAGCGGTTGCAGCGTTGCCCCGAGCATCGCCCGCCATTGCGGCAGCGGCCGGCCCAGGGCCCAGAGCGGGGCCACTGCCAGCATGAACAGCATGTGCTGCAGCATGTGCAGGCTGGTGCTGGTTTCCGCCCGGTCGTCCAGCGGGCCGAAGGCGGAGAGCGCGGCGATGAGCATGGCGACGTGCATCCACAACGCTTCGCGGCCATGGGGGCGAACCCGGCGTGTGCCGAGCCCGTAGAGCAGCCAGGCCGCGCCGAACAGCAGGGCGCCGACGAGGATCGGCAGACGCTCGCCCCGCACGCTCTCCAACAAGCCATGGGCGCAGGCCGGCAGGCTGAGGGCCAGCAGGGCAGCGGCAACGATCACACGCATGGCGGCAGCCTCAACAGCGGCACGGCGACGACCAGCGTGGCCACCGCCCCCACCAGGTGCACGGCGGCGGCGAGGCGGGCGGCGAAATGTTCCGGCGAGGGTTTCCCGGCACGGGAAGCGGCTCGCCAGGACCACCTCGCCAAGCCGAGGAGCAAGGCGACGGTGGCGGCCGAAAACAGGCCCAGCAGCAGGCTCAGCCAGTTCCACATCCCCAGCGAGAGGGCTGGCGGTGCCACCCGGCAGGCCACCGACAGCCCGCCATAGAGCGCGACGAACCACAGGCTCCAGATCACCAGCCCGAGGGCGATGTGGATCGGGTTATGGGGTGAGCGCAGCGGTCGCATCAGGCGGTTCCCCAAGTCGGCGGGAACAGCACCAGGGCGAAGTAGCTGATCCACAGTACGCCGAGGTTGTAGTACCAGAGCTGCTCCACCACCAGCGGTTCGTAAGGCGTCTCGACACTGACGTAGCCGTACCTCACGCGCCAGCCCTGCAAGGCGCTGAGGACGGCAGCGAGCAGGCCGTGGACCAGGCTGTAGCCGAGCACCACGGCGATCACCGCGTCATGTGCCGTCTGCCGTGGCGCCAGCTCGCCGCCGAGCAGCGCCCAGAGCAACAGCGCCGCATGCAGCAGGCCGAGCCCGGCGACGCCCGCCAACCCACCGGCCAGTCCGCGCGCATCGCCCTGGCGCAACCGCACCAGCAACCGACGCTGCCAGAAGGTGGCCATGACCAGCAGCACGGCGCTGGCCAGCAGCAGGCGCGGATCGAAGCCGGCCCGCTCCGGGACCTGCCAGTCCGGCGCCACCGTCCACAAGTAGAACCAGCCGAACAGCAGCGACAGGTAGAGCGCACCGTCGGCCAGCAGCGTTACCGCCATCCCCCACAGGCCGGGCCCGTCGCAGGTGCGCGAATGCAGCGGCGGGTCGCCGGGCTGGGTCTTGGCGTCCGGCGCTGCCTTGGGGTGGGCACCGTTTTCCCAGGACCAGCGCAGCAGCACGCCGAGGCTGGCCAGCGCGAACAGTGCCGCCAGCCCGTAGGCTTGGGTCAGCAGGCTCAGGCAGACGCAGGCGATCAGCGTGGCGGCGATCACCGGCAGCCAACTGTTGCCCGGCAGGTGAATGATCTCGCGCACCTGGCCGGTCAGCGGGTCCGACCCCCAGGTCTCGCGGCGGCCGTGGTCGATCACCGCTAATGCGTGCTCGCCGTGGGCGATGCTCTGCGGGAGGCTCGGGTCGTCCCACAACGGGTGGCGTCCGCGAACCTCCGGCAGGCTGGCGAAGTTATAGGACGTGGGCGGCAGGTTGGTGGCCCATTCCAGGGTATCCGCGTGCCAGGGATTTTCCTTGGCCGGCAGGCCGAAACGGAAGTGCAGCACGATGTCCAGCAGCACCGTGGCGATGCCGATGGCCATCACGAAGCTGCCGATGGAGGAAATCAGGTTCGGCCAGTCCCAGCCCAGGCCGGTGGGGTAGGTATAGATGCGCCGGGGCATGCCCAGCAGGCCGGTCCAGTGCATCACCAGGAAGGTCAGGTTGAAGCCGATGAACACCAGCCAGAAGCCCCAGCGGCCGAGGCGAACCGAAGGCATCCGCCCGGAGAAATGCGGCAGCCAGTAATAGAGCCCGGCCATCAGCGGGAAAAACATCCCGCCCACCAGCACGTAGTGCATGTGGGCCACGACGAAATGGGTGTCGTGCACCTGCCAGTCGAACGGCACCAGGGCCAGCATCACGCCGGTCAACCCGCCGGCGACGAAGATCACCAGGAAGCCCACCAGCCAGAGCATCGGCACGTGGTACACCGGGCGCCCCAGCCAGAGTGTCGCCAGCCAGGCGAAGATCTGGACCCCGGTGGGGATCGCCACCAGCATGCTTGCCGCCGAGAAGAACGCCTGCGCCAGTTGCGGGATGCCCACGGTGAACATGTGGTGTACCCACAGGCCGAAACTGATGAAACCGGTGCTCAGCACCCCCAGCACCACCCAGCGGTAACCCACGATGGGGCGCTGGGCGAACACCGGCAGCAGGGTCGAGACGATGCCCGCTGCCGGCAGGAAGATGATGTACACCTCCGGGTGGCCGAACAGCCAGAACAAGTGCTGCCAGAGCAGCGGGTCGCCGCCCCGCGCCACCTCGAAGAACGGCAGGCCGGCGGCGCGCTCCAGCTCCAGCAGGATGCTGCCGAGGATCAGCGGCGGGAAGCCGACCACGATCATCATCGCCATCACCAGGATGTACCAGGCGTACAGCGGCATGCGGTCCAGCGACATGCCCCGGGTGCGGGTGCGCAGGATCGACACCACCAGCTCCACCCCGGCGCTCACCGCGGAAATCTCCACGAAGGTGATGCCCAGCAGCCAGAAATCCGAGTTCGGCCCCGGCGTATGCGCCGCGCTGGACAGCGGCGTGTACATGAACCAGCCGGCCTTGGGGGCGATGTCGAGAAACAGGCTGGCCACCAGGATCAGCCCGCCGAACAGGTAGCAGAAATAGCCCAGGGCCGACAGGCGCGGGAACACCAGGTCGCGGGCGCCGATCATCTTCGGGATCAGGTAGACCGCCAGCCCCTCCATCATCGGCACGGCGAACAGGAACATCATCACCGTGCCGTGCATGGTGAAGACCTGGTTGTACAGGTCCGGCCCCATGAAATCGCGTCCGGGCAGCGCCAACTGGGTGCGCAGCAGCATCGCCAGCAGGCCGCCGAAGAGGAAGAACAGCGCCCCGGTGACCATGAAGCGCAATCCCACCGTGGTGTGGTTGACCACCGTCAGTGCGCGCCAGCCTGTGGGGTTGCCCCACACCGCGTTGAAGCGTTCGTGCAGGCGTTCGGCTTCGGGGGAGGGCATGTCGCGGCTCATGGGGCGAGCGTCTCCAGCCAGTCGGCGATCCGGTCGAGGGTTTCCGGCGTCACGTCGTCGTGGGCCGGCATGCCGTTGCCCGGCTTGAGCCGCTGGTGCTCGCGCAGCCAGCGGCGCAGGGCGCCGGGGCGGTTGTCGAGGGTGCCGGCGCCGAGGCTCGGGCGGGAACCGACGTCGGTCAGGTCCGGTGCACGGCCGCCTTCACTGACCCCGGCGACCCGGTGGCAGCGCCCGCAGCGCTGCTCGAACACTGCGCCGGCCTCCCCTGGAGGCGGGGAGAAGCGCAGTTCGCGGCGCGCTGCCAGCCAAGCCTGGAACGCCGGTTCGTCGTGGGCCACCACGTCGATTGCCATATGCGCGTGCTGGCTGCCGCAGAACTCCGCACACTGGCCGCGGTAGGTGCCCAGCCGGTCGGCCTGCAGGCGCAGCACATGGCGGCGGCCCGGGATCATGTCCAGCTTGCCGCCGAGGCGCGGCACCCAGAACGAATGGATGACGTCCGCGCTGCCCACCGCCAGGTCCACCGGGCGGCCGGCCGGGATATGCAACTGGTTGGCGGTGACCACGCCGTCCGGATAGCGCACCTCCCACCACCACTGGTGACCGGTCACCTCGATGCGCAGCGGCGGTTCGGCCAGCGGCAACGGCAGCAGCCGATGGCCGGCGGGGATGCCGAAGGCCAGCAGCAGGAGGATGCTCAGGCCGGGCAACAGGAGGCCGCCGCCGACGATCCAGCGCCGGTTGATTCGCCGCGCCTGCTCGGCGCTGGTTTCGCGCGGCGCGCGGTGCATGGCATACAGCCATAGCGCGGTCACGCCCAGCAGTACCAGGCTGGCGAAGCCCAGCATCGCCCACCAGAGCAACGCCACTTCGCGCGCCATCGGGCCGGCGGGGTCGAGAGCGGACTGAGCGCCGCCGCAGGCTGTCAGGCAAGGAACTGCCAGCGGGAAAACGGTCCATTGCAAGAGGGCACCGGTTCGGTGCCGCCGTCCCCGCCCATCACGGAGTGCCCCATGGCCGGAAACGCCGACCACGAGCCCATCGTCAGCCGCGCCGCCCTCGGCGGCCACCCGCTGCACCCGATGCTGATCCACTTCCCGGTGGCCGCGCTGATCGGCCTGGTCGGCGCCGATTGCGCCTACCTGTTCAGCGGCGATCCGTTCTGGGCGCGCGCCGCGCTCTGGCTGGCCGGCGTCGGCGCGGGGGGCGGCTGGATCGCCAGCAGCATGGGGCTGATCGACCTGCTGTTCGTACGGCGCATACGGCAAAAGATCACCGCCTGGTGCCACGCCATCATCGCCGTGATGATGCTCTCGCTGGCCTCGCTGAACTGGTTGCTGCGCTACCGCGAGGACGCCGGATCGGTCGAGCCCTGGGGCCTCTACCTGTCGCTGCTCACCGCGCTGCTCATCGCCCTGGCCTCCTGGCTGGGGGGCCGGCTGGTTTATGAACACGCGGTGGGGGTGGATGTGGACGTCTGAGCGCCCATGCCGGCCGGGTCGGGGGAAGCTGTCGAGATCGACCATCGTCAGAACGGCTTGGCCAATACCAGCCACAGGGTGACGGCGATCAGCAGGGTGATCAGCACGCCAATGCCCACGCACTCGCGGCCGACGCTGCGTTCCGGCACTCGTTCGATGCGCAGCACCAGCACGCCGCAGAGCGCGTGGCAGAGCACCAGCGCCGCTACCGTGGTGAGCTTGAGAATCAGCCAGGTGCCGAGGATGCCGTCGCGCAGGAACAGCGCCGTCCCCGACCCGATGGCCAGCAGCGCCGCCGGCGTGGCCACCAGGGTGAAGACCAGCCGCGTGAGATGCGCGTGATCGCGGTAGAACAGCGTCTCGCTGCGCCGCGTGCCCGCCGCGATCAGCGCCGGCAGGTAGAGCAGGGTCCCGCACCAGCCGAGCAGACTGGCGAAGTGCAGGAGTTTCAGCAGATCCATGGTCGGCCTCCATTCCGGATTCGGCGCCCGTGGCGGGCGCGGAGGGAAGAGCGGGGCGCGATGGCCGTCTGTGGGTGTGACAGCCGCTCCGTCGGACCGTTCGCTTTGGGGCGGGGACGATGGATCGACGCAGGACTCAGGCTGGGGGGCGGCGCTGAGTCATGCACATTTTCTAAAATCACCACGCAACCGTAGGAGCCAGCTCTGCTGGCGAACCGGGCTGATCCTGCGTGACGGGAACGGCGATGGTCCGCCGGGCGAATGAATTGGCTATGTCTGCGTTAAGTGTTGCTAGCTCCTAAACTTACTGTACGGCGTCCCCTTTCTGGAGGTCTGTCATGCGTGCAACAGAG
>NZ_MUJY01000119.1 GCF_002286785.1 Pseudomonas sp. PIC25 | reverse complement strand
GTAGAGTTGATAGCCATGATTCGTCTCCGATGATTGAGGAATTAAACATCGTGTTGATGTTCGATTAATGAGTGGAACCTACTGCAAAAAGGTTCCTTCACAACCCTGGATATTCAACACCTTCATACGGTGATACAGCGTCCGCTTGGGAATACCCAGTTCGCAGACCATGGAGTCGATGCACTTGGCATGACGATGCATGCAATCCTGGATCAGAATCTTCTCGATATGACGCAGTTGGTCCTTGAGCAGCATCCGCCCGTCCCTACCGCCCTGCCCGCCTCCCAAAGGAGGCAAGCCAAGCACGAAACGCTCGGCGGCGGCGCGCAGCTCACGGACGTTACCCGGCCAGCGATAGCCGAGCAGTTCGCTCATGCAGCCCGGGTCCGCCTCGGGGGGCGTCATTTTCATCCGCCTGGCCGCGTCCTGGACGAATTGGCGGAACAAGGGTGCGATCAATTGCGGGCGGGAGCGCAGCGACGGCAACTCCATCTTCACCACGTTCAGGCGAAAGAACAGGTCGCGCCGAAATTTCCCCTGCTCGACCAACTGCTCCAACGGCGTCTGGCAGGCTGCGATGATGCGCAGGTCCAGCGGCAGGAACTCGGTCGAACCCAGCCGCTCGACACCCCGCCCCTCGAGGACACGCAGGAGCTTCGCCTGCAGAGACAACGGCATGCTGTCGATCTCGTCGAGATACAGGGTGCCCTTGTCGGCGGCTTCGATGTAGCCGGCCCGGGCCCGGGTAGCACTGGTGTAGGCGCCCGGCATGACGCCGAACAGTTCGCTTTCCGCCAACGACTCGGGTACTGCCGCGCAGTTGACTGCGACCAACCGCCCTTTGCAACCCGACAGCTCGTGGATGCGGCGTGCCAGCGTATCCTTGCCGGTACCGGTCTCGCCGACCAGAACCATATCGATCCTTAACGGGGCTGCTGTTCGAATGAACGGCTCCAGTGACCCGAATAAATCCAATCCCTCTGGCTGGCCTTTTGGCAACTGACCAGTCGAGCACGGTTGGCTGCGTTCCAGAAAGCCAGAGGCAACTGTCGCTCCTTTCATCCCGTCACTCATATGCACTCCTGCCATCGCAAAACACGGTGTTTGTAATTGGGCTGAAACAACTTGCTACGTGTTTTATCACGCTGCTGGAGCCATAACTTTCCGTCAACTGGATCGTTCAATAAGCGGGAACATGTCACGCAAAGGCGCTATTTTGTGAAACTTGTTGCACTTGTTGGGTTGCACGAATGTGACACTAAGTGGCCATCCACGGCATACGGAACAAGATGTAGTTTTTCCGCTATGCACAAGTAAGAAAAACCGGACTTTCCTTACTTGCGCCTCATCCAAACTCCGATAAGACCAGACAAAAACAATGGAAAAGACAAATAGCCAATTAGACATTGGTATATATCCAATTGGATATCTGGATAGTAAAAAGCATCCGGCCACGGAACTACGCACACTCACAATTGACCAACGAATCTCAGATGCTTCATAAGCAAACCTCTGCCGGATGAAGCAATCAGAAACGGTCGGTGCCGAGGCGAGTCAAAGGATAATGAGGAAAGGCGCAGCGGCAGGTGAGACGGCTGTCTCAAGAAGGAGGCGGGAACCGCCTCCCTGGAGATGGGACATTCAGTCCTGAAAGTGTTCTAGCTCGTGAGCACCAATGGGCGGCAACCCATCCCGGAAGTGCGCCCAGACCTTGTCGCGGTAGCCGGCGACCTTCTCCGGCAATGGGTCCAGCATGGAGAGCCGGCGTCTGGTGCTCCGGTCCGGATACAAGCCGGGCTGTGCCCGTAGCGCCTCGTCGATGAAATCTCTGGAAGAGGCGTTGCCGTTGGGATAGAACGTCTCCGTCGTGATCAGAGCGGCGACCTTGGGCTCCAGGATGTAGTTGATGAACTGATGGGCCAAGGCCGAGCGACCACCAGCCGGTATCACCATGCTGTCGATGAACGAGAACGAGCCCTCTTCGGGAATCATGAACACCACGGGTTGCCCGGCTGCCGCAGCGGCCAACGCATCGCCCACCCAAGCCATGGCGACACAGAGTTCTCCCGATTTCAGATCTTCGATGTAGCGCTCGCTGTCGACGTAGCGCAGGTTGGGGCGCAGCTGGCCAAGAATCTCGGCGGCGCGTCCCAGTTGATGGGCGCCGCTGCGTGAGAGTGTCCGGCCGCGGTAGCTCATCAGGACCGACAGCGTTTCGTCAGGAGCATCGAGCACGCTCATGCCGCAGGTGCTCAACCGGCCGCTCTGCTCCGGGTCGAACAACAGGCTCCAGCTGTTCGGCAGCGGCCCACCGAATGCCTGCTCCGCTCTCGGCGTATTGATGGCCAATCCTGCGGCCCCCCATAGATAGGGCACCGCATAACGATTGCCGGAATCGTAGGCGGCCAGCTTCTGTTGCAGCGTCCGATCGAGGTGCACGGCATTCGGCAAAAGCGATTCGTCGAGACGCTGCAGACGCCCAGTACCGATCAGGCCGGGCAACGAATCATGGGAAGGCACCGCCACATCTATCGGCTCCCCGCTTTCGAGCTGCTTCTCCAGCTCTTCCGTCGAGTCGTAGGTATGGTAGTCGACATGAACGCCCGTCAGCCGTTCGAAATCTTCCAGTACCTGAGGAGCGATGTAATCGTTCCAGTTATAGACATGCACGACCTCAGCCTGTGCGAACAACGGACTTGAGCCAATCAACAGACCGAACAATAAACGACGCATCCAGGGCACCCACACTTTTAGTTACAGCTTCATGAAGCGGGATGGCAGACTATTCGGAAGGGCATATAGCCACAATCGGGATAATCTGAATTAGCCGTAAGCGTGGATGACCCCACCATAAGAAACCCCTCATGGTGCGCTTCGCCAGGGCATTGCCGACCTCGCCCCTCCCTTCTCAGGAAACATATGGAGCCACCGACAGAAATAAGAATATTCCTACCTCAATCAGACCAATCCTCATAATTGCCCTACTGAATGCCTCAAACTTGAACAATCGCCTTGTTAACGCCGGGTAGACTGAATTAATAAACGACAGGGAGGATGAATGAACCGCTCGTCCGAACAGGCACATGAATTTGCGATTGATATCGCAAGGCGACGTCTAACCACCGACTATCTCATATATGTGGCAAGGAACTTTTTCGCATTGCGACAATGCGTGCGGTGTACCACAGCAGATTGAAAACCTCGCTTGTTAAGGTGCGCCCCGCAAAATTCCGCGCTGCATCTTCTCCAGCGCCAGCGGGTCGCGGCTACGTCATCTGGCATGGACGAACAACAGCTCTCCATCGGGAAATTCAAAGGAGCTTTACCACATGAATCCCACCACCTTGCCAATCGGTTCCAGACTGGCGCAATGGTCGCTCGCCGGCCTGGCCGGGCTCTATGCCATGACCGGCCTTGCGGGTCCGATCACTTCCGGCGAATACATGATCAAGTCGGTCCAGAGCGGCAAATGCATCGACGTCGCCGGCGAACACAACGGCGCCAACGTCCAGCAGTACAACTGCTGGTCTGGAGCGAACAACCAGCGCTTCCTGGTCACCGACCTGGGTAACGACGCCTACAGCATCCAGCCTCGCCACACCATGATGTCGCTGAGCGCCGCCGGCGCCGGCACGGTCAAGGGCACCAACCTGGAACAGGCATCTTGGTCCGGTACTGCGCACCAGCAATGGGAAGTCCGCTCTGTCAGCGGCGGCCATGAAATCCGACCGCGCCATGCCACGGGGCTGTGCGTGGACGTGGCCGGCGCCAGCATGAACGACGGGGCCAACCTGCTTCTCTGGACCTGCCACGGCGGCAACAACCAGAAGTGGGTCTTCACCCGCATGGATGACGGAGCTTCCACCGGTGGAACGGCAACCAGCGACAGCCAGACGACCACGGTCAACGGCATCAGCTTCGCCAGCAAATCCACGGGCGGTGCCGGTGCGGAGGATAGCTGGAACATCTGGTCGGATGGCTACATCGAGCAGAGCTTCGCCTTCAGCAATCCCAGCAGCCTGAGCGTCATGGCCAAGGGTGAAGTGGCCGGCGGCGTCTGGCCGACCATGACCGTCAGCGTCGGCGGCACCCAGGTAGGCAGCTTCACGGTCAACAGCAGCGACTGGAAGAACTACAACCTCGATGCTACCGGCAAGACCGGCAGCCAGACGGTGCGCGTCGCCTTCACCAATGACGCGATCATCAATGGCGAGGACCGCAACCTGCTGGTCAAGTCGGTGAGCGTCACGGCGTCGGGCGACACCGGGAACGATGAAACCACCGATACCACCACCCCGACCAGCAATGCACTGGTCGCCCAGAACGGCCAACTACGGGTCAGCGGCGTCAATCTGGTCAACGCTGCCGGGCAGCCGATCCAGTTGGCCGGCATGAGCTCCCATGGCCTCCAGTGGTTTGGCCATCTGATGAACGCCAGCAGCATCAAGTGGCTGCGCGACGACTGGAAAGCCAACGTCGTCCGGGCGGCGATGTATACCGCCGATGGTGGCTACATTTCCAACCCGTCGGTGAAGGACAAGGTGATCGAGATCGTCGATGCGGCCATCCAGAACGACATGTACGTGATCATCGACTGGCACATCCTCAACGACAACGATCCCAACATCTACAAGACCCAGGCGATCGACTTCTTCCGCGAAATGGCCACCCGTTACGGGAATCGTCCGAACGTGATCTATGAGATCGCCAACGAACCCAACGGCTATGCCAACTGGAACGACCATATCCGTCCCTATGCCGTGGATGTGATCAACGCGATCCGCCAGATCGATCCGGACAACGTGGTCCTGGTCGGCACCGGAACCTGGAGCCAGGATATCCATCAGGCGGCCGACAATCCGCTGAAGGACCCGAACGTCATGTACACGCTACACTTCTATGCCGGCACGCACGGCCAGGAGCTGCGGGATCGCATCGACTATGCCCGCAACAAGGGCGCCGCCATCTTCGTCAGCGAATGGGGCGCATCCCAGGCCAGCGGTGGTGGCGGCGTCTATGCCAACGAAACCCGTACCTGGATCAACTTCCTCAATCAGCGTGCGATGGGCTGGGTCAACTGGAACCTTTCCGACAAAGGGGAAAGTTCTGCAGCCTTGGCGTCCGGTGCCAGTGCCACCGGCGGCTGGACGAGCCAACAGCTCAGCGACTCGGGTCGCCTGGTTCGTGAACTGATGCGTAATCGCTGAATGAATGAGCCCCCTGTCCGTCATACGGAACAGGGGGCCACTCATGAATAGAGGAGGCGCTCAGCGAATGGCGCCCTGGTCCATCAACTTGAGGAATTTTGGGGAAAACTGGTTTCGATCGATAACCAGGTCAGGATCCGAAGAGCGTGCGTTCGCCAGGCTGCTGCGTACATCGGACAGGCTCTTTCCATCGGCCTCCCCACCCAGGACATACAGGGTGTACTGGCTGGCTGCGCGATAGATCCAGGCTTGGCCACGGGACACCGGATCACCCAGCGTCATGGGGTCGAAACGAGCGACCTGCTCGTAAGATCCGTTGAAGAAGGCGTCGACGACTTCCCGCAAAGCTGCATCGTTCATGTTGCCGTTGTCGGCGATACCTGCATCGGAAGCAGGCAATGCCTTTCCAGCCTGAACCAATCTGGCCTCGCAATCCGCCTTGCCGCTGGCCATGCTCTCGGCGTTTTCGCCGGACAAAACTTTGAAACGCGCTTCATCCGCCCAACTATTCAGGGCCTCTTCGCAGTTCCCCAAGCGGTAGTGCGCCAGCCCGAGGTAGTAATGCGGCGTATAGGACGCGAAGCGCATGCCGTACAGGCGAATGCGGGGTAACGAAGCCGGTACTTCGCTGATCACCTCTTCCAACAGCGGAATCGCCTTTCCATAGTTCTTCCGCTCGATCTGCAGAATGGCAGTGTCATAGTCCTTTCCCAACGAAGCCCACACGGGGCTCGTAGCCGTCAGGGCCAGCAGAAACAACCATCGACGCCCGGCGTGCGGAGCACAGACAACAGCTCTCCTTCTCGCTCGTACAGTCATGCCAAACTCATCTCCAAACCGTTATCGATCGCCGCGCAGGTTCACGCTGACGTTGGTGCCCTGCCCAGACTGTACCCTGGCACGGATTTCACGCAACTGGCCATCATCCGGATTGCGGAGTTCGATCAAATAATCTCCTGCCGGAACCTTCAAACGGAGCGGTGTCGTGGCATCTTTCTCGAGGGCGATACGCTGGCGGCTTCCCACCTGTCTGACCGAATGGATATGCGCCCACGGGATGGCGTTGATCGCCAGGAACCCATCGGCCACCGCACTGTTGGTCGAGCGCTGTTCGAGAATGGAGGTCAGGGTCAGCTTGCGCCGCCCCAGTTCGGCATCGTTGGCGATATGCTGGCGGGCGCGTTCGACCAGGGTTCCGGCGTCGTCATAACGGCGCTGTGCCATCAAATTGTCCACTTCCTTCAGTACAGCGGCGCGCAACCGGCGCAGTCCGTCGTGCACTTCCTCCTGCGCCTGCGGATACGCCCCCACGCTCTGGTAAAGATCCCAGGCGCTCCGGCCTTGGGGAGTGAAATAGTTGCCACGACGCAGAGCCAGGTCGGCCTGATCGAGCAGTTTGCGTATTTCAGCGGTCTGCTCCCGCGCGCCCAGGGCGATCCGTGCGTCCAGAGTCGCCAGGTCGCTGTTTCGGGGCAGAGCACGATAGCCCAGCGCGAGGTAGTCCTTCGCCTGCTCCCAGTCCTCCCTCTCGACAGCCCTACGTGTACCGTTCAGGGCAATATCCCCCAATCCCTGCACACGCTCCTTGGCCGTGGCATCGTCCGGTTCCAGGCGCAGCACCTGCAGATAGGCCTCAAGCGCGCGTCGCAATCCCGCCGGTCTGTCGACGCCAGCCTTTTCCGCCTCCGCCGCATCCTTCAACAGCCTGGCTAGCTGCTTGCGATGCGCCTCGGCCCCCAGCAACCTGCGGTATTCCGCCTCCAGCATGGTCAGGGACGTACTGGCTGGCGCCAGGTCGCGCAGCCGGTCCATGCTCTCCTTGGCCTGTTCCAGGTGCTCGTTTTTCAACTCGGTCCTGGCCTGCCCCGCGAGAATTTCTTCCAGCCGCAACCTGCGCTCCGCCACGCCGACATTTTCGCCGGCCATGTCCTGCGCCCGCCGTAAAAGAGCAATGATCGAATCGGTTTTTTCGAGGGTATCCAGGCCTCCTGCCAGACGTTCGTCGATCTTCGCGAAAAGACGGTTCAGACGATCCCGTTCCTCGGCCTCGCGCCGTGCCTGCGCCAGAGTTCCCGACAAAGCCACCAGTTTCGGATCGTCGGGAAAGGCCCGGATCGCACGACTCAACGCCAGATCCGCCTCATCCAACCGGCCTTGGCGAAGCGCCTCCAGCACTGATTGGCTGGCGCCCTCTTCGATTCGCTCTGAAAGTGCCGGCAATTTACCGTTGTCCGGATCGGCGATGCGCAAGGTACGCAAGGTATCCAGCGCGTTGTCCTCGGCGGGGAGCAACAACTTGCCTTCCTTGAGCTGGGTATCTGCGCGCAGCACCAGCTTCTCGATCAGGCCCAGCTCCTGCTCCGGCCGGGTCTGCAGCCAGAACAACAAGGCCACGCCGCAAATCACCGGAATCCCCAGGCCCAGCGACCACAGGCTCCAGCGGCCGGTACCGGCGGGGATGTCCCAGCGACCAGCCTCGATGCTGTCCGCCTGCACCCCCGTGCTGGCCGCCAGAGCAGGACGTTGCGACAAGGCGGACAACGGGGTCAGCAGGCGCTCGAACGGCAATTCGCCGATATCCCGGTCGGCCTCCAGCCTTGCGGCCAAGCGTGATGAACGCATCACCAAGGCATTGAGCTGGTCCAGCAACATGGTCACGCTGCTCGGCCGCTGTGTCGGCTGGTCCACCAGCATCAACGTCAGGAGCGGCTGTAGATCGGCAAGGCTGTCGGGCAAGGCCGGCAGCCGCGCAGCTTGCCCGCTCCGGCTTCGAGATGATGGTGGCTCGCCTGTAAGCAGGTAATGCAACAGAAGGCCGAGGCTATAGATGTCCGCTCGTGTATCCGGAACGCGATTGGAAAAACACTCCGGCGCACAGTAATCGAGCGCATCCCCTCCCCCTCGAACCGAGCCCCCCATCCAGGTCATACCGAGGTCCAGCAGGACAGCTTCGCCATTGGCCCGGATGCCGATGCGGTCCGGATGCAGGACGCTGTAGACGACACCGGCACGGTGCAGACCGCCAACCGCCGAGGCGATTTCTGCGAACAGCCGCAAACGCTGACGAAGCGATAGCGTGGACAACCATCCCGCATCGCCGGGCCAACATGCGCTCAGGGGTTCGGCCTTCCGATTGTGCTCGGCCCCCTCTTGAACGCCGCGTAGCAGATTGGGGTGCCGTGCCTGATGTAACAGTTCGGTTTCCCGGACGAAACGGGCCATGACAGGTCCCTTGCTCCGCCCAGCGACGGAAAGCACGAACAACGATCCATCCGGCTCATGTTGCAGACTCACCAGGCGGCTGATGGATCGTTTCTCCAGGGATTGTTCAGTCACAGCGACACTCCAGAATCGGGGTGAGGAACGGCCATTCGTTCGGACGCGCTAGAAGCGCGCCACCGCGGCCAGGGAGAAGGTGTCGTAGTACTTCGAGAAGTCCGCGCCGAAGTCGACGGAGAACTGTTCGAAGGCCAGACCGAGACCGAAGGTGTAGTGGGTCTGGTCGCCTGTTCTGGCGGAGAAGATCAGGGCATTTGCGTCCTGGGAGTTCTCGTCGCGGTAGCGCATGGTGTGCTCCGGGTCCCGCCAGACGCCGGCACGCAGGCTGACAGGAAGAGGCAGGTCGAAGAAGACATATTCGCCACCGAAGCGGATTTCCGTGCCGTCGCGAAGCTTCAGCTGCGAAAGGTCTCCATCTGAGTTCTGATCCTCGCCCTCGGCCGCGAATGCAGAACTGATGTTGTGGGTCAGTTGCGAATACAGCACGCGGTTGACGTCAAGATTCAACGTAAGGGCGTCATTGACGCGATAGCTGAAACCGACCCCCACCACATCGGGAATGTCGAAATCGCTTCGCTTGCGCAACCAGGCGACTTGTTGGCCCGGGGTTTCGAAATCGTCGCTGGCAACGGCATCGTAATAAAGCCGCGGCGAGCGTCGGTACACTGCGCCGACGGCAAGCTGATCCGTTAGCAGGTAGCGCAGCCCCAGGATATAGCCAAAGCCATGGTCCTTGCCCTTCTGCGATTGCCGGGCGACTACACCGCCGCCCACGTCCCGAGTCGTTGCGGAGTCGATCTCGAATTCGTGCCAGGCGATACCCGCTCCCAAGCGTAAACGCTCGCCGATGGCAAAACCCACGGAGGTGCCATAGCTGACGTCGCTCAGCTTGATGCGACTGGAGAAGGGGAACAATGCAAAGTCATCGGAAATGAAATCGAACCGGGTGTTGAAATCCATCTGCTCGTGGCGGTAGAAGGCAACCGTCGCGGCTTCGAAAGGAAACACCGCCGAAAGGAAAGAGACGCCACGCGCACTGGAGTCCGATGTGTCATGAGCGAGTTGGTAGTTGGGCTCGAAGAAGTTCCCTCCATCAGCAAATGACAAACCGCGCAGATAAGGCGTGGAATAGCGGTAATAACGCCCCTCGGCGGAAAACTCCCGACGCGTCAGTTGTACCAGGCCTGCCGGGTTGGCGTAGGCTGCTGTCGCATCGTCCGCCAGGGCCACGAAGGCCCCGCCCATCGACAAGCTACGCGCCCCCGGATTGGAAAAATTGAACTGGATACCCGAGGTCCCTTCCTCATCCGTAATGGCGTGAGCACTTCCCGAGCTGCTCAATACCAGCGCAATGGCCAAGCGCAAGCGATTATTCATGATGGGCAGGGATCATCGATCAGAAGCGGGCAACCGCAGCCAATGAGAAGGTGTCGTAGTACTTCGAGAGGTCCGCACCGAAGTCGACGGAGAACTGTTCGAAGGCCAGACCGAGACCGAAGGTGTAGTGGGTCTGATCGCCCGTTCTCGCCGAGAACGCTTCGGCGTTACCATCGAACGGATCGTCGCCACGGTAGTGGAGCGTGTGCTCCGGGTCGCGCCAGACCCCGGCGCGGAGACTCAAGGGAACCGGCATGTCGATGAAGACATATTCACCTCCGAAGCGGACCTCGGTTCCGTCGCGCAACTTGAGCAATGCCGGATCGCCATCCTCGGTCTGATCGGCCCCTTCCGGCGCGAAGCGGGAACTGATGTTGTCGGTCAGTTGCGAATATCGAACCCTGTTCACATCGAAATTGAGCGTGAAAGCCGGAGTGATTCGGTAACTGATACCTACGCCCAGTACGTCCGGGATATCGAAATCGCTTTGCTTGTTCACGAACGCAACCTGTTCGCCCCCAGGGTTGGCTTCATCGGTGCTCGCAGTGACCTTGTAATGGAAGCGTGGCGACCTCCGATACACCATCCCCAAAGACAGGTCGTCGGTGACGAGATAACGAAGACCAAGGGTATAGCCGAAGCCATGGTCCGAGCCGCTCTGTTGCTGGCGGGTAGTGACACCGTTATCGGCGTCACGCGTGGTCAGCGATTCGAGTTCGAAGTCATGCCAGGCGATGCCGGCGCCCAGGCGCAAGTGCTCTCCCACCGCCCAGCCGACCGACACGCCATAGGCCACGTCCTTCAAATCGGCACGGCTGTGGAAGGGAAACAGAAAAGCGTCTTCGGGCTGGTAATCGAACCGCGTCTTGAAGTTCATCAGCTCATGACGGTACAGGGCCACCGTTGCATGTTCGAACGGGAAGACGGCGGACAGGAAGGAGGCGCCGCTGGTGGATGAACGGGCCTCGTCGTGAAAGGATGTGGTCTCGAAGCTCCCGTCAGAGGCCTCCTCGACATCGCTGAGGTGTGGCGTGGAATACCGGTTGTAGCGCCCCTCCACGGACAGCTCGCGACGCGATAGTTGCGTCAAGCCCGCAGGATTCGCATACGCGGCGGTGGCATCGTCCGCCAGTGCCACGAACGCTCCCCCCATCGACAGGCTGCGCGCACCTGGATTGGCGAAATTGAACTGGATCGCCGAGGTTCCCTCATCATCGGTGAGGGCAAAAGCGCTGTTCGAACTCATCAATGCCAGCGCAATGGCCAGGCGCAAACGAATAGTCATACCGGTACTGCTACCTATGTGTTGGAGTGATTGAAGTCAGAACCTGGCGACGGCAGCCAGGGAATAGGTGTCGTAGTACTTCGAAAGATCGGCGCCGAAATCGATGGAGAATCGTTCGAAGGCCAACCCCATGCCGAAGGTGTAATGCGTCTGGTCACCTGTACGGGCGGAGAAAATCCTCGACTCGATGCTGTCAGGGTCGTCGCCGTGGTAGTGAATGGTGTGCTCCGGGTCGCGCCAGACGCCGGCCCGGATGCTCAGAGGCACGGGGAGGTCGACGAACACGTATTCGCCGCCGACGCGGATTTCCGTACCGTCCGACAGTTTCAGCGTGGAGAGCGGAGCGTCGCTTGCAGTAGTCGCGTCGAATGCCGAGGTGATGTTCCGGGTGAGCTGTGAATAGCGGATCCGGTTGACATCCAGGTTCACCGTGAAGGCTTCGTTGAAGCGGTAGCTCAACCCGACACCCCAGACATCGGGAATGTCGAAGTCGCTTTGTTTCCTCATGAACTCGACCGGTTCCGGACCGATGAAATTGGGGTCGAAGGAAAGGTTTCTCGCCTGGTAACGCAGACGCGGCGAACGTCGGTAGACGGCGCCCACCGACAGGTCCTCCGTAATCAGGTAGCGCATTCCCAGGATATAGCCGAGGCCACGGTCCTTGCCTTTCTGCGTCTGGATGCTCGTGCTACCGAAGCCGGTGTCCCGCACGGTTCTCGAATCGATCGAGAACTCGTGCCAGACGATACCCGCCCCCAGGCGCAGGCGTTCACCCAGCGCGACAGCGGTCGAGACGCCGTAACTCACATCCTTCAAATCAATATCGCTCTTGAACGCAGCAGGATTGATGCCCTCGGTCTCGAAAGCGAACCGCGTATTGAAATCCATGACCTCGTGCCGATAGATCGCCAGGGTCGCCTGTTCGAAGGGGAAGACCATTGACAGGAAGGCCGCCCCGCTGGCGGAAGAATCGCTCGCACCGTAGGACAAGACGTCCCGGAAGCTCCCGTCGGTAGGCAACCGTCCATTGCTCAGGTGCGGCGTGGAGTAGTCGTAGTAGCGCCCCTCGGCGGAAAACTCCCGGCGGGATAACTGGGTGAGACCAGCCGGGTTGGCATAGGCGGCCGTGGCATCGTCCGCCAAGGCCACGAACGCACCGGCCATGGACAGGCTCCTCGCCCCGGGATTAGAGAAATTGAATTGCATGCCGGCAGTGCCTTCCTCATCGGTGATCGCGAAGGAAAGCGGGCTGAACAGCGCCACGGCGATGGCAAGGCGTAAACGAGGCGAAGACATAGGAAACCTCGGCAGGAAAAGGCAATCGATCTTATTGGCGAAAAGCTCCCTCAGGCGTCGGGAGCATCCCCTTTGCGGAACGGCCAATAACGCGTGACCAAGCGTCGGAAAAGACTCTGATCGCGAATCTGGCCAATGTCCTCGACCACATGGCGCTGCTGCAGCTCGGGCACGGCGCGCACGTTGCTGACATGGCGCGCAGCCGACATCAGGCTCAAACGCATCATTCCTTTCTGCACGGGGCGCTTGAGATAGCGGTAAATCTGCCCCTCGTTGATGAGGTTGATCGCGACGTTGGAATCCAAGCTGCGTGATGTGACGATGGTGGAAATCGCCGGATGCATCGCCTTGAGCACCTTGACGAAGTCGCTGACGTCCTGGCCGGCCACGCTGACGTCGGAAACCACCACATCGACGTTTTCCCGATCCAGCACCCGCAAGGCGCTGTCCAGGTCGCGCACGACGAAACAACGGGGAGAATTTTCCATGACGTCGCGACAGACGTCCGCCAGATCCCCTTCGTCATCGATCACCAGCACCCCCGCGTCAATCGGCGATGCCTTCGCCGGTGTGGCCTCGGCCAGTTCTTCTTCACCTTCCAGAGGGACAACATTGACGGTGTTGCGCGCAATCTGGACGGCACTGGCCACCAGCATGCGCATTTCGTCATTGGACCAGGGCTTGTTGATGAAGCGGAACACTTCGCCATCGTTGATAGAGCTGATGACCGAAGACATGTCGGAATAGCCGGTCAGCAGGATGCGCATGGTTCCGGGAGATACCCGGCGAACCCGGCGTAACAGCTCCGCTCCGAGCATCTGGGGCATGCGCTGGTCGCTGACGATGACATCGACCTTTTCCCTGCGGACGATTTCCAGGGCCTCGTTCGGGTCCGTGGTGCTCAGCACCCGGTAACTGCTGCGGAACAACGAGGACAGGCTCATCAGGATATAACGTTCATCGTCGACGAACAGTACGGTCGCCCGTTCGGGAATTTCATACGCAGGGATGGCTGACATATTCAGGTCACCGGCAAGCTGAGAGTGAAACAGGTTCCCGTGCCGGGCGTCGACTCAACCGTCAACGCGCCGCCATGGTCTTGGACGATCTGGTAAGCGATGGACAATCCCAGTCCGGTCCCCTTGCCTATTTCCTTGGTCGTGACGAATGGATCGAAGATTCTCGGCAACAGATCGGCCGGGATACCGTGACCATCGTCCTCCACGGTGATCTCGATGAAACGTCCGTTGACCCGGGTACCGATGGCGATATTGCCCCCCTGCTCCGGGAGCGCCTGTGCCGCATTGACGATCAGGTTGAGCAGGACCTGATTGATCTGCGAAGGCGCGCATTCCACCAAGGGTAGTTCGGCATAATCGCGGTGCACCTGGGCGTTGCGCTTGCGCAAGGTGTTGTTGGCGATACGCAGCACATCGTCGATCCCCTTGTTGAGGTCGACGCGGTCGTTCTTGCTGCGGTCGAGGCGACTGAAGTCGCGCAGGCTCTTCACCAGCTCGCTGATCTGATTCAGCCCTTCCCCGGTAGCCAGAAGCAGCTCTTCCATTTCCTCTCGGCAATGCTCTTCCTGCAGTTGGCGGGCATGGAGAGCCGCTTCCGGATCGGTTGCCGCCAAGGTATCCGCCGTCACTTCGACGAAGCGGTCGAAGACCTGCCCCATTTCGCCGAGGCGCTCCCGCACGATCTCGACGTTGCTGCGCGAGAAGCCGAGCGGTGTGT
>NZ_MUJY01000118.1 GCF_002286785.1 Pseudomonas sp. PIC25 | reverse complement strand
GGTGAGTTGTTCGGGGGAAGCGGCCACGTTGTGGAACCGCGCCAGCATCACCAGACAGGCGAGGCCGGTGTCCAGCTCCGGGGTGGGCTGGGCGTTTGAGTCCTGCGAGTGCATCGTTGCGTCCCTTCGACAAGTTCCGCCTTGAGCAGCCAAGACAGAATCGGGGGGCATTTTCTTAGTGAAACCTATCGCCCGGAGTGAAACTCTTCACATCGAGCGACGCGATATCAAAATGCTTACAAGCAGGCCAGGAAAGCCTTACCTCCCCTCATCAATCCCCGATATAGACGCCTTATTGCCATAACCACTCCAAGTGGTCGGAAGCTTTGCCTTTCAGGTTTCCGGGCCGTTTAATGATTGAGCTGCTTGAAGTCGGAGCCCCTTAGTGTCCCCAACCCTCGAATTCAAACCCGCCTGGTGGCTGCCCGGCCCGCACTTGCAGACGCTCTGGTCGCCGTTCTGCCGCCAAGCGCCGAGTCTCGAGCGGACGCGGGAGCGGCTGTGGCTGGCGGATGGCGACTTCCTCGATCTGGATTGGCACGGCCCGCATTCGGCGGATGCGCCACTGGTGCTGGTGCTGCACGGTCTGACCGGCTGCTCCAGCTCGCTCTACGTGCTCGGTCTGCAACAGGCCCTGGCCGCCCAGGGCTGGGCCAGCGTGGCGCTGAACTGGCGCGGCTGTTCCGGCGAGCCGAACCTGTTGCCGCGTGCCTATCACTCCGGGGCCAGCGATGACCTCGCCGAGGTCATCGCCCACCTGCGTGCCCAGCGGCCGTTGGCTCCGCTCTTCGCGGTGGGCTATTCGCTGGGTGGCAACGTGCTGCTCAAGCACCTGGGTGAAAGCGGGGCGGACTGCGCCCTGCAGGGTGCGGTGGCGGTGTCGGTACCGTTCCGCCTGGATCAGTGCGCCGACCGCATCGGCACCGGCTTTTCGCGGGTGTACCAGGCGCACTTCATGCGCGCCATGGTCGCCTACGTGAAGGACAAGCAGCGCCTGTTCGCTCACCAGGGGCTGGCCGATCGGCTGTCGGTGCTGGAGAAACTCGGCCCGCTGGACGGCATGCGCACGTTCTGGGATTTCGACGGCCGCATCACCGCGCCGCTGCACGGCTATCTAGACGCCCAGGACTATTATCGACGCGCGTCGAGCCGCTACTTTCTCGGCGCCATCCAGGTGCCGACGCTGATCATCCAGGCCGCCGACGATCCCTTCGTGTTCCCCCACAGCCTGCCGGAGCCCGGCGAGCTGTCTGCCAGCACCACCTTCGAACTACAGGCCAAGGGTGGCCATGTCGGTTTCGTCGAAGGGCCGCCGCACCGGCCCGGCTATTACCTGGAACGGCGTATTCCCGCCTGGTTGCGGACGCGGGTTAACGACCGGCGCTGAACACGCCGGCCCAGTCGTTGGGGAAGCGGGTCTGCACCGGCAATTGGTCGACCCGCCAGCGCTCCGGCAGCGGCTCTTCCAGAGCCGCCGGCACCAGCAGGCCCAACTGGCTCGCCGCGAACGGCGAGCGCAGGTCGCTCGGCAGGCGCCCGGCGCGGTCGGCCTGTTGCAGAATCCGCGCCTTCAGCCATTTGCCGTCCGGCATGCGGACTTCCAGCGGCTGCCCCGGTTGCGCATAGCGACCATAGCGCGGCTCCAGGTAGATCCAGAGCACCGGCTCGCCCATGCCTTCCAGGCGCATCAGCAGAGTACCGGGGCCGACGTTCTCGCCTTCGCCGACCAACACCTCTGCGACCAGGCCGGGGGCACTGGCGTGCAATTCGAGGCCTTCCAGGCGGGATTCCAGCCACGCCTGCTCGGCATGCTGCTGGAGCAGGTCGCGCGCCTCCCCGTAAGGCCGCTGGCTCAATTCGCGCTGGCGACGGTCGAACGCCAGTAGATCGCTTTCCCGTGCGTCTCGCTCGCTTTCGGCGGCGATCAGCTCGGCCCGGGTCGCCGCGCCCTGCGCCAGCAAGGCTTGCACCTGGCCGACGCGCTGACGGGCGCGCTCGAGCTGGCGGCTCAGTACCTGCCGCTCATGGCCGTCGACCGATTGCGGAGCCGACGCCTCCAGCCCGGCCGGCAACGCCCTGAGCTGCGCCATGCGCGCACGCCACTCGGGATTGTCCAACTGGATCAGGCGCTGCCCCGCCTCCACCCGGTCACCGGTCCGAACATCGAGATGGGTCACCACGCCGGCGTCGCGGGCACGGATTTCCACCACGGGCATGCGCAGCTGGGCCGGGGCATCCACCAGCCAGAAACCGTACAGCACCTTGCCAACGAACCACAGCAGCGGGCTGGCGACGAGAAACAGGATCAGATACCAGCGCAACCGGAAGGCCACGCGTTTGCCCGGTGCATAAAGCACCTCCAGGCCTTGTTCCCGGGTGGGATTGTGTTCTTTGCGGCTGTCGAAACGAATCTTCATGGCTCGGTCACTTGGGGAAATCGGTCCAGGCCTGCCAATCCAGGCCGCTGACACCGACGGGCTGCAACTGGGTACGCCAGCGTTCGGCTTGCCGGCGCAATTCCGCCGCCGGCACACCGGCCCAGCTTTCCTCGGCCGGCAGCACGCGCTCGACGCTCTGCGCCAGGCGGAAGCGCACCGCCGGCCAGCGTCGGGCGATGTCTTCGGCCAGGGCGCCACTGCGCTCGGCATTGCGGGTGTAGATCATCAGGCTGACGCTGCGCACACCCAGGTCGGGCAGCGCGCAAGGTACGCAGGGCTGGCCGGCAGCAGGCTCGGCGAACCAGCGCGGGTGGCTCGACAGCTCCACAGGCCAGGGGCTGGCCTCGGCAGCGGCCTTCAGCGTGTCGAGCCAGTCCTGCAGGCGGCTGGTGGGCACCGGCCAGCCGAGCTGTTCCACTTCCAGGTCGAGATGCAGGCTGACGAACGGCAGGCTTCGCAGTTGTCCGATCAGCGCGGTCAGTCCGTCGCGCTGGCCGGCGTTCAGCCAGGCGGGATCGCCCAGCAGCAGGCTGACCCGCAGCCCCTCGCGCCCGGCCGCCGCCAGCAGTTCGCCCAGCGCGGCACGGGTGGCCGGCAGGGTATCCACCTGTGCCTTGTCGAGCCCGAGGTAGATCACGGTCATCCCGGCTCGCCGCAAGGCACGCAGCTCCCCGGCACGACGCTTCGGATCGAGCAGTGCGTGGCTGTCCCACAAATAGCTGGCCTGGCTCCACTCGGCATCCGTCGACACCGTGTTGTTCTGGACAGCGTCCAGGGCGACCCACGATTGGCGGCTGTCGCCGAGCAGCGCGGCGAAGGCGGCATCGTCGTCGCCGAAAATGCCCAGCTCCGCCTCGCGCAGCCAGGCGGCATGCCAAGCGGCGATCAGGGCGAAGCCACTGAGGTAGAACTCCCGCTCGGCCACCAGCTCCGGCAGCACGCTTTGCTCAAGGTCCCGCTCGCCACGGGCGCGCCGCTCGCGCCAGGCGGCCTGTGCCGCCTCGAACTGCTCGCGCCGCAGCGTCAGGGTCGACAGCGCCGATCGCTGGGCCCGCAAGGTACGGCCAAGCTCCCGCGCCAGGGTCCGCCGCTCGACATCCAGCTGGCGCAGGGCCGCCTGGTAACGCGCTTCGCCAAGACGCTGCCGGGCTCGGTCGTTGCCGAGTAGATCGAAGGGCGCGGAAAAGTTGAGGCTGGCCACCAGACCGGTACCAGGCGCACCGCCACCGCTGCGCTCCTCGATGCTCTGGGCGAGACTGAAACTGGAATCCACCCCGGCATACCACGGACTCTCGCGCCCCTGCTCGGCCTGCGCCAGACGATCCTGGCGCTCGGCCAGGCGGGGGTGGCGCTCGAGCAGGGCCAACCATCGCTCCTGCGCCTGCGGCCGGTCGGCCAGCGGCTCGGCGAGCGCTTCGGCATCGGTCTCCAGGGGAGCACCGGCATAGGCCGCCACGGCCGCGCGCACTTCATCGATCACCCGTGCCGTTTCCGCGCAGCGACGGGCCAGTTCCTGCCAGCGGCTGCGCTGCAACTGCGCTTCGGAGGCCAGCAACCAGCCACCCGCCTGACGCTGCTGGATACGCCGCTCGGCCGCCGCCAGCTCAGGTGCCAGGGCCGCGCACCAGCGCTGCTCTTGCTGGGCGCGCCACCAGTCGGCATAGGCGCCGCGCAGGGCCAGGCGTTGTTCGGCACGGCGCAGGGCCGTGCGCAGTTGCTGGCGCTGGATGTCGTGCTGGCTGGCCTGTACCGCATCGGCCTGACGCTTCAGGCTGCCCAGCAGCGGGTGGCGTACGCCCACTGCCAGGTCGAGCCCGTCGTACTCGTCACGCACGTTGTCGGTCACCAGCTCGCGATAATGCCCGGCGCTGGTACCGGCAAAAAGCTGCCAGCCCGCCTCGTCCTCGCGCAGCTCGCGCTCGGCGCGCAGGGCCTCGCTCTCGGCCTGGTCGGCGAGCCAGGCGGGATCATTCTCCAGCCCGTTCAACAGATCGGCCAGGGGTAGCGGCGCCGCCATTGCGGGCAGGCCGAACAGGCAGGAAATCAGGAGCAACAGACGCGACATCAGAACTTCGTAGCCTTCTTCAGTACCCACCAGGGCGCCATGCTGGTTTCCTCATGACCGCGGCGCAGCGCTTCGTTGAGCATCGCCACCGCGCTCCAGCAGCGCATCATCAGCATGAACAGCGGAAAGATCGGCACCAGCAGGGCCAAGCGCAGGTCCTGGCGCGGGCGTTCGGAAACCATCACCAGCATCGCCAGGTAGAACAGCAGGGTGATAGCCAGATAGAGCGTGTAGACCAGCACGAACAACAACTGCAGTGTCGAGCCCGGCAACAGGAACAACGCCGCCAGGCTGTAGCTGAGGATGATGAACGGCAACACCAACTGGAAGAAGAACCCACTGACGAGGGTCATCAGGAAATTCGGCCAGCCGAGCAGGCGCGGCGTGATGCTGTGGCTGTGCTTGCGGATATAAAGGAAGAACAGGTCGCCATCCCAGCGCAGACGTTGCAGGAGGAACTGGCGCAGGGTCGCCGGCGCGTCGGTGTGGCCGATGGCCTCCGGCTCGAACGGAATGCGCAGCGGCCGGCGTCCGAAGTAGCTTTTGATCCGCAGGGTAAGGTCGAGGTCTTCGGCGGTGTGGGTGTCCCAGCCGCCGATGCGTTCGAGGAAACTGCGGCGGAACGCGCCGAAGGCCCCGGACACGTTGTTCACCAGGTTCCACTCGCTGAGGCCGATCTTCGACATGTGGATCGACAGCAGGTACTCCAGCGCCTGCACCGCCGTGCTCAGCGACGCCCAGGCATTGCGCACGCGCAGGCTGCCGGCCACCGCCGGCACCTCGGGGTCGGCGAAATGGCGGACCATGGCGCTGACCATGTTGTTGTCGAACGAGGTGTCGCCATCCAACGCCATGACGATCTCGCCGGTGGCATGGGCCAGGCCGGCGTTCAGCGACGAGACCCGCCCGCCACGCTGCCACTTGGCGATCGGCCGCAACTGCCGGCGCGGATAGAGTTCGGCATTGAGACGAAAATCGCGCACCGCGCGCAATGTCGCCTGGTTGGCGGTGGCGCCATCGACCACCGGGATCATCTCGATATGGCCCGGATAGGTTTGCTCGCACAGGCTGAGCAGCGTCTTCTGCACATCCAGCCCTTCGCTGTAGCAGGTGATGATGCAGGATACCCGTGGCTGGTACAGGCTGTGCTGGGGCGTACGGCTGCGTCGGCGTGCGAACCAGCGCATCACCCCGAGCAATACCAGCACGTTGAGCGGCAGCTCGAACAGCAGGAAAAACGGGAACAGGCTCATGAACAACTGGCTCAGCCCATCCGATCCGGACAGGTCGACGAGCAATGCCTGGGCCTGTTCGAAGAAGCCGCTCATCAGGCCAACTCACCCGCCAGCCGCGCCAGCAACAGTTCGCCGTCTTCCTGTTCGAGCAGGTCCTGCGGGGCGCTGAAGCCCACCATGCGCAACTCGATGTCGCGGGCCTCCGAGGTCTTCAGCAACTCGGCCACGCGAGCCAGCCGCTGGCGCAGACTGGCGAGCCCTTCGGCACCGGTATTCGGCAGCAGCAGCCAGAGATGTTCCTCGCTGGTGCGGGTGAAGCGGTCGGTCTCGCGTACCGCCTCCTGCAAGCGCTCCACCAGACTGTCCACCAGCGCGTGGCCACTCAGTTCGCCAAGCTTGGCCAAGGCGCTGGCCAGGTTGACGAAGCGCAGCCCGAGCAGGGAAAACGCCGGCTCGCGATAGCGGCGGACGATCTGAATCTGCCAGCCGAGCATTTCCCGGAAGGTGCGCGCCCCCAGCAGATTGAGCCGGCCGAACTGCTCGCTGTGGCTCGTCTCGCTGACGAAACCCTGCCGGCAGCGCAGCCGCCCGGCTTCGGCCAGACGGAAATGCCGGACTTCGCGCACCCGCAGCTTCTCTGGTTCGTGCACCTGGCCACAGTCCAGGCAGCGGGCCTCCACGGCGGCATCGACGAAGAACGCCTGGCAACCGCGGCAACGGTAGTTTTCCAACGGCCGGTCGTAGTCGCTGCCGATATGGCGCAGCCGGCTCAGGCAGTTCGGGCAGAGCAGCAGGCCGTCCTTGAGGAAATGCTCCTGCGGCGCGACGTGGCCGCAGGTGAAGCAATGCAGCGATGGCTGCCGAGCGATGTCCAGGGAGTGGCACTCGGCACAGACGTCCACGTAGTTCAATCGGCCCGAGCCACAGCCGGTGCACAGGCGCAGGCGGTCCACCAGCTCGCCCTCTTCGAGCAGGCCCTGCTGGGTCATCAATTGCAGCCAGACGAACGCATTCACCGACTCGTCAATGGCCAGCGCCTCGAGCAGCGGATAGCGGTAGTGCTGCGGCACCTGGGGATCGCGCAGGGCATGGATGTCGCCCCGCGAACGCAACCACAGCCAGGCCAGCACGCGCGTCTCGAAACGCTCCGGCGCCGCCCCACGGTTGAACAGGGCGAAACGCTCCTTCCACAACCGCCACAACGGCGTCAGCGCACCCAGGTCGGCCGGCGGCGTGCCGTCGCCCAAGGCAGTGCACCAAGCATCCTGGTCGCGACAGCAGTAGATCAGGCTGAAGCGGTAGCTTTCGCTCAGACGCAGGCTACGGAGCGCCTGGCCGGCGAGCGGGCCGGGCAGCTCCAGCAGGAGGATGTCATAGCCCGGCGCGGCGAGCAGTTCGGAGAGATCGCCGAAGCGGTCGAGCGGCGCAAGAGACAGGCTCGACTCGGCCGTCCCCAGAATGGCGACGCGAGGAGAAGAAGAAGGCATGTTCGGAGGCGACCGGATAGTTGCGATACGTGGCGCGAATCACATCGGGCGCGACTCTAGCATGTAGTGGCACTATGGTCCGAGCGAATAATGGCTATCTGACACCATCTTTACATTTGGGATGGTATTCAGGACAAGAACCGGCAGGATCGCCTTATGACCAAACGGTTCCCAGCTTGGGAAGCTTCGTCTGGACGCAGCGGAGATAGCGCAGGCCAACCACGCTGCGGATCGTCAGAGCCGGCCCAACTGCCAGGGGCCCGGCTCGCGGGTGTCCTTACGGAAGACATAAAACAGGTTGGGCTCGCCGACCACGTAAATGTTGCCGTCGTCGTCCATGGTCACCCCTTCGGCCTGCTGGATGCCCTCGTCCAACCCGTTGAAGCCGCCAATCAGGCTGATGAAGCTGATCGGCTTGCCGTCGCCATCCAGCTCCAGCAGCAGGCGCGACTCGTCGGACAGCACCAGGATGTGGCCGGTACGCGGGTCCACTGTCACCGAGGACAGGTCGCGGACGAACAGATCGTCAGGAGACAGCGGCTCCAGCTTGCCGGGCGCGCCGTCCTCGCCGGGGAACGGCAGGCTGAACAGGCCCAGCGGGCTGCGCTCCTTGGCCAGCAGCAGGCGCTGATGCCGCGCATCCCAGCCAATTCCCTCGAACCCCTTGTTGCCGGCCTCGGCGAAGCCCAGGTCGAAGGTTTCCAGCCGTTCCAGGTCGATGCTCCGGTCGGTCTCCGACAGCCAGAACGCCGCGAGCTGGCGCTTGCGCTCATCGATGATCGCCAGCCGCCCATCGCCCAACGCCTCGACGCCCTCGGGATTGCTGAACCCCCGCAGTTCTATCCGCCGCAGGACTTCGCCCTCCAGCGACAATTCGACCAACAGGGGATGCTTGCCGGTCACTGTGAAGAGCGTTCGTGTCGCGGGGTTAAAAGTCAGGCCGGACGTCTCGTCGTTTTCCAGCCCCGCCAGTGGCTTACCCTGCAAGGCGGCGTAATAGCCCGGCAGCCAGATATTCGCCGACCGCTCGCCCTTGGACAGGTGACGTTCCTTGTACCAGTAATAGAGGCGGTCATCCCAGTGGAAGTAATTCACCAGAATGGCACCGACGATCAGCGCCCCGGCCAGCAACAGCCAACGGGAGCGGAATGAGGGCAGGGCAAGGGAACGGTACATCGAGACGACCTGACTGAGCGATGGCCATCAGACTAGGCCTCGACGGTTAAGTTTCTACAGGGGGATGACACAACTATCAGGCGGCATGCGATGGAATGTCGTCATACCGACCCACCCGCCTCGCCTGCTCCAGATCGTAGGCGTTCTGCAAAGCAAGCCAGTAACCCTCACTGGTGCCGAAGAAACGTGACAGTCGGAGATCGGTGTCAGCCGTGATGGAACGTTCGCCCCGTACGATTTCCCCGATCCGGCTGGGCCCTACGCCAATTGCCTTGGCCACGGCATTCTTGGTGAGCCCCAACGCCTCGATGAAATCGGTCATCAATATTTCGCCAGGATGAACGTTTTCCAGCCATTCGCCGGTCGTTACGTCGGCCAAGTCTTCATGGTGCGCCATACGTAATCTCCTCAGTGGTAGTCCACGATTTCGACGTCATACGCATCGCCGTTGATCCATTGAAAACAAATGCGCCATTGGTCGTTGATACAAATACTGTGCTGCCCTTCGCGATCACCTCGCAAGGCTTCCAGCCGATTCCCCGGAGGAATTCGCAAATCATCCAATACCTTGGCCGCGCCTAGTTGACGCAGTTTCCGTAAAGCAACCTGTTGCATATCCCGGGGAAGCTTGCGAGCAACCAACCCATCCGCCACGGCTTTCGTCTGCCTATCCTTGAAGGTCTTGATCATTAAAGGGCCCGCATCGATCCGCACCAGAATGTAACGCGGCGCGTTATATATCGCAACACGTTAAACCGCCCCCCCGCGGCAAGCTCGCGCCAAGCTTGCCATCCCGCCAACAGAGCCCCTATAGTCCCGCCCCGTCACGGCATATTCCGTGGCCGGGTTTGGCGACCCGATTAAGTTGGCGCACAGCGCCCTCATACCGTTGCCGACGCTTTATTGCTCGCGGCATTGTGCTATGGCGGCTGTGCGTGGGAGACCTTCGGGTCTGCCGGGTTCCTAGAGTCCCGGCTCGCCAACCTGCGCACAGCTGCCACCCATCGTTTGGCGACGATTCGTGGCAGCTCCTCAACTCTAGGAGCACCACCGATGAAACATTTCTATACCTGCGACAAGTCCGTCTCCCCTGTTTCCGCGCCGGCTGGCCATGTCATTGGGGAGATGAGCCATGACTAAGACACTCCCTGCCACCTTTCGCCCCTGTAACGATGCGAGCCAGCCGTTGTTTGCCGTGCAGCCGGGTATTCCGCTGCAGGATGCATTGGAGTGCGTCTGTTGCCTGCTGGAGAGCGCCGAGGCGTTGGCCGTCCTCACGACAGGCGGCGAGAGTCCCGAACAGCTCGGGTACGCCTGTTCGTCTCTGATCGAGATGGCCAAGGCAACGCTGCATGCGTGCATCGAGGGCATGCACAAGAAGAACGTCTGATGAACACATCCGGCCAGCTCCCTGGGAGCCGGCCGGATATGCGGGGGCGGGCGGCTTTGCCTCAGAGCACCCGGCTTTCGAAGCGCGACAGGCCGACCAGTTCCAGCACCAGGCTGTCCCCGGAATTCAGCGGGCCGACGCCCACCGGCGTGCCGGTCAGCACGACGTCGCCCGGTTGCAGGCTGAAATGGCCACAGATGTGCTGGATCAGCGGCAGGATCGGGTTGAGCATGTCGCGGCTGTTGCCGTCCTGGCGGACGTCGCCGTTGATGGTCAGGCGGATGCCGATGTCGGTGGTGTCTTCCACCGCGTCGCCCGGCACGAAGGGCGCCAGCACGCAGGCGCCGTCGAAGGACTTGGCGATTTCCCAGGGATAGCCCTTTTCCTTCAGGCGTGCCTGGACGTCGCGCAGGGTCAGGTCCAGCGCCGGGGCGAAGCCGGAGATGGCGTCGAGGATTTCTTCGCGGCTCGGCTGGCGCGACAGCGGCTTGCCAATCAGCACGGCAATCTCCGCCTCGTAGTGCACGGCGCCACGGTCTGCCGGGATGGCGAAGCCGCCTTCCAGCGGTACCGCGCAGCTACCCGGCTTGATGAACAGCAGCGGCTCGCTCGGCACCGGGTTGTTCAGTTCCTTGGCGTGTTCGGCGTAGTTGCGGCCGACGCAGACGACCTTGCCCAGGGGGAAATGAATGGGGGTACCGTCGATGTACTGGTGCTGGTAGCTCATAGGATTGCTCCGCAGCTGCATGCCTCAAGCTCAAGCTGCAAGTGAACGCGTCATGCCTTTTCTTGCGGCTTGTAGCTTGGAGCTTGCGGCTTTAGTTAAAGATCTTACCGGGGTTCATGATGCCGTTCGGGTCGAACGCCGCCTTCACCGCCTTCATGTAGGCGATCTCGGCCGGCGAACGGCTGTACTCCAGGTAGTCGCGCTTGGTCATGCCGACGCCATGCTCGGCACTGATCGAGCCGTTGTACTTCTGCACGGTCTCGAACACCCACTTGTTCACCGTGGCGCACTTGGCGAAGAACTCTTCCTTGCTCAGGCTTTCCGGCTTGAGGATGTTCAGGTGCAGGTTGCCGTCGCCGATGTGGCCGTACCAGAGCACCTCGAAGTCCGGGTAGTTCTGGCTGACGATGGCGTCGATGTCGGCCAGGAACGCCGGAACGCGGGATACGGTGACGGAGATATCGTTCTTGTACGGCGTCCAGTGGGAGATGGTCTCGGAGATGTACTCGCGCAGCTTCCACAGGTTCTTCAGTTGCTGGTCGCTCTGGCTCATCACGCCATCGACCACCCAACCCTGCTCGACACAATGCTCGAAGGTGGCCAGGGCCTGCTCGGCGCGCTCCTCGGTGGTGGCTTCGAATTCCAGCAGGGCATAGAACGGCGCGCAGGTTTCGAACGGCGCCGGCACGTCGCCACGGCCGAGAATCTTGTCCAGGCACTTGTCGGAGAAGAACTCGAAGGCGGTCAGGTCCATTTTGTCCTGGAAGGCGTGCAGGACCGGCATGATGGAGTCGAAGTCCGGCGTGCCGAGGACCATCGCGGTGAGGTTGGTAGGCTGGCGCTCCAGGCGCATGGTGGCCTCGACGACGAAACCCAGGGTGCCCTCGGCACCGATGAAAAGCTGGCGCAGGTCATAGCCAGTGGCGTTCTTGATCAGGTCCTTGTTCAGCTCCAGCAGGTCTCCCTTGCCGGTGACCACTTTGAGACCGGCCACCCAGTTGCGGGTCATGCCGTAGCGAATCACCTTGATCCCGCCGGCATTGGTGCCGATGTTGCCGCCAATCTGGCTGGAGCCGGCGGAAGCGAAGTCCACCGGATAATAGAGGCCCTTGTCTTCGGCGAACTGCTGCAACTGGGCCGTGATCACGCCCGGCTGGCAGACCACGGTGCGGTCCGTGGCGTTGAAGTCGAGGATGCGGTTCATGTAGTCGAAGGCCACCACCACTTCGCCATTGGCGGCGACGGCGGCGGCGGACAGGCCGGTACGGCCACCGGAGGGTACCAGGGCGACCTTCTTCTCATTGGCCCAGCGCACGATCGCCTGGACTTCCTCGATGGTCTTCGGGAAAGCGATCGCCAGCGGAGCGGGGGCGAAATGCTTGGTCCAATCCTTGCCGTAAGCGCTCAGGGAATCGGCGTCAGTCAGGACTTTGCCTGGCTCGACCAGGGTTTTCAGCTCTTCGATCAAAGCGGTATCGGTCATCTGCGGAACTCTCGGATCATTCATGGTCGCCCTGAGAACGATTCAGGTCGCAACCGAGCAAGGAAAAGGGAGAACATGCTAGCATACGCCCCCCGTGGATCGCGCCCCTCAGCCGATTTCGGGTACCGGCATCCGCCGGTTCGCCAGCGCCACCGCTGGCCGTTTCCCTGAACATTTCACCGGGATCACAGGTACGCAGATGAGCAAGACCTCTCTCGACAAGAGCAAGATCAAGTTCCTTCTCCTGGAAGGCGTCCATCAAACCGCCGTGGACACCATCAAGGCAGCCGGTTACAGCAACATCGAGTATTTCACCGGTTCGCTGCCGGAAGACCAGCTCAAGGAGAAGATCGCCGATGCTCACTTCATCGGCATTCGCTCGCGCACCCACCTGACCGAGGAAATCTTCGACCACGCGAAGAAACTGGTCGCCGTCGGCTGTTTTTGCATCGGCACCAACCAGGTCAACCTGGAAGCCGCCCGCGAACGCGGCATCGCGGTATTCAACGCACCCTATTCGAATACCCGCTCGGTGGCCGAGCTGGTACTGGCCGAAGCCATCCTGCTGCTGCGCGGCATCCCGGAGAAGAACGCGTCCTGCCACCGCGGCGGCTGGATCAAGAGCGCGGCCAACTCTTTCGAAATCCGCGGCAAGAAGCTCGGCATCGTCGGCTACGGCTCCATCGGCACCCAGCTCTCCGTGCTGGCCGAGGGCCTGGGCATGCAGGTGTACTTCTACGACGTGGTGACCAAGCTGCCGCTGGGTAACGCCCAGCAGATCGGCTCGCTGCACGAGCTGCTCGGCATGGCCGACATTGTCACCCTGCATGTGCCGGAAACGCCCGCCACCAAGTGGATGATCGGCGAGAAGGAAATCCGCGCCATGAAGAAGGGCGGCATCCTGATCAACGCTGCCCGCGGCACCGTGGTGGACCTGGACGCCCTGGCTGCCGCAATCAAGGACAAGCATCTGATCGGTGCCGCCATCGACGTGTTCCCGGTGGAGCCGCGCTCCAACGACGAGGAATTCGTCAGCCCGCTACGTGGCCTGGACAACGTGATCCTGACCCCGCACATCGGCGGCTCGACGGCCGAAGCACAGGCCAACATCGGTCTGGAAGTGGCGGAAAAGCTGGTCAAGTACAGCGACAACGGTACTTCGGTCTCCTCCGTCAACTTCCCGGAAGTGGCCCTGCCGTCGCACCCGGGCAAGCATCGCCTGCTGCACATCCACGAGAACGTGCCGGGTGTGATGAGCGAGATCAACAAGGTCTTCTCGGACAACGGCATCAACATCTCCGGCCAGTACCTGCAGACCAACGAGAAGGTCGGCTACGTAGTCATCGACATCGATGCCGAGTACTCGGACCTGGCGCTGGAGAAGCTGCAGCAGGTGCGCGGCACCATCCGCAGCCGCGTGCTGTTCTGAGTTGCAAATCGCAGTACAAAGAAGGGAGGCCTCGGCCTCCCTTTTTCTTTCAGGCCGATTTCACGTCACAGCCACCCGCGCTTCGGGCACGGCGACCGTGACGCCCTGGCGCATCGGCGCGTTCGGGTTCTCCAGGGCGTACAGGTAACAGTCGGCCATGCTGTGGTTGTCTTCGATGCTGGCGTAACTGGCGGTGAAGGTGACCGCCAGGCCGATGTGCTGGTAGAGCCAGCCCCCGGTCACGCCGGGCGGCACCTCGGGCACCACATCGCTGTCGTTGACGACACGGTAGGTCGGCACGTTGAGCCCGTTATAGCTGTCGGCGAAGCTCGGCGCGGCCAGGCGCGGGCTGGCGAAGTTGTAGTGCTGCAACGGCAGGTCCGGGTAGCGCTCGCGCAGGTCGAGCACTGCCAGGCTCGATAACGCGCAGCCCAGGCTGTGCCCGCATGACCACAGTTGGCCGCCCGGCTGCAGGCTGTCCACCGCTTGCAAGGCCAGGTCGCGCAGGGAGCGGTAAAGCTTGAGGAAACCGGCATGCACCGAGCCAAGGCCGGGTTGCCAGGGGTAGGTCTGCTGGTCCGCATCCAGGTCGTCCAGCCAGTCCTGCACCGACTCGGTTCCACGGAACACCAGGTAGACCTCGCCCTGCGGGTCGCGGGCGGCGAAACCGAACGGCTCGGATTCGTTGAGGAAGTGCAGCTCGCTGAGAATGCTCCAGATCGGCGCCGAGAAGCGCCAGCCGCCCATATCCGGCGTCTGCCAGGTGAAGTCCTGGGGCCGGCGCGGCTTGCCCTGCGTCTGCCACTGTGTGTACTGGTCGTAGGCGGACTCCACCAGGTTGGCACATAACAGCGCCTGTGACAGGGAGAAGTCTTGGGGGAAGTAGAGGGGAAGACTGGACATCAGGGCCTCCTTGCCTATGTGGACTGTGCTTCCCACTCTAGTCGATCGCAATGAATCCTGCTCGCTCAGGACGAAACCGCCGACAACAGGTTCGCTCGACGGTCTAGCGGCGGTATTCCCCGGCTGCTTCGGGCTGGTATTCGACATCCAGCAGGGTCAGCCGCAGCGGCTTGCCGGAGGGCGTCGGCCAGTCGATGTGCTGGCCCACGGACAGGCCGAGCAACGCGCAGCCCACCGGAGCGAGAATGGAGACGGTGCCTTCGGCGCCGGCTTCCTGCGGATAGACCAGGGTCAGGTGGTATTCCTTGCCACTGTTGTCGTCGCGGCAGTGAACGCGCGAATTCATCGTCACCACGCCCGGCGGCACCTCGTCGTGCCCGACCACCTGGGCCCGCGCCAGCTCCTGCTCCAACGCCTGGGCAGCGGGGCCGTATTCCTCCAGGCCATCGAGCAGCTTTTCCAGGCGTTGCAGATCGAGGCGGGTAATGGTGATCGACGGTGTACTGGTCATGACGAACGCGTTTCTCCTGAGTTGTACCGGACGAAGCTTTCCCGCCGGGACGGGCCGGAAAGCGAAAACACATGAAGTTGGATATCGGGTCGCGGGATCGCGGCGACGTGACGGATCGGAAAAGGCGCGGCCCGTTCGAGTGGGTCAACGCGCAGACCGAGGCTCTTGCGCACCCGGGACACCGATCGTGACGGGCGCAGGCCCTTGAGCGGACCCTAACACAGCAGTGCAAATAAGCAAGACCACCCGGTCAGTGGGGGAAAAGTGCCCAGCGGGCATGGGCCTGGGCGCAGATTTCCCGGCGCCGCGCGTTATCGGCCCGGCCCCACTCGAGGATTTCCTCCAGCGTGCGACCGCACCCGAGGCAGACATCCCGGGTATCGAGACAACAGACCCGCCGGCACGGCGAAGCGATCGTCTCCTCCCCGGTTTCGACGGTCGCCTCAGAGGTCTTCGAACTCGAGTTCTTCACCGATCTGCTCCCGGGTCACCCGCTCCATCAGCTCACCTAGCGGCTCCTCGCTGGTATCGCAGATCCAGCGACCGCTGTCCGGATCGTAATCGAAATGGAAGCCGCCGGAACGCGCCGCCACCCATAGCTGGCGCAGGGCCGGCTGGCGGCTGAGGATGACCTGACTGCCGTTCTCGAAACGGACGGTGAGCACGCCCGCCGAGTTTTCCAGATCGACATCCAGGTCGCTGCTATCGAACACATCCTCCACCGCCTCTTGGGCGGCATCGACCAGATCGTGGAAGCGGGCTTCGCTAAGGCTCATGGGCAGGGTCCTCGGAAATGAGTGAAAGATGCCGACGGTACTCGCCGGGGCTCTGTCCGGTCCAGCGGCGGAACGCACGCGCCAGCGAACCCGGCTCGCTGAAACCGACGAGAAAGGCGATGTCGGCCAGCTCCAGCGCCGGGTCGCGCAGATAATGCAGCACCAGTTGCTGGCGCGTCTCGTCCACCAGTTGGCTGAAGGATAACCCGGCCTCGCGCAGACGCCGCTGCAGGGTGCGGGCGCTGAGCGTCAGGGCCTGGGCCAACCGCTCCAGGTCGGCGCCTTGTTCCGGTAGCTGGCGGGCCAGTTCCAGGCGGGCACGATCCAGCACATGCGATCCCTGGCGCAGCTCGCCGAGCAGACGGTCGGCATAGGCGTCGAGCATCCGTCGTACCTGGGCGTCCGCCTGGCCGAGCGGCGTGGCGAGCAGACGCTTGGGGAACACCAGGGCGTTATCGACCTGATCGAACAGAACCGGGCAGCGGAAAATCCGCTGGTGCTCGCCGATATCGGGCGGGGCCGGATGCTGGAAGCGGACCTCGGTGGGCGGGATGTCCAGGCCACTGACCCAGCGGCCGAAGGTAACCCAGCCGGCCAGGGTCTCCTCGCTGATCTGCCGGCGCTGCTGCGGCAGCAGCGGCTCCCAACTGTGCGCCACCTGGGGCTCCAGCCCGGCCCGCGGCGGCTCGTCGGCCAACCCGACACGACCGAGATTGCCCACCAGCGAGGCATAACGCGCCTGCCGGTGCAACGCATCGGCCAGGGTCGCGCAGCTCATCACCAGATAACCGAGCACGCCGTAGTAGCCGGGGCGCACCGCCTCGCCCAGATGCAGACCAAGGTCCGGGTCGCCGGTCAGCTCGACGGCCTGGCCGAGAAGCTCCAGGTAGGCACTGGCGGCGATACGCTGGTCGCGCTGGACGAGAATCGTCGCCGGCAACTGGGCGCGGGCAAGGAAAGCCGCCGGCTCGACGCCCCGGCGTTGCAGAAAATCCACCAACCCCTGCAGATAAGCCACCGACACCGAACTGGCCAGCGGTTCGGCAATCTCCATCGAGCCTCCCGTTCTCACGATCCCGCCATCCAGTACACCCCCACCGCGCCAACCGGGCAACCCGGACCGCCCCACGCTCAGCTGGAAGCCGCGCCGGACGGGAGCCCGGCGCATAGGCAAGGCGCCGGGGGGCCGGTATACTCCGGCCCAATTCACGCTTTTACAAGGATTTCGCCATGAAGCGCCTGCTGCTTCCCTTCCTCGCGCTCGTCATCCTCGGCGCCGGCCTCGCCGGCTGCGGCCAGAAAGGCCCGCTCTACCACCCGGACGATGAAAAAGCCGCCAAAGAACACAGCAAAGACCGTTACGAATTCTAAGGAGGCGTCATGCAAGCCTTCACCTATCGCGACGGCCGGCTGTTTGCGGAGGACGTGGCGCTGTCCGCCATCGCCGAGCGCTTCGGCACCCCGACGTACGTTTATTCGCGCGCCCACATCGAGGCCCAGTACCACGCCTATGCCGATGCCCTGGCCGGCATGCCGCACCTGGTCTGCTTCGCCGTCAAGGCGAACTCCAACCTGGGTGTGCTGAACGTCCTCGCACGCCTCGGCGCGGGCTTCGATATCGTCTCCCGTGGCGAACTGGAGCGCGTTCTGGCCGCTGGCGGCGCGCCGGACAAGATCGTCTTCTCCGGCGTCGGCAAGAGCCGCGAGGACATGCGCCGCGCCCTGGAAGTCGGCGTGCATTGCTTCAACGTCGAATCCACCGAGGAACTGGAGCGCCTGCAACGGGTCGCCGCTGACATGGGCACCACCGCGTCCATCTCGCTGCGGGTCAACCCGGATGTGGATGCCGGTACCCACCCTTACATCTCCACCGGCCTCAAGGAAAACAAGTTCGGCATCGACATCGAGCAGGCCGAGGCGGTCTACGCCCGTGCCGCCGCACTGCCGAACCTGCGCATCCTCGGCGTCGATTGCCATATCGGCTCGCAGCTCACCAGCCTGCCGCCGTTCCTCGATGCGCTGGATCGTCTGCTGGTCCTCGTCGATCGCCTCGCCGCGCGCGGCATCCAGATCCGCCACCTGGATCTCGGCGGCGGCCTGGGCGTGCGCTACAAGGATGAAGAGCCACCGCTGGCCGGCGACTACATCGCCGCTGTGCGCGAGCGCATCAAGGGCCGCGACCTTGCCTTGGTATTCGAGCCCGGCCGCTTCATCGTGGCCAACGCCGGCGTGCTGCTGACCCGTGTCGAGTACCTCAAGCACACCGAACACAAGGATTTCGCCATCATCGACGCGGCGATGAACGACCTGATCCGCCCGGCCCTCTATCAGGCCTGGATGGATGTGTCCGCCGTGCAGCCGCGCGATGGCGAAACGCGCCGCTACGATCTGGTCGGACCGATCTGCGAGACCGGCGACTTCCTCGCCAAGGACCGCGAACTGGCCCTGGCCGAAGGCGACCTGCTGGCCGTTCGCTCGGCCGGCGCCTATGGTTTCGTCATGAGTTCGAACTACAACACCCGCGGCCGCGCTGCCGAGGTGATGGTCGACGGCGCGCAGGTCTTCGAAGTCCGTCGCCGCGAAACCCTCGAGGAACTCTACGCCGGCGAAAGCCTGCTTCCGAAGTGAGGCCGCAACCATGCTATTGCGCTTCACCAAGATGCACGGCCTCGGCAACGACTTCATGGTTCTCGATCTGGTCAGCCAGCACGCGCACATCCAGCCCAAGCACGCCAAGCAGTGGGGCGACCGGCACACCGGCATCGGCTTCGACCAGTTGCTGATCGTCGAGCCGCCAACCAACCCGGACGTGGATTTCCGCTACCGCATCTTCAATTCCGACGGTTCGGAAGTGGAGCAATGCGGCAACGGCGCGCGCTGCTTCGCCCGTTTCGTGCTGGACAAGAGACTGACCGTCAAGCGCCGTATCCGCGTCGAGACCAAGAGCGGCATCATCGAACTGGATGTGCGCCCGGACGGGCAGATCCGCGTGGATATGGGTGCGCCGCGCCTCGCTCCGGCCCAGGTTCCCTTCCAGGCCGAGACGGAAGCGCTGAGCTATCCGGTCGAAGTCGACGGCCAGCAGGTCGAACTGGCGGCGGTCTCCATGGGCAACCCTCACGCCGTACTGCGCGTCGACAGCGTCGCCAGCGCGCCGGTGCATGAGCTGGGGCCGAAGCTGGAACATCACCCGCGTTTCCCGCAGCGCGTCAACGTCGGCTTCCTGCAGGTAGTCGACCGACAGCATGCCAAGCTGCGCGTCTGGGAACGTGGCGCCGGGGAAACCCAGGCCTGCGGTACCGGCGCCTGCGCCGCTGCCGTCGCCGCGATCCGCCAGGGCTGGATGGATTCGCCGGTGCAGATCGAACTGCCGGGCGGCCGCCTGTCCATCGAGTGGGCAGGCCCTGGGCAGCCGGTTATGATGACCGGGCCCGCTGTCCGCGTGTATGAAGGACAGGTTCGTCTATGACCGGAAGCCGCTTATGACCGACCAGCGCCAGGACCCGCCCGTCACGCTCGACTCCGAAACCGTCGCCGCCTACCTGCGCCTGCACCCGGAGTTCTTCGTCGATCACGAGGAGCTGATCCCGGAACTGCGCATCCCGCACCTGCCGGGGGAAGCCGTTTCCCTGGTGGAGCGCCAGGTCAAGCTGCTGCGTGAACGCAACATCGAGATGCGCCATCGTCTGTCGCAGTTGATGGACGTGGCGCGCGACAACGACCGGCTGTTCGACAAGACCCGCCGCCTGGTCCTCGATCTGCTCGATGCGGCCAGCCTCGAGGAAGTCGTCAGCGCGGTGGACGACAGCCTACGCCATGAGTTCCAGGTACCCTTCGTCAGCCTGATCCTGTTCAGCGAATCGGCCCTGCCGGTGGGCCGCTGGGTCAGCATCGCCGACGCGCATCAGGCGATCGGCGGCCTGCTTACCGGCGGCAAGACCATCTGCGGTGTGCTGCGCCCGCATGAGCTGGCGTACCTCTTCGGTGAAGACCAAGGCCCGCAGGTGGGTTCGGCGGCAGTGGTCGCCCTCACCCACCAAGGGCTGCACGGCGTGCTGGCGATCGGCAGCCCCGATCCGCAGCACTACAAGAGTTCTTTGGGAACCTTGTTCCTCGGCTATATCGCCGAAGTGCTTTCCCGCGTTCTTCCGCGTTTCGCCACCCCGCTGCGCTCGGTGCGCTAGAAGCAGCGGCAAGCTATAGGCTTCAAGCGGCAAGAAAAAGCACAAGCGATGTGCTCCGCTTGAAGCTTGCGGCTTAAAGCTTGAAGCTTGCCTTCCATTCGCTTGGAGCTTGAAGTTTGAAGCTTGCCGCTGACCTTGACGCCTATCTCGAACACTTGCGCCGTGAGCGGCAGGTCTCGTCGCATACGCTGGATGGCTATGCCCGCGATCTGCGCAAGATATTGGAGTTTTGCGAGAGCGAAGGGCTGGACGAGTGGTCCGGGCTCGATACGCCACGCCTGCGCCGCTTCGTCGCCAAGCTGCACATGCGCGGCCAGTCCAGCCGCAGCCTGGCCCGACTGCTCTCGGCTGTACGCGGCTTCTATCAGTATCTGGTACGCGAAGGCCGCTGTCGTCACGACCCGGCCGCCGGTCTGAGCCCCCCCAAGGGCGAGCGCCGCCTGCCACGCACGCTGGACACCGATCGCGCCCTGCAATTATTGGAAGGCGCCGTGGAGGACGATTTCATCGCCCGCCGCGACCAGGCCATGCTGGAGCTGTTCTACTCGTCCGGTTTGCGCCTTTCCGAGCTGGTGGGGCTCGACCTGGATGGCCTGGACCTACCCGCGGGGCTGGTCCGGGTACGCGGCAAGGGCAACAAGGTGCGTGAGCTGCCGGTGGGCAGCAAGGCACGCGAAGCACTGGAGGCCTGGCTACCGCTGCGCGCCATCGCCCGTCCGGCCGATGGCGCGGTTTTCGTCAGCCAGCAGGGCCGGCGTCTCGGCCCCCGAGCCGTGCAGTTGCGGGTGCGCCAAGCCGGCGTGCGCGAACTGGGCCAGCACTTGCACCCGCACATGCTCCGACACAGCTTTGCCAGTCATTTGCTGGAATCGTCCCAGGACCTGCGTGCCGTACAGGAGCTGCTCGGACACGCCGACATCGCTACCACGCAGATTTACACGCACCTGGACTTCCAGCACCTGGCGACGGTGTATGACAGCGCCCATCCCCGGGCCAAACGCAGTAAGGACAGCACCGAATGACGATTCACCTGATCACCTTCGATCTCGACGACACCCTCTGGGACGTCGCGCCGGTGATGAACAACGCCGAGGCGGCGTTGCGCGAATGGCTCGGCCTGTATGCCCCACGCCTCGGCCCGGTACCCATCGAACACCTGTGGGCGATCCGCGCCCGCCTGCTGGAAAAGGAGCCCGCCCTGAAGCATCGCCTCAGCGAGCTACGGCGGCGCATCCTCTTCCATGCCCTCGAAGACGCCGGCTATCCACACCGGGAGGCCATGGCGCTCGCCGAAAGCGGTTTCCAGGTCTTCCTGGCCGCACGGCACAAGGTAGCGCTGTTCCCCGAAGTGCACCCGACACTGGAAGTCCTCGCCAATCGCTACCGCCTCGGCGTACTCACCAACGGCAACGCGGACGTCCGCCGCCTGGGGCTGGCCGACTATTTTCAGTTCGCCCTCTGCGCCGAAGAACTGGGCGTGGGCAAGCCCGATCCCCATCCCTTCCGCGAAGCGCTCAAGCGCGCCGGTGTGGAGGCCGAGTATGCCGTCCATATTGGCGACCATCCCAACGACGACGTCCAGGGGGCGCAGGCTGCCGGGCTCCGGGCCATCTGGTACAACCCGCAGGGCAAGGCCTGGCCGGTCGAGCGCGCACCGGACGCGGAAATCCGCAGCCTGGCCGAATTGCCGGCACTGCTGTCGGGCTGGTGATCGTCACCCGGCCGAACCACTGCCATCCGCTACCGACGGCATAAACGTCGGGCATGAAAAAGCCCGCGTCATGCGCGGGCTCTTTCGTCAGCATCCGGGTGCTCAGATAGGCCGGCTACCGTACTTGCTGTCCGGCTTTTTCGGCGGGTCAGCGACGACGTTCGGCTCGACTTCCTGCACTTTGCCGCCACGCGCGAGGAACTCTTCCATCGCCCGGGCCAGCGCTTCACGTTCCTTCTGCTTGGCTTCGATACTCGGCAATTCGTCGACCTCGACAGCCGCCTTGGCTTTCTTGCCAGGCGCGGCTACGCGCTCGTCATCGCTCTCGATCTCGGCATCACCCTCATCAGCGGCGGCCAGTTCCTCGCCGTCCTCCTCGTCAGCCCCTTCCAGCTCGTCTTGTTCCAGTTCTTCGTCGCTCATGTTCAACCTCATGACTTGCGAAAAGCAGGTTAGTTATAGCCCAGCCGCGCACGCTACGTGCGCCACCGGAAAAATTTCAACAACCGTTCCGATCGAGTGGCCGCGACCTTCGGAACTGCTCCGCGGAGCGACGCCACGGTCGCATTCCACCCGATCCAGGGCGCCCCGTGAAGGGGGTGCCGCTCAAAAATCGCCATGCAGGGTCGCCAGGACCCGACGGGCGCCGCCGTGATCGCGGTGCTCCCCCAGGTAGATACCCTGCCAAGTCCCCAGCGCCAGACGCCCCACACTCACCGGCAAGCTCAACTGACAGCCGAGCAGGCTCGCCTTGAAGTGCGCCGGCAGGTCGTCCGGACCTTCGTAATCGTGTTCGTAGCCTTCCGCGCCCTGGGGCACCAGACGGTTGAAGAATCGTTCGAAGTCCCGCCGCACTGCCGCGTCGGCGTTCTCGTTGATGGTCAAGGACGCCGATGTGTGCTGCAGCCAGAGATGTAACAGACCCGCCTTGCAACGAGACAGTTCCGGCAATGCCGCGACCAGCTCGTCGGTGATCAGATGAAAACCGCGAGGGCGCGCACGCAGGGTAATCAGGCTCTGCTGCCACATGTTCGGATCTCCCGCACAGGTCTGGCGCGGCATTCTAGCGCGGCCCCGAAAAAAACAAAGGGCGCCGTAGCGCCCTTTGAACGTTATCGCGGAATCACTGCTTGGTGAATTCCGGATAGGCTTCCATGCCGCATTCGGCGATATCCACGCCTTCGTATTCTTCTTCCTCGCTGACACGCAAGCCGACGACCAGCTTGAGAATGCCCCAGACGATCAGGCTGGCGACGAATACCCAGGCGAAGATGCAGCCGATCCCCAGCAACTGGGCACCGATGCTCGCATCGGCATTGGTCAGGCAGACGGCCAGCAGGCCCCAGATGCCGACCACGCCGTGAACCGAGATGGCACCGACCGGATCGTCGATCTTCAGCTTGTCCAGACCCAGGATGCTGAACACTACTAGCACGCCACCGACGCCGCCGATCAGGGTGGCCTGGATGGCGCTCGGGGTCAGCGGCTCGGCGGTGATCGCCACCAGACCGGCCAGGGCACCGTTGAGGGCCATGGTCAGGTCGGCCTTGCCGAACAGGATGCGGGCAACGATCAGCGCGGCGATCAGGCCACCGGCAGCGGCCATGTTGGTGTTGACGAACACGTTGGCCACGGCGCTGGCGTCTTCGATGGTACTGGTCTTGAGCTGCGAACCGCCGTTGAAGCCGAACCAGCCCATCCACAGGATGAAGGTGCCGAGGGTGGCCAGCGGCAGGTTGGCGCCGGGAATCGCGTTGACCTGGCCGTTCGCGCCGTACTTGCCCTTGCGCGGGCCGAGCAGCAGGACACCGGCCAGGGCTGCGGCGGCGCCGGTCATGTGCACCACGCCGGAGCCGGCATAGTCGAGGAAGCCGGCAGCGTTGAGGAAGCCCGAGCCCCACTTCCAGTAGCCTTCCACCGGGTAGATGAAGCCGGTCATCACCACCGCGAAGGCGAGGAAGGTCCAGAGCTTCATGCGCTCAGCGACGGCGCCGGAAACGATCGACATGGCAGTGGCGACGAACACCACTTGGAAGAAGAAGTCGGCACGCGCGGAGTAATACGGCGCGTCTTCGCCACCTGCCGCAACCACGTCGACGGCATGCTCGTCACCGAGCAGGAAACCGATGCTGGGGAGGATGCCGCCTTCCGGGCTGGAGTACATGATGTGGTAGCCGACCAGCATGTACATCACGCAGGCGACGGCATACAGCGCCACGTTCTTGGTGAGAATCTCGGTGGTGTTCTTGGCCCGCACCAGGCCGGCTTCGAGCATGGCGAACCCCGCCGCCATCCACATCACCAACGCGCCGCAAACCAGAAAGTAGAAGGTATCCAATGCGTACTGCAAAGGAATCAAAGCGGTGTTTTCCATGGTTTACCCCTTGCCCTGGCGCTTGCGGCGCCGTGCGGTTGAGGCGCCCGGGTTGGCTCCGGGCGCGCTTCGTGTACTTATAGGTTGTATCCGCGCTCGTTGTGCAGGGAGAGATCGAGGCCGACGGTCTCCTCCTCTTCGCTGACACGCAAGCCCATCACGAGGTCAATCACCTTCAGGATCACGAAGGTCACCACAGCGGTGTAGATGACCGTGAACAGCACGCCTTCGATCTGCACCCAGAGCTGCCCGGCGATACTTTCCACCTCGCCGAAACCGCCCAGCGACGGCGCGGCGAACGCACCGGTCAGGATCGCGCCGACGATGCCGCCGACGGCGTGCACACCGAATACGTCCAGCGAGTCGTCGTAGCCCAGCTTGCGTTTCAGGCTGGTGGCGCAGAAGAAGCAGATGACACCGGCGGCCAGGCCGATCACCAGCGCCCCCATCGGGCCGGCGGTACCGGAAGCCGGGGTGATGGCCACCAGGCCGGCGACGGCGCCGGAGGCGATACCCAGGACGCTGGGTTTGCGGTGGGTGATCCACTCGGCGAACATCCAGGCCAGGGCCGCGGTAGCGGTGGCGATCTGGGTGACCAGCATGGCCATGCCAGCGGTGCCGTTGGCGGCCACCGCGGAGCCCGCGTTGAAGCCGAACCAGCCGACCCAGAGCATGCTGGCGCCGATCAGGGTGTAGCCGAGGTTGTGCGGTGCCATGGCGGTGGTCGGATACCCCTTGCGCTTGCCCAGTACCAGGCAGGCCACCAGGCCGGCAATACCGGCGTTGATGTGCACCACGGTGCCGCCGGCGAAATCGAGCACGCCCCAGTCCCACATCAGTGCGCCGTCACCGCTCCAGACCATGTGGGCGATGGGTGCATAGACCACGGTGAACCAGACCGCCATGAAGATCAGCATGGCGGAGAACTTCATGCGCTCGGCGAAGGCACCGACGATCAGGGCGGGCGTGATGATGGCGAAGGTCATCTGAAAGGTGATGAACACGCTTTCCGGGATGCCGGCCACCAGGCTCTCGGTACCCAGGCCGGCGAGGAAGGCTTTCGACAGGCCGCCGATGAAGGAATTGAGATTGGTGACGCCTTGCTCCATGCCCGTGGTATCGAACGCCAGGCTGTAGCCGTAGATCACCCACAGGACACTGATCAACCCGGTGATGGCGAAGCATTGCATCAGCACCGAGAGGACATTCTTGGAACGCACCATACCGGCATAGAACAACGCCAGGCCGGGGATGGTCATGAACAGCACCAACGCAGTCGCGACCAGCATCCAAGCCGTGTCGCCACTGTTCAGGGTCGGTTCCTCGGCCAGGGCAAGGCCCGGTACGAGGGACAAAAGGGCTCCTAGCCCTGCGATTTTTCGCAGAGTCATGGTTTACTCCTGGGGCGTGGGGTTCGGAGGCTTTAGATCGCGTCGGTGCCGGTTTCGCCGGTCCGGATACGGATAGCCTGTTCCAGGTTCACCACGAAGATCTTGCCGTCACCGATCTTGCCGGTGTTGGCTGCCTTGGTGATGGCCTCGATGACGCGGTCGAGCTGATCGTCGGCAATAGCCACGTCGATCTTCACCTTGGGCAGGAAGTCGACGACGTATTCGGCGCCACGGTACAGCTCGGTATGGCCTTTCTGCCGACCGAAACCCTTGACTTCGGTGACGGTGATGCCCTGCACGCCGATCTCCGACAGCGACTCGCGCACGTCGTCCAGCTTGAACGGCTTGATGATGGCAGTGACTAGCTTCATGAAACTCTCTCCCGTGTAAGGTGGACTTGCCCCAGGAATACGAACCCGGCTCAAGTCTAAGCGCAGTGTCTGGCTTTGTAACGCGCCGACCGCCCTGGTCCGGCCGCTCGGTGCTCAACCATCGCTTCCAGCGAAGCTTCCTCCCCCCGCTTCGCCAGTGCACCGGAACTGCATCGGTGCATGCGTCACCGGGGCCCAAGCAGAATTCTTGCCAGATGGGACAACCGTTTGATTTTCAAGCGATTGCCGCCTGAGACCCACGTCACGCCTGGCTTTGCGCCACATATAACGCACAATAACGGTGCAGACAGCCAACCACTACTGCTCGAAAACTGTGCACACCCGCCACTGGAAATCACTATAGCCACTGCGTGATACACTGCCGCCTTTATCCACGGAACTATGCCATGCTGCCGCCCAAAGCCTTGCTCGATGCCCTCGGCACCCATGCTTCGCGCCTGTTCAACGGCGACGCGCCGCTGCCGCGCCAGGAATTCGAAACCCAGTTCAAGGCCTTGCTGCAGAGCGCTTTCAGCAAGCTCGACCTGGTCAGCCGGGAAGAGTTCGACAGCCAGATGGCCGTACTCGCGAGGGCCCGCTCCCGCCTGGAAACGCTCGAGGCCAAGGTCGCCGAACTGGAAGCGAGGCTTACCCAGGAAACCACGCCGCCCACCGAGTGATGCACCTCCGGGCGGCATGCGATCAAGGAGCGATGCATGTCCCTGGCTATCGTCCATAGCCGCGCCCAGGTCGGTGTCGAAGCACCAGCCGTCACCGTCGAAGCCCATCTGGCCAACGGCCTGCCTTCCCTGGCCCTGGTTGGACTTCCGGAAACCGCCGTCAAGGAAAGCAAGGATAGGGTGCGCAGCGCCATCCTCACCTCCGGCTTCGAATTTCCGCCGCGTCGAATCACATTGAATCTCGCCCCGGCCGACCTGCCCAAGGACGGTGGGCGTTTCGACCTGGCCATCGCCCTGGGCATTCTTGCCGCCAGCGGCCAGTTGCCGCCCGATAGCCTGGACAGCGTCGAATGTCTGGGCGAGCTGGCGCTCTCCGGCGCCCTGCGCCCCGTCCAGGGCGTCCTTCCTGCCGCACTCGCCGCCCGCGACGCCGGACGCACCCTGGTGGTGCCGCGGGCCAACGCCGAGGAAGCCTGCCTCGCCAGCGGCCTGACAGTGATCGCCGCCGATCACCTGCTGGAGCTGGCCGCGCATTTCAACGGTCATACGCGCCTGCCGCCCTACCAGGCGCAAGGTCTGCTGCGGCAAACCCGCCCTTACCCGGACCTCGCCGAAGTCCAGGGACAGAGCGCCGCCAAGCGCGCCCTGCTGGTGGCCGCCGCCGGATCGCACAACCTGCTGTTCAGCGGCCCGCCCGGCACCGGCAAGACCTTATTGGCCAGCCGCCTGCCCGGCCTGCTACCGCCGTTGGACGAGCGCGAAGCCCTGGAAGTCGCCGCCATCCATTCGGTAGCCAGCCACACGCCGCTGGACGCCTGGCCACAGCGCCCGTTCCGCCAACCTCACCACAGCGCATCGGGCCCGGCCCTGGTGGGAGGAGGCAGTCGCCCGCGTCCCGGCGAAATCACATTGGCGCATCAGGGCGTGCTCTTTTTGGATGAACTGCCCGAGTTCGACCGGAAGGTCCTGGAGGTCTTGCGCGAGCCCATGGAGAGCGGCGAAATCGTGATTGCCCGCGCCCACGACAAGGTCCGATTCCCAGCCCGCTTCCAATTGGTCGCGGCGATGAATCCCTGCCCTTGCGGCTACCTGGGCGATCCCAGCGGACGCTGTCGCTGCTCGCCCGACCAGATCCAGCGCTACCGCGCCAAGCTCTCCGGGCCGCTGCTCGACCGCATCGACTTGCACGTGACGGTCGCCCGCGAAGCCACGGTGCTGAATGCCCGCACCATCGACGGCCCGGACAGTGCAAGCGCCGCCCGCGAGGTGGCCCAGGCACGGGAGCGTCAGTTGAGCCGCCAGGGCCGCGCCAACGCCTTCCTCGATCTGCCCGGCCTGCGCCAGCACTGCGCCCTCGGCGAAGACGACCAGCGCTGGCTGGAAACCGCCTGCGAGCGCCTCGGCCTGTCCCTGCGCGCCGCTCACCGCATCCTCAAGGTGGCGCGCACCCTCGCCGATCTGGAGCAGGCCGAACGGATCGGTCGAAACCACTTGGCCGAAGCGTTGCAATACCGCACCAACCTCGGCTGACTCAGCTCCGCGCCGCACCCACCGCCTGGATGCGCGCGGCCCAGATGATGGTGTCCGCGAGAATGAACAGCGTGTCGTTCTCCTGGCCGCCGAAGCAGAAGTTCGCCACCCCCGGCGCGACGATCTCGCCGATGAGGTCGCCGCACGGCTCGAATACCTGGATACCGCTGGCCGACGAGCTGTAGACGCGCCCGGCAGTGTCCAGTTTTATGCCGTCGGGGATGCCCGGCGCGACCACGGCGAACAGGCGCTCGTTGGCCAGGTGGCGACCGTCGCGCACGTCGAAGGCACGGATATGGTGCGGGCGGTCGACCACGTAGCTGCCCGGTCCCTGGATCGCGCCGCTGTCGGTGACATAGAGCACCGACTCGTCCGGCGAGAAGGCCAGCCCGTTGGGTTTGTCGAAACCGTCCGCCACCACCGACAGCATCCCGCTGCGCGGGTCGTAGCGATAGACGAAATCCCCCAGCAGTGGCGCATCCTTGAAGCCCTGCAAGGCACCGTAGCCCGGGTCGGTGAACCACACCGTCCCGTCGCTTTTAACCACCACATCGTTGGGCGAGTTGAAGCGCAGCCCGCGCCATTGGTCGACCAGGGTTGTCACCGCACCGCCCTGCCGGCTCATCCGGGCGATGCGCGCGGGCTCGGTCCTGCTGCCTTGCTCGCAAACCACCAGGTTGCTCTCGAGATCCAGCGTCATGCCGTTGGCCATGTTGGCGTTGGCACGAACGGTCGTGACCGCCTCGGCAGGCAACGGGAAGGTCTCGCCGGCCAGCGAGACCCGCTTGATATCGACCCGTTGGAAACCGGGCAGCGGAACATCGACGTCCTGCGGGACGGTGGTGAAGTACAGCGCGTTCTCGTCTCGCACATACACCGGCCCCTCATGGGCATTGGTTTCTACAAGGGTGAAGAACCGTGGATCGGGACCGGTGACGTCGTGAAAGGCTTCGCTGTAGGCGATGAAATGCGGGCTCATGGGTGAACTCCTTTTCGTGGGATTCCGTCGCCTGAGCTTAGTCCACCGCATCTAGTCCAACAGCTTCACCGCTGGCAGGCGCATCGCCGCCACCTCGGCCATCAGAAAGTCGCGCAACCGCTGCAGCCGCTCGTGTCCGCTCCGCCCTTTGGGCCAGACCAGGTAGTAGCTTTCGCCGCTGGCGACTGCACTCGGCCAGGGCAGGCCGATGCGGCCCTCTTCGATGTCCTCGGCGATCATCACCAGGTCGCCGATGGACACGCCATACCCTCGCGCTGCCGCAACCATGCCCAGCTCCAGCGTGTCGAACACTTGCCCACCCTTGATCGAGACCTGCTCTCCCAAACCCATGCGCTGCAGCCATTTGCGCCAGTCGCGGCGGTCCGGTGTCGGGTGCAGCAACTCCGACTGCGCCAGGCGCTCCGCCGTCCAGGTCTCCTCGGCGGCCAGCGATGGCTCGCAGACTGGGATCAGCCATTCGCGAAACAGCAGCGTCATTTCCCAGTCCGGGTGAGCGGCACCTTCGCCCAACAGCAACACTGCGCAATCAAAGGGCTCATTGGCGAAATCCGCCTTGTCCACATCCATCCAGGCACTGGTCAGTTGCACTTCGATGTCCCGATGCAGATGACGGAAACGGCTGAGGCGCGCCAGCAGCCAGCGCATGGTCAAGGTCGAGGGCGCTTTCAGGCGCAGGATGCGGTCGTCCGCCTCCAAGGTTGCGCAGGCCCGCACCAAGGCATCGAAGCCATCGCTGATCCCAGGCAGCAGCAGACGGCCCTGCTCGCTCAACCGCAGGCTGCGACCCTGGCGCTGGAACAGCCGGCAGCCGAAGTGCTCCTCAAGCGTACGGATGTGACGGCTCACCGCGCTCTGGGTGATGACCAGTTCTTCGGCGGCACGGGTGTAGGAGGCGTGCCGGGCGGCGGCTTCGAAAGCACGCAGGGCATAGAGCGGCGGCAGGCGGCGCATCAATGATTCAACCCATGAGTTTCAGTCATATCTGGCATCGCTTTTATCCTTTTGTGCAAATACAGGCCCGGCCACCAGAATAAGCTGCATTCTCTGCCTGCCGAACGAGTGCCGGCAAGTTCGATGACTGAGCCTGACTCATATGACACAACCCCTTCGCAACGAACTCCGGGCCATCCTGCACCTGGCCGGTCCGCTCATCGCGGCCCAGTTGGCGCACGTACTGATGGTCTTCACCGACACCGTGATGATGGGCCTGCTCGGCCCCGACGCCCTGGCCGGCGGCGGCCTGGGCGCGGCCAGCTATTCGTTCGTGTCGATCTTCTGCGTCGGCGTGCTGGCGTCGGTGGGCAACCTTGTCGCGATCCGTCATGGCGCCGGCGATGCGCTGGGCGCCGCGCGCCTGGCACAGACAGGGCTGTGGCTCGGCTGGGGACTGGCGCTGGCAGCGGGATTGCTCCTGTGGAATCTGCAGCCATTGCTGCTGCGTTTCGGCCAGGCGCCGGACAGCGTCGAGGGCGCCATGCAGTTCCTCTCCACCCTGGTGTTCGCCCTGCCCGGATACCTCAGCTTCATGACCCTGCGCGGCTTCACCAGCGCCATCGGCCGTGCCGGCCCGGTCATGGCGATCAGCATCGGCGGAGCGCTGGCCAATGTGGTTCTGAACTACGCGCTGATCCAAGGTTGGTTCGGCCTGCCGCGCCTGGGCCTGGCCGGTATCGGCCTGGTCACCGCATTGGTGATGAACGGCATGGCCCTGTTGCTGGCCAGGCATATCGCCCGGCATCCCGCTTACGATGTCTATCCACTGATTGCCGGACTGTGGCGGCCGTCGCGCGCGGCCCTGGGCGAATTGCTGCGCCTGGGCCTGCCGATCGGCGGCACCTATGCGGTGGAATCCGGCCTTTTCGCTTTCTCCGCGCTGTGCATGGGCGCGCTTGGTAGCATCCAACTGGCGGCGCACCAGATCGCCATTCAGTCGGTCTACGTGGCCTTCATGGTGCCAGTGGGGATTTCCTACGCCGTGACCTTCCGCATTGGCCAGCACTATGGCGCGGGACGCCTGCTCGATGCACGCCGGGCCGGGCGTCTGGGCATTGTCTTCGGTGCCGCCTGCATGCTCGGCTTCGCGGCGCTGTTTTGGCTGGCCCCGGCCTGGGTGGTCGGCCTGTTCCTCGATGGAGCCGATCCGGCGTTCCATGATGTCTTCGAACTGGCCGTAGCCCTCCTCGCCGTGGCGGCCTGGTTCGAACTGTTCGACGGGACCCAGACCATCGCCATGGGCGCGATTCGTGGCCTGAAGGATGCCAAGACCACCTTCTGGGTCGGCCTCGCCTGCTATTGGCTGGTCGGCGCGCCGGCGGCCTGGCTGCTGGCGTTCCCCCTCGGCTGGGGCGCCACCGGCGTCTGGTGGGGATTGGCCCTGGGCCTGGCCTGTGCGGCGCTCGGCCTGACCCTGGGTTTCGAGTGGAAGACCTCGCGCCTGCTCGATCCGGAGCGCGGCGACGCTACCGACGCGCGGGCCGCACTGCTTTAAGCGACTGGCGAGCCTTCCAGCAGCGAACGACGGATGCCGAACATGAGAAAGCGCGCCAGATCGTTGATCGGCAGCGCCTTGCTGATCAGATAGCCCTGCACTTGGTCGCAGCCGAATTCCCGCAACGTCTCCAGTTGCTCGTCATTCTCCACGCCTTCGGCGACCACCTTCAGGTCGAGGTTGTGCGCCAGGCTGATCATGGCGCGCACCAGTTGACGGTTCCCCGGGCGCTCGCCCATGCCGGCGACGAAGCTGCGGTCGATCTTCAACAGGGTGATCGGCAGGTTGTTGAGGTGGACGAAGGAGGAGAAGCCCGTGCCGAAATCGTCCAGGGAGAAGCGCACGCCCAGCTTGCCGAGCGCCTGCATGGTTTGCAGCACCTGGTCGCTACGGCGCATCACGGCAGTTTCGGTCAGTTCGAATTCCAGCCACTCGGCGGCGACGCCGCGTTCGCGGATCAGACGCTTGAGGGTGGGCAGCAACTGGCTGTCCTGGAACTGGCGGAACGACAGATTCACCGCCATATGCAGGCTCGGCAGGCCCCGCCCGCGCAGCCACTGCATGTCACGCAGGGCACGAGCGATGACCCAGTAGCCGAGCGGCACGATCAAGCCGCACTGCTCGGCCAACGGCACGAACTCGTCCGGCCCCAGCAGGCCACGCTCGGCGTGGCGCCAGCGCACCAGCGCCTCGAGCCCGACGATCTCACCGCTCGCCAGGTGCAGGCGCGGCTGGTAGTGCAGCTCCAGCTCTTCGCGGCGCAGCGCGCGGCGCAACTCGCCTTCGAGATCGGCCAGGCTGCGCGCATGGCGGTTGATCCGCGCATCGTAGAAATGGAAGGTGCAACCCTGGCGGCTTTTGGCCTGGCGCATGGCGATGTGGGCGTGCCACATCAGCGGATCGGCGCCCGTCCCGGCCTGGGCGTGGGCCAACCCCAGGCTGCAACCGATCAGCAGGCTCTCGTCATCCACCCGGTACGGCTCGGCGAGGGCTTCGATGATGCGCTCGGCGACCCGCTGCGCCCGCTGGCCGTCACGCCGCACGTCGAGCAGCAGGGCGAATTCGTCGCTGCCCAGGCGCGCCAACTGGTCGCCAGCCTCCAGTTCGGCCTTGATCCGGGCGACGACCTGGAGGATCAGGTGATCGCCGGCCTGATGGCCGAGGGCATCGTTGGCATGACGGAAGTTGTCGAGATCGAGATGACCGAGGACCAGCCCTTCCGGGCATTCGGCCAACCGGGCGGCGAGCAGAGTGTGGAAGCCCTGGCGATTGGCGATGCCGGTCAGCGGGTCCTGTTCGGCGAGGCGGTCCAGGCTGCCCTGTAGCGTGCAGCGTTCGCGCGCGTAGCGCAGGCAACGACGCAGGAGTTCGGGGGTCAGGCTGCCGCGAACCAGCCAGTCGCAAGCGCCGGCCGGCGAGAACTCCGGCTCCGCCTCGAGCAGCGCCACCATCGGCAAGGGACACTCGCTGCCGGAGGGCAGGTAATCCGGCGTGGCCAGCACCAATCCCTCGGGCGCTTCATCGAACAGGCTGCTGGCAATATCCCAGGATGGCGCGGTGATCACCGGCGGCGCGCCCAGCGTTGCCAGGCACCGATCGAGCAGGCGGCCCCAGGAGGGATCGTCGGTCAGGAGCAACAGGCGCAGAGGTTCGACGAGCGCAGACAAAGAAAATCCCCCGAGTCAGGTTGGACGCGCGGACCATCGCGGCACGTCGCGAGCGACGTACCGCATGCGCATCCCTACGCGGGAATCTGTCCGAAAGAAGGCCCGGCCGCGTCGGTGCGGCATCACGTGAATGGCGCAAGTTATCCAGACATCCAGGCAATCGCCAGCACCTGCCGTCGATCCTGTGAGCAGCATCATGCATGAGCGGATGAAAAGTGACGGAGTGAGCGCTGGGCGTCACTGCAGGGCAGACGCACGCACCGAAGGATGGCCGTGCCGATGCTGCAGCAACCGCTCAAGCTCGCGCAACGGCAGGGGTTTGCTGATCAGGTAGCCCTGGGCCTGATCGCAGCCGAACTGGCGCAGCAGTTCCAGCTCTTCCGGCGACTCGACGCCCTCCGCCACCACCTCCAGGCCGAGATTGCCGGCCAGGTTGATCATGGCCTTGACCAGCCTGCACTGTTCAGGCCGTACGTGCATGCCGGACACGAAACTCTTGTCCAGCTTGAGCAGGGCGATCGGCAGGCTGGCGAGGTGGACGAAGGAGGAGAAGCCCGTGCCGAAGTCATCCAGGGAGAACCGTACGCCCAGTTCACCGAGGGTATGCATGGTTCCCAGCACGTAGTCGCTGCGCTGCATGACCGCGGTTTCGGTCAGCTCGAACTCCAGCCAGCGGGTGTCCACCTTGCAGCCCTCGATCAAGCGTTGCACGGTGGTCAGCAGCTGACTGTCCTGAAACTGGCTGAAGGACAGGTTCACCGCCATGTGCAGCCCGCGGCCCTGCTCGGCCAGCCAGCGCATGTCCTGCAAGGCACGGGAAATAACCCAATAGCCGAGGGGAACGATCAGTCCGCACTGCTCGGCCAGAGGAATGAAATCCTGTGGGTAGAGCAGGCCCCGCGCCGGATGGCGCCAGCGCACTAGTGCTTCGAGGCCGACGATCTCGCCACTCTCCAGGTGCAGGCGCGGCTGGTAGTGCAACTCCAGTTCATCGCGGCGCAGGGCTCGACGGAGTTCCGCTTCGAGGTCCGCCAGGCTGCGCACGTCGCTGGAAATACGCTCGTCGTACAGATGCCAGGTGCAACCCTGGCGGCTCTTCGCCTGCTGCATGGCCAAGTGGGCATGCCAGAGCAACGCATCGGCATCTTCGCCGGCACGGCAATAGGCCAAGCCCAGGCTGCAACCCAGCGAGAGGCTTTCCCCCTGGATCCAGTACGGCTCGCCCAGCGACTCCAGGATGTTCTGCACCAGGCTGTCGACCCGTTTCGGATCGGCGCTCACGTCCAGCAGCAGGGCGAATTCGTCGCCACCGATCCGGGCCAGGATGTCCTGCTGCTCCAGCAGGGGCTTCAGGCGCCCCACGACCTGCTGAATCAATTCGTCGCCGGCTTGGTGGCCCAGGCTGTCATTGGCGTGGTTGAAGTTGTCCAGGTCGAGATAACCCAGCAACAGGCCACGCCCCCGGTTCAGTTGCAGGCGCTTGGGCAGCAGCGCCTGGAAGCCCTGGCGGTTCGGAATGCCGGTGAGCGCGTCCTGTTTCGACAAACGCTGCATAGACAGCAATTGCCGGCTATAGTGCAGGCAGCGTCGTAGCACTTCGCCATTAAGGCTGTCGCGCGCCAGCCAGTCGCAGATGTCCGCCGGCAGTTGGCTCGGCGCACTGTCCAGCAACAGGATCGGCGGCAAGGGGCATTGATTGGCAGTGGGCAGGCAGTCGGGTGTGGCGAAGACCAGATCGGGCAGGTGGTCCTGATAGAGGTTCTGGGCGTCGCTCCAGCTACTGGCGGCGAACAGCCAGACCGGCTCCGGTTGCTCGGCCAACAGCTGATCCAGCAGGGAGATCCAATGGGACTCCCGCGAAAGGATGAGCAGTCGGGAGAAATCGGTCTGGCACGTCACAACATCCCCTCCGCTGCATGATTTAATAAATTACTTTAAGTTATAGCTCTATATATCTAATACATTGCAATTTTTTATTTGTATAGCCCCCTATCGACACACGGGACACTGCAGCGCCGGGCAAGCCTGATAGAATCTCCCGCCCTTCCAACCAGTCCGTTTCGCCATGTCCCGACTCAATCCCCGGCAACAGGAAGCCGTGACCTATGTCGGCGGCCCTCTCCTGGTGCTCGCCGGCGCCGGCTCCGGCAAGACCAGCGTCATCACCCGCAAGATCGCCTACTTGATCCAGCAGTGCGGCATCCGGGCCCAGCACATCGTTGCCATGACCTTCACCAACAAGGCCGCCCGCGAAATGAAGGAGCGGGTCGGCACCCTGTTGCGTGGTAGCGAAGGCAAGGGGCTGACGGTGTCGACTTTCCACAACCTCGGGCTGAACATCATTCGCAAGGAGCACGCCCGACTCGGCTACAAGCCGGGCTTCTCGATCTTCGACGAGGGCGACATCAAGGCGCTGCTGACCGACATCATGCAGAAGGAATACGCCGGCGATGACGGCGTGGACGAGATCAAGAACTACATCGGTAACTGGAAGAACGATCTGGTGCTGCCCGACGAGGCCCTGGCCCAGGCGCGCAACCCCAAGGAACAGACCGCCGCCATCGTCTACCTGCACTACCAGCGCACCCTCAAGGCGTACAACGCGGTCGACTTCGACGACCTCATCCTGCTGCCGGTGAAGCTGTTCCAGGAACACGCGGACATACTGGAGAAATGGCAGAACCGCATTCGCTACCTGCTGGTGGACGAATACCAGGACACCAACGCCAGCCAGTACCTTCTGGTGAAGCTGCTGGTCGGCATGCGCAACCAGTTCACCGTGGTCGGCGACGACGACCAGTCGATCTACGCCTGGCGCGGGGCGCGGCCGGAAAACCTGATGCAACTGAAGGAGGACTACCCCTCCCTCAAAGTGGTGATGCTGGAGCAGAACTACCGCTCCACCAGCCGCATCCTCAAATGCGCCAACGTGCTGATCGCCAACAACCCGCACGTGTTCGAGAAGCAGCTGTGGAGCGAGATGGGCCATGGCGACGAAATCCGCGTGATCCGCTGCCGCAACGAAGAGGCCGAGTGCGAGCGGGTAGCCATGGAAATCCTCACCGAGCACCTGCGCACCCAGCGCCCGTACAGCGATTTCGCCATCCTTTACCGTGGCAATTACCAGGCGAAGCTGATGGAGCTGAAGCTGCAGCACCACCAGATTCCCTACCGGCTCTCTGGCGGCACCAGTTTCTTCGCCCGCCAGGAAGTGAAGGACCTGATGTCCTATTTCCGCCTGCTGGTGAACCCGGACGACGACAACGCCTTCCTCCGCGTGATCAACGTGCCGCGCCGGGAAATCGGCTCCACAACCCTGGAGAAGCTCGGCAACTACGCCACCGAGCGTAAGATTTCCATGTACCAGGCGGCGGGCGAGATCGGCCTCGGCGAACACTTGGACAGCCGCTTCACCGAACGCCTGGCGCGCTTCACCCGCTGGATGGACGGCGTGCGCCAGCAATGCGCACAGAACGATCCGATCGCCGCGCTGCGCAGCATGGTGATGGACATCGATTACGAGAACTGGCTGCGGCAGAACGCTTCCAGCGACAAGGTCGCCGAAGCGCGCATGGGCAACGTCTGGTTCCTCATCGAGGCGCTGAAGAACACCCTCGAGAAGGACGAAGATGGCGAGATGACCATCGAGGAAGCCATCGGCAAGCTGGTCCTGCGCGACATGCTCGAGCGCCAGCAGGAAGAGGAAGAAGGCGCCGAAGGGGTGCAGATGATGACCCTGCACGCCTCCAAGGGCCTGGAGTTCCCCTCGGTGTTCATCCTCGGCGTCGAGGAGGAAATCCTCCCGCACCGCTCCAGCATCGAGGCCGATACCATCGAGGAAGAACGCCGCCTGGCCTATGTCGGCATCACCCGCGCGCGGCAGAACCTGACCCTGACCTTCGCCGCCAAGCGCAAGCAGTACGGCGAGATCATCGACTGCACGCCAAGCCGCTTCCTCGATGAGCTGCCGCCGGAAGACCTGATCTGGGAAGGCCAGGAAGACGCCCCGGTGGAGGTCAAGGCCGCGCGCGGCAACAACGCCCTGGCGGATATCCGCGCCATGCTCAAGCGCTGACGGCATTTTCGCGTTCCAACGGGAACGATTACCCGCGCGGAGACCGGGCACGGAGCCGCCAAGGGGCACTGGCGCTCCCACCCGCTCGGTGAAAAAATTGCCTGCTTCGACAGGACGCCCAACGTCGGCGCCCGCCATTCGACGCATCGAGGTACGGTCGTGGAGTTACTGAAGCAGAGCATTCGCCAGCGCGGCATCGCCCTTTCCGAGCAGGTGCTCAAGGTGGACGCCTTTCTCAATCATCAGATCGATCCGCTGCTGATGCAGGCCATCGGCCGCGAATTCGCCGCGCGTTTTCGCGAGGACGGCATCACCAAGATCGTCACCATCGAGGCCTCCGGCATCGCACCGGCGGTGATGACCGGTCTGGAACTGGGCGTACCGGTGATCTTCGCCCGCAAACACCAGTCCCTGACCCTGACCGACAACCTGCTGGTCGCCTCGGTGTACTCCTTCACCAAGCAAGTGGAAAGTACCATCGCCATTTCCACCACCCACCTGTCGGCCCATGACCGGGTACTGATCATCGATGACTTCCTGGCCAACGGCAAAGCCGCCAAGGGCCTGATCTCGATCATCCAGCAGGCCGGTGCGAGCATCGCCGGGCTCGGTATCGTGATCGAGAAATCCTTCCAGCAGGGCCGCGCCGAGCTAGAGGAAATGGGCTTTCGCATCGAATCCCTGGCCCGCGTGATCTCGCTGAAGGACGGCCAGATCACCTTTCTCGACTGACCGGGGAAGACATTCCTAGCGCCACAGCTCCACCAATGCCCCCTGTGTGCCGGTCACCGGATCGCTGACCGGCACCGGCGTTTCGGCAATGCGCGCCCTGGCCGCGTCATGGGTCCGCTCATCGGGGCGCTGGATATCCCAGTCCTGTTCGGGTGGATACGCGCCCACCACCAGAAAATCCGCGCTGGCCTGCAACTGGCAGTGCCCGGTGCCCGCCGGCAGCACCAGCGCATCGCCGGCACGCACCTCGATTTCCGCGCCCCGTTCTCCGCCCAGCATCAGCCGCGCATGCCCCCGCGCCACGCCCAACGCCTCATGGGCGCCGGTGTGGTAGTGATGGTAGTCGTAGACCGGGCTGCGCCAGCGCGGCGGCCAGAAGTGAGCGGCGAATAGCGTTTCGAATGCCTCGGCGAGATCGCCCTGCAACGGCAACTGGCGATAGACCAGCACCGGCAACGCGCTATTCGGTGTACGTCCGTCGCTGGAAAAGCGCAGGCATTCGGGACGGGGAATGGAATTCTGCATCGGAATCTCCTCATGTGGCCGTAGCCTTGAGCCCGGCCAGCACCAGCTTCTGATAGAGCTGCTCGCGCAACCCCTCGGGTTCGGCCAGGCCCATGCGCTGTAGATGGCCGGCGTAGGCCTGCGGATCGGGCAGGTCGAACAGCGTGGCCATACCCAGTTCGAGGATTTCGCTGAGCTTGAGCTTGCTCTTCAACCAGCGCAGGGCACGCAACAGGTCCTGCTCGTGCCCGGTGAAATCGCTGCCCAGCGGGTATTCGGCGAACAGGCGGGGATGCTGTGCCTGCAAGGCCAGCAGGCGCCACGGCGTGTTCTGCCGGTACGCCCAGGGCAGTTCGAAGTCCTCGGGCAGCTTGCCGGCCCGCTGGGCCTGGTCGATCAGGTCTTCCTGGAAGCGCGAATCGGCGATGCGGATCAGCGCTTCGATCACCTCGGCATCATTCTTCCCGCGCAAGTCGGCGATACCGTATTCGGTGACCACGATGTCGCGCAGGTGGCGCGGGATGGTGGCATGCCCGTACTGCCAGACGATGTTCGAGGTGACCTCGCCGCCGCTCTCGCGCCAACTGCGCAGCATGAGGATCGAGCGCGCACCCTCCAGCTCGTGGGCCTGGGCGACGAAGTCGTACTGGCCGCCGACGCCGCTGACTACCCGGCCGTCCTCCAGCTGATCGGCGATCCCCGCGCCCAGCAGGGTCATGGCAAACGCACTATTGATGAAGCGCGCATCGCGCCGCTGCAAGCGCTTGAGTCGCTCATTGCCATACAGCCGGTTGATGAAGCCGATGGCGGTCATACCGATGCGTTCACGCTGGGCATCGCTCAATTCAGTGAGACGTTCGTAGAATGCCTGCGGGCCGAGGAAGAAGCCGCCATGCACCAACACACCGCCCGGCGCAGCCTTCAGATAAGGCTCCAGCGCCTCCTGCGCGGCGGTGTCACGTAGATCGGCGGGCACACGGCGCCCGTCCGGCAGGAGCAGCACGTCGCCAAGCCGCTCGATCTCGCTGGCCAGCAGGCCACGCTCCTGCAACCAGGCCAACATCGGCTCTTCCAGGTGGGTCGGCAGCCCCGCCTCCAACAGCAGCCGCAGGCTGCGGGGACGCCCCTCGGCATCCAGCACACCGAGGTTGGCCAGCCATTGCAGGCCTTCGTCCGGATAGACCCGCCGGCGGATCACCCCCGCCTCGATCAGCGCCAGCAGGCCGAGAACGAACATCTCGCTGCACCCGTAGAGCCCTTCGGCGAAGGGCGCGAGCCCACCCTCGCGCTCGATCAGCCGGTCCCAGCGTTGCGGCACCTGCATATCCTCCAGCAGGGCGCGATAACCCGCATTGTCGCCCTGCCGCGCCAGCAGCGCCGCGGTGAGTGCATCGCCCATGGCGCCGATGCCGATCTGCAGGGTACCGCCGTCCCGCACCAGAGTACTGGCATGCAGGCCGATGGCATGGTCCTGCAGGCTCACCGGCATGTTCGGCGTCGAGAACAGGGTGCTGCACTCGACGGGCTCGATGACGAGATCGAACTCCTCTTCGGCCAGCTCCGCATCCCCGGGCATGTACGGCAGCTCCGCATGTGCCTGGGCAACGCACAACACCGGCTCGCCCGCCGCACGTCGCGCGGCCAGCCGCGGCAACAGGTCCAGGGTGATGTCGGGGTTGCACGACAGGCTAAACCACCCCGGTCGGTGCGGCGAACGTGCGACCAACTGGGCAATGACGTTGATGCCCTTGAGATCCAGCCCGCGCGCGACCTGGCTGTAGTTCAGGCTGACGTACTGCTGCTGCGCCAACGGATTGCCAAGCAGGCTGCCCGGGCTCAGGTAGAACTCTTCGAGCCGGATGTTCGGCGGCAACTCCCCTCGCCGCAGATCGGCCAGGTAATCCAGTTCGGGGTAGTCGCCATAGACGCGCTCGAAGAACGGCGTGCTGAAGCGTTGCTCCAGCTCGCTACCGCCCTGGGGACGCCCCAGCGAAAGGGCGGTATAGATGGTCAGCGAGCGCGAAGCGTCCGCCTTGACCCGGCGATAGAGCAGATTGGCGAAACGGTTCGGTTTGCCCAGGCCCAACGGCAGCCCCAGGCGGATGGGACCGTCGATTCGCGCCAGGACCTGTTCGACGGCCTGTTCCAGCGAGCAGCGTGGCACCGGACTCTCCTCGGCAGCGGCGTTGACCTTTGCTTGGGAGCTTTGACCGCGCCTCTCCGGCTTTGCTCAGCGGAGCCCGGAAACGACGAAGCCGCCCGGAGGCGGCTTCGTTGGCGAAAAGACCGGAATCAGAGGCCGGACATTTTCTCGATGGCGCCTTTCAGCTCGTCGTCCGAGCAATCGCCGCAGGTACCTTTCGGCGGCATGGCGTTGATACCGGAAATGGCATGCTTGAGCAGGCCGTCGATACCACCGGCGGCATCGGCACGTGCCTTCCAGGCGGCACCGTCGCCGACCTTCGGCGCACCCAGCACGCCGGCGCCATGGCAGGCGTTGCAGTGCTTGGCGATCACGTCGTCGGCGCTGCGCGCGCCACCGCCCGCGGCAGCCGCCACGGCTTCGACACCCTTGCATTCCTGGCCCATCACGCAGACCTCGCCCACCGGCTTGATGCGCTCGGCGATATCGTCGTTGGTCGCAGCCTGGGCGCTAACAGCCCACAGGGCCAACAGAGCGGCTTTGGCCACCAGCATCTTGTTAATCAGGTTCACGTCTCACCCTCATTGTGGCTAGTCACGCCCGCGGCCACGGTTACGCGAGCGGGCGCCAGTATAACGATAAGCCGGTCTCGCCGAAACAACCCTGCGCCGTGCAGGGCCTTGCGGCATTACGTCGCAGGCAGGGGCCGAAGCCCTAGAAATTCGCCGGTGTGGTGGCACTGATCAGGCGTGCCGGTTTGTCGAACGGATTGCGGAAACGGTGGGGCTGATGGCTCTCGAAGTAGTAGCTGTCGCCCGCCTCGAGGATGTACACCTCGCTGCCGACGGTCAGTTCCAGGCGGCCTTCCACCAGGATGCCGGCTTCTTCCCCTTCGTGGGCATACATCTCTTCGCCGGTATCGGCATCCGGCGGGTAGGTTTCGTCGAGGAAGGCCAGGGCCCGGTTGGGTTGTGCCTTGCCGACCAGTTTCATGGTCACGGCGCCGCTGGAGAGGTCGGTCAGTTCGTCGGCCCGGTAGACGACTTGAGTGGGCGTGTCTTGCTCGTAGTCGATGGAGAAGAACTCCACCAGTGTCATGGGAATGCCGCTGAGGACTTTTTTCAGCGAGCTGATCGAGGGACTGACACTGTTCTTCTCGATCATCGAAATGGTGCTGTTGGTAACGCCGGCCCGCTTGGCGAGTTCACGCTGGGAAAGGCCTTTGAGTTTGCGAATGGATTGCAGTCGAACACCGACGTCCAATGCGGGAGTCCTCCAGGGGGAGCAGGTTGCGAAGTGGCCGTATCATGGCGCCAGCGTTCAGTATTTTCAACAGCCTGACCGCACATCCTGCTCAGTGGCTCGACTACCTCTCGGAATAGACGCGCGGCGCCCGTTTCAGATTGCAGAACAGTTGATAGGGAATGGTCCCGGCCCAGGCCGCAACATCACTGGCAAGTACTTCCCGGCCCCAGAGTTCGACCCGGCTGCCCAGGCCCGCCTGGGGCAGGCCGGTCAGGTCGACAGTGAGCATATCCATGGACACCCGACCGATCAGCCGGCTCGGCTGGCCATCGATGCTCACCGGCGTTCCGGTCGGTGCGTGGCGCGGATAGCCGTCGGCATAGCCCATGGCAACCACGCCCACGCGGGTCGGCCGCTCGCTGACGAAGCGCGCGCCGTAGCCCACCGGCTCGCCTGCCGGCAATTCGCGCACGCCGATGATCCGCGATTCCAGCGTCATCACCGGCTGCAGGCCATCGGCCGCCGCTTGCGGGCCCTCGAACGGCGAGGCGCCATAAAGCATCAAGCCCGGACGCACCCAATCGCTGTTCAGCGGCTTCGGGAACAGCAGCCGGTTGCCGAGGAGCGCCGGGGAATTGCACAGGCTGATCTCCGCCACCAGCCCCTGGCGGGCCTGCTCGAAGACGTGCAGCTGCTCGGCGCTGCGCGGGCAGTCCAGTTCATCGGCACGGGCGAAATGGCTCATCAGGACGATCTTGCCGACCTTGCCGCTGGCCAGCAGGCGCTGGTAGGCGGCCTGGTAATCGGCGGGCTCCAGGCCGACACGGTGCATGCCGGTGTCCAGCTTCAGCCAGACGCACAGGGGCCTGCCCAGGCTGGCGCGCTCGATGGCCTCCAACTGCCACATCGAATGGACAACGCACCAGAAATCATGGCGAACGATCAGCTCCAGCTCTTCCGCCTCGAAAAAGCCTTCCAGCAGCAGGATGGGCGCACGGATGCCGGCCTCGCGCAGCTCCAGCGCTTCCTCGATACAGGCCACGGCGAACCCGTCCGCCTCGTCCAGCAGGGCCTGGGCGCAGCGCACCGCGCCATGCCCGTAGGCATCCGCCTTGATCACCGCCAGCGCACGGGCGCCAGAGGCTTCGCGGGCCAGCCGGTAGTTGGCACGCAGGGCTTGGAGGTCGATCAGGGCACGGGCGGGACGCATGGCAGTCTTCGATATCCAAAAAAAAAGCCCGGTGACCCGGGCATCAGTGTGAATCAGGGCAGTGCGGCGATGACGGTCATTTCCACCAGCACATCGGGCGAATACAGCTTCGCCTCGACGGTGGCGCGGGCCGGCGCGGCGCCTTTCGGCACCCAGTCGTCCCACACGGCGTTCATGCCGGCGAAATCGGCGGCCATGTCCTTGAGGAAGATGGTCACCGAGAGGATGCGGGTCTTGTCGGTCCCGGCCTCGGCGAGCATGCGGTCGATGCTCGCCAGGGTCTCGCGGGTCTGGGCTTCGATGCCGGCGCTAAGGTTCTCGTCCAGTTGGCCCGCCAGGTAGACGGTGCCGTTGTGGATGACGATTTCGCTGTAGCGGGCTTCAGTGCGCAGGCGCCGGATTGACATGCTCGGGGGACTCCTTACGAGTGCTGTAACGGAAAATATCGAGGCCTTCGGCGCTGATTTGCGGGCGCTTCGAGGCCATCAGGTCGGCGAGCAGGCGGCCGGAGCCACAGGCCATGGTCCAACCGAGGGTACCGTGGCCGGTGTTGAGGAACAGGTTGCGCATCGGCGTGGCGCCGACGATGGGGGTACCGTCGGGGGTCGCCGGGCGCAGGCCGGTCCAGAATTCCGCCCGGGTCAGATCGCCACCTTCAGGGTAGAGATCGCCGGTGATCATTTCCAGGGTCTCGCGGCGACGCGGGTTCAAACTCAGGTCGAAACCGGCGATCTCGGCCATGCCGCCGACGCGGATGCGATTGTCGAAGCGGGTGATGGCGACCTTGTAGGTCTCATCGAGGATGGTTGAGGTCGGTGCCATGTCCGGGTTGGTGATCGGTACGGTCAGCGAATAGCCCTTGAGCGGGTAGACCGGCGCCTTGATGCCCAGCGGCTTGAGCAGTTGCGGGGTGTAGCTGCCGAGGGCCAGCACGTAGCGGTCGGCGGTCTCCAGCTTGCCGTCGATCCACACGCCGTTGATGCGGTCGCCGGCATGGTCGAGACGCTCGATGTTGCGGCCGAAGCGGAATTCCACGCCCAGCTTGACCGCCATTTCGGCCAGCTTGGTGGTGAACATCTGGCAGTCGCCGGTCTGGTCGTTGGGCAGGCGCAGGGCGCCGGCCAGCTTGTCGGTAACCTTGGCCAGAGCGGGCTCGACGCGGGCGATACCGGCGCGGTCCAGCACCTCGTAAGGCACGCCGGACTGCTCGAGCACGGCGATGTCCTTGGCCGCGGCATCGAGCTGGGCCTGGGTACGGAACAATTGGGTGGTGCCGAGGGTGCGGCCTTCGTAGGCGATACCGGTTTCCGCGCGCAGCTCGTCGAGGCAGTCGCGGCTGTACTCGGACAGGCGCACCATGCGCTCCTTGTTCACTGCGTAGCGGGCGGCAGTGCAGTTGCGCAGCATCTGCGCCATCCACAGGTACTGGTCGATGTTGGCGGTGGCCTTGATGGCTAGCGGCGCGTGGCGCTGCAGCAGCCATTTCATGGCTTTCAGCGGAATGCCCGGCGCGGCCCAAGGCGAGGCATAGCCAGGAGACACCTGGCCGGCGTTGGCGAAGCTGGTTTCCATGGCCGGAGCGGGCTGGCGATCGACCACCACCACTTCGAAACCGGCGCGGGCCAGATAATAGGCGCTGGCAGTACCGATTACACCGCTGCCGAGTACCAGAACACGCATCGCTGCCTCCTCGACCCGAGATTCTCCGGGCGTCGCTGAATAGAACCGTAATGCGGCGCAGTATAGGGAGGCATGTCCAGTGCTTTTCACTATATTGATAGCTATATTTGGCGAGAATTCTTGGCGGAAACGCTTTCGACGGAGGGGCATTACCCATGCGCACCCAGCATCAGACCAAGCGGGAGCTGGACAAGATTGACCGCAATATCCTGCGCATCCTGCAGCAGGACGGACGGATTTCCTTCACCGAGCTGGGCGAGCGCGTCGGCCTGTCCACCACGCCGTGCACCGAGCGCGTCCGCCGGCTGGAGCGCGAAGGCATCATCATGGGCTACTCCGCGCGGCTCAACCCGCAGCACCTGAAGGCCAACCTGCTGGTGTTCGTGGAAATCAGCCTGGCCTACAAGTCCGGCGACATCTTCGAGGAGTTCCGCCGCGCCGTGCTCAAGCTGCCCCATGTGCTGGAGTGCCACCTGGTCTCGGGCGACTTCGACTACCTGGTGAAGGCGCGTATCAACGAGATGGCCTCCTACCGCAAGCTGCTCGGCGACATACTGCTCAAGCTGCCCCACGTGCGGGAGTCGAAGAGCTATATCGTGATGGAAGAGGTCAAGGAATCGCTGAACCTGCCGATTCCCGACTGATCCGGGACTCCGCCCCGGGTCGACGCCTGGGCGGCTTCCGCTTGCAGCTAAAACTCTATAGCCTGACGACTCTGTAAAACTTTCCAAACACTTCCGTCAGGATTTCGCACATGGATGCCCGCGCTCGCCAGCCCGTTCATACCGAGCAGCATGCCCCTTCTTATTACGCCGCCACGGCTAATCGGCAACTGGCCTTCCCTCCCCTGACCGGGGACGAGCAGGCCGATGTCTGCATCGTCGGCGGCGGCTTCACCGGCCTGAATACCGCCATCGAACTGGCCGAGCGCGGTCTGTCGGTGGTGTTGCTGGAAGCCCGCCGGATCGGCTGGGGCGCCAGCGGACGCAACGGCGGGCAATTGATCCGCGGCGTCGGCCACGATCTCGAACAGTTCCGCCCGGTGATCGGCGACGAAGGCGTGAAAGCCCTCAAGATGATGGGCCTGGAAGCGGTGGAGATCGTCCGCGAGCGTATCGCCCGTCATGCCATTCCCTGCGATCTGACCTGGGGCTACTGCGACCTGGCCACCAAACCACGCCATGTGGAGGACTTCCAGGCCAGTTACGACGATCTCAAGGCGCTCGGCTACCGCCACGAGCTTCGCCTGGTTCCGGCGGAGGAGATGCACAGCGTGGTTGGCTCCGATCGCTACCTGGGCGGTCTCATCGACATGGGGTCCGGGCATCTGCATCCGCTCAACCTGGCGCTCGGCGAGGCATCCGTGGCGCAGAGCCTGGGCGTGCGGTTTTTCGAGCAATCGCCAATCACGCGCATCGACTACGGCAGCGAGCTGCGCATCCATGGCGAACGGGGAACGGTGCGTGCCCGCACCCTGGTGATCGCCTGCAACGCCTACATCAATGGCTTGCAGCCCGAGCTGGCCGGCAAGGTGCTGCCGGCCGGCAGCTACATCATCGCCACCGAGCCGCTGGACGAGGCCCTGGCGCGCGAGCTGCTGCCGCAGAACATGGCGGTCTGCGACCAGCGGGTCGCCCTGGATTATTTCCGCCTGTCCGCCGACCGCCGCCTGCTGTTCGGTGGCGCCTGCCACTATTCGGGACGCGACCCCGCCGACATCGCCGCCTACATGCGACCAAAGATGCTGAAGGTATTTCCGCAGCTCGCCGACGCGCGCATCGACTACCAGTGGGGCGGAATGATCGGTATCGGTGCCAACCGCCTGCCGCAGATCGGCCGGCTGCCGGACCAGCCCAACGTGTACTTCGCCCAGGCCTACTCCGGCCACGGGCTGAACGCCACGCACCTGGCCGGCAAGCTGCTCGCCGAGGCCATCGCCGGCCGGGAAAGCCGCGGCCTTGACCTGTTCGCCCGGGTCCCGCACCTGACCTTCCCTGGCGGCCCGCGCCTGCGCTCACCACTGCTGGCACTGGGGATGCTCTGGTATCGGCTCAAGGACCTCTTTTAGTCCCAGAGCTGCCAGACCGGCCTATACACCTCCGCCAGCGCCTCCTGCCGGGTCAGGCCGATGTCGCGCAATTGGGCATCATCCAGGTGCGCCAGGGCGTGCCGGGTGGTCAAGCGCCGCCAGAAGCGCTGCCAGCGTCCTTCCCCGGCGTTTCCCGTAGTGAAGCGGATGCCTCCCGCCTGCGCATCCCGTTCTCGCGTGACAACCAGTACCTCGCTCCATTCGCGCATCGTCTGTCCTCCTCTGTCCGAGTAGACAGAATGGCGCTTACTCCATCGACGATACAGATTCACAGCAGGCAAATTTCCGTCATACAGAGCTGGGCAAAAAGGCTCTGAATGGTCTATTTTGCCCTCTATCTGTATGGTCAGCTAACACTCCCAATGACTCTGTATGTAAGGCTCGCGGAGCTGATCGGCTCCCGCATCCAGCAAGGGCTCTATCTGCCGGGCGACCGCCTGCCCTCGGTCCGTGCCCTCAGCCAGGAGCACGGCGTCAGCCTGAGCACCGTGCAACAGGCCTATCGCCAGTTGGAAGACGACGGCCTGGTGGAGCCGCGGCCGAAGTCCGGTTACTTCGTGCCTCCGAGCAGACAGAAGCCGGCACTGCCCATGGTGAGCCGTACAGCGCAGCGCCCGGTGGAAGTGTCGCAGTGGGACCAAGTGCTGGAGCTGGTCAGCACGCCGCCCTATGGCGACGTGGTGCAGCTCGGCCGTGGCATCCCCGATATAGAGGCACCGACCCTCAAGCCCCTGCTGCGGAGCCTGTCGCGCCTGAGCCGGCGCCAGAGCCTGAAAGAGTTGAGCTATGGCTGTGTGGAAGGCGAGATCAGCCTGCGCGAACAGATTTCGCGTCTGGTGCTGGACTCCGGCTGCCGCATCCCGCCCGAAGACATCGTCATCACCACCGGCTGTCACGAGGCACTATCCGCCGCGCTGCGCGCCATCTGCCAGCCCGGCGACATCGTGGCGGTGGACTCGCCGAGCTTCCACGGTGTGATGCAGGCGCTCAAGGGCTTCGGCCTCAAGGCCCTCGAGCTGCCGACCGATCCGCTCACCGGTATTAGCCTGGAGGCGCTGGAAATGGCGCTGGAGCAGTGGCCGATCAAGGCCATCCAACTGACGCCGAGCTGCAACAACCCGCTCGGCTACATCATGCCCGAGACCAACAAGCGCGCCCTGCTGGAGCTGGCCCAGCGCTACGATGTGGCGATCATCGAGGACGATATCTACGGCGAGCTGGCCTACCGTTACCCGCGCCCGCGCACCATCAAGTCATTCGACGAAGACGGCCGTGTGCTGCTGTGCAGTTCCTTCTCGAAAACCCTGGCGCCGGGCCTGCGCATTGGCTGGATCGCCCCCGGCCGCTATCTGCAGCGGGTGCTGCACATGAAATACATGAGCACCGGCATGAGCGCCCAGCTACCGCAGCTGGCACTGGCCGAGTTCATCGGTGGCGGTCTGTACGAGCCGCACCTGCGGCGCATGCGCAGCCAGTACGCCCGTGGTCGCGAACTGATGACCGGCTGGGTCAGCCAGTACTTCCCCGCCGGCACCCGGGTCAGCCAGCCGCAGGGCGGTTTCATGCTCTGGGTGGAGATGCCACAGGGCTTCGATAGCCAGCGCCTCAACCGTCTGCTGACGCCGCACAAGGTGCAGGTGGCACCGGGCAGTATCTTTTCCGCCGCGGGCAAATACCGGAACTGCCTGCGGATGAACTTCGCTCCCAAGCCCGACGCACGGCAGGAACAGGCCGTGCGCCGTGTCGGCGAAACCGTCTCGGCACTGCTCGCGGAACAGGAGACGGGACCGGAGGAGTCGTCGGCCCGCTGAATCTTGCCAGCCAACCGGCGTCTAACCTGGAAACAATCATCCGCCACGGAGGTTCCGTGCGCGTCTGCCTACTGTTGTTGGCCTTGCTCTGCCTGGCCGGCTGCGCCAGCCCGAACCAGCCGGTACCAACCCAAGCCCTGGCGTCGCGGGAGTCGCTGCTCGGCGCCACGGTGCAGCGGCTCGCCCGCGAGCATCCGCAGGGGCAGTCCGGCTTTCGCCTGCTGGCCGACAACACCGAGGCCTTCAGCGTTCGCGCCGAGCTGATCCGCACGGCCCGGCGCAGCCTCGACCTGCAGTACTACATCGTCCACGACGGTTTCAGTACCCGTGCACTGGTACACGAGCTATTGCAGGCGGCCGACCGCGGCGTCCGCGTGCGCCTGCTGCTGGACGACACCACCAGCGCGGATATCGACGCCGAGATCGCCGTGCTTGCCGCCCATCCACAAATCCACGTGCGCGTCTTCAATCCGCTGCACCTGGGTCGCAGCACCGGCGTTACCCGCACCCTGGGGCGCCTTCTCAACCTGTCGCGGCAGCACCGGCGCATGCACAACAAGCTATGGCTGGCCGACAGCAGCGTGGCCATCGTCGGCGGGCGCAACCTCGGGGACGAATATTTCGACGCCAAGCCGGACCTGAACTTCACCGATATCGACCTGCTCAGCGCCGGGCCGGTGGCCGAACAACTGGCGCATAGTTTCGACCAGTACTGGAACAGCGCGCTAAGCAAGCCGATCCAGCAGTTCCTCTGGAGCCCACCGACCGTCGAAGATCTGCTCGACCTGCGCCAAGAGCTGAGCGCCTACCTCGAAGCCTCGCGCCAGGATCGCCCGCGCATCTACCGCCGCCTGATGGCCTACCAGCAGAACCCGCGCCTGCGCGACTGGCTGAACGAACTGACCTGGGCCCACAGCCAGGCGCTCTGGGACGCTCCCAGCAAGGTGCTGGCGCGTGGCGAGCCGGACCCGCAGCTCCTCCTCACCCATCAGCTCGGGCCTGAGCTGGCAAAGGTCAGCAAGGAGCTGCTGCTGGTTTCCGCCTATCTGGTGCCCGCCGACACCGGCCTCGGCTACCTGACCAACCGCGCCGACCATGGTGTTGCCGTCAGCCTGCTGACCAACTCGCTGGAAGCCACCGATGTTCCCGCCGTGCACGGTGGCTACGCTCCCTATCGCAAACCGTTGCTGGAACATGGCGTGAAGCTGTTCGAACTGCGCCGGCAACCGGACCAGACGAGCGGGATCTCACTGGGCAGCAGCGGCTCGTCGAACTCCAGCCTGCACAGCAAGGCGATGGTCTTCGACCGGCAGAAGGTTTTCATCGGCTCACTCAACCTAGACCCGCGCTCGGTGCTTTGGAACACCGAGGTGGGCATCGTGGTGGACAGCCGGCCCCTGGCCGAGGAAGTGCGAGCGCTGACACTGGAAGGTATGTCGCCGGCCATTAGCTACGAAGTGCGCCTGGAAAAACGTGACGGTCGCTCGCGGCTGATCTGGATCGCCGAGGACAACGGCCGCCGGCATACCCTGGACAAGGAGCCCGGCGGCCTCTGGCGGCGCTTCAATGCCTGGCTGTCCCAGGCTATCGGCCTGGAAAAGATGCTTTGATTCATTCGCCGCGGTCGACCAACTCCACCCTCCGGTTCTGCGCCCGCCCCTCTTCGGTCCGGTTGCTCGCCACCGGGGCGGCCATGCCGACACCCACCGCGCTGAGCCGCTCGCGGGCGATACCGTAGTCCCGTACCAACGCTTCGACGATGGACTGGGCACGCCGCTGCGACAGCTCGCGGTTGTAATCCAGCGCACCCTTGGCATCGCTGTGCCCGACCACCAGCACGCGCATCGGACTGGCCTTCAGCAACGCGGCGATTTCATCGAGTTGCGGCTTGGAGTCGGCGCGCATGCTGTCCTTGTCGAAGTCGAAGAAGATGCCATACAGGGCGACCCGGCCCTTGCTATCGAGATCACGCTGCATGGCGGGTGCATCGACTACCACCATGCGTTGCTCCATGGGTTTCTGTTCCAGCACGTCCAACTGGATCATGCTGCGCCCTCGGTTCTCCCCACCGCCACTCTTGTTCAGCACCACGTAGAGCGCGGCATACACATCCCCCTCCGGACGCGACAGGCGCGAGAGTAGGTAGCGCTGGTCCTGCTGGTATTCGCGCAGGTCGTTGTCGGTGGTGACGGCATGATTGAAGTTGCGTCCACCGCAAGCCTCCCTCTCGCAGGCGAACAGCTCTTCGAAGCCGGCGTCCTGCAATGCCTGTTGGTAGTTGCGCAGCACTTCCAGCGGCGTGCGTTCCGCCGGGACGCGGTAGACCAGGCGAGTGAGCTTGCCCTCCAAGGCAACGGTCGATGCGAGATTCTTCTCCAGGCCGCCATACGCCTTGGCCGGGGCGTTGAAAAAACGCCGGTCGGCGTAGGCCTGAGTTTCGTACTTGATAATCTCCGCATCCTGGTAACGCGGAATGAGCGGATGATCGGTGCTCCCCGGAAGATCGGCCGCCAACGCCGTTGTAACGCCGGCGATCCCCATGCCCAACATAGCCATGCCCTTGTACATGCCTTGTCCCTCGGCGATCCGGCCGGGATTCGGCCGCGCCCAACAAACCTAGACTGATGGGGCGCAAGCCGCCAGCCAGGGACCAGTCAGTCCATCGCCTCCGCCGGCCCGCCGATCGCCGCGCGCTGCCAAGCCAGGAACACGAAGCCCGCCGCCCCCAGAGCCATCACCAACGGCAAGGCATGGCCGCTCAACCACTGGCTGGCGGCGCCGGTGGTCAACGGGCCGAGCAGGCAGCCAATTCCCCAGAGCTGGGCGACATGGGCGTTGGCGCGCACCAGGGCATCGTCACGGAAGCGTTCGCCGATGAGGATCAACGACAGGGTGAACAGACCGCCCGCGCTCGCGCCGAACAGCACCAGCAACGGCCAGATCAGCGGCGTCTGCAGCAACACCGGCATGCCCAGGCTCGACACCAGCAACGCCACACCGCAGGTACGGAACAATGACTGGCGCGGCACCCGGTCGGCCAGCCAGCCGACCGGCAACTGCAACACGGCATCGCCAACCACCACGACGCTGGCCATCAGCAAGGCGGTTTCCTGGCTGAACCCCTGGCGCAGCCCGTAGATCGGCAGGAGGGTGAGGATCATCGCCTCGAACGCCGCGAACAACACCACGGCCCAGGCCACCGCAGGCATCCGCCGGGAGAACCGGACCAGGTCGCGCCAGGCATTGCCGTGGGCTTCCACATTGGGCGCGCCATCACGCCCGAGCAGCAACAGGGACCCACCCACCAGCAGGCAGGCGCCGGTCCAGAAGCCGATGTCGTCGGCGGTGCCGAGCAGGCCTAGCAACAGCGGGCCGGACAACTGGCTGAGGGCATAACCGGTGCCGTACAGCGCCACCAGACGACCGCGCCACTGTTCGACGGCGAGCTGGTTGATCCAGCTTTCGCCGAGGATAAACACCACGGTCAGCACCACACCGATCAACAGACGCAGCAGCAACCACAGGGGGTAGCTCGGCAGCAGCGCCAGCAGGAGCACGGACAGCGCCCCCGCCAGAAGACACAGGCGCATCAGCCGCGGCGTACCGATCCAGGCGGCGAGGCGCCCGGCCAGGCTGGCGCCGAACAGCACGCCCACCGCCGGCATGGCCGCCATCACACCAATCGCGAATTGCCCGTAGCCCCAGCCTTCCAGGCGCAACGACACCAGCGGCAGGGTCACGCCCAGCGCCAGGCCGACACTGATCACCGACGCACAGACCGCGAAATAGGTTGCCCAACGCATCGCTCTTCTCCCACTCCCTCCGGAGCCGTCCGAATCGCTCGGCGCGAAATGCACGCGGCCGGGTTCCCCAAAGGAAACCCGGCCGCGGGTATGGCTCGTGTGAGCCGGCCCGAAGGGCCGACCTTGCCGATCAGGTGCTCGCCCCCGATACGGGCGGCCCTGACCGATAGAGCGCGGGGAGCCTTGCGGGTTCCGCCGCGCCTTCGCTTACAGCTTGATCCAGGTGGCTTTCAGTTCGGTGTACTTGTCGAACGCGTGCAGCGACTTATCGCGGCCATTGCCCGACTGCTTGAAGCCACCGAACGGCGCGGTCATGTCGCCGCCGTCGTACTGATTCACCCATACGCTGCCGGCGCGCAACGCCTTGGCGGCGAGGTGAGCCCTGGACAGGTTGCTGGTCCAGACGGCCGCGGCCAGGCCATAGGGCGTATCGTTGGCGATCTGCACGGCCTCTTCGACGGAGTCGAAGGCGATCACCGACAACACCGGGCCGAAGATTTCCTCGCGGGCGATCTTCATCGCGTTGCTCACGCCGTCGAACAGGGTCGGCTCGACATAGACGCCACCGGTTTCCTCGAGAGCGCGCTTGCCACCCGTCATCAGCTTGGCGCCTTCGGCATGGCCGGCTTCGATGTAGCCGAGCACGGTGTTCAACTGCTGGGTATCCACCAGCGCGCCGACGTTGGTGGCCGGGTCCAACGGATTGCCCGGCTTCCAGGCCTTCAGGGCCTCGACCACCATGGGCACGAAACGATCCTTGATCGAACGCTCCACCAGCAGGCGCGAACCGGCGGTGCAGACCTCGCCCTGGTTGAAGGCAATGGCACCTGCCGCAGCTTCGGCGGCCGCCTGGAGATCGGGCGCATCGGCGAAGACGATGTTCGGGCTCTTGCCGCCCGCCTCGAGCCAGACCCGCTTCATGTTCGATTCGCCGGCGTAGATCATCAGTTGCTTGGCGATCCGGGTCGAACCGGTGAAGACCAGGGTATCGACATCCATGTGCAGCGCCAGTGCCTTGCCCACGGTATGGCCATAACCCGGCAGCACGTTGAGCACACCGGCGGGGATGCCGGCCTCGATGGCCAGCTGGGCGATGCGGATGGCGGTCAGCGGCGACTTCTCGGACGGCTTGAGCACCACCGAGTTACCGGTGGCCAATGCCGGGCCGAGTTTCCAGCAGGCCATCAGCAGGGGGAAGTTCCACGGCACGATGGCAGCGACCACGCCCACCGGCTCACGGGTCACCAGGCCCAGCTCGTTGTGCGGGGTAGCGGCCACTTCGTCGTAGATCTTGTCGATCGCCTCGCCGCTCCAGCGAATGGCACGGGATGCGGCGGGCACGTCGATATTCAGCGAATCGCCGATCGGCTTGCCCATGTCCAGGGTTTCCAGCAGGGCCAGCTCCTCGGCATGGGCATCCAGCAGGTCGGCGAAGCGGATCATCCTCTCCTTGCGCTTGACCGGTGCCAGGCGCGACCACACGCCGGACTCGAAGACGGCCCGTGCATCGCTCACCGCACGGTCGGCATCGGCCGCATCGCAGCTCGCCACACGACCGAGCAAACGGCCGTCGACCGGGCTGATGCAATCGAACGTCTCGCCGGAAGCGGCGCCCGTGTATTCGCCATGAATGAAGGCGCGGCCTTCGATCGACAGGCTCTGGGCACGCTGTTCCCAGTCGGCGCGGGTCAGGGTAGTCATTCGAGCATCCTCTTATTGTCGAAACGCGCAGCCGACGTCGGGCTACGCTGTCAAAAATTCTGCAAGGCCAGGGGCTACCCCAGACTGTGAGCAACCCTAAACCAGCGTGCAAGGCATTTCAATATTTTTGACAAAGCCAAACAGAAAGCCCTTGCCTTGTTCGTTTTATCAAACATAGACTCCATCCATCCGCCCTGTTGGCCTTTGGGCGATAACAATCAGAACAACAGACGTGCCGGCGATGAACAGAAAAAACCACAATCTCGACGATTTCTGGATGCCCTTCACGGCCAATCGCCAATTCAAGGCCAGACCGCGCCTGCTGGAGAGTGCCGAAGGCATGTACTTCACCGCCAGCGATGGCCGGCAAATCCTGGACGGTACCGCCGGTCTCTGGTGCTGTAACGCCGGTCATGGTCGCCGGGAAATCAGCGAAGCGGTCAGCCGGCAAGTCGCCCGGCTGGATTTCGCCCCCACGTTCCAGATGGGTCACCCGCTCCCCTTCGAGCTGGCCGAACGGCTCGCCGAGATCGCGCCGAAAGGCCTGAACAAACTGTTCTTCACCAACTCCGGTTCGGAATCCGCGGATACCGCGCTGAAGATCGCCCTCGCCTACCAGCGCGCCATCGGCCAGGGCACCCGTACCCGCCTGATCGGTCGCGAGCTGGGTTATCACGGTGTCGGCTTCGGCGGGTTGTCGGTCGGCGGCATGGTCAACAACCGCCGGGCCTTCCCGCTGCAACTCCCCGGCGTGGATCACCTGCCGCATACCCTGGATATCCCGCGCAATGCCTTCAGCCGGGGCCTACCGGAATTCGGCGCGGAGAAGGCCGACGAGCTGGAGCGGCTGGTCACCCTGCATGGCGCCGAGAACATCGCAGCCGTCATCGTCGAGCCAATGGCCGGGTCGGCCGGGGTCATCCTGCCGCCGAAGGGCTACCTGCAGCGACTGCGGGAGATCACCGCCAAGCACGGCATCCTGCTGATCTTCGATGAAGTGATCACCGGTTTCGGTCGGGTCGGCGAGGCTTTCGCCGCGCAACGCTGGGGCGTCACGCCGGACATTCTCACCTGCGCCAAGGGCCTGACCAATGGCGCCATTCCCATGGGGGCGGTGTTCGTCGACGAGCGCATCCACGATGCCTTCATGCAAGGGCCGGACGGTATCGAGTTCTTCCATGGCTACACCTACAGCGGCCATCCGGTGGCGTGCGCCGCCGCCCTGGCAACCCTGGACATTTATCAACGCGACGGTCTGTTCCGCCAGGCGATCGACTTGGAATCGTACTGGAGCGATGCCCTGCACAGCCTCAAGGGCCTGCCCAACGTCATCGACATCCGCGCCGTCGGGCTGGTCGGCGGCGTGCAACTCGCGCCCAGCGGCGAGGTCATCGGCAAGCGCGGCTACCGGGTCTTCGAAGACTGCTTCTGGAATGACCTGATGGTGCGCGTAACCGGCGATACCCTGGCCATGTCGCCACCTTTGATCGTCGAGAAGGTGCAGATCGACAGCATGGTCGAAACACTTGCCGACGCCATTCGCAAGGCTGCCTGAGAAACGCTCATGAGCATCGACACCCTGATCGACCTCGCCCAGGCCACCACGGCCGCCGAGCACTACCGCCCCGCCACGGAAAAAATCCTCGCCGGCGATCCCGAGCAAAGCGTGCGCAACCATTACGCCAGCCCTTGCGACCAGTTCAACGTCGGAATCTGGGAAGGGGCGGTCGGCCGCTGGACAGTCGCCTACACCGAGCATGAGTACTGTGAAATCCTCCAGGGCGTTTCGGTGATACGCGACGCCACGGGTGCCGCCAAAACCGTACGCGCCGGCGATCGCTTCGTCATCCCGGCCGGCTTCAGCGGTACCTGGGAGGTGCTGGAACCCTGCCGCAAGGTCTATGTGATCTTCGAGCAGAAGCCGGACTGATCGTTTTTTCTCCCTGTGTGTCACCCTCTTGGCCCGCGTCCCGCGGGCTTTTTTATGCGCGAGCCTTTCCTGCGCCCATGAAAAAGCCCGCCATGGGGCGGGCTTCTTCGCGGAAACAGGATCAATTACTTGATCTTGGCTTCCTTGTACATCACGTGCTTGCGCACGACCGGATCGAATTTCTTGATCTCGATCTTGTCGGGCGTGGTGCGCTTGTTCTTGTCGGTGGTGTAGAAGTGGCCGGTACCGGCGCTGGACACCAAACGGATCAGTTCACGCATGATTAGCTCCTTAAACCTTTTCGCCGCGAGCACGCAGCTCGGCCAGCACTACATCGATGCCGCGCTTGTCGATCACGCGCATGCCCTTGGCGGAAACGCGCAGACGCACGAAGCGCTTCTCGGACTCGACCCAGAAGCGATGATGCTGCAGGTTCGGCAGGAAACGACGACGGGTTTTGTTGTTCGCGTGGGAAATGTTGTTCCCGGTAACCGGACCCTTACCGGTCACTTGACAGACTCTCGACATGCCTCAGCCCTCTAAACCACATGCCCAACCCGGCATGGGTTGGCCGCTTGAACTCTCAGTCATTTGGCGCTCTGCGCCGCGTTTCTTCGGGGTCTTACCGGCCACATCCATCGACGCTGGAACCGGGCCCCTAGAAAAGAGCGCTGCTTTATATCAGAAAGCCCCTTGAGCAGCAAGGGTCGGAGCGAGTTACCCACAGCCCGTGCCCCCGCGCCCGCAGCGCCTGCGCGCTTGTTGGCAGAACGACCACTCGTCGCCTTCTTGTCGTTGTCCAACGCCACGCAGTGGACTAGGGTAACCCACTCAAGGCCGCCAACGGTCTTGCATGACTCGCCCAGTCCTCGGATGGGCATCCCATCGTCACGCCAGGAGTCCGTCATGCGACTTGCCGCCCTCGCCCTGCTGCTTGCTCCCCTTTCCTTATATAGCCATGCCGCCAGCCTGACGGTGTGCACCGAAGCCAGTCCCGAAGGCTTCGACGTGGTCCAGTACAACTCGCTGACCACGACCAACGCCTCCGCCGACGTACTGATGAATCGCCTGGTGGAATTCGATGCCGGGCGCGGCGAGCTGGTACCGAGCCTCGCGCAGGAGTGGTCGGTTTCCGCCGACGGCCTGGTTTACGATTTCCAGTTGCGCCAGGACGTGAAGTTCCACACGACCGATGCCTTCAGCCCCAGCCGCGAGCTGAATGCCGAAGACGTGCTGTTCAGCTTCCAGCGCATGCTCGATCCACAGCATCCCTGGCACAAAGTCGCCAAGACCGGTTATCCCCACGCCCAGTCGATGCAGTGGCCCACCTTGATCGACAAGATCGAAGCCCCCGATCCGCATCACGTACGCATCACCCTACGCCACCCGGATGCCACCTTCCTCGCTACGTTGAGCATGGGTTTCGCTTCTATTTATTCCGCCGAATACGCTGCCCGATTGATGGCCGTCGGAACGCCGGAAAAACTCAACGCCCAGCCGATCGGCAGCGGACCGTTCGTATTCCGCCGCTTCCAGAAGGATGCCGTGGTCCGCTACCAGGCCAACGACGCCTACTTCGGCGGCAAGCCCCAGGTGGACGACCTGATCTACGCCATCACGCCCGACGCCAACGTGCGCCTGCAGAAGCTGCGCCGCGGCGAATGCCAGGTCGCGCTATCACCCAAGCCGCAGGATGTCGCCAGCGCCCGCGGCGATGCCGCCTTGCAGGTCATCGAGACACCGGCCTTCATGACAGCGTTCGTCGCCATCAATACTCAGCATCCGCCGCTGGACAAACCAGCGGTACGCCAGGCAATCAACCTTGCCTTCGACAAGGCCAACTACCTCAAGGCGGTCTTCGAAGGCAGCGCCGTACCAGCAAATGGCCCCTACCCGCCGAACACCTGGAGCTATGCCCGCTCGCTGCCCGGTTATCCGCAGGACCAGGCCAAGGCGCGTGCCCTGCTGGCCGAAGCCGGCCTCAAGGATGGCTTCAAGACCACCCTCTGGACGCGTCCTTCGGGCAGCCTGCTCAACCCCAACCCCAGCCTGGGCGCGCAACTGCTGCAGGCAGACCTGGCCAAGATCGGCATCCAGGCGGAGATCCGCGTGATCGAATGGGGCGAGCTTATCCGCCGGGCCAAGGCCGGCGAGCACGATCTGCTGTTCATGGGCTGGGCCGGCGATAACGGCGACCCGGACAACTTTCTCACGCCGCAGTTTTCCTGCGCCTCGGTGGAGTCCGGACTCAACTTCGCCCGCTATTGCGACAAGGCGCTGGACAATCTGATCACCGAAGGCAAGCGCCTCAGCAACCAGACCGATCGCTCCCAACGCTACGAACAGGCCCAGCGGATCATTCAGGAGCAGGCGCTCTGGTTGCCATTGGCACACCCCACCGCCAGCGTGCTGCTGCGGGCCGGGGTGAGTGGTTACAAGGTCAACCCGTTCGGCCGGCAGGATTTCTCCAGAGTCAGCCTGGGCCGCTGAAGCTGCCGGGCATCAGCCCGGCCTCGCCCTAGAGCCAGCCGTGCTCGGCCAGAGACAATGGCTCGCCGTCGCCGACGATGAAATGGTCCAGTACCCGCACATCGATCAAGGCCAACGCCTCTTTCAGGCGCTGCGTCAGGTGACGGTCGGCCTGGCTGGGCTCGGCGACGCCTGAAGGGTGATTGTGCGTGAGGATCAGCGCTGCCGCATTGTGCGCCAGGGCACGCTTGACCACTTGGCGCGGGTACACCGAGGCGCCATCGATGGTGCCATGGAACAGCACCTCGAACGCCAGCACCCGGTGCTTGGCATCGAGGAACAGGCACGCAAACACTTCATGATGCTCATGACGCAGACGCGCCTTGAGGTAATCGCGCACCGCCTGCGGACTTTCCAGTGCCGAATCGCGGCGGATGCGCTCCGCCAGGTGCCGCCGCGCCATTTCCAGAACAGCCTGTAGTTGGGCGAACTTGGCCGGCCCCAGGCCGAGGTGGCGGCTGAAGCCCTTCAGGTCCGCCTCCATCAATTGCCGCAGACCGCCGAAGTCGTTGAGCAGATGACGCGCCAGATCCACGGCGCTCTGCCCGGAGACACCAGTGCGCAGGAAAATGGCGAGAAGTTCGGCGTCTGTGAGGGCCGCCGCGCCCTGGTTCAACAGTTTCTCCCGCGGGCGTTCCGCCGCGGGCCAATCGCGAATGCTCATGACACCCTCCTTGTGGAAAAACCGCTCCGCTGCTCCGCAACGGACGCTGTGCTATCTTAGCCCCCTCTTTTGCGCGGCGATCGGCCTGGGGAGGCGTCATCGCCGCCGCGTCACATCCACCTCGATTAAGGCAGGCCTATGCAGCGGCTGTATCGGAAACGCATCGTCCTGGGCGTCGGCGGCGGCATTGCCGCCTACAAGAGCGCAGAACTGGTCCGCCGACTCCGTGACCAGGGCGCGGAAGTCCGCGTGGTGATGACCCAAGGGGGCCGGGAATTCATCACACCGCTGACGCTCCAGGCCCTGTCCGGACACCCCGTCCACCTGGACCTCCTCGACCCGGCCGCCGAAGCCGCCATGGGTCATATCGAGCTGGCCCGCTGGGCCGACCTGGTGCTGATCGCACCGGCTACCGCCGACCTCATGGCCCGCCTGGCCCAGGGCGTCGCCGACGACCTGCTGACCACCCTGGTGCTGGCCACCGATGCCCTGGTCGCCCTCGCACCTGCCATGAACCAGGCGATGTGGCGCGACCCGGCCACCCAGGCCAACGCACAACTGCTCGCCGAGCGCGGTTTCCGTCTTTTCGGGCCAGCCTCGGGCAGCCAGGCCTGCGGGGACGTCGGCCTGGGCCGCATGCTCGAAGCGGACGACCTGGCGCAGCTTGCCGCCGACTGTTTCGAGCGTAAAGCGCTGAGCGGGCGCCACGTGCTGATTACCGCGGGGCCGACCCAGGAAAATATCGATCCTGTGCGCTATATCACCAACCATAGCTCCGGAAAGATGGGCTTCGCCCTGGCCGAAGCCGCCGCCGAAGCCGGTGCCAAGGTCACCCTGATCACCGGGCCGGTGCATCTACCGACACCGGATCGTGTCGACCGCATCGATGTGGTCAGCGCCCGCGACATGCTGGCCGCCTGCGAAGCCGCCATGCCCTGCGACCTGCTGATCGCCGCCGCCGCCGTGGCCGACTACCGTCCGGAAGTAGTGGCACAGCACAAATTGAAGAAAGACCCCACCAGCGGTGATGGCTTGTTGTTGCAGCTGGTGCGCAACCCGGACATTCTCGCCACGCTGGCCAGACGGCCCGATCGCCCGTTCAGCGTCGGCTTCGCCGCGGAAACCGAGAACCTTCTCGAATACGCCGCCCGCAAGCTGAAGGACAAGAACCTCGATCTGATCGTCGCCAACGACGTCGCCAACCCCTCCATCGGCTTCAACAGCGAGGAGAACGCCGTGAGCGTGATCGACCGCGAGCTGCTGGAAACCCGTTTCGCCCAGACCAGCAAAGGCAAGATCGCCCGGCAGCTGATTACCTTTATCGCCGACCGCCTGAACAAGAACTGACCCCATGCACGCTCTGCAAGCCAAGATTCTGGATTCCCGCCTGGGCAGCGAATTCCCGCTGCCACAGTACGCCACGCCCGGCTCCGCCGGCCTCGACCTACGCGCCATGCTCAAGCAGGACCTGACCCTGGAGCCGGGACAGACCGTGCTCATCCCAACCGGGCTGTCCATCCATATCGCCGACCCCGGACTGGCCGCGCTGATCCTGCCGCGCTCCGGCCTCGGTCATAAGCACGGCATCGTCCTCGGCAACCTCGTTGGCCTGATCGACTCGGACTACCAGGGCGAACTCATGGTGTCCTGCTGGAACCGTGGCAACGACGCCTTCACCATCGCCATTGGCGAACGCATCGCCCAGCTTGTGCTGGTACCGGTGGTGCAGGCGCATTTCGAGCTGGTCGACGAATTCGACGAAAGCCTGCGCGGCGCCGGCGGTTTCGGCCATTCGGGCAAGCAATGACACCCACCTCAGGACGATGAACGCCGGGGAGACACCGTGAAACTCTTCAAGCGCAGCGCCAAGGACAGCGGGGCGATCGCCGTGCCCAGCGAATCGGACAAATCCACCCGGACCGGCGCGGGCCTGCGCCCCCTGCTGCCCGGCCTGGCTGCCGCGGCCATAGGGCTGCTCGCCGCGTCGGCCCTGCTCTGGTTCGGCACGCTCGGTAGCGTCCGCCAGCAACAGCAGGCCCAGCTCGCCCAGGCCTGGGGCGGCAGCCAGGCCGCCGCTCTGCAACAGACCCTCGACCAGATCGGTGCGGACACCCGCGCCGCCGCGCGCAACCCGGCGCTACTGCAAGCGCTGCAGAGCCAGGACAGTTCCAGAATCCAGGCGGCCGAACGCAGCCTGGCGTACTGGGACAGCGTCGTCGATGCCTATATCAATCAACGCGGCCAGGCTACGCAGAACACTACCCGCCCCGCCCCGATGAACTTCGCGGCGCTGGAGCTGCTGCAACGTGTCGAGAGCGGGCAGAATCCCGCGCCGGAAGCCTACAAGGTCGGCCAGCGCTGGCTGCTCTACAGTGCCGCACCTCTGCGCCTGAACGACAACATGCCAACCCAGGGCTCCCTCCTGCTGGTGTTCGACCTGGAGCGCTTACTACGCGCCTTGCCGCCCATGCCGGCGGATATCGGCCAACTGCAGCTCACCCAGAAATTCGGCAACGCCCCGGAGCAGGTCCTGCTGCAACGCGGACAAGCCGGGCAAGGCAACCCGTTCATCTTTAGCAGCGGCAACCCGAACTGGAAGATGAGCCTGGTCCCCGGCCCGGCCCTGAGCCAGGCGGGCGTCTCGCCGGTCATCCTGATCATCGCGGCGTTGATCGCCCTGGCCGGCGCCTTGCTGGGCCTGCAGCTGGTCCTCAGCGGGCAGCAAAAGCGGTTGCGTGACGACGTTCTCCTTCTTGGGCAGATGATTCAGGAACTCTCCAGCGGCAAGACCATCAAAACTCCCAGCTTGAGCGTAGCGGCACTTGGCGCCCTGGCTCAGAGCCTGGCCCGCCTGTCCAAGCGCAGGAGCGAGCCGGCAATGGCCAACGGCACCAGTCAGAAGACGGCGTCCAGCAAACCCGTCGAGCCTCCGCGACCCGCCAAGCCAAGCAAACCCGCCGAGTTGGTCGATCCGCTATTCCAGGACACTGACATTCTCGACATCGATATTCTCGACGAGGACCAGGACCTCCTTGGCCTCGACACTCTGGAGCGAGATTCCGCCATGAGCACCCAAGCGCCCAAGCTGCCCGCCAGCATTTTCCGTGCATACGACATCCGCGGCGTGGTCGGCGACAGCCTGACCCCGGAAACCGCCTACTGGATCGGCCGCGCCATCGGCTCCGAGAGCCTGGCCAAGGGCGAGCCGAACGTCTCCGTTGGCCGCGATGGCCGCCTGTCTGGCCCCGAGCTGGTGCAACAACTGATCCAGGGCCTGCTCGATTGCGGCTGCAAGGTCAGCGACATCGGCATGGTGCCGACCCCCGTTCTGTACTATGCAGCCAATATCCTGGCCGGCAAGTCCGGCGTGATGCTCACCGGCAGCCACAATCCGCCGGATTACAACGGCTTCAAGATCGTGGTGGCCGGCGATACCCTGGCCAACGAGCAGATTCAGGTTCTGCGCCAGCGCATCGAGAACAACGACCTGGCCAGCGGCGTGGGCAGCATCGAGCAGGTCGACGTGCTCGACCGCTACTTCAAGCAGATTCGCGACGACATCGCCATGGCCCGCAAGCTCAAGGTAGTGGTGGATTGCGGCAACGGCGTCGCCGGCGTGATCGCGCCGAAACTGATCGAAGCCCTGGGCTGCGAAGTCATCCCGCTGTTCTGCGACGTGGACGGCAACTTCCCCAACCACCACCCGGACCCGGGCAAACCGGAGAACCTCGAAGACCTGATCGCCAAAGTCAAGGAAACCGGCGCCGATCTCGGCCTGGCCTTCGACGGCGACGGCGACCGCGTCGGCGTGGTGACCAATGCCGGCACCATCATCTATCCCGACCGCCTGCTGATGCTGTTCGCCAAGGACGTCGTATCGCGCAACCCCGGCGCCGACATCATCTTCGACGTCAAGTGCACCCGCCGCCTGACCGGCCTGATCAGTGGCTATGGCGGCCGCCCGGTGATGTGGAAGACCGGCCACTCGCTGATCAAAAAGAAGATGAAGGAAAGCGGCGCCTTGCTCGCGGGTGAGATGAGCGGCCACATCTTCTTCAAGGAGCGCTGGTTCGGCTTCGACGACGGCATCTACAGCGCCGCCCGCCTGCTGGAGATTCTCAGCCAGGACAAGCGCGACGTGGAGCAAGTGTTCGCCGCGTTCCCCAGCGACGTGTCCACGCCGGAAATCAACGTCAAGGTGACCGAAGAAAGCAAGTTCACCATCATCGACGCCCTGCAGCGCGATGCCCAGTGGGGCGAGGCCAACCTCACCACCCTGGACGGCGTGCGCGTCGATTACCCCAAGGGCTGGGGCCTGGTACGCGCCTCCAACACCACGCCGGTGCTGGTCCTGCGCTTCGAGGCCGATAGCGACGACGAACTCAAGCGCATCCAGGACGTCTTCCGCAGTCAGCTCTACAATGTAGCCCCTGACCTCAATCTGCCGTTCTGACCGGACGGCGCCTGTTCCACTGGAGCCCTGCATGACCCTCAGCCGTGACGCCGCCACCCAAGTCGCCAAGGTACTGTCCGAGGCGTTGCCCTATATCCGTCGCTTCGTCGGCAAGACGCTGGTGATCAAGTACGGCGGCAACGCCATGGAGAGCGACGAGCTGAAAACCGGCTTCGCCCGCGATGTGGTGCTGATGAAGGCGGTCGGCATCAATCCGGTGGTGGTACACGGCGGCGGCCCGCAGATCGGCGACCTGCTCAAGCGGTTGTCCATCGAAAGCCATTTCATCGACGGTATGCGCGTCACTGACGCGCAGACCATGGATGTCGTGGAAATGGTGCTCGGCGGCCAGGTGAACAAGGACATCGTTAACCTGATCAATCGCCATGGCGGCAGCGCCATCGGCCTGACCGGTAAGGATGCGGAGCTGATTCGCGCGAAGAAGCTCACCGTGACCCGTCAGACGCCGGAAATGACCCAGCCGGAAATCATCGACATCGGCCATGTCGGCGAGGTGGTCGGGGTCAACACCGAGCTGCTGAACATGCTGGTCAAGGGCGACTTCATTCCGGTGATCGCCCCAATCGGCGTCGGCGCCAACGGCGAGTCCTACAACATCAATGCCGACCTGGTGGCCGGCAAGGTGGCCGAGGCGCTCAAGGCCGAGAAGCTGATGCTGCTGACCAATATCGCCGGCCTGATGAACAAGCAGGGCGAAGTGCTGACCGGGCTGTCGACCGAACAGGTCAACGAGCTCATCGCCGACGGCACCATCTATGGCGGCATGCTGCCGAAGATTCGCTGCGCCCTCGAGGCGGTACAAGGCGGCGTGACCAGCGCGCACATCATCGACGGTCGCGTACCGAATGCCGTGTTGCTGGAAATCTTCACGGACAGCGGCGTCGGCACCCTGATCACCAACCGCAAGCGCCACTGAATACGAATGCACCATGAGCCGGACTCATCCGGCTCATGGCGTTCGATTTTCGATTATTCAAGAAAGACCGGGCTGACCCCGCCACTCCGCAATCGACCAGCTTTACCGAGTGCCTCCCCCCAGCAATTCACCGACGCGGACACGCTCCGCGGCGAAGCTGGTCTCGGCCTGCTCACGCAAGGCCTGGTAGCGAGCAACGTCCTTCTGCAGACGCCGCTGGTCGCTCTTCACATTCTCGATCTGTTTGACCAGCTCTTCCGGAACCTGGCGGCCAGCCCGCTCGTGATCGGCAGCCTGACGCTGCAGGTTGTCCTGCTGGGTGCGCAGCGACTGGAGGTTGCCCCGGGTTACGCCGATCAGACCATCCAGCTCCGCCAACCTGCGGTTCCTGGCGCGGTCGACATCATCCACGCTGGTATAGAGCCTCAGCAACTGGGCATCCGACTTGGCCTGTTCCTTGGCTTTCAGCATGCGCCGTACTTCTTCGGGCGTCGGCGCAGGCGGCACGACCCGGACCACACGGCCCTGCTCGTTGAGCACTTCATAACCCTTGCCGATGTATTGAGGCGGCACACCCTGCCGGTCCAGCACGGTCACCCCTTTGTCATTGACATAACGATATAGCTCGGCGGCACTCGCCCAGCAGGGCAGCAACAGCGTCAACAGCGCGGTAAAGCGGATCGCACCCTTGGTCATAAGGACTCTCGGTCGGTTGGCGTCAAATTCCGTATTGCGCGCGATAGGCCTCCACCGCCGGCAGATACCGCTTGAGCTCGGTGTCGCCGGCCAGGTATTCCAGCACCTGCTCCAGAGAGACGATGCTGACCACCGGCATGCCGTAATCCCGCTCCACTTCCTGGATTGCCGACAGCTCCCCCTGTCCGCGCTCCTGTCGATTGAGAGCGATCAGCACACCGGCGGCCTGGGCGCCTTGCGCCTGGATAATCTGCATCACTTCGCGGATCGCCGTACCTGCAGTGATCACATCGTCGACAATTAATACGCGACCTTTCAAAGGTGCGCCGACCAAAGTGCCACCCTCGCCGTGATCCTTGGCTTCCTTGCGATTGAAGCACCAAGGCACATCGAGCTGATGTCGCTCGGCCAGGGCCACGGCAGTCGCCGCCGCCAGGGGGATGCCTTTGTATGCCGGCCCGAACAGCACGTCGAACGCGATGCCGCTGTCTACTACCGCAGCCGCATAGAAGCGCCCCAGCTGGGCCAGGGCGAGCCCGCTGTTGAACAGGCCGGCATTGAAGAAGTAAGGGCTGGTCCGCCCGGACTTGAGAGTGAACTCGCCGAAGCGCAATACGCCGCGCTCGATGGCAAAACGAATGAAATCGCGTTGATACGCCTGCATGAAAAAAGCCCCGGACGGCACGGATTTAGCTTATTGGGATGAGCTCGGGTATCATACACGCAGGTGTTTTTGGGGGCCATTTATGCGGATCATCAGTGTGAACGTGAATGGTATTCAAGCTGCCGCCGAGCGAGGACTCCTCAGCTGGCTGCAAGCTCAGAATGCCGACGTCATCTGCGTGCAGGATACCCGCGCCTCCGCCTTTGAACTGGACGACCCAGCCTTCCAACTGGATGGCTATTTCCTTTATGCCTGCGATGCCGAAGTGCCCGCCCAAGGCGGCGTGGCGCTCTATTCGCGGTTGCAACCCAAGGCGGTGATCAGCGGCCTCGGCTTTGAAATGGCCGACCGCTACGGACGCTACCTGCAGGCCGATTTCGACAAGGTGAGTATTGCCACCCTGCTCCTGCCCTCCGGGCAGGGCGGTGACGAGAACCTGAACCACAAGTTCAAGTTCATGGACGACTTCACCCATTATCTGGACAAGCAGCGCCGCAAGCGCCGCGAGTACATCTATTGCGGCTCGCTCTACGTTGCCCACCAGAAGCTGGATGTGAAGAACTGGCGCGACTGCCAGCAACTGCCCGGCTTCCTGGCGCCCGAGCGTGCCTGGATGGACGAAGTGGTTGGCAACATGGGGTATGTGGACGCGCTGCGCGAAGTCACCCGCGAGGGCGACCTGTACAGCTGGTGGCCGGACAGCGAACAGGCCGAGATGCTCAATCTCGGCTGGCGCTTCGACTATCAATTGCTCACGCCCGGCCTTCGCCGCTTCGTGCGCAGCGCCCGCTTGCCGCGGCAGCCGCGCTTCTCGCAGCACGCCCCGCTGATCGTCGACTACGACTGGATGCTGAGCGTCTGACCCCGGCCGCCTCGATGGCGGCCAGCGATAACCGATGATCATTACACCCGCCCGGGCCTGCGCCCGGGACGGGCTGCGTCATTTCACCAGACGCAGGCAGAAGGGGTAACGATAGGCCTGGCCTTCATTGACCTTGATCCCACCGATGATGGTAAGCACCAGCGCCCCGATGCTCACCAGCGCCAGCAGCGGGAAGCCGATCACCACCAGCATCAGCAGGAAGCACGCCACCACGGCGATGGCGACAGTGATCTGGAAGTTCAGCGCCTCCTTGCCCTGTGCATCCACGAACGGGTCGAAGTCCTTCTTGATCTGCCAGACGATCAGCGGACCGAGCAGATTGCCGAACGGGAAGACCAGGCCGAGAAAGGCTGCGAAATGGCAGAACATGGCCCACTGGCGAGCCTGCTGGCTCGGCATGGGGGCGGGAACCTGCTCGTCGTTCATTCTGCGCTCCTCGCTCAGTCGGCCAGTGCCGCGCGTTGCAATTCGAACAACTCACGCACGCCTTGTTGCGCCAGGGCCAGCATGGCGTTCAGCTCTTCCGGCTGGAACGGCGCGCCTTCGGCGGTACCCTGCACCTCGATGAAACCGCCCGCGTCGGTCATCACCACGTTCAAATCGGTCTCGGCAGCGGAATCTTCCAGATAATCCAGATCGAGGATCGGCTCGCCCTGGTAGATACCCACGGACACCGCGGCGACCATCTGTTTCAGCGGCTCGCCGCCTTTCAGGGTGCCGCGCTTCTTCAGGACTTTCAGTGCATCGGCCAACGCCACCATGGCGCCAGTGATGGATGCGGTGCGGGTGCCGCCGTCGGCCTGGATCACATCGCAGTCGATGTAGATGGTGTTCTCGCCGAGCTTCGACATATCCAACGCGGCGCGCAGCGAGCGGCCGATCAGACGCTGGATCTCCAGGGTCCGGCCACCCTGCTTGCCACGGCTGGCTTCACGCTGGGTCCGTTCGCCGGTGGCCCGCGGCAACATGCCGTATTCGGCCGTCAGCCAACCTTGCCCCTGCCCCTTGAGAAAACGCGGCACGCCGGATTCGACGCTGGCCGTGCAGATCACTTTGGTATCGCCGAACTCCACCAGCACGGAGCCTTCGGCATGCTTGGTGTAGTTTCGGCTGATGCGGATCGAGCGCAGCTGATCGGCGGTGCGGCCACTGGGACGCTTCATCGGGAAATACCTGTTTCGTTCGGATGGATTACCTGCCCGGCATTATAGAGCCCTGTGCCGCCATGCGGACATCGCAGATTGGGCAGGCCGACGCACTGCGCTACAATCCTGCCCCTTTCGAACTGGAATTCCGAGGTAACCCCATGGTGCACAGCATGACCGCCTTCGCCCGGGCCGAGCGGGCCGGCGCCCACGGCACCCTGAGCTGGGAGCTGCGCTCGGTCAATCACCGTTACCTGGAGCCGTTGCTGCGCCTGCCCGAAGCCTTCCGCGACCTCGAAGGCGCGGTGCGCGAGGCGTTACGCCAGGGTCTGTCGCGCGGCAAGGTGGAATGCACCCTGCGCTTCGCCGAGGAAACCGCGGGCAAACCGCTGCAGGTGAACCGCGAGCGCGCCACCCAACTGATCGCCGCTGCCGAAAGTGTCTCTGCCCTGATCAGCCAGCCGGCCCCGCTCAATCCGCTGGAAGTTCTGGCCTGGCCGGGCGTGCTGGTGGCCGACGCGGCCGATCCGCAGGCACTCAATGCCGAAGCCCTGAGCGTATTCGCCGAGGCCCTGGCCCAGCTCAAGACCGGCCGTGCCCGCGAAGGCGCCGAGCTGGCCCGGCTGCTGGAAGAGCGCCTGGACAGCATCTTCGACGAAGTGACCGCCCTGCGTACCCTGGTTCCACAGATGCTCGCCGCCCAGCGGCAGAAGATTCTCGATCGCTTCGTCGAGCTGCAGATCGAGCCGGACCCGCAGCGTCTGGAGCAGGAACTGGTCCTGCTGGCCCAGAAGAGCGACGTCGCCGAAGAGCTGGATCGCCTGAGCACTCACGTCAACGAAGTGCGCCGCGTGCTCAAGGCTGGCGGTGCCGCCGGTCGGCGCCTGGACTTCCTGATGCAGGAACTCAACCGCGAAGCCAACACCCTGGGCTCCAAGGCATTCGACCCGCGCAGCACCCAGGCGGCGGTGAACCTCAAGGTATTGATCGAGCAGATGCGCGAACAGGTGCAAAACATCGAATGAAACGGCGCGTCATGCTGTCAGAGCGTGACGGCCATTGCGCCAACGCAGCGTGACAACCGAATACCGGGGGCTGCCCGGACCACGAACGGACAGTCCCGCCCACAGTCTTTGCAGGAAGATTCCATGCCCGCCACCACCGGCACCCTCTACATCGTTTCCGCACCGTCCGGCGCCGGCAAGACCAGCCTGGTCAAGGCCCTGATCGATGCCCTGCCCCAGGTCCGCGTATCGGTATCGCACACCACCCGGGGCATGCGTCCGGGCGAAGTGGACGGGGTGAACTACCACTTCGTCAGCCGTGAGTCCTTCATCGAGATGCTCGATCGCAATGAGTTTCTCGAACATGCCGAAGTCTTCGGCAATCTCTACGGCACCTCCCAGCGCTGGCTGGAAGAGACCCTGGCCGAAGGCTACGACCTGATTCTCGAAATCGACTGGCAAGGCGCCCAGCAGGTCCGCCGGCTAATGCCCCAGGCGCGCTCCATCTTCATCCTGCCGCCGACCCAGCAGGCCCTGCGCCAGCGTCTGACCAACCGGGGCCAGGACAGCGACGAGGTGATCGAACGACGCATGCGTGAAGCGGTCAACGAGATGAGCCACTACGTCGAGTACGATTACCTGGTGATCAACGACGATTTCGCCACCGCGCTGGATGACCTCAAGGCCATCTTCCGCGCCAATCAATTGCTGCAAGGCTCGCAACAACAGCGCCACGCCGATCTGCTGAGCCAGCTTCTGGCGTGAAGCCACCGCGAGGCGATACCCGGCCGCCGTTTGCCGCGCGAGCCGGGGCTTCCCTTAATGGTGGTGATTTTTTAGACTATCCAGTCCGCTCGCCCATTCGGGCTCGGCACTTTTCGCTATCAGTTGAGGAACACCATGGCCCGCGTCACCGTTGAAGACTGCCTGGAAAACGTCGATAACCGCTTCGAGCTGGTCATGCTCGCCACCAAGCGTTCCCGTCAACTCGCCACCGGTGGCAAGGAACCCAAGGTCGCCTGGGAAAACGACAAGCCGACCGTCGTCGCCCTGCGTGAAATCGCCGCCGGCCTGGTCGACTACGACGTGATCGCCCAGGACGACATCGTCGAAGAAGAGCCGATCTTCGCTGCCTTCGAGGACGAGGCCAACGAGGCCCTGTAACGCCATGCCCGGTCGAAGTCACGCGGCGCAGGGGCAACCGGTCCGGCAGGGGGTACACCCATGCCGAGCATAGATACCCTCGCCGAACGGCTGTCGACCTACCTCGGCCCGGACCAGGTCAATCTGGTCCGCCGAGCCTATTTCTATGCCGAGCAGGCCCATGACGGCCAGCGCCGGCGCAGCGGCGAAGCCTACGTCACCCATCCCCTGGCCGTCGCCGGCATCCTCGCCGACATGCATATGGACCATCAGAGCCTGATGGCCGCGATGCTGCATGATGTGATCGAGGACACCGGCATCGCCAAGGAAGCGCTGTCTTCCCAATTCGGCGAGACGGTGGCGGAACTGGTCGACGGGGTCAGCAAGCTGACCCAGATGAACTTCGAGACCAAGGCCGAAGCCCAAGCGGAAAACTTTCAGAAGATGGCCATGGCCATGGCCCGCGACATCCGCGTGATCCTGGTCAAGCTGGCCGACCGCCTGCACAACATGCGCACCCTGGAAGTGCTATCCGGTGAGAAACGACGACGTATCGCCAAGGAAACCCTGGAAATCTACGCCCCCATCGCCAACCGGCTGGGCATCCACAGCATGCGCGTGGAGTTCGAAGACCTGGGCTTCAAGGCCATGCACCCGATGCGCTCCGAGCGCATCCGCCAGGCGGTCAAACGCGCCCGCGGCAACCGCAAGGAAATCGTCAACAAGATCGAAGAGTCGCTGAAGCACTGCCTGGAGCGCGAAGGGCTCGAAGGCGAAGTGATCGGCCGCGAGAAGCACCTTTTCAGCATCTACCAGAAGATGCGCGGCAAGCGACGGGCGTTCAACGAGATCATGGACGTCTACGCCTTCCGCATCATCGTCGACAAGGTCGACACCTGCTACCGCGTGCTTGGCGCGGTGCACAGCCTGTACAAACCGTTGCCCGGCCGCTTCAAGGACTACATCGCGATTCCCAAGGCGAACGGCTACCAGTCACTGCACACCACCCTCTTCGGCATGCATGGCGTACCCATCGAGATCCAGATCCGCACCCGCGAGATGGAAGAGATGGCCAACAACGGCATTGCCGCGCATTGGCTGTACAAGTCCAACGAAGACGACTCGCCCAAGGGAACCCATGCCCGCGCGCGGCAGTGGGTCAAGGGTGTGCTGGAGTTACAGCAGCGCGCGGGCAACTCGCTGGAATTCATCGAGAGCGTGAAGATCGACCTGTTCCCGGACGAGGTCTATGTGTTCACGCCCAAGGGCCGCATCATGGAGCTGCCGAAAGGCTCCACCGCGGTCGATTTCGCCTACGCCGTGCATACCGATGTCGGTAACACCTGCATCGCCTGCCGCATCAACCGCCGCCTCGCGCCGCTGTCGCAGCCGCTGGAGAGTGGCGCCACGGTGGAGATCGTGACTGCGCCGGGTGCGCGACCGAACCCGGCATGGCTGAACTTCGTGGTTACCGGCAAAGCCCGCACCCATATCCGTCATGCCCTCAAGCTGCAACGCCGCTCGGAGTCCATCAGCCTCGGCGAGCGCCTGCTGAACAAGGTACTGGCCGGTTTCGACAGCCACTTGGACAAGATTCCCGCCGAACGCATCCAGCAAGTGCTGGGCGAGTACCGCCTCGAAGTACTGGAAGACCTGCTGGAAGACATCGGCCTCGGCAACCGCATGGCCTATGTGGTCGCCCGCCGCCTGCTGGCCAGCGACGGCGAGGAAGCGCCGAGCAGCGAAGGTCCGCTGGCGATCCGCGGTACCGAGGGCCTGGTGCTGAGCTACGCCAAGTGCTGTACACCGATTCCCGGCGACCCCATCGTCGGCCACCTGTCGGCCGGCAAAGGCATGGTGGTACACCTGGAAAGCTGCAAGAACATCGGCGAAATCCGCCACAACCCGGAGAAGTGCATCCAGCTCTCCTGGGCCAAGGACGTCACCGGCGAATTCAACGTCGAACTGCGGGTCGAGTTGGAACACCAGCGCGGCCTGATCGCCCTGCTCGCCGGCAGCGTCAATGCCGCCGACGGCAACATCGAAAAAATCAGCATGGACGAGCGCGACGGCCGCATCAGCATCGTGCAGATGGTGGTCAGCGTGCATGACCGCGTCCATCTGGCCCGTGTGATCAAGAAACTGCGTGCACTCAAGGGTGTAGTCCGCATCACCCGCGTCCGCGCGTGACGGCGGCGGCAAGCTACGCGTCGTAAGCCACGGCCCCCGGCTCTTGCAGCCCTTGGCTTGCAGCCTGTAGCCTGCATCCGCCTTTATTTTTGCAGCTTGCGGGGGCGGCCATCCGTCTTGCCGCTTGAAGCTGCCTCTTTCCAAGGAGTTCCCCATGAGCAAGAGCGTGATCAACAGCGACAAGGCACCCGCCGCCATCGGCACCTACTCCCAGGCGATCAAGGCCGGCAACACCGTGTACATGTCCGGTCAGATCCCGCTGGACCCGAAGACCATGGAACTGGTGGAAGGCTTCGAAGCCCAGACCGTGCAGGTGTTCGAAAACCTCAAGGCCGTCGCCGAAGCGGCCGGTGGCTCGTTCAAGGACGTGGTCAAGCTGAACATCTTCCTCACCGACCTGTCGCACTTCGCCAAGGTCAACGAAGTCATGGGCCGCTACTTCGAGCAACCCTACCCGGCTCGCGCCGCCATCGGCGTGGCTGCGCTGCCGCGTGGCGCCCAGGTGGAAATGGACGCCATCCTGGTCATCGAGTAAGCCCCTCCGGCGGAGCCCGAGGCTCCGCCGTTCCATTCTGGAAGGAACCCCATGCGTTACCCCCTCGCCCTGCTCGCCTGCACCGCGCTGCTCGCCGGCTGCGCCAGCCAGCCCAAGGACCCCAGCGGAATCTGGATCAACCAGGCAGCCATCGATGCCGCGGCCGAAGGCCAGAGCCTGCGCGAAGCCCTGATGGCCTACGGACCCAACCTGGAATGGCAGATCGACGGGCAACGCGGGACCGCCAGCTACAGCAACGGCTTCGAGCTCGGCGAGGGCCAACTGGTACTCGATGACGGCAAGCGCTGGCGCGTGGATTTCTACGGCGACTACCACGAATACCTGCGCCTGAAAGGCGGCGAGCTTCTGCAGGAAGGCAGCGAAGCCTGGCCGGAGCAACGCTTTACCCGTGCCGAACCGCCCGCAGGCGGCACGCCGCCGGGCAGCCGCTTCGAATCGGCGCTGTATGCCGCCTACCTCGGCGGCGACTGGTTGATCCGCGAGGGTCAGGGCAAGGGCGGGCTGGTACGTTTTCATGCGGACGGCCGTCTCGAAGGCTTGCCCGGCGCCGACCGCTATGCACTTTGTCTGGCCGGCGACTGCGCCAGCATGAGTGGTGAGAACGATGCTCTCTGGCTACAGCTCGGCGAACAGGGCCGGGAATGGCTGTTCAGGCGCGACGGCGACACCCTGGAAATCCTCGAAGCCCGCAACCGCGCCCAGTTCGATGAAATGCCGGACTACCACCCCGGCACCCGTGCCTGGCTGCTGGAACGCGACTGATCACGCCCAGCCCGGCTGCACGGCCCCAATCGCCAGCCAGCCGCCCAGTACCAACAGCAACGCGCCGCAGATCTGGTCGAGCAGGCCGACCCGGCGCCGCAGCCAGGTCCGCCAGCGCGCATGGTCCAGCAGACGGACCAGCGCCATATCCCAGAACAGCACCACCAGCGTCATCCAGCCCATGCTCAAGGCCAGGACCCAACCCGGCATGGCCGCTTCGCGAAGCACGCCGAACAGCCCGGCATAGAAAATCGGCAGCTTCGGGTTGAGGCTGCTGGCCAACAACCCTTGGACCAGCCCATCGGACCAGCGCCCATCCTGCCGCTCGCCCTGCTCCGGCAACGCCAGCTCGCGGCAAGAGCCCAGGGCCTGGAGACCGAGCCAGACGAAATAGCCTCCGCCGATGCCCTGGATGAGCCGCCACAGCCAGCCGCCTTCTCCCGGCAGCAGGCTCAAGGCAAGCAGGACCATCGACATGCTGATCAGATTGGCCAGGGCAATGCCGCCAGCGCAGCCATCGGCCTGGCGCCGACCTTGCAGCAGCGCCGCCCGGATCAACAGAAAGAAATCCGGCCCTGGCGAGAGCAGCGCCGCAAAATGGGTACCGGCGACCAACAGGAACAGAGCGAGCATGGACGACCTCCGCGAACACGGCGGCCAGTCTCGATGGCGCGGGGCGGGAAGTCTTGGAGAAAACTCAGGTGATAGCTGTCAGGCCGGCATGCCCGCGCTGCGCCGGAAATGCCCCGGCGTCACCCCGGTGAAGCGCTTGAAAGTCCCGGAGAAATGCGCCTGATCGTAAAAACCGAGCCCCAGTGCCACATCCAGCAAGGTCTCCCCCTGCAACAGTCGACGCTTTGCTTCGCGAACGCGCCGTTGCAGCAGGTAGGTATGCGGCGGTACGCCGTAAGCCTGGCGGAAGGCTTCGATCAGATGACGCGGATGGCGCTGGACTAGCGCCGCCAGTTGTTCCAGGCCGCTCGCCTCGGTGTAGTGCGTCTCCAGATAGTCGCGCAGGCATGCCGTGACGCCACCGTCACGACTCGCTGGACCCGCCGCACGCAAGCCGCCATGACGAACGAAAACCAGCTCCAGCACCGCCAGCAGTTCGCTCTCAAGGGCCAGGGCGTCGCTCCTTTCGAACTCGGCCGCCAGCCGAGCCAACCCGGCAGCCACCGCACCGTCATCCGCCGGGTTCAACTCGCGAAAGCCACGCGGCAGGGCCTTGCGCCCGAGCAGAACCGGCAGGCGCGCTTCCTCGATATAAAGCATGCGGTAGACCAGCCGCTCCGATTCGGCATGGCCGGTATGCGGCTCCTCGGGATTCATCAGCGACAGCCTGCCGGCCGGGATGGCATGTCGCGCGCCACGACACTGGTAGCCGCCCACACCGTGCAGGATGGCGCCGATGGCGAACGCATCGTGGCTGTGGCGACCGAACGCCTGCCCGGAAAAATCGGCATGGAACAGCTCCACCCCCGGCAGCCAGGGCCGCGCCAGTAGGCGGTTGGCGCTCACCCGGCGCTCTCCAGGATCGCCGCGTAACCTTCCCGGTAGCTCGGATAGCGCGGCATCCAACCCAAGGCACGGGCCCTTGCGTTGCTGCAACGCTTGCTGCCGGCCCGTCGCACCGTGGCCTCCTCGGCCCACCCGGTCACGCCCAGCCGCTCGCGCAACCACGCGACCACTTCCTGCAACGGTGCCGGGGTATCGTCCACTCCCAGGTAGCAATCGGCCAGGGCGGTACCGGCGGCATCGGCACGTAACAGAAAGGCCAGCAGCCCGGCGGCATCGTCGCGATGGATACGGTTGGCGAACAACGGTGGCTCGCTGGCCACCCGGTAGCCCTGGCGCACCTGATTGAGCAGCCACTCGCGGCCCGGCCCGTAGATGCCGGTCAGGCGTACCACGGTCGCCGGAATGCCACAGGTCAGGGCAATCCGCTCGGCCTCGCGCATCACCCGGCCGGAATAGCTCTCGGCCTCGGCGGGAGACGCCTCGTCCACCCATTCGCCGCCCTGCTGGGCATAGACCCCGCTGCTGGAGACAAACAGCAGCCGCCGCGGCCTCTGCCCCCGCTGCGCCAGCCAGGCCAGCACATGGCGAAGCCCGTCGACATAGGTGGCACGATAGCCCGCCTCGTCGTGCTGGCTCGCCGCCGCGCTGTAGACCAGGTAATCCAGCGCCCCGTCCGGCCAGTCCGGCGGCGTCTGCGGCGCCTGTAGATCGCCGGCCACCGGCAGGATCGATCGCGGTAGCGCCGCCACGTTGCGGCGCACGCCATACACACGCCAGCCGTCGACGGCCAACGCCTCGCCGAGCCGACTGCCGACATCGCCACAGCCGGCGATCAGCACCGTAGGCGCCTGGGTCATGGTGACATTCTCCGAATTTTCGCCAGCGCGCAGTGTAGCCCGGTTGGTTCGGCGCTGTGCAAAGGCTATGCTTGGGCGCACTCTGATGGAAAAACACTATGACCCTCACCGAACTGCGCTACATCGTCACGCTCGCCCAGGAACAGCATTTCGGCCGCGCCGCCGAGCGCTGCCACGTCAGCCAGCCCACGCTCTCGGTCGGCGTGAAGAAACTGGAGGACGAACTCGGCGTGCTGATCTTCGAGCGCAGCAAGAGCGCGGTGCGCCTGACCCCGGTGGGGGAAAACATCGTTACCCAGGCGCAGAAGGTGCTCGAACAGGCCCAGGGCATCCGCGAACTGGCCCAGGCCGGCAAGAACCAGTTGGCCGCCCCGCTGAAGATCGGCGCCATCTACACCGTCGGGCCCTACCTGTTCCCGCACCTGATCCCGCAGTTGCACCGGGTAGCGCCGCAGATGCCGCTGTACATCGAGGAAAACTTCACCCACGTGCTGCGCGACAAGCTGCGCACCGGCGAGCTGGATGCCATCATCATCGCGCTGCCCTTCCAGGAAGCGGACGTCCTGACCAAACCGCTGTACGACGAGCCCTTCTACGTACTGATGCCGGCCGGTCACCCCTGGACCGGCAAGCACACCATCGACAGCGAGCTGCTCAACGACAAGAGCCTGCTCCTGCTCGGCGAAGGCCACTGCTTCCGCGACCAGGTACTGGAAGCCTGCCCGACCCTGCACAAGGGCGAGGAAGCCAGCAAGCACACCACGGTGGAATCCAGCTCGCTGGAAACCATCCGCCACATGGTCGCCTCCGGCCTCGGCGTTTCGGTGCTGCCGTTCTCCGCCGTGGACAGCCACCACTATTCCCCCGGCGTGCTCGAAGTGCGCCCGTTCACCCCGCCGGTGCCCTACCGCACCGTGGCCATCGCCTGGCGTGCCAGCTTCCCGCGGCCCAAGGCCATCGAGATTCTTGCCGACTCGATCCGCCTCTGCTCGGTGGCGCGCCCGCAATTGGTGGAAGAAAAGCAGCCGGCATGACCGAACTGGCAAGAATCCCGGTCACCACCCTCAAAGGGGTGGGTGCGGCTCTAGCCGAGAAGCTGGCCAAGGTGGGGCTGGAAACCCTGCAGGACGTGCTCTTCCACCTGCCGCTACGCTACCAAGACCGTACCCGCATCACCCCCATCGGCGCGTTGCGCCCCGGCCAGGATGCCGTGGTCGAGGGCACCATCGCCGGTGCCGATGTGGTCATGGGTCGTCGACGCAGCCTGCTGGTTCGCCTGCAGGACGGCAGCGGCACCCTCAGCCTGCGCTTCTTCCATTTCAGCCAGGCACAGAAGGAAGGACTCAAGCGCGGCACCACCCTGCGCTGCTACGGCGAAGTCCGTCCGGGAGCCTCCGGCCTGGAAATTTACCACCCGGAATACCGTGCCCTGGCCGGCGCCGAACCGCCCCCGGTGGAACAAACCCTGACACCCATCTACCCGACCACCGAGGGCCTGACCCAGCAGCGCCTGCGCGGCCTCAGCCAGCAGGCCCTGGCGCGTCTCGGACCGCACAGCCTGCCCGACTGGCTACCCGAGGAACTGGCCCGCGATTATCGTCTCGGCCCACTCGACGAAGCGATCCGCTACCTGCATCGGCCGCCGCCGGACGCCGACCTTGAAGAGCTCGCCGAAGGCCGTCACTGGGCACAGCACCGCCTGGCGTTCGAAGAACTGCTCACTCATCAGTTGTCCCTGCAACGCCTGCGCGAAGCCGTGCGCGCCCAAGCCGCGCCGGCACTGCCACCGGCGAAGAAGCTGCCGCAACGCTTCCTCGCCAACCTGGGCTTCAAGCCCACCGGCGCGCAGCAGCGGGTCGGCGCCGAGATTGCCTATGACCTCAGCCAGCACGAACCGATGCTGCGTCTGGTGCAAGGCGACGTCGGTGCCGGCAAGACGGTGGTCGCCGCCCTCGCAGCCTTGCAGGCGCTGGAGGCCGGCTATCAGGTGGCGCTGATGGCTCCAACCGAGATTCTCGCCGAACAGCACTTCCTCAACTTCAGCCGCTGGCTGGAGCCGCTCGGCATCGAAGTCGCCTGGCTGGCCGGCAAGCTCAAGGGCAAGGCCCGCGCGGCCGCACTGGAACAAATTGCCGGCGGCTGCCCGATGGTGGTCGGCACCCACGCGCTGTTCCAGGATGAGGTGCAGTTCAAGCGCCTGGCCCTGGTAATCATTGACGAACAGCACCGCTTCGGCGTGCAGCAACGCCTCGCCCTGCGCCAGAAAGGCGTCGACGGCCGGCTCTGCCCGCACCAACTGATCATGACCGCCACGCCCATCCCGCGAACCCTGGCGATGAGCGCCTACGCCGACCTGGACACGTCGATCCTCGACGAACTCCCGCCCGGCCGTACCCCGGTGAACACCCTGGTGATCGCCGACAGCCGCCGCCTGGAAGTGATCGAGCGCGTCCGCGCCGCCTGCCGCGAAGGCCGCCAGGCCTACTGGGTGTGCACCCTGATCGAAGAATCCGAAGAGCTGACCTGCCAGGCGGCGGAAACCACCTTCGAAGAGCTCTCTTCGGCACTCGGCGAGCTGCGTGTCGGACTGATTCACGGGCGCATGAAGCCGGCGGAAAAAGCCGCGGTGATGCAGGAATTCAAGGAAGGCCGGCTGCAACTGCTAGTGGCCACCACGGTCATCGAGGTGGGCGTCGATGTGCCCAATGCCAGCCTGATGATCATCGAGAATCCCGAACGGCTCGGTCTGGCCCAGTTGCACCAGTTGCGCGGCCGGGTCGGCCGGGGCAGCGCCGCCAGCCATTGCGTGCTGCTCTACCACGCCCCGCTGTCGCAACTCGGTCGCGAGCGCCTGGCGATCATGCGCGAGACCTGCGACGGCTTTGTCATCGCCGAGAAAGACCTCGAACTGCGCGGCCCCGGCGAGATGCTCGGCACCCGCCAGACCGGCCTGTTGCAGTTCAAGGTGGCAGACCTGATGCGCGACGCCGACCTGCTGCCGGCAGTGCGCGATGCCGCCCAGGCCCTGCTGGCACATTGGCCTCAGCATGTCAGCCCGTTGCTCGAACGCTGGCTGCGGCATGGTCAGCAGTACGGACAAGTGTGATACAACACCAGGGGCGCTTGTCGCCTGCCCGGTAGAGCCGCTCCAAGCTGGTTATACTCCGGGCACACGTTCTCCCAGCCGGACCCCGCTTATGACCGAAGCCGCCCTCGCTCCCGCCGCCCCGCAACCGCCCGTCATGATCCAGCAACTCCTGGAAAAACTCGGCATTCCCTACCAGGTACGCCGCGACCGGGTCGACCTGGCGCCGGCACAACGGGCCCAGGCGGTGTTGCTGGAGGATGCGGTCGGCTCGCTGCTGGTGCTCTTCCCGCAGAGCCAGTTGCTCGATCTCAACCGTCTCGCCGAACTCACCGGGCGCAAGCTCGCCGCGGTCAAGCCGGACCGCTTGGAACGCATGCTCGGCAAGCACAGTCTCTGCGTGCTGCCGGCGCTGCCGCCGCTGACTGTTTCCCCCTGCCTGTACGACGAGCGCCTGCTGCAGGTGCCCTCGTTGCTGGTCGAGTCAGGCGAAGCCGGCGTGCTGCTGGAAATCGGCATCGACGCCTACCGCAACCTGCTGAGCAAGGCCAGTGCCGCACGGTTCGGAGAACCCTTGGAGAACATCCGGCCGAACCTCGACCGTCCGCACGACGACCGCGCCGAGATCACCCAGGCCGTGCAGGCCTTCACTGCCCGGCGCATCCAGCAGCGCCTGGAAGAAACCATCGAGATCCCGCCGCTGCCGGCCACCGCGCAGAAGATCATCAAGCTGCGCGTCGACCCGGACGCCACCGTCGACGACATCACCGGCGTGGTGGAGACCGACCCGGCCCTGGCCGCCCAGGTAGTGAGCTGGGCCTCGTCGCCCTACTACGCCGCACCGGGCAAGATCCGCTCGGTGGAAGATGCCATCGTCCGCGTGCTGGGCTTCGATCTGGTGATCAACCTGGCGCTGGGCCTGGCCCTCGGCAAGACCCTGAGCCTGCCCAAGGACCAGCCGCAGCAAGCCACCCCCTACTGGCAGCAGGCGATCTACACCGCCGCGGTGATCGAAGGCCTGACCCGCGCCATGCCACGTGCCCAGCGGCCGGAAAACGGCCTCGCCTACCTCGCCGGCCTGCTGCACAACTTCGGCTACCTGGTCCTGGCCCACGTCTTCCCGCCGCATTTCTCGCTGATCTGCCGCCATATGGAGGTCAACCCGCACCTCGACCACAGCTATGTGGAACAGCACCTGCTGGGCATTACCCGCGAACAGATCGGCGCCTGGCTGATGCGCTATTGGGACATGCCGGAAGAGCTGGTCGCCGCGCTGCGCTTCCAGCACGACCCCGAGCACCAGAGCGAAAACGCCGTCTATCCCAACCTGATCTACCTGGCCGTCAGCCTGCTGCGCGCACACGACATCGGCGAAGGCCCGAAGCGGCCGCTGCCGCCGGAGCTGTTCGAACGTCTGGGATTGAGCCAGGAAAAGGCCGAAGAGGCCGTGCGCAAGGTACTGGATGCCGAGGTCGCCCTGCGCGAACTGGTGTCGCAGTTCCCCGGCGCCCATGGCTGAGGCCGGCTGGGCCTGACCGCCGCTCGTCGTTGCGACGACGAGCGGGGCCCGATCACTTCAAGGCAGCACGGCGGGCGGCGAAGACTTCCGGCAGCAACGCCACACAAGCCCTAAGCAGATCGCTCACTTCCGGCCGCTCGTAGAGTTCCGCGTAGGCAGCCAACTGGCCGCTGGGCTGCTGTCGGTAGGCGTACAGCATGTAGGATTCCACCCCCTGGCGACTGGATTCGCGCAGCTTTTCCGCCTGGCTGGCGGTCTGCTTGGCCAGCGCCGCCTCGTCCAGGTCCTGGTTGCGCGCCCACAGTGCCAGCAATGCCTGAGTCTTGCCCATCTCGTAGCGCAGCAGCGCCGCCAGCTCGCTGGTCCGCGCGGAAGCGTCCAGACGCTTGATCAATGCCAGCCGCTCGGGACGCGGCGGGCGGTCGCCCAATTGCGCCCGGTACTGGGCCAGCCCCTCGGCGCCGCTCTCGCCCACCTCCCGCTCCACTTCGGTGAAGCGCCGGGCCAGGGGACTGTCCAGCAGGCGCTCCGCCTCCTGGAGCTGCTCGGCATTCACCTGCGGCGCCAACCGGGCCGCCAGATCACCGCACAACCTATCGGCGGCGAACGCCTCGCCGAGCCGGGCCTGTTGCTCGGCGGGAAAACCGTTCTGCAGGAGTGGCGCAGCCTGTTCGCAGAGCAGACGGACACCGGCCAGGTCCAGGAACCGGGCCAGCGCCTGCGGAGCGACAGCGGAGGGTGAAGCGGTCGATGCACCGGGCTTCGCCGGATTGGATTCGGCCGCTTGAACGGGCAGGCCGGGCAGCAGGGCCAGGAGCAGAAAGAGAGCACGCATGCGGGCAGACTTCATCGAGAAGATTGCGCCAGCCTAACGGGAGCGCCCGCCCGCGGCAAACCTCGAGCGGGGTTCCTGTGAAACGGGCCGCGCAGTCAGGCGGCTTTCTTTTCGGCGGGCTTTTTCTTCGGCACCAGGTACTTGGTCAGGCCCTGAAACCACATCACCAGCGCCGGGTTGCCCTGGATCTGGATGTCCTTGTTCTGGATGCCCTGCATGAAGGCCAGTTGCTTGTTCTTGGCGGTCATGGTCGCGAAACCGTAGGCGCCATCCTTGAAGCCGAGGGCGAAGGCCGGCTCCTGGGCGGGGCCGCGCTTGCTCTGGATGCGCTGGTTCTTGACGATGAAATGACGGGCGATCTTCCCGTCCAGGGTGTGCAGCTGGAACGTCAGGTCCTTGCCTGCCAGTTGCTGCTGGAAATCGGGATTTTCGCGGCTGGCCTTGGCCATCAGGCGGCCCAGCATCCAGAGAAGAAAGCGGAATTTCATGCGCACGGCCTCGGGCGGGTAAGAAAACGGCGGCGCATTGTAGCGGTTTGCGAAGGGGACTACACCGACCTTTCAGTGGGTGGCCGGCGGTTCGGCACAGAGCCCGGAACCCTGAGGCTCCGGGCTCGCGCAACTCAGTTGACGGCGTCCTTCAACGACTTCCCCGGCTTGAAAGCTACGGTGTTGCTGGCCTTGATCTTGACCGGCTGACCGGTTTGCGGGTTCTTGCCGGTGCGGGCGCCACGATGACGCTGCACGAAGGTTCCGAAGCCAACCAGGGTTACGCTGTCCTTGCGGTTCAGCGCGCTGGTGATTTCTTCGAGAACGGCGTTGAGAACGCGGTTGGCTTGATCCTTGGTCAAATCGGCCTTCTCGGCGATAGCGGCGGCGAGTTCCGGTTTACGCATAAATGCCTCTTTTTTACGGTTTTGTTGTTGTTGTTGCCGTGCTGTTCTGCCCCGAACAGCGCCCTAGATACCGCGACGGCTCTGCGCCGCGGCAGACTGAGGGAGGATGGCACGCCGCTGGCACCTGCGCCAGTCTTGTCAGACAGTTTGTAAGGCCAAAATGATGACTCAACCGACAGAACAGGAGACATTTACGCCAACAGTGGCGGAAGCTCCTTATTCAGCGCCAGTTTTTCCTGCACCGCCGTACCGGTCAGTGCATAGCCAAGCAGACGTCCCTCGGCATCCCGACAAAGCACCTTGAGGTCGGCGCCGGAGCCCTCCACCGTCCACTCCCCTTCCATGCCGCGTGGCGGCGGCGATACCACCAGCGGGCAGATCGGCGTTTTCACTGTCACCGGCATCGGCCCGTAGCTCACCGCCGTCGGGTTGCCGGCCAGGGTCTGCGCCAGGGCGCGGGCACAAGTCATCAGCGGCATCACGTAGAGCAGGTTGAGGCCATCCACCTCGGCACAGTCGCCGAGGGCATGGATGTTCTCGTGGGATGTGCGCAGATAGCGGTCCACCATCACCCCACGGTTGACCGCCAGGCCGGCGGCCGCCGCCAGCTCGATGCGCGGGCGCAGGCCGACGGCGGAGAGCACGAGGTCGCAGGCGATGCGGGTGCCGTCGGACAGGTGCGCATCCAGGCTGCCGTCGTCCAGGCGGTTCAGGCTGGCCAGGGTCGGGCCGAGGTGGAAGCGCGCGCCGAGGCTTTCCAGCCCGGCCTGGACCGCGGCGGCGGCGGCCGGGTGCAACAGCGCTGGCATCACCTGCTCGCAGGGTGCCACCAGCTCCACCTGATAACCGGCGACGCTGAGGTCGTTGGCATATTCGCAGCCGATCAGGCCGGCACCAAGCAACAGCACCCGCCGCTTACCCGTGGCCGCGGCGCGGAACCGGGCGTAGTCCTCGAGATCGTTGATCGGGTAGATCGCATCCAGGGCATCGCCGGCCACCGGCACGCGGATGGTCTCGGCTCCCCAGGCCAGCACCAGGTCGCGGTAGGACACCGCCTCCTCGCCGATCCAGATGCGCTTGTGCCCCGGATCGATACCGGTGATGCGGGTATGGGTGCGGATTTCGGCGTTCAACTGCTCGGCCATGGCGCCGGGTTCGGCCATGGTCAGGCCGTCGGCATCCTTGTTCTTGCCGAAGCCGGTGGACAGCATCGGCTTGGAGTAGGAACGGCCATCGTCGGCGCTGATCAGCAGCAGTGGCGTCTCGCTGTCCAGCTTGCGGAACTCCTTGGCCAGGTTGTAGCCAGCCAGGCCGGTACCGACGATCACGACGGGTGCACGCATATCCACTCCTGTTTGTTGTTCTGCGAAACGGCGCGACGGCCAGGGGCCGTCGCGGTCAGGGAAAAAATGAGTCGGGCCGATGGCCCTTCAGGAAATCTCGATCATCTCGAAGTCGATCTTGCCCACCCCGCAATCCGGGCAAACCCAGTCCGGCGGAATGTCTTCCCAACGGGTACCGGGGGCGATGCCCTCTTCCGGCAGACCTTGGGCCTCGTCGTAGATGAAGCCGCACACCACGCATTGCCATTTGCGCATAGGCACATATACCTCTTCGCAGCGATCGCCAGACCCTACCCCAAATCCGCCACCGTCGCCAGGCATGGGCCTGTGGGCCCGACGGAGGTACGGGCCCGCGCGGATATTCGGAAAACGTGAACGAGTCGCGATCGCAACGCCTTCGGCCTGCCCACGGAACGCCGGGGATCACTTACACTCCAAGGCACTCTAGCCGCCCGGATGGCGGTGGGAGCGGTGCAACGGCCGGTGACCTGTCACCGGGGTGACTGCCACCAGGGCGGCGTTTCCGCACCCTGCCAGGGCTGCCGACCGGCTCGCTGCAGCGCGTATTTCCCGAGCAGTCATAGCGAGGCCCGCATGCCCCTTCGACAGAGTCAGAACACCCGCCGCGCCATCGCCGAGGCGGTCGTCCGCATGGACGAACACTGGGTTGCCCTGTTCGGCGAACTCGGCATCGGCGACTCCTGCTACAGCGACCTGCTGGTCAACATGTGGCTGCGCCGCAGCGAATTCCTGCGCAAGACCGATCTCTATCCCTTCATGCCCGGCATCAGCCGGCGCACCGCCGTGAAGTACGTGCAGGAAATGATCGACGTCGGCCTGCTGGACGAGAGCGGCACCGAAGAAGACAAGCGTATCCGCCACGTGACCCTCACCCCCATCCTCTCCCGCCGCCTGGAGCGCTACTTCGACCAGGTGTATGCCTTGTTCGAAGCCATCGAGCCGACGGAGTGAGCGGTTTCTCGTCATGGCTGCTGCATGTGGGCCACCCTTCGGGTGTGCCGGGGTCCCCTGTAGCCCGGTCGGCCAACCCACCTGCAGCGGCAGCCCTTTTCATCCGTCGGCTATGCCGGACGGCCTCGTAGGGGCGAAGCTCCGACGCTGCCCACTGTGGGAGCGAATTCATTCGCGAAAGGCACGCTCGGCGATACCGCGTCATCGCGAGTAAACATCCACGTTCGTAGAACGTGGACTTGCTTTTGGCCCCCTAGAAGGGGGCACGGCCAGCCCTCAAAGAAGGCTGGCCGTCCATATCACGC
>NZ_MUJY01000117.1 GCF_002286785.1 Pseudomonas sp. PIC25 | reverse complement strand
GCTATGGAAACGAGCTCAACCCATTGATTTGCATGAAGGAATCGCTCGGCTTCTATCCCTTGCAACAGCTAACGCAGACATAGCCAATTCATTCGCCCAGCGCAGCCAAGACGGACGAATAAATTCGCCTTACACGTGGTATCCGTAGCCCGGATAAGCCCCGGCGCAATCCGGGAAGCGTTTCCGGCATCGAGGTTCGACTGGCTCCAAAAAACGCGAACGCCCGGCGCTCCCGCTTGTTCTTCCCCGCATCCCGACCTATCCTGCGCCGGCCACGGTCAATCCCGTGGCCGGGTTTGACAGCCTGAACGGTAAAGCGCGATTGCGCCAGAAGGTGCATGCGAGAATGGCGAGCATTCTTGCAGGCATCAGCACACCCGCAATTTGATTGCGTCATGGTGGATCGCGTGGGGAGACCCTTGTGGTCTGCCGGTCCTTTACCGCCGGTCTGTCAACCCCACGCGGTCTGCCACCCTTCGACTGACAGCGATGGGTGGCAACATCCTTCGGCTACGTTGGTAAAGGAACAGCCTTCATGCACGACGCTCTCACCCCTCACACCTTCCTTCGCTACAACCGCCCCCTGCGCGGCGTGATGATCGACAACCAACCCTGGTTCGATGCCCAGGATTTCTGCCGCCTCATCGGCCATCGTCATCCCCAGCGGATCAGCCGGCTGATGGAGGACGATCAGATTCGTACCGTGCGTTTTCTTCACGCCAGCGGCGGCGAAGAAGACGCGCAGGTCATCAACGAATCCGGTACCTATCGGGCCCTCGGCCGATACCCACATCCGGAAAACCGCAGCCTGCGCCGTTGGCTCAACGTGGAGGTGATTCCCGCTCTGCGCGATGCCTTCTCGGCCGACACCCAACAGCCCCGCCGCACCCAGATGACCTGGGCCTCGCAGCGGGTGAGCCTGCTGGAATGGCAAGGCAAGCTGTGGGTGCCGCTGGACAGCCTGCCGTGGTTCGGGACACGGCCCATGGAGGAGGCCGGAGGCGGTTTGTTGAAGCGCTGGTTGCGCTAAAGCGGACGAATGAATTCGCCTTGTAGGATCGAGCTCTGCTCGCGATTGGACAATTGCATAGCCTCGTATCACCAAACCTTGGCCCCGGATTGCGCCAAGGCTTATCCGGGCTACGGACGGTCTGGCATCCACGTCGAGCCGTGGCGAGGAATACTCGCCACGGCTGCCCGTATCACTGGATGGTGACGCTGTAGTCCTCCACTTCGCCGTAGTTGAAGGTCCCGCAGGCCGCAGGAGCGTTGTTGTAACGCATGGCCACGCGCATCCGGGTCTTGCCCTTGGTGGCGCTGGCCGGTACCACCAAGTTACCGGTGACGACCGTCGATGACGCCCGCGCCGAGCTGAACACCTGCTCGCCCTGGTCGGAGAAGTCGCCGTCCTGGTTGAGGTCGATCCATACCTTCCAGTATTCACCGTAGGCCCGCCCGGAGAACTGCGGGGTCAGGCGCAGGGCGTTGGTGCCGCGTTGCAGGGTGGCGGTCTGGCTGGTGAAGTCGGAGTAGCGGCTTGCGCCCGAACTGTTGCTCAGGCCGCCCACGCTGACATTGGCGATCCACTCGCTGTCGGCGTTGCTGCTGCCTGCCGCGCAGTATTCGACAGGCCCGCCTCCGGCGCCGACTTCGAGGAACACGGCGGAGACCGCGCCCCAGTTGCCGTCGACATCGCGGCTACGCACATAGACGAGGTGCTTGCCTTCGGTCATCCCGGTGGTGTCGATGCTGGCATCGACCGTCTCGGTCTTGGCGTCGAAGCTGCCGTCCTGCGCAGCCATGGCCACCGGCATGGCGCCGTCTTCCCAGGGCGCCTTGTCGATGTAGTACTCGGCGGCGGCGATGTTCTGGGTCGGTTCGGTACCGTTGCTGTTGTTGAAGCGGCTGTCGGTGACCTGGGCGGTCAAGGTGACGGTCTCGCCGGCTGCCACCGGCCCCTCGGCGCTCACCGCGACGGTGGTCACGTCCGGCCCGGCGGGGGTCAGGTAGGGCGTGCGCACCACTTTGGCGGCGTAGATCAGCGCCGGCAGGTTATCCGGCTTGATGGTCTTCTCGTAGGTCGAGCAGCTCTGGAAGAACTGCGTGCCCAGTTCGAAGGTGTAGGCCGCCACGCCCAGCTCGCCATAGCTCACGCCGTCGCTGGTGCCGTCGGTGGGGTAGAGGCCGACCGACTGTTCGGGGCTGTAGCCGTTGAAAAAGGCGAACTTGCGCCCGAGGGTCTGTAGTGCGGTGGCATTGGGTGCCGGCTCGGTGGTGTCGCCCCAGGGCCACAGCACCAGGCGGCTGTAGCTGTGGATGTCGAGGTGGATACCGCTGGTGTCGGCAGGGGCCGCATCGCCCCGGTTCGGGCCGCGGCGGTCCGGCCAGATGCTGCGCGCGTAGTTCTCGATGGCCTGGATTTCCGGCTCGGAACCGGCGCTGGGGCCACGGTAGGTCAGGTTGCACTCGTCGCCGCTGGAGCCTTCGCCATTGGTGCTGTTCCAGCCGAAGGTGAAGTTGCGGTTGAGGTCCGCGCCACGGGTATTGCTGGTGGCGCCGCAGTAGTTCTGATTGGTGTTCTTGCGCCAGGAGAGGCCGGATTCAGCCTTTTTGCGGCCGTCCGGGTTGGTGTGCAGCATCAGGTGCACTTCGTGGTGGTCGAGAATCCAGGTGGCATCGGCGTTCTTGCCGTAGCCGTCGATGAGCCAGCGAGCGAAGGCGAGGTTCAAGGGCGCGGTGGTGTATTCGCGGGCATGGATCGCGCTGTTGGCGAACAGCTTCGGCTTGTCGCCGCCGGTGGCCTTGTTGGTCAGCTTGAGCACCTTGATGTCGTAGCCGCCCAGGCCCTGGCTCTTCTCCCAGGAGTCGCCGACGTCGATCCACTCCGCCAGATCCGGGTGCTCTGCCGCCATGGCTTCGGCGGCGGCGAAAGTCTCTTCGACGGTTTCGTAGCAGCTGTAGCCGGGGATTCCGGTGATGCCCGGCTTGGCGGCGATGGTGGCATCGCCGGCCGCGGCCAGTTGGGCACGCTGCTGGAGCTGGTCGAGGATGTCGTTGCGCTTCTGCATGAACTCCGTGGCCGGCGAGAAGGTAAAGCCGAAGACTTCCAGCTTCTTCATTTCCTCGGGCTCAAGTTGCATGACCAGATAGCCGTCTTCGTAATGCGATTCGAGCAATTGTTCGTGGAAGCTTATTGCGGCCTTGCGGGCGATCTTCTGGTTGGGGAAGTGCACCTTGTAGATATTGGTGACGGCTTTTTCCTGTTCCAGCAGGAGTGCGTTTTCCCGAGCCTTGTCAGGCTGCGCCTGAAGATTTGCACTGGCGATCGACATGGCCAAAAGAGCCATCAAGGGGAGTGCGGTCGTTGTGGCTTTCATTTCGATTCCTTGTAGCTGAGGTTATTCCTGGCGACGGGCCCGTCTGCAGGCCCTCGCATGGCTGCACCCTCATGAGGCGCGCCGGTTTTGCACAGCAAATGAAAAGCCCCGATCTGCTTACAACTTGGCCTTAACAACCCACTACGTCTGTTTATTGTTGGTTGTTGTTCATCCGCAGCAGAAAGAGAAATCTGAACTTAGGAGTACCTGACCAACCTGTCAAACTTGGCATATTGCCAGTATTTAAATTGATACCGTGTCAATTGTCGGTTACTTGTCGAAGGATGAATCGGTTACGGCTTAACTTCCGAAAATTGAAGCTGGCACTTGTGTGGTAATAAGTTAACGTTGGGAAGTTCATTCTTATTTGTCGGGAATAATCATGGCCAGACACTGGCATTTCCTCTGCGGCGTACTAGCGCTGACGTTCCTGGTGGGCTGTGCGCAAGCCGGCGCCGAGCGGCCGTCGACACCCGAAGCCAGTGAATCTGACCAAACCCTGGGCGAAGACTTCCGCACTTTGCGCGCCCGCCAGGGGCATTTCTCGGGCGGCAGTTGGAACCGCGACCTGGACCAATGGCAAGGGCAGAAACACCGGACGATGCAGGAGCTGCTGAAGCGGATTCTGTCGGGAGGCTACGACGCAACCCGCATGAGCGCCTTGCTGGGAGAGCCGGACCAGATTCTGCAGCCCACGAGCCCGGACTACGGCTACCCATTCGAACAGACGCAGTGGCAGGGCCAACCCGAGGGCGACTTGTGGCTCTACCACTGGCGAGGGGCGCACGACCAACTGGTGTTCGCGGTGAAAGATGGCCGGATTCTTGCCGGGGGATGGTTGTATGCCGGTGAGTGACTACGGTGCAGGTGGGGGAGCAGGGCGGGCCTGTGGGAGTGAATTCATTCGCGAATGACCGACAGACCCGCTTCGCGAATGAATTCGCTCCCACGCTGAGGTCCGGACATTGCCATTTGTAGGAGCGAGTTCTGCTCGCGAATCGGTCACACAAAAGCTTCGCCAGCAAGCTGGGCTCCTACGAAAACGGTGGGTACCGTAAGCATCGTTGGCAGGAAAGCTTGTCCATACCAAGCTCAAAGAAAATAACGCAGTACTAGCGACACGCTGCCAAAGATCACCGCCATCAGCAGCCAAGTCCGGGTCGCGGGATCCCGCCAGCCTCCTCCTGATCGCAGTAGTTGCCACGCCGCCGCAAGGGCAAAGAATAGGGCGATCAGGGGAAACAGGTTCTTCGGTTCGAACATCAACCCATCCCCGCCAACAGTCGTTGTTGCCGTCTCGCCGGGGCGCTGGTGGGGAAGAGCGCTTCGGTCGGGCGGAACCGCGCCAACGCGCAGGCCGCTGCGATGCGTTGGCGCTGCTGGCCCTTGCGCAGTACGTGCAGGCATTGTCGCTCGCTCAACGGCGAGCCGAGCAGGTAGGGTGTTCCCCCCTGGAAATTGCCTTGGTTCGCCTGCCACCAAGCCTGTACCAACTGCGGGTCGGGCCAGGGCAGGTCCTGGTCCGGGTCCATGGCCACGTTGGGATCGTGCGGGTCGTCCGTGGGGCCGGCATCGTAGTCGGGGGTATCGACCAGCTCCAGGTCCAGCAAGGCCAGATCGGCCCCGGTAATCAGGCTGAACGCTTCGCCAGCCACCCGCGCATGGGGCAGGTCGCCCATCTGCTGGATCAGCCAGGGAACGCTCACCGGGTCGCCCAGCAGGCCGGTGCCCTGGATCACCAATCGGCGCTGCTCGACATTCGGCGCGAGAGTGCGCAACCAGGCCATGGATGCCTCGCGCTTCTGCCAGCAGAGCAACACGTTGAGGGCACGGCCTTGGTGCTCGCCCGGCCGTTCGGCGAACTGCCGAAGTTGCTCCAGCGCTTCCTCGTCACCCATCTGCGCCGTCGCCCAGTTGGCCCAGAAGCGTACGTTTTCGTCGGCATGCAGGCGGTGCGCACGAATCGCAGCCATCAGGTCGCGCCGCCGCAACTCGCCGGTCGTGCGCGCCGCACGGGCCAACACGCCGGAGTCGGCATGGGACAACCCCGCCAGCAACGCCGCCCCGGGATCGTGCCGGTGCATGCCGCAGGCAGCGAGGCCGAGACGGCGAAACAGCGCTTCCGGCGATCCCAGTAGCTTCTCCACCCAGGGCTCGACTCGGGACCACTCCAGCCAACCCAGAGCTGCGGACATGAAGCTGGCGCCGTCGGGGTGAGTACGCAGATGTTCGGCCAGTCGAGTCATGGCGGAGGTATTGGCGGTTTCGAATGCTAGCACCGAGGCTGCGAAGATTTCGCCCTGGGCGCTCGGCTCCAGTTCCTTCAGCATCAGGTCCAGGCTTTTTAGCCCGCCTATCTGTAATGCATCCAGGTGAGCTTCGATGCGCGTGTCGAGATCGAGCAGGTGCGCGAGGTCATAGTGCGGGGCGTGCACCGCAAGGTCGCGCAGCCCAGCCAGAAAACCGGCCTCCTCGATATGCTGGTCGATGACGGTACTAAGGCTCATCGCCGATCAATTCTCCGGACAAATATGACGCCGCCACGTGCCGCCGTCGAAACTGAGCACGCATTCGTCGCCAGCCACCCACAGCACATCGGGCTTGGCATCGATGGCGTAATAAGCCTTCTTGCCCTTCAGTGGCACCTTGGTCTCGCGTAGATGCATGCCGTCGTACTCGAGCAACTGGTCGGTTGCGGTCACGTAGAGCTTGCCGTCGAACTCAACCATGTTTTCCAGCACTTCGGCGCATAGGTCGCGATCGCCGATATCTGTCCATCCCGTCTGCGCGCTGCCTCGCAGTAGGATCCCGCCGGACCCACCGATGTATACCGTCCCATCGGCGGCGCAGTGCACGCAGTAAAACGGTAGGTTGGTGGGGGCCACCGATGCGAGCCAGCCTTTGCCGTCCCAGTGCCAGATGGCACCGCCATCGCCGACGGCATAGACGTCGTCACGCGAGAACCCGTCAATGCCGTTCAGGCAGGCCGTGACCTCGTCCTCCAACGGAACATAGAGACCTTGGTCGATGCGCTGCCAAATACCATTGCTTTGCCTCAATACCTGGTTCTGCGTGCCGCAGGCATAAAGTTCGCCATCCACCTCGCAGAGGTCCATCAGATAGACATTGTCGATGTCCAATGTGGTGTCGGTGCTGGACTGCCCGGAGGGATGTTCGCGTAGTAGCCCGGCCCGCCCGAGGAAGCAGTAATTACCTTTCTGCTGTCCGCTGAGAGGTGCTCTTTGTAGAGCGCTGTAGACCACCTCGGGAATGTCGTAGACATGGAACCAGTCGTCCTGGTCGATCATCATCACCCGGGTTACGCTGGGCTCCGAGCCCTCCAGATAGAGATGCCCGGCGAGCAGCGCCTGCTCCGGTCCGATCGCGATAATGTTGGTGAAGTAGAGGGCGGTTTCGCTCTTTGCCATGGTTCAGATCCTATGGGCGACCCGCGGGTGCTGGTGCGGAACGTGCGGGTGGTATGACTTTGCCCGCCGCGCCCGAGGCGCGGAGGTTCGAAGTGTTGGTGCAGCCTGGTCCTTTCTTCGGCTTGGCCTTGTAGTACTGGTCGAGCTGGAAGGCGACGCACTCCTTCTCTTTTTTCGTCAGGTCGCGCGGGGGGCTCAGCGCGCCTCCTGCCGAAGCGGCCGCGGCGTTGCGTGCGGTTTCGTATTTGAACGGCTTGCCCTTGTCGAAGTGGTCCAATTCGACCGGATCGAACTTCGCATGGCAGCGCTTGTGTGAACCCTGGTGCTGATTGCCGCGGGACACGCAGATCACCGGGGCTTTCGAGTGACTGTAACCAGTCTTGCCGCGCATGCAGCGGCCGGGTATCAGGTGATGGCCAGTCTGCGCCGCTCCGCCCGCCGTGTTCGGACAGGCCTTGCTATAGGGCTGTAGGCGCAGGTGCCCCATGCCGGCGCACTTGCCGCCCGGCTTGAAGGCCGCCTTCATCTTCGAGGTGTGCGGCCAGGTTGCCGTGTTGCCAGGAGAGGGGTTGTGGTTGTGGGTGGTCAGATCGAGATGGCGAACGACATTCAATCCTTCGAACTTCACGTCCATCGACCAAGAGATGAAATAGACCTTCCCGGTGTTGGTACTGGTGATAATGCCTTTCTTTGGCGCTCGCCCAGCCTCGTCGCCATAGCTCTTCTTGAAGTGGCTCTTGTTCTTGAGCATCACTTCCTTGCCGCTGATCTTGACGGTCCGACTGCCCTGCGTCGTGTCCTTCGACATGCCGGTATTCGGATAGGGGATCGGTACGCCCATGGGGGTAGGCGGTGCCTGCGGCGGGGTGAAGCAGACGTCGGGAAACGAGGCTATCGATTTCCCCGACGCCGACTTGCAGGAAAGTTCTCGACCATTGGCGTAGACCTCGTTGGCCATCTAGATCGCACTCACTCGCTGGTAGCCGAGCACCATTGCTGCCCGCTCGCCCGCATCGTTGCCCAAATGGCAGAGTACTTGCGCACTGTGGCCATAGCCTTTGCGTGAGGCAGCCAGGGCAATGCACAGCAGCGCGGGTCCGGTCATCGCTCCGCACTCGCCGATGCAGTCCGCAGGACTCCAGAGCTCGACGCGCTCCTTGCGTACCCGTAGGGTACGGCTCAGGGCCAGCGCGGCTTCCTTGAAGTAGTACTGCTCCCCGGTCAGGTCGGCGAGACGATAGTTGATATGCTCGAAGCCGAAGCCGCAGTCATCGAACGCCGCTTTCACCGCCTGGGTGAGACCCTCCGCGCGGAACGGCAGCCCCTCGCTTTCGACGGTAGCTTTTTCCCTTCCGAAACCAAGCCCAAGGCACAGCAGTTGCGGCTCTTCACTGGCCCACGCGGCGGTCACCAGTATCGCCGCAGCTCCTTCACCAGGAATGAAACCGTTGACGCAATGGCTGCTGAGAAGCCGGTCTCGCTCCTGATAGGCCGCCAGCGTCGCTGCCATGAGGTAGGAGTCGACACCTGCGATCAATACCTTGGAGCACCCCTGTTCGATGAGCCTGCGTGCGTTGAGCAACGCCACTGCGGCGCTCACCCGGCCCCGCGGGATCACGCTAGAGCACTCATGGAAGCGTAGGCCGAGACGTTTCTCGATGGCCTGCAGCAAAGACTCGTCCAGGCGCTCCAGACGACCGGGCCGGTCGCTCTCGGCCACGCCGAGCAGCAGCGGAATACCGTGGACGTCAGCGTCGGACAGACCGGACAGGCACTCGGCGATGGCCATGCTGGCCATTCCCACCAGTTGGGCATACCCGGAAGACGATTCAGGTAGGATCACGGGCGCGCCGACTAGCCATTCCCCTGCCTGGTCGATGAAACGGGTCTCCTGGAAGTTGTCCAAGGCGCAACGTATCGCTGCGCAACTGGCCGGTGCGCTGAGGCCGACCGCGCTAACCATGCCTGAGGAGACGATGCTCAGGGCCTGGCTCATAGGTCATCCTCCTCGGTCTGGCGACTGCGGACCAAGGCGGAGAGCGTGGGGTAATAGTCCTTACCCAGCTCGCGAGCGCGCCACCAGGCGGTGGACATGGTCCCCACCAGCACCTGGGCGATCTCGAACATGTTGCGTTTGAGGGGGCGACTGGTGCGCCAGGTGACTTCGACGGTGCGGCTGTCGGTGTCGATGGCCAGGGTATCGATCACCGCCTGCACGGTCTCGTGGCCGCCTTTTTTCAGGAAGAAGGTCACTGGCACCTGCATGGTCGGCACCTTGAAGCCAGCGCGTTCCTGCGGTGTGAGGTTGAGCAGCAGCACATCCTCGCCGCCCTTGAGGTGATCGGTCTGCTGGTCGGCCGGAGCGGCCTGGAAGTAGCGGTTGTCGAAGTCGGGCGGCAGGAAGGGAAAGCAGTCGGCGAGCCAGGCGTCGTCGTAGGTGCCGGCGAAGGCGGCGCGTTGCGGCCAGCTACGGCCGATGGGGCCAAGGGCCATGGGGCGATAGTCACCGCTGGGGCTCTCGATGGGCTGGTTCAGCGCTTCGGTGCTGGGCAGCGGCATGCCGACGATATTGGCGGCGGCAATCGCACGGGGATACCAGCCGCATCCGCCCGGGTTGTCCAGGTAGCAGTGGCGCATCTCCGGTTCGTTTTCCATGGGGTGATTGCCACCGAAGGCCTGGGCGTAGGAAATCTCCAGTTCGGTGAAAGGCTGCGGCAGGCTCGGGCCGATGCCGAGCAGTGCATGCTCCCAGTGACGCGGACCGACCACCGCAAACGCCTTGCTGACCTTGCCGACGCGAATGCCGGCGGTAACCCGCGTGGCCGGGCGGCCGTCAGGAGCGTGGGCCTTGCCCAGCACGAGCACGTCGCAGAAAGGCTTGATCGGGGCGAAGTCCATTTCCTGGTGCGGTGCGGACAGGCCCGGTTCGCCGAAGAAGGTGTCGGCCATCAGCAGAGGACGTTGCCGCTCGGCGAGGCGTGCCTCGCTGCCATCCAGCGGCATGTCGAAGGTGCCTTTGGCGACCACCACCAGGGATTCGCGTCCGTCCGGGGCGAGGCCCTGGGTGTAGGCGGCAGCGAGGCGTGTGGCGTTGAGCAATTCCATTCGCGCGCGGCCTCAGTTGATCTGCACCGAACCACCCTTGATGCGATTCGCACCGGACGATCGGCTCGACAGATAGGCGCCGCGGATCAGCACCTTGCCTTCGCGGGTGAGGGTGATGCTGGCCTTGCCGCATCGCAGGACGATCTCGCGTTCGGCATGCAGCTCCAGGCGCTGGTCGTCCAGTTGCACTTGGGCGACCGGAGCGGGGGTGACGGCCTGGCCGAGCAGGCGGCCGATCACCAGAGGGCGGGCCGGGTCGCCGTCTTCGAACATCAATGCCACCTGGGTGCCGATGTCCTGGGGGGCCAGCAGGGCGGTGGTGCGGGCGGAGGTGCCTTGCTGCTCGGAGCAGCCAGGGTAGGTCACCACGGGTGTACCGGCCTGCGGCAGGTCGAGTAGAACGCCGATGACCACACCGTCGATGCGGGCCTGGCTGGGTAGCGCGTATTGAACCGTCATGCCTGTCACTCCTAGTTCTGCAGGATCTTCCGTCCCTTGATCACCACGTTCTTGTTGGCCTTGACGTTGATCGCGCCGGAGCCATCGATGGTGATGTCCTTACCCTTGATCTGAATGGTGCCGTCCTTCTTCATCGTGATGCTGGCGCTGCCCGTCTTGATGGTGATCGAGTCGCCGGCGTCGATGACCAGGTTCTTGCCCACCTTCAGGGAGTCGTCCTTGTCGATGCCGGTGGTGCGTCCTCCGTCGACCTTGCGCGATTCGTTCGATTTCACCGTGGTCGACAGATTGGAGCCGACATCCACCGAGCGGTTGGAGCCCACGTTGGTCGACTGGTTGCGGCCCACGTTGATGTCCTGGTTGGCGCCCACGTTGACGGTCTGGTAGGCACCGATGGCGATTTCCTGGGCGGCGCCGACGGTGATCGTCTCGTTGAGGCCCACCGCATGGGTGCGTTGCAGGGCCACGGCGGCGGTCTCGTTGGCGCCGACGGTGATCGTGCGGTTGCTGCCGATGGTGATGGTTTCGTTGCTGCCGACGACTTCCGTGCGGTTCACCCCAATGGTGATGGTCTCGTTGTTGCCGACGCTCTCGGTGCGGTTTACGCCGATGGTGATGGTTTCGTTGTTACCCACCGTCTCGGTGCGGTCATGCTGGACGAGGACGGTCTCGTCGTTGTCGATGGTCTTGCTGCGGTCGTGGCCGACCCAGTGGGTCTCGTCGTTCTCGACCTCGATGTCCTGGTTCTTCTCCGCGTGGATGAAGAGCTGCTCTGCGCCTTTCTTGTCTTCCATGCGGATTTCGTTGAAGTTCGCCGGCGTGCCGCCCTTGCTGGAGCGGCTCTTCACGCCGCTCTGGGTGGCGTTGGCCGGCAGGTCGTAGGGTACGGTTTGCTCGGCGTTGTAGACCCGGCCGGTGATGATCGGCCGGTCGGGGTCGCCTTCGAGGAAGCTGACGATGACTTCCTGGCCGATCCGTGGAATCTGGATCGCGCCCCAATTCTTGCCGGCCCAGGCCTGGGACACGCGCATCCAGCAGGAGCTGTTCTCGTTGGATTGGTCGTGGCGATCCCAATAGAAATGCACTTTCACCCGGCCGTACTGGTCGGTCCAGATTTCTTCGCCGCTGGGGCCCACCACCAAGGCGGTCTGCGGCCCCTGGACGATGGGCAGTGGGGTAAGCGGCAGGGGGCGAAAGGTCTGGCTGGCGTCCATGCAATCGAGGTCGCTCTCGTACTGCAGCATGCCTTCCATACGGCCCGACTCGTAGCTTTCCTGGGTAATGCGGTAGCGCGCTCCCACCACCAGGTATTCGCGGTTCTGGTCGTCGCGGGGATAGTTGGTCAGTTTGAACAGGTGGCCGGAGCCCAGGCCGCGTGCCTTGCCGCGCAGTTGCACGCGCTCGAACTGCGCCTGGATGGCTTCGATGCGGGTACGGGCATAGTGCTCGCCGTCCTTGCTTTGCACGTACTCGCCCGGGTAGTCGTAGAGCGGGTAGTCGCCGTGGGCGTGGCTGCGCGACACGCTGGAGCGGACCTCCAGGCGCGCGCCGGGTCGCTGGAAGTCGTAGTCGTTGAGCGCAAGGGAGCCGGATTGGACTTCGCGGGCCAGGCGCCAGTCGAAGAAGTGGTCGCGTTCGCGCTGCTCGTCGGTCGGTGGGTAGTAGGGCACGCTGGCGTAGTTGCTCACCGTCGAATGCGCGCCGTAGGCGTCGGCCAGTACCAGCACGTGACGGCTTTTCTCGTGGCGGAAGTAGTAGTAGATGCCTTCCTGCTCCATCAGCCGGCTGACGAAGTCGAAGCTGGTCTCGCGGTACTGTACGCAGTATTCCCACTCGCGGTAGGTCTGGCTCAACGAGTCCTCGAAGTCGGAGAAACCGAGGTCGCGGAACACCTGCTTGATGATGTCCGGCACGGTGCGGTTCTGGAAAATCCGGCAATCGGAGGTGCGGCTGAGCAGCCACAACCAGGGCCGTAGGCTGACATGGTAGCCTGCGAACTGGCCGTTGCCGGCGCCCTGGCTGCAACGGCTGACGATGCCGTGGAAATAGCGTTTGCCGCCATCGTGCAGCTCCAGCGTCAGGGTCATGGGCTTGCCCAGCAGCTGGTCGAACTTGACGGACGGGTCCTCGGAAATCAGCTCCAGTTCGTACTGGAAGATTCGTCCGAGTTCTTCGCTGCCATCCAGGCTCTGCAGGGCCAGCACGTTCTCCCCGAGGGGGCTGGTGACCTGTACCAGTCGCGTGTTCTGTGTAATCGCCATCGATAGTCCGGCCTCGCTCAGGCGCTAGCCGCCCCGCGTTCGAAATCGTAGTGCAGCGCGTTGTCGCGGCCGCTGATATGCACCCCGGCCAGCGGCCGGCCCTCCAGCATCCGGGTGAGGAACTCCCGGCTCAGGTCGGGCAGCAGCGTGTTGGTGAGGATGGCGTCGATCATCCGGCCGCCGCTTTCGGTCTCGGTGCAACGCGAAACGATCAGATCCACCACCTCCGGATCGTAGTCGAACGGCACCTTGTGGCCGGCTTCGACACGGCGTTTGATCCGGTCGAGTTGCAAGCGTGTGATGCTCTTCAGCATTTCATCGCTCAACGGGTAGTAGGGGATGGTCACCAGGCGGCCGAGCAGGGCGGCCGGAAAGACCTTGAGCAGCGGTTCGCGCAGGGCCTTGGCGATGCCTTCCGGGTCGGGCATCAGTTCCGGGTCGCTGCACAGGTTGGAAATCAGCTCGGTGCCGGCGTTGGTGGTGAGCAGGATGAGAGTGTTCTTGAAGTCGATCAGGCGGCCTTCGCCGTCTTCCATCATGCCCTTGTCGAACACCTGGAAGAAAATCTCGTGGACGTCCGGGTGGGCTTTCTCCACCTCGTCGAGCAGCACCACGCTGTAGGGCTTGCGCCGCACGGCCTCGGTCAGCACACCGCCTTCGCCGTAGCCCACGTAGCCGGGCGGGGCGCCCTTGAGGGTGGAGACGGTGTGCGCTTCCTGGAACTCGCTCATGTTGATAGTGATGACGTTCTGCTCACCGCCGTACAGGGCTTCGGCCAGGGCCAGGGCGGTTTCCGTCTTGCCGACGCCGGAGGTGCCGGCGAGGAGGAAGACGCCGATCGGCTTGCTCGGGTTGTCGAGGCCGGCACGGGAGGTCTGGATGCGCTTGGCGATCATCTCCAGGGCATGGTCCTGACCGATGATGCGCTTCTTCAGTTGCTGGTCCAGGTTCAGGACGGTCTCGATCTCGTTGCGTGCCATGCGGCCGACCGGGATACCGGTCCAGTCGGCCACCACCGAGGCCACGGCCTGGTAGTCCACACTAGGCAGGATCAACGGCGACTCGCCCTGTAGCGTGCTCAAGCGCTCCTGCAATTCGCCGAGTCTGTCGCGCAGAGCCTGGCGCTCGGCATCGTCGAGGCGGCCGGCCGGTGCGTCCGGAGCCGAGCCGGTGTCGTCGACCGCTTCTGCCGCGCCACGCAACTGGGCGCGCACGGCGAGCAGCTCGTCCACCAGTGCCTTCTCTTCGCTCCAACGGGCCTCCAGCGCGGTCAGACGCTCGCGTTCGGTGGCCAGCGCCGCTTCGGCGTCGGCGCGGCGGCTGCGGATATCGATGCCGATGGCCTGCTCGCGCTCGATGATCGCCAGCTCGGTGGTCAGCGCTTCGATGCGCCGACGGCTGTCGTCCACCTCGGCGGGCACCGCATGCAGACTGATGGCGACCCGCGCGCAGGCGGTGTCCAGCAGGCTGACCGACTTGTCCGGCAACTGCCGCGCCGGGATGTAGCGGTGGGACAGCTTCACCGCCGCCTCCAGCGCCTCATCGAGGATCTGTACCTTGTGGTGCTGCTCCATGGTGGAGGCGACGCCGCGCATCATCAGGATCGCCTTCTGCTCGGACGGCTCGTCCACCTGGACGACCTGGAAGCGCCGGGTCAGGGCCGGGTCCTTCTCGATGTGCTTCTTGTATTCCGCCCAAGTGGTGGCCGCCACGGTGCGTAGGGTACCGCGGGCCAGGGCCGGCTTGAGCAGGTTGGCCGCATCGCCGGTACCCGCCGCGCCGCCGGCGCCGACCAGAGTGTGGGCTTCATCGATGAACAGAATGATCGGCTTGGGCGAACTTTGGACGTCTTCTATTACTTGGCGCAGGCGCTGTTCGAACTCACCCTTCATGCTCGCGCCGGCCTGCAGCAGGCCAACGTCCAGGCTGCGCAGCTCCACATCCTTGAGGGCAGGCGGCACGTCGCCGGCGACGATGCGCAGGGCGAAGCCTTCCACCACCGCCGTCTTGCCCACCCCGGCTTCGCCAGTGAGGATCGGGTTGTTCTGCCGGCGACGCATGAGGATGTCCACCAGTTGGCGGATTTCCTCGTCGCGGCCGACGATGGGGTCGAGCTTGCCGTTGCGGGCCTGTTCGGTGAGGTCGACGGTGAAGCGCTTGAGCGCTTCCTGCTTGCCCAGGGCGCTGGGTGCCATGGCGCCGCTGGTTTCGCCGGGCGCGGCGGCATTGAAACCGTCGGTGGCGGACAGACCGTTCTCCGGCGAGTTGCCCACGTATTCATCGAAGCGCTCGGTTAGCGTCTCCACCTTGAACTTGTCGAACTCGCGGGAAATCGCCAGCAGGGCATGGCGCAGGCTCGGTGTCTTGAGGATGCCGACAATCAGATAGCCGGTGCGCACCTGACTTTCGCCGAACATCAGGCTGCCGTAGACCCAGCCGCGCTCCACCGCTTCCTCGACGTGGGAGGAGAGGTCGGTGATCGAGGTGGAGCCGCGCGGCAGGCGGTCCAGCGCATCGCTCATGTCCTTGGCCAGCCGGGCCGGCTCCACGTTGAACTGGCGGATCAACTGATGCAGGTCGGAATCCGGCAACTGGAGAATCTGGTGGAGCCAGTGGACCAGTTCGACGTAGGGGTTGCCCCGCAGCTTGCAGAACACCGTGGCGGCTTCGATGGCTTTGTAGGCGAGGCTGTTCAATTTACCGAACAGCGCGGCGCGGCTGATTTCGCTCATGTTGTTGTCTCCTCGGTCCGTGGGGTGGAGGGGCTTTCCAAGGCGTAATGGCGACCTAGCGAGAGGTCCGCGGGGTCCGTTTCCGGTGTGCCCAGCCAGGTGTTGAAGCCGAGCCGGTCGCCGCCGTCGAGGTTGATGGGCGGCACGTCTTCCTGGCGCAGGACCAGGTTCACTTCCCAGTCCAGCTCTTCGCCCTGGTATTCCGCGACCCAGGCGGCGAGTTCGCCGAACAGCTCGCCGTCGGGCAGCAGGCGCTGGTAATGGGAGAGATCCAGCGGGCCCAGGCGAATGCGGAATTTGTGCTGCCGGTCCCAGACGTGGCTGCCCAGGCAAAGGTCTTCGCCGAGCGAACTGGCGCTGTGGCCGAGCCGGCTGCACTCGGGGAGTTCCAGCCACTGTCCGATGTACTCCTCGATGCTCACCGGCAGCTCGAAATAGGTGGAGAGAATGGCGCTGAGCCCGTCCGGGTAGCGGGTCTGCGCTGCCAGATGGCCGGTGTAGTGGTAGCGCGCGCTGTCGGAGATCGGCCCCTGGCCGAGCAGGCTTTCCATGCCGCGACCGGATAGCGCACCCAGGCGCGCGGCCCAGTAGTCGTCGTCCGGGCGGTCGTGGCTGACCGTCGGCCGCGACTCGGCCCAGGCGCGGTAGAAGAGGGTGAGCAGGCGGTGGTTGAACACATCCAGGAAGCGCTTGAAGGTCGGATCGCTGTGGTGCCGCGCACGTTCCCGGGCATATTCGGTGAGGTGCAGGGGCAGCGGGCCGTTCGGTCCGGTCAGACCGAAGAAGAACTGTTCGAGGCGCGGCGGGCGGCCGTCGGTTCCGGGCTCCACGGCGGCCAGGGTCGAAGGGGCGAAGCCACAGTCCGGGCGTTGGCCGAGGCGTAGCGGGTCCTCGCCCAGGCGTACCGAGTGGCCGATGCGCGGGCGTTCCGGTAACTCGCACTCGATGCGCCGCAGCGCCTGGAAGAAGTCGTAGCTCCAGGGCTCGGCCGCCATCTCGGCGAGCGTGTTCAAAGGTTCGGACGGCGTCCGGGGTTCGCCGGCCATCGCATCACCTCGCCTCGTTCCGTGGTGCGCAGCACCGTTTCGGTAAAGCTGTTGATCGACACATAACGGGTCAGGAAACGCTCGAACACGCTGCCGAGGAGGAAGACCCCGGTACCGCGGAAGGCGTTTTCGTCGAATTCCAGGCTGATTTCCAGGCCACGGCCGAAGACGATCGGGCCCGGCATCGGCAGGCGCCGGGTGCAGGGCCGGCTGCGTACCTCGCGCAGCCCCTCGATCTGCAATTGAATGGCCGGGTCGCCGGGGTCGCCGTACAGGCGCAGCAACTCCCGCAGGGCCGCTGCCCCTTGTCCGTGCTCGGTCAGCGACAGGTAGTTCAGCGAGAGCTGGCTGATCAGCCGCCAGGCGCTGGCGTCGTGGGCACGGCTGGCGCGCGGCCGGCTCGGTCCGGCCAGGCAGCGCACGGCCAGCACGGGGGCACTGTCTTCCAGGGTGAAATCGCTTTTCGCCGTGCCCACCGGCATCAGCAGCGGCAGGTCGCGGTTGGTGCACAACGCCTTGACGCCCAGTTGGCGCAGATCGTGGCGATAGGGCGCCTGGTTGGCGTCCACCAGGGAGACGAACGTCTCGCTGCCGACGTAGCTGGCGCGCGGCCCGCGCCGCCGCCGCTGGCTGGACAGCCGGCGTGGCTCACGGCGGACGATGTAGTAGGCCTGCTCGCGACCGTAGCGGGCCGGGTCGCGCACGGCATAGAACGGTTGGAACGGTTGCTCCGGGCCGCTGCCGTAGCCGATGACCTGTTGCAGCGAGTGGATTTCGAAATCCAGCGGGCGGGTACGGTCGGCGATCACGTGATGTTCGTGTACCCGTTCGGACAGGTGGATGCGGTCCGCGCGCCGAGGGAACAGGTTGATCGCCGGCGTGCAGAAGAGCACGAATTGCTCGACGCCCAGCGTACCTTCCAGGGTTGGGTCCAGTTGCTCGAACAGGACGATCAGTTCCAACTCCTGGCCGGCACAGCGGCGGACGGCCGGACCCAAGCCGGTGAACTCGGCGAACAGGTAGCGATGGGGCAGGGCGAAGTATTCCTGCAACAGTCGATAGCCCTGGAAGGCTCGCGGCACCACCGGCAGCAAAGCATCTTCGTCATCCAATCCGCGCGGGCGCAGCGCTTTCAGCGGCAGGCGCTCCACCCAGTCATCCTGCGGGCTCTTCACGAACAGCGCGCATGCCTTGCCGAACAGTTGCTCGTAAAGGCGGAAGGGTTGTTCGTCGGCGCCGTGCAGGTAGAACGGCAAGCTATCCAGGCCCAGGCTGTTGAAGGGCAGTCCGGCGCCGGTACGCAGGCGCAGGCGCAGGCCGGCCTTGGCGCGGGGCTCACTGGCGGCCAGGCGCCCGAGGGTCGCTGCCGGGGTGCCGAAATATTCGACACGGGCAACCTCCAGGGGCCAGAGCGTGACCGGGTGGGCCGTGCGGTACTCGCAGGCGGTCTGCTCTTCGTGACCGAGCAGCCCTCGCAGCGCCGAGTCACGCTTGACGGTGAAGCCGCCGGTCAGCGAGCCCTCGTTGGGGTCGGCCTGGAGTTGCACCATCACCATCGACGGGGTGGGCGCCAGGTAGTGCGGGTAGGCGATTTCCAGCAGGTTATGGGTGAAGGTCGGGTATTCCGCATCCAGCTTCAGCTGCACCCGTGCGGTCAGGTAGGCGAAGCCCTCCAGCAGGCGCTCGACATAGGGGTCGGCGCAGTCGATACCGGACAGGCTCAGGCGGCTGGCGATCTTCGGGTATTCGCTGGCGAACTCCGCCGCGCTTTCGCGGATGTGCAGCAGTTCCTGGTTGTAGTAATCGAGCAGGCGAGGGTTCATCGCGGCCTCCGCTGCTGTTCGGCCGGCATCACGCGCACGTGGCCGGTCTCGAGGTCCAGGTTGGTGGTGAGCAGCATGCGCAGGGGGACCGGCTCGGCCCAGAGGTCACCCTCGATCTCGAAGCTCAGGGCGTTGTGGTCCATTTCTTCGGGTCGCAGTTGCGCACGGACTTTCAGGGAGCTGCGCAGGATGCGCGGCTCATAAGCGGCGATGGCCTCGGCGAGGAGTTCTTCCACCGCATGGACATCCACACTCGACGCGGTATGGCCGGCCAGCGCCGGCAGGCCGTAGTTGAGCACCGAGCTGCCGGCGGGAATCTGCGTGCCGGTGTCCGGATCGAACAGGGCGGTGGTGTTGAACAGCCAGGCCAGGTCGCGCAGCACCGATGCCTTGAGCTGGTTCAGCGACATGATCCGGCGGTCGGCGCCTTCCCGCGGGTTGCCGGGCTCTTCGTCGGTCAGACGATCCAGCAAGGACGGCTGCAGGCGTTCCTGGGGCGTCAGTTCGGCCATCTCAACCTTCCACCGGGTCGAAGTTGAGACTGCGCAGTTCGAACAACGGGTAGTCGCCATTATCGGTGGCGAACAGGCGTTGTCCGAGCGGCCGGTTGCCGTCCCAGTCGGTCTTGCGCGCGAGACGCGCGGCATCGTCGCCCTGGGTGGGGGTTTCCGGGTAGCGGCTGGGGATCAGTGCAACAGTGGTGCCGCCGTTGATCAGTGTCAGTTCGGCGGGCAGCCAGACGAGATCGCGCAAATCCTCCGGTGCTTCCGTCTTGAGGCTGCGCAGGTTCTGCATCGGCAGCCAGGCGTAGCGGCCGTTGACGATCACCTCCAGTACCGGGCCGAGGCGCGGGTCGGCATCGGCGAACCAGGCGAAAGTCTCGTCATTCGCCTGGCCGGCCACCGCCTGAGCGGTCTCGAACGCTTGATCGCGCAGACGGGCAGCGGCTTCGGCCTGGCCTTCGCCATCGAGGCGCAGTGCCTGGACCAGCAGCGCGACCCAGTCCGCCGGTTCGCCAAGCAGCACCGGCGTCACCCGACCGGCGAACACTTCGGCCCGCAGCGCTTCGCAATCCAGCGCGGCGCGGTAGATCTGCACCATGGCCAGGGCCTTGGCTTCCAGCTCGCCGGCGACCGTAAGCTGCTTCTGCGCACGCGACCATTGCCCCATGATCGCGAGCAACTGGAACAGGAAAACCCGCAGGTCGGCGTTGCCCGGCTGGCTGCGGACCTGCTCCTGAAGCGCGTTCAGGGCATCGTCGATGCGTCCGGCACGGAGTAGTTCATCGGCATTCATCGCGGCTTCCTTTCATTTTCGGCCGGTGCGGTGTCGCTACCGTTCCGGCAGGGTCGGGCGGATCAGGGACGGGATTCGAACAGGCCGATGAAGACCTTGTCGTCCCACTGGATCGGCGGACAGGCCGCCACCCGGCTGACCGCCTCCGAGGGTTCGAGACCGGTGCCGAGGGTCCTGACCGCCTGGATTTCGGTGCGGCAGTCCTGGCTGTCCGGCACCTTTTCGCTGCTCTCCACGAGCAGCACGCGGTTTTCCCCCACCTGCAGCGTGCGTAGCCCGCCTTCGCGGTCGCGGTGGAACTGGCAGGGCCACTTGAGTTGCAGGTCGAGGTCGGCCTGGCCGGGCTCCACCAGCGCACAGCGTCCGTCGTGTTCCTCCAATGTCAGTTGCCGTTCGCCCAGGCGAGCCTCTGTGGCGGTGTCCGCGCTGGTCTGCGCGCAGGCGGGCAGGGCGATGCATAGGGCAGAGTAGAGCAGGGCGTTGAGTGCTCGCGTCATGACAGCTCCCAGAACCAGACCTGGGCGGACAGGTTGGACGGATCGTCGTAGGTCTTGGTGAACCCGCGGTTCCACAGGTCGATGTGGTCGCCCACGGCGCGGCTTTCGCCCCGGCGTGTGAAGCAGTCCTTGAAGAAGATGATCCCGGTCTTGTCGTTGAGGGTGCGCTTGGCTGCCGCCCCATCGGTATAGATGCGCGGTCGCCCGAGGTGACGACGCCAGAGCCAGTTGGCGAGGGATTCGGCGCCACGGGCATGGCCATGGCTGCACTTGGGTTCGGAGTAGGTGTTGCGGTCCACGTGGATGGTGCGCTCGGCATTCAGGGTGATGCTCATGCGGATCGCGCACTGGTTGTCCCAGCCACCGTCGCAGGGGTGGTTCTCGCTTGGGTAGTTATTCCAGAGATTGATGAATGCCGGCGTTGCCATGTCGAAGCTCCCGTTCCGTGGCAAGCAAGGTTCCGCGTCCCCTGCGGCAGCCACCGCAGGGGACGGGCTGTTACACCTTGACGTTTTCGCGAATGTTCCAGCCGTACTTGATTGGCCCGCCGTCCTTCGCGCCGTCTTCTTTCTGCGGTTGGTAGTCGACCAGCACTTGGGCGAAGTTGAGGCTGACGTTCTCCGTCAGGCGATCCTCGCCACCGCTGCCGCCGGTGCTCAGCGAGGAGACCAGAACCTCTTTCAGGGTGATCACCAGGTACTCGACCGGATTGTCGCCGCCGGCCTTGCGGATCGTCAGCTTCGCCTCGGGATAATGCTTGCCGCTGGAGCAAGCCATCATCAGGTTGGGCGACGCCTTGTCGACGTACTTGGTGAACGACAGGTCGTTGATGTTGACCTTGCCGGCACCGCCGCCACCGCCCATGTGCATCGAGCCGGACTGGGCCATGCCCCAGCTCCAGGCCAGGACGTCGATTTCGTCGGCGTGTGCCTTGTCCCTGGATTCGCCCTTGACGTCCCCGATCTTGATAAACATATCAACAGCCATCATGCCTCCTTAGTGGCTCGCGCCACTGGTTCCCTGGCGGCCGCCTCCGTGGCGGACGCTTGTCGTGATTGGTCAGGCCGCCTTCGCCGAAGGCAGCTTGGATACCAGGCGCAGCGATACCGTCAGCCCTTCCAACTGGTAGTGCGGACGCAGGAAGAACTTCGAGTTGTAGTAACCGGGGTTGCCCTCGACTTCTTCCACCACCACCTCGGCTGCGGCCAGCGGGTGCTGGGCCTTGGTGGTCTCGGTGGAGTGCGCCGGGTCGCCGTCCACGTAGTTGAGGATCCAGTCCTGCAGCCAGCGCTGCATGTCGTCCTTCTCCTTGAACGAGCCGATCTTGTCGCGAACGATGCACTTCAGGTAATGCGCGAAGCGGCAGGTGGCGAACAGGTACGGCAGACGCGCGGCCAGGTTGGCATTGGCGGTGGCGTCCGGGTCGTCGTATTCGGCCGGTTTCTGCAGCGACTGGGCGCCGATGAAGGCCGCCAGGTCGGTGTTCTTTTTGTGCAGCAGGGGCATGAAGCCGTTCTTCGCCAGCTCCGCTTCGCGGCGGTCGGAAATAGCGATCTCGGTCGGGCACTTCATGTCCACACCGCCGTCGTCGGTGGGGAAGGTGTGGGTCGGCAGGTTCGGCACTTCGCCGCCGGACTCCACGCCGCGAATCCGCGAGCACCAGCCATAGAGCTTGAAGGAGCGGTTGATGTTGACCGCCATCGCATAGGCCGAGTTGGCCCAGGTGTACTTGGAGCTGTCCGCACCGGTGGTCTCTTCCTCGAAGGCGAAGGCATCCACCGGATCGGTCTTCGCGCCGTAGGGCAGGCGAGCGAGGAAACGCGGCATGGTCAGGCCGATGTAGCGGGAGTCCTCCGACTCGCGCAGCGAGCGCCAGGCGGCGTATTCCGGCGTGGTGAAAATCTTGGTCAGGTCGCGCGGGTTGGACAGCTCCTGCCAGGAGCCCATGCCCATCACCGTGGGCGAGGCGGCGGCGATGAAGGGCGCGTGCATGGCCGCGCAGATCTTCGACATTTCGCCGAGCAGCTCCACGTCCGGCGGCGACTGGTCGAAGTAGTAGTCGCCCACCAGGCAGCCGTAGGGCTCGCCGCCGAACTGGCCGTACTCTTCCTCGTACATCTTCTTGAAGATCGGGCTCTGGTCCCAGGCGGTGCCCTTGAATTTCTTCAGCGTCTTGTGCAGCTCGCTCTTGGAGATGCTCATCACGCGAATCTTCAATTGCTCGTCGGTCTCGGTGTTGTTCACCAGGTAATGCAGGCCGCGCCAGGCGCTTTCCAGTTGCTGGAAGTCCTGGTGATGCAGGATCAGGTTGACCTGGGCGGTCAGCTTCGCGTCGATCGCGGCGATGATCGATTCGATGGAAGTGATCGCGTCATTGGAAATTAGGTCGGTGCGCGACAGCGCATGCTCGGCCAGGGTGCGAACGGCGGTTTCCACCGCCTCGCGGGCACGCTCGGTCTTGGGTTTGAACTCCTGCAGCAGCAGGCTCGCGAACTCGCTGGTCTGCTCGGTGGCGGCTTCGGGCTGCAGCGCTTCATTGCTCATCGGTTCGGCCATGGTTCAGGTCCTCCTTACGCTTGCGGCTCGGAATCGGTCGGCTTGGGTGCGCTGGCGAGTGCCTGCAGCAGCGCCGGGTCCTTGATCGCTTTCAAGATCATTTCCTCGGCGCCGGTCTTGCCATCCATGTACGTCAGCAGGTTGGCCAGCTGGGTGCGGGCTTCGAGCAACTGGTTGAGCGAGTCGACCTTGCGGGCGATGGCCGCCGGGCTGAAGTCGTCCATGCTCTCGAAGGTGATGTCCAGGCTCAGGTTGCCTTCGCCGGTGAGCGCATTCGGCACATTGAATGCCACGCGCGGCTTCATGGCCTTGAGACGGGAGTCGAAGTTGTCGACGTCGATCTCCAGGAACTTACGGTCGGCGACCGCCGGCAGCGGTTCGGCGGGTTTGCCGGCGAGGTCGGCCATGACGCCCATGACGAAGGGCAGCTGGACCTTCTTCTCCGCGCCGTAGAGTTCCACGTCGTACTCGATCTGGACGCGGGGTGCGCGGTTTCGCGCGATGAACTTCTGACTGCTGGTGCTAGCCATGTTGCTCCTCCTTGGCAGCCTCTGACGGGCTGGATTGGCGTCGGAAAAAACGGATAAGCGTCACCGCACTATTCGGAACCGGGGCCTCGCAGGTTTTCGAATTGCGAAAGTCCGTCCGGGATCAGGTTGCGCACGATGGCGGCGAAATCGGCGGTCACCAGCGTCTTGGCACGGGTCAGCAGGACGGGCACCGGGCTGGAGGGTTCGTGAGTGGCGTAGTACGCCAGGATGCGGTCGAGGTTTTTCAGCACGTCTTCCCGGCTGGTGATTTCAGCCGATGCGCGGGGCGCTGCGGGAGCGTTGCCGGCACCCTGGGGCAGCGGATCGTTCGCGGCGGATTCTGCTGCGGGCATGTCGACCGGTGCTCCATTGACGTGCGGTGCGTGCTCATTGATCAACTGCAATGCCAGGCGAAGCGACTGCTTGAGCGGCGCGAGGTCGATGCTTTCGGCCGCATCGACGCGATTGCTTACTTCGCTTTCGATGGCGGCCAAGTGGATCTGTGCCTCGGCGAGCGCCGCCCGGGTGCTTTCCAGTTCCTCGGTTTCGCTGTTCTGGAAGGCGCCGGCGACCTGTTCCAGGTTCAACGTTTCCGAGGCGAAACGCTGCAACCCAGACGCATTCAGCGCCGCTCTCAGGCTGACCGTGCCGAAGGCGCGCGAACGCACCAGGGGCGCATCGCGAAGCAGTTGCAGCAGGGTTTCGTCGGTCAGCCCGCGCAGGGCATTGAGGCGGAAGGTGGGATCGTTGTCGTCTTCGCTGTCCAGGCGGGGATGGAGGTCCTCCCAGTAACGTTCGAGCAGTTCGCGAACCAGCGCGAGGCCTTGGGTCAGGCCGGGGAAGCCATCCAGGGCGATAGCGCTTTGCACCAGGTAGTTGGCGATGCGCAGGTCCTTGCTGCGCCCGAACAGGCTCGTGGCCAAGTCGCGGACCTTGCGCCACTCAGGGGGCTCGGCGGCCAGTACGGCATCGCCCATCTGCCGCTCGGGCAAGCCCTGTGCGGCACGCTCCAGCTCGAGAAAGGAGGCATCGTATTCCAGGTCGTCGCCACAGGGCGAGTCTGCGCTGACAGCCGTAATCAACAGTGGTAAGTCCACCACAGCGGGTGATCTCCATATCAACCTGAATAAAGCTGGCGCGCCGACATCATGAACGTACGACTTAATCCGCGTCCTTCGGATTACGCTCTGGCAACACCGCTTTCAGTAAATCTGTTTGTAAGAATGAGCTAATTCTTGGCCGCGATTCGAACTTGTCAAGAAGTCTCGGATGGGCGCCCGAAGTTCAGGGGGATAGAAGATAGGTCAAATCGGAAAGAGATGTTTATTTTGTTTTGCTATATGCCTAATTCCAAAAAAGCACAACACTCATTGCTGCAATGGGCGACACTCAACGGCTTTATGAAGTTTATACTGGATGCAACTGGCTTGATATTTAATAGCCATCATTGGCGGGATGCAAGGAGCTTTAATGCCGCTGCGTTTGACCATCACCAGTTATCACAAACTCACACCGGGACAGTGTGCGGAAATGACGCTCGATCAAGGCGAGCTGAGGATAGGGCGGGGCACGGATAACGACTGGGTGCTGCCCGATCCGGAGCGTCTGGTGTCGAGCCAGCACTGCACCATCCAGTTCCGCGACGGGACCTACTACCTGACCGATACCAGCACCAACGGCGTGCTGCTGGTGAATTCGGGGGTTCGCATGCGGCGCGGCAACAGCGAACCGCTGCAGGACCGCGAGGTGCTGCGCCTGGGCGAGTACGAGATCCTGGTGCAGCTCGATGCCATGAGCCCCGGCGTGGCGACGGCCGATCCCTTCATCAGTTTCGATGCCCTCATGAGCCGGCAGACCGGCGCACCGGAAATCGCCCCGGCCGCTCAGCCGGCAGCTCCCAACGTCCCCATCAGTGCGCATTTCCAGGGACGTTCGTCCCTCGATACCAAGCCCGATCTGTTCGATTTCCTCGCCGCGCCGACGGTGCCGCCAGCTCCTCGTCCGGACCACGTCCCCGCCGACCGGCATGACTTCCGGCCGCCGGAGCCCGTGCTGCCGGAGCCGGTAGTTCCTGCGGTATCCCCTCCGCAGCCGGCGATTCCCATGGATTGGGACCCGTTCGCCGAGCTGAGCACGCCCGCATCGGGCGCTGCCGTGCCGCCGCGGCAACCGGTCGAGCCGGCTCCACTGGCCATGCCGAGCGAGCCGGTCGCGGAAATGCCAATTGCCCCCGAGCCCGAACAGAGCCCGATGCCGCCGCCGAAACCGACGCCGGTTCCGCCGCGCGCCGAGCGGAGCAGCGCTCCGACCGGCCACAGCGAGGCTCTGGAAGCCTTCCTGCGGGGCGCTGGCATGGACCAGGTGAACGTCAATCGTGACGAGGCGGCTGCGCAGATGGAGGCTATCGGCCGTAGCTACCGGCTCATGGTGGAAGGGCTGTTGGACGTGCTGCGCGCCCGTAGCAGCCTGAAGGGCGAGTTCCGCATGGCCCAGACCATGATCCGACCGGTGGAGAACAACCCGCTGAAATTCGCGCCAAACGCCGACGAGGCCATGCTGTTATTGCTGCGCCATGGCAACCAGGCCTTCATGGCGCCGGACCGGGCTATCGCGGAAAGTTTCGAAGACCTCAAGGCCCATCAACTGGCCGTCATGGCGGGCGTACAAGCGGCCATCAAACATTTGTTGAAGCGCTTCGAGCCGGCGGAACTCGAAGCGCGCCTGAATAAACCCTCCGGACTTGCTGGCTTATTGCCGGGAGGTCGGCAGGCGCAATACTGGGCATTGTTCACCGAGCTCTATGCCAATATTTCGAAGGAGGCGGAAGACGATTTTCAGGACCTGTTCGGACGCGAATTCAGTCGCGCCTACGAAGAACAAAGTCTCAGACTAAGACGCAACTAAAGAGCCACTAAAATAGTGGCACTTTGCTGGGATTCGTAAGTTTCTTACTTCTTCGGCCCCGCTTCGTTTTTGCGGTCTATTCTGATTCGGAATTAAACGTCATAGAGGACGGATACATGCCAAGGACATTATGGATAACAGTGGCTGCATTATTACTGGCCGCTTGTGCATCCGAACCTCCACCGACCCGGGTCCTGCTGCAGTTCCAGGCCTCCGCCGATCTCAATCCCTCCGCCAGCGGGCAGGCGGCCCCCGTCCGTGTCCGGCTCTACGAATTGAAGAGCGGCGCCGCGTTCAGCCGGGCCGATTACTTCTCCCTGGTCGAATCCCCACAGGCCACGCTTGCGGCCGACCTGATCGAGCAGGATGAACTGCTGATCCAGCCGGGCGACCGCCAGGAGCTGGAGCGGGCCCTGGATGCCTCGACCCGCCTGCTCGGCATCGTGGTGGCCTACCGCGACCTGGACAGCGCCGTATGGCGGCAGCTCGTCAGCATACCGGCCAATGAGGAGAGCCGGTTCGACATCACCCTCGGGGCCCGCGCCGTGAGCGCCATGCCCGCGGAAGAGAAATAGCCCGGTCGGAGTCCAACCATGTCCTGGAATAACCGAGTGGTGTGGTCCGAGGGAATGTTTCTCCGGCCCCAGCACTTTCAGCAACATGATCGTTTCCTCGAAACCCTGGTCGATGGCCGTTGCCGCAGCCTGATCGCTGGCGGCTGGGGTTTCTCCGAGCTGCGTATCGACGATGCCCTGCTGACCCAGGGCAAGCTGGCCATCGTGTCCGCCCGCGGCGTGCTGCCCGATGGCACGCCGTTCCACATACCCGGCGACGACCCGGCGCCGCCGCCGCTGGCCGTCGACGACAACCTGCGCGATGGATTGGTCTACCTGGCCCTGCCGCTCAAGCGTGCCGGGACCCGCGACACGGCGGGCGAGGGCGAGCCGCTGGGTGGCGCGCGCTATGTGAGCCAGGTCCGCGAGGTGCGTGACGACAACGCACCGTTCGAGAGCCGCGCACCGGTAGCGGTGGGCTCCCGTGCCTTCCGTCTGCTCACCGAGCGGGATGGCCTCGGCGAATACGCCTGCGTGGGCGTGGTACGGGTGGTGGAGAAGCGCAACGACGGCGCCCTGCAACTGGACGAAACCTACATTCCGCCGTTGCTGGACGTCGCCGCGTCGCACACCTTGTCCGGCTTTCGCAGCGAACTGCAGGGACTGCTGCATCAACGCGGCGAGGCACTGGCCGGTCGAGTGGTGGCCTCGGGTGCCGGCGGTGCCTCGGAAATCGCCGACTTCCTCCTGCTGCAACTGGTCAACCGCGCCGAGCCCTTACTCGCCCATCTGGCCCGGCTCAGCCCGCTGCACCCGGAGTCCTTGTACCGCGAGCTGGTCGCGCTGGCCGGGGAGTTCTGCACCTTTTCCTCCACTGCGCGCCGGCCGGCCGATTATCCGGCCTACCAGCACGATGACCTTGACGCCACCTTCGCCCCGGTGATGCTTGCGTTGCGCCAAGCCTTGTCGATGGTGATCGACAGCCGCGCCATCCCGATTCCCATCGTCGAGAAGTCCTACGGCGTACACGTGGCGATGCTGCCGGACCGAACGCTCATCGATGCCGCCAGCTTCGTCCTGGTGGTGCGTGCCGATGTGCCGGCCGAGCACCTGCGCAGCCTGTTCCCGCAGCAGGCGAAAGTAGGGTCGGTGGAGCACATCCGCGATCTGGTCAACCTGCAACTGCCGGGCATCGCGCTGCTGCCGATGCCCGTTGCGCCAAGGCAAATTCCCTATCACGCCGGCTCCACCTACTTCGAACTGGATCGCGGTAGCGACCACTGGAAGCAACTGACCCATTCGGGTGGTTTCGCCTTCCACGTCGCCGGCCAGTTCCCCGGCCTGAACCTGGCCTTCTGGGCCATTCGAGGATAATTCGATGCATCCGATAGAAGACCCTTTCGGCGGAGCGCCTGTCGGCAGCGGTTCCGGGGGGGCCAGCGACCGCACCATGATCATGCCCCGGCCCGGCGGACGAGGCCCCGACCCGCAGCCGGCACGCCCGGATGCCGGTCCGGCCCCGCAGATGCCCAGCGCACCGCTGACCCATGTCCGCGGCCAGGGCCTCAACCCATTGGAGCGCGCGGCCGGCCCGTTGCTGGCCTTGCTGACCCGCTTGCGCAGGACGCTGTCCCACCCGATGCCTGCCAGCCTGCGGGCCCAATTGCTGGCCTACCTGCGGCAGTTCGAGGAGCAGGCCCGCGAGGCGGGTGTGCCGCAGGATGAAGTGATGCTCAGCCGTTACGTGCTGTGCACGGCATTGGACGAAGCCGTGCTCAGCACGCCGTGGGGTAGCAGCAGCGAATGGGGCAAGCAAAGCCTGCTGATCACCCTGCACAACGAGGCCTGGGGCGGTGAGAAGGTCTTCCAGTTGCTCGAACATTGCCTGCAGAACCCCCGTCAGCGCCTGCATCTGCTGGAGTTGCTGTACCTGTGCCTGTGCCTGGGCTTCGAAGGCCGCTACCGGGTAATGAACGATGGCCGCAGCCAGCTCGAAGCGCTGCGTGAGCGCACCGGCGCGACGATCCGCACCGTGCGTGGCGAAATCGAGCGCGAGCTGTCGCCGCACTGGCGCGGCCTGACGGTGGTCCGCGACCGCCTCACCCAGTACCTGCCGCCCTGGGTCGGGTTTGCCGTCTGCGCCGCGCTGCTGCTGTTGCTCCTGCTCGGCCTGCGCCTGAAGCTGGCCTCGGATGCCGAGCCGGTGTTCAAGAACATCCATGCCCTGGGCGAAATCCCGGTGCAGACCATCGACCGCCCCCCGGTGCAGCCCAAGCTCATCGAACGGCCGCGCCTGGCGCGCTTCCTCGCCGAGGACATCAAGGCCCAGCGGGTCGCGGTGGAGGACGCTGTGGACCGCTCGGTGGTGACCATCCGCGGCGACGAGCTGTTCGCCTCCGGCAGCGCGTCGATCTCCGACGACCTGCAACCCTTGCTGCTGCGCATCGCCGATGCCATCCGCAAGGTCAACGGCGAGGTCCTGGTGGCCGGCCACAGCGACAACCGCCCGATCAAGACCTTGCGCTATCCGTCGAACTGGAAGCTTTCTCAGGACCGCGCCCAGCAGGTGCTTGACATCCTCGCCGCGCGCACCGGCCAGCCCGCACGCTTCACCGCCGAAGGCCGCAGCGATACCGAACCGGTGGCATCCAACGACACCAGCGAAGGACGGGCGCGTAACCGTCGGGTCGAAATCACGGTTTTCGCGGAGGGTGCGCAGTGAAGGCGTTCTTCAATTTCTTCGTCCGCTGGGTGGTGCCGGTACTCGGCCTGATCGCCCTCAGTCTGGTCATCTGGTTCCTCGGGCCATTGATCGCCTTCGGCGAGTACGAACCCCTGGCATCGGCCACGGCACGCTGGGTGCTGATCGCCCTGGTGTTCGCTATCTGGATCGGTTTTCGCGTGCTGCGCGTCATCCAGGCGCGGCGCAACGCGGCGAAAGTCATGCAGGGCCTGGTGGCGGTGGCGCCGGATGCAACCAGCGTCGCCACCGCCGAAGAACTGGCGACCCTCAAGCAGCGCATGGACGAGGCGCTGGCCCTGCTCAAGCGGGCCAAGCTGGGCGGCAACGAACGGCGCAACCTCTATGAACTGCCCTGGTACGTCATCATCGGCCCGCCGGGTTCGGGCAAGACCACCGCGCTGATCAACTCCGGGCTGAACTTCCCGCTGGCGGCGCAGATGGGCAGCGGCGCCATCCGCGGGGTCGGGGGCACGCGCAACTGCGACTGGTGGTTCACCGACGAAGCCGTGCTGCTCGACACCGCCGGCCGCTACACCACCCAGGACAGCCACGCGGCGGTGGACAAGGCGGCTTGGCTGGGCTTCCTCGATCTGCTGCGCAACCAGCGCAAGCGCCGGCCCATCGATGGTGCTTTCATTGCCATCAGCCTGTCCGACCTGCTGCTCGGCAGCGACGCGGAGCGTGCCGCCCACGCCCAGGCCATCCGTGCCCGGGTGCAGGAGCTGTACACCCAGCTCGGGGTGCGCTTCCCGATCTACGTCATGCTCACCAAGCTCGACCTGGTGCCGGGCTTCATGGAGTTTTTCGACAACCTGAACAAAGAGGACCGCGCCCAGGTCTGGGGCACCACCTTCGCCCTCGACGACGGTAAGAGTGCGCAGGGCCCCCTGGCTACGTTCCCGGTGGAGTTTGCCGCCCTCGAACAGCGCCTCACCGAGCGCCTGGTGGAGCGTCTTCAACAGGAGCGGGACCCGGCGCGGCGCGACCTGATCTATGGCTTTCCGCAACAGTTCGCAGCGATCCGCGACAACCTGACCAGCTTCCTCGAGGCGGTGTTCAAGCCGAACCCTTACGAGGAGCGGCCACTGCTGCGCGGCGTGTACTTCACCAGCGGCACCCAGGAAGGCAGCCCGATCGACCGGCTGATCGGTGCCATGGCGCAGAGCATGAACCTCGACCGCCAGCACCTGGCACGGCAGACCGGCACTGGGCGCAGCTATTTCATCGAACGGCTGTTCCGCGACGTGGCGTTCGGCGAACGCGGGCTGGTCGGTACCAACCCGAAGGTGGAGCGCCGACGCAAGTGGATCACGCGCGGCGCCCTGGCGGCGACGGCGGTGTTGTTTCTCGGCGTCTGCCTGGTGTGGATTGCCAGCTACCGGGCCAACCAGAACTACATCGCGGCTGTCGATGGACGGGTCCAGCCACTCAAGGATCAGGTCGAAGCCATCAGTCCGGCGCAGCGTGACGTACTGGCGGTACTGCCGGTACTCAACGCGGTCCGCAACGTAGCCGCCAATCCGCCGTCCTGGGCGGAGGGTTACGGTCTGTTCCAGGGCGATATGCTCGGTGCCGAGGCCAGCAGCGTTTACCGCAAGTTGCTGATCGCGGTACTCGCGCCACGCCTGCTGACCCGTATCGAGGAGCAATTACGCAACGGCGGCAATTCCGACTTCCTCTACGAAGGGCTGAAGGCCTACCTGATGCTGGCTAGCGCCGAGCATTACGACCCGGACTTCATCAAGGCCTGGATCAACCTCGACTGGGACCACAGCCTGCCCCGCGATCTCGCACCCGGGCAGCGCCAGGCCCTGGGCGAGCATCTGGATGCGTTGTTCGAGCGCAAGCCGCCGCCGGCCCGCCTGGATGAAGCGCTGATTGCCGATCTGCGCCGGCAGTTGCAGCAAATGTCCGTAGCGCAGCGGGTCTACAACCGGGTGAAGCGGCAGAAGTTGCCGGAAGGCGTGAAGGACTTCCGCATCAGCGAAGCCGCCGGCCGCGATGCGCCGCTGGTATTCGCGCGCAAGAGCGGGCGGCCGCTGAACGATCCGCTGAGTGGCTTCTTCACTCAGCGCGGCTACCGCGAAGGCTTCCTCGCAGCCAGCCTGACTCAATCCGGAGCCCTGGCTGAAGAGCAGTGGGTGCTTGGCCGCACTCTGGAGGACAACCAGGATGTCGCCAGCCTGGCGGTGGACGTGCGCCAGTTGTACTTCCAGGATTACCTGAACCACTGGGAGGCGCTGCTTGCCGACCTGGATTTCGTGCCCATCACCAACGTGGCCCAGGCCGCCGACGTGTTGCGGGTGCTCTCCGGGCCGAACTCGCCGCTGAAAAAGCTGCTCGTGGCGGTGGCCAAGGAAACCGACCTGCAACAGGAGGAACGCCTGCTGGCCCAGAAAGCCAAAGAGGGCGGCACTGTGGACAAGCTCAAGCAGCAGCTCGGCTCGCTGGTGGGGCAGTCCGGCTCCGGCGAGAGCCGCCCGGCAACGGTGGAAGACCCGATCAGCGCGCGCTTCGCCGAGCTGAACAGCCTGGTGGCGAAAGAGGGAGACGAGCAGGCGCCGATCGACAGCCTGCTGGCCGACCTCAACGAACTCTACGTACAGGTCAGCGGCATGAGCGGTGCCAGCGGCGAGGCGCTGCTCGGCGAGGCGAAGAACCAGGCGTCGGCCGCCGCTAACCGGGTCGCCCTCAACGCCGAGCGTCAGCCGCCGGTGGTGCAGAATCTGGTCAAGTCCGTGGTCAGCGCTACCACGAACAGCATGATGGGCGGCATTCGCAACCAACTGAACGCCGCCTGGCTCAGCGAAGTGGTGAGCGTCTACCGCCAGTCCCTGGCTGGCCGCTATCCGCTCGATCGGAGCAGCAGCCGCGACGCGACCCTGGAGGATTTCGGGCACTTCTTTGGCGTCGGCGGTGTGCTCGACAGCTACTTCCGCAAGTACCTGCAACCCTACGTCGATACCTCCGCCAGCACCTGGCGCTGGCAGCCGGGGGCGGCGGAGAAGCTCGGTATCGGCTCCGGCGTGTTGCAGACCTTCCAGCGCGCGGCGAACATCCGCGACGCCTTTTTCCGGGCGGGCGGCACCCAGCCGACGGTGCGCTTCGAACTCAAGCCGGTGACCATGGACGCCTCGGTCAACCAGTTCATGCTCGACCTAGACGGCCAGCAGCTCAGCTACGACCACGGACCGAGCAGGCCGGTGGCGATGCAGTGGCCCAGCCCCAACGCCCTGGGCATGGTCCGCGTCTCCGTCACACCGCCCACCAGCAGCGGACGCTCAGGGATGACCGTGGAAGGTCCCTGGGCCTGGTTCCGTCTGCTGGAACAGTCCGACCTGACCCAGGGCAGCTCGCCGGATCGTTTCACCCTGCGCATGCGCGTCGACAATGCCAGCATCTCCTACGAGCTACGTGCCAGCAGCGCATTCAACCCGTTCCGCAGCCGTGTGGTGTCCGGCTTCAGTTTGCCGGAGCGCCTATGACGACACCCGGTTTCTACGGAAAGCTGGCAGGGCGCGGCGACTTCATGCACCGCGACCTGCCACCGGCCTTCATCGAGGCGTGGGACGCCTGGCTGGCGGCGGGCATGGCAGCGAGCCAGGCGGAGCTCGGCGCCGGCTGGCTGGATGCCTATCTGGTCAGTCCGCTCTGGCGTTTCGCCGTGGCGCCGGGCCTGCTCGGCAGCGAGGCGGTCACCGGCGTGATGATGCCCAGCATCGACCGGGTCGGGCGCTACTTTCCACTGACCATCGCCGTGATGTTGCCGGCGGACAGCGACCTGTCGGCCTTGGTGAGCGGGACGGACGACTGGTACGAGCGGGCCGAGGCGCTATTGCTCTCGACCCTGGGCGACGAGGCAGACGTCGAGGCGTTCGAGGCGGCGGTGACGCGTCTCGGCACGCCGTCCTGTGCTGCCGGACCCACCTGGCGGGAGGGGCGGGACGGTCATTGGCAGGTCGCCGCCGCCACGCCCCAGACGCGCGGCGCCGCGCTGGGCCAACTGGCCTGCGAGGGCGCGAGTTTCTGGTGGGGCAAGGGGTCCGAGCGGGTACCCGCCGGCCTGCTGCGTTACCGGGGCTTGCCGGGGCCGCAGAGTTTCGTGGGATTTCTGGTGGGAGAGAGCGGCCAGCCGTCCGTCCCGGAAAGCATTCAGTCCGAATTTGGAATTCTTTGATGGTCCCGATATCCATCGATCATTACGAATCCGCCAGCCACACCCATGTCGGCATGGTGCGTCAGGTCAACGAAGATGCCTGCCTGGACGCGACGGACGCCGGCCTGTGGGTGGTGGCCGATGGCATGGGTGGCCACGCGGCCGGCGATTTCGTCAGCAGCCTGATCGTCGACACCCTGCGCGGCATTCCGCCCGAGCAGGACTTGGAAGGCTACGTCCAGGCCCTGCGGGTTGCCCTGGAGCAGATCAACGCTGCGGTGCGCGACGAGGCCGTGCGACGCGGCGTGAGCATGATGGGCAGCACCCTGGTCCTGCTCGCCGCCCGAGGTTCCCGCGCCATCTGCCTGTGGGCCGGCGACAGCCGCATGTACCGCCTGCGTGGCGGCCAGTTGGATGCCATCACCCACGACCACAGCTACGTCCAGGAGCTGGTGGACAGCACCCTGCTCAGCGAAGCCGAGGCCCGCAGCCATCCGCTGGCCAACATCGTCACCCGGGCGGTGGGGGCCCAGGAGCAACTGGAGCTGGCCAGCGTCGAGCTGGATGTGCTGCCCGATGACTGTTTCCTGCTATGCAGCGACGGCTTGAACAAGACCGTCGAGGATGACGAGCTGCGCGAAGTGCTGGGCTACGCAGCGCCCTACGAAATGGTTCGCAGCCTGGTCCACCTGGGATTGACCCGGGGGGCGCCAGACAACATCACGGCGGTGGTCGTCAAGGCCTGTTGACGGAAGTAGCGAGCATGGACATAGAGATTCCGGGGTACCAGATCGAGCGCGAGCTTGGCGACGGCGCGATGGCCACGGTCTACCTGGCGACCCAGCGCTCGCTGGAGCGCAAGGTGGCGCTGAAGGTCATGGCGGCGGCGCTGGCGGCCGACCCGAGCTTCTGCGAGCGCTTCCTGCGCGAAGGCAAGACCCTGGCGCGTCTCAGTCATCCGCACACCGTCACCATCCATGACATTGGCAACGTCGGCCATCACTACTACATGGCCATGGAGTACCTGCCCAACGGCACCCTCAAGGACCGCATCGCCGAAGGCGTAAGCCCGGAGCAGGGCATCCTCTGGCTGCGCCAGATCGCCTCGGCGCTCGGTTATGCTCATGCCCAGGGCCTGGTCCACCGTGACGTGAAGCCGGCCAACATCCTGTTCCGCGCCAACGGTTCGGCGGTGCTTTCGGACTTCGGCATCGCCAAGTCGCTGGAAGACCGCACCCAGTTCACCCAGGCCGGCTTCGCCGTCGGCACACCCAGCTACATGAGTCCGGAGCAGGCGCGCGGCCAGCAGGTCGATGGCCGTGCCGATCTCTACGCCCTCGGCGTGGTGCTTTACGAAATCCTCACCGGCAAGCTGCCCTACAGCGGCAGCGACTCGCTTTCCACCGCGCTGGCCCACCTCACCGAGCCGCTGCCCGAGCTGCCCATCGAGCAGGGTCGCTACCAGGGCATCCTGCGCAAGCTGCTGGCCAAGGACCCCGCCGACCGTTTCCCCAACGCCGACGCTCTGATCGCGGCGCTGGACGGGCTGAACGCCAGCGTACCGGTGGACGACAACCAGGCTACCCAGGTCCGCCCGGTCGATCTGTCGGCGCTTTCGGCGGCTGTACAGGCAGAGCCGGTCAGCGTGACGCCGGCGCTGGATACCGCCGTGCCGCATCCCACCGTGGCCGAGTTGCGTGTACCGGACCCTGCGGCCAACCGTGACGACGGCCCACGCAAACCCTGGATGGCGCTGTTCGCACTGGCGCTGCTCGTCGTCGTGGTCACGGGCGGGGTGGGCTACTGGTTCCTGCGTCCGGATGCGCCGCCGCAGCCGGATATCGCCCAGACCGACGATACGCGCGAGCCTGTAACGGACCCGAGCCGCGAGACTCCTGATCGAGCGGTCGATGAGACGCAACCGCCAGAGGACGTCGCCGTGGTCGGCAATGGCGGCGATCGGCCGCTGCTCATGGCTGGGAAGAAGACCCTGTTCCAGCGTGTGCTGAGCAAGCCCGAGGCACGTTTCGCCCGCGAGCCAGGCGCGCCGGCCGAGGGAGCGGCAATCCCGGCGTTCTCGGTGTTCTACGTCTATCGGCGCCAGGAAGTCGACGGCCGCCCGTGGGTCGAGGTCGGGGCTTCCAGCGACGGCCAGCGCGACGGCTGGCTGCCGGCCGAACAGGTCAGCGACTGGAAGCAGAGCCTGGTGTTGAAGTTCACCGAGCGCTCCGGGCGTTCGCCGGTGATGTTCCTGCAGGATGCCGCCACGGTGGAACGCCTGCTCGCCGATCCGGCGCTGGCGCGCGACACCTTGCACAAGGCGCGTTTCGAGCAGGCCGATCCGCAGGTCGTGGCGCTGGAGCCCGGCGATACGGCCGTTCCCCAGGAGGCTTTTTACCTGCTGCCGATCTTCGAATCGCGGGAGAGCTTCGACGCCAGCGGCCAGCCCGTGCAACTGCTCAACGTGGCTTCCATCGATCCCGGCGACACGCCGCAGGTCCGAGGCGAGGGCCGTGCGACGGTAGCCGGCGGCGGCGACAGCTTCCGCACCGGCATCGTGCTGGTGGTGGATACCTCGGTTTCGATGCAGCCCTACATCGACCGGGTCAACCGGGTGGTGCAGGGCTTGCAGCAACAGATCGCCAGCCAGGGTGACCTGGACAACGTGAGCTTCGGCTTGGTCGGTTTCCGCAGCAACGTGGAAAAGACGCCGGGTCTGGAATACGTGGCAAAGACCCTGGTCAGCCTGGAAGAGGGACGCAATCCTCAGCGTTTCGCCGAGCTGGCCAGTCAGGTGAAAGCCACCGACGTTTCCAGCCACGCCTTCAACGAAGATGCCTTCGCCGGCGTGATGGAGGCAGTGGAAAACATGGACTGGTCGCCTTACGCCGGGCGCATGATTCTACTGATCACCGACGCCGGCGCCCTACGCAAGAACGATCCGCTGGGCCGCACCCAGATGAACGAGGCGGAAGTGCGCGAAGCCGCCCAGGCCAAGCAGATCCGCATCTTCGCCCTGCACTTGCGTACCCCGGCCGGGCGCAACAACCACGGTTTCGCCGAGCAGCAGTACCGCAGCCTGACCGCCGACCCCAACCCGCAGATCGCCGACCTCTACGTGCCGGTGGCGGACGGTGGGGTGGATCGCTTCGGCGATACCGTCGCCGAAATCGGCTCGGTGATCGCCAACCTCGTCCACGAGGCCGGCAACGACCGCTTGCCCAGCCTGCCACCGCTGCATGACGGGGCCAGCGTCGCGGCCAAGACCACCGCCGTGGGCTACGCCATGCACATGGACTTCCTCGGCCGCCGCTCCGCCACCCGAGCGCCGCAACTGGTCACCGCCTGGACCGCCGACCGCGACCTGACCAATCCGTCGCTGCCGGCCTTCCAGGTCTGCGTGCTGTTGAGCAAGCTGCAACTCAACGAGCTGCAGCAGTCGCTGAAGCTGATCGTCGAAGCCGCACGCCGCACCCAGACCTCGCCGAAGGACTTCTTCCAGGAGATCGCCAGCGCCAGCGCCCACATGAGTCGCGACCCGACCCGACTGACCCGTGGCAGCAACCTGCTGCAGAGCGGCGTACTCGGCGAATACCTGGAAGGGCTGCCGTACCGCAGCAAGTCGCTGAACATGACCCAGGAACTCTGGCTCTCGCTCAGCGTGGCGGAGCAGGAAGACTTCATCGACGAATTGGAATCGAAGATCCGCCTGTACGAAACCTTCCACAACGACATCGCCAACTGGGTGCGTTTCGGCGATGCCCAACCCGGCGACGCGCTGTACCGCGTGCCGCTGGCGACGCTGCCGTGAGGAGGGAAGGGTGAGACGCGAGACGTTCGGGAGCCCGTGCCGATGCTGACCCTCAGGGATGTCTGCAAGACCCGCGGGGAGGGGCGCCAGCGCTACAGCCTGGTGGTCCCCCGGTTCGACCTGGAGCCGGGGCAGCGAATTGCCCTGGTCGGGCCCAGCGGCAGTGGCAAGAGCACCCTGCTGGACCTGCTGGCCCTGGTGCTTTCGCCGGACCCGGGTAGCCGCATCGAACTTACCGCCAATGGCCGCAACCACGACATCGCCGCACTCTGGCGTAGCGGCCGGCAGAACGTCCTGGCCGACCTGCGCAGCCATCTGGTGGGCTATGTGCTGCAGACCGGCGGGTTGCTGGGTTTCCTCAATGTCGAACGCAACATCGGCCTGTCGCGCGCCTTGCTCGGTCTGCCGACCGACCCCGCGGTGCAGCGCTTGGCCGAGCGTCTGGAGATTGCCGATCAACTGAGCAAAAAACCGTCGGCCCTGTCCGTCGGTCAGCGCCAGCGGGTCGGTATCGCAAGGGCACTGGCCCACGATCCGCCCATCGTCCTGGCCGACGAACCGACCGCCTCGCTGGACCCGCTGAATGCTGAGCGGGTCATGCGGCTGCTGGTGGCCCAGGCCGAGGAACGGGGCGTGTGCATCGTGGTAGCTACCCACGACACCAGTCTGGCACGCCGCGCCGGGCTCCAGCCGTGGGAACTGCAGGTACGGCCGGGCGACAACGGCGGGGTGACCGCCACCCTGGGAGCGGCTCCATGAGACCGGGGCTGATGGCCCAGCTCGCCTGGCACGACTACCGTGCCGAGGCACGCCTGTCGGTGTGTGCGGTGCTGGCGCTGGTCGCCGTCCTGGCGCCGTTGCTGGTGCTGTTCGGCCTCAAATTCGGGCTGGTCACCACCCTCACCACGCGCCTCGAACACGATCCCGGCGTGCGCGAAATCATCCCGCTGGCCGGCGGCCGCTTCAGCGCCCAGGACATCGACGAACTGGCGTCCCGTCGCGACGTGGCCTTCGCCTTGCCGCGCACCCGCCAGATCGCCGCCACGGCCGATCTCTATCCGAACGGCAACGGCCAGGCGCTGACCGTGGAAATGCTGCCCACCGCCGAAGGCGATCCGCTCGTTCCGCCGATGCAACTGCCGGAAGCGCCCGACGAGGTCACTCTCAGCCAGCGGGCGGCGGAAAAGCTCGGCCTGCATACCGGTGACACCTTCACCGCCGCTTTCGGCCGCCAGCGCAACGGCCGGCAGGAATACCAGCGCATTCCGCTGCGGGTGAAGGGCGTGCTGCCGTTGGAAGCTTTCCCTCGCGATGCGCTCTTCTCCCGGACCGGTCTGCTGGAGGCCGCCGAAGATTATCGGGACGGCAAGGACTGGCCCGGCCACCAGCCAGCCGCCAATCCCAACCGTGTCTATCCCGGCTTCCGGCTCTATGCCCGCGACCTGGACAGCGTCGAGCGGCTGCGGCAACTGTTCGCCAAGCGAGGTCTGGAAGTGGCGACCCAGGCGGCGGCCATTGCCCAGGTCCGCTCGCTCAGTCGCAACCTGTCGCTAGTGTTCTGGGTCATCGCCAGTCTGGCGCTGCTCGGTGCCTTCGCCGCGATGACCGCCAGCGCCCTGGCTGCCGTGGAGCGCAAACGGCGGGCGTTGGCCGTCCTGCGCCTGCTGGGATTTTCCACGGCGGCGCTGATCGCCTTCGTGGTGCTGCAATCGCTTTATACCGGCCTGTTCGGTGTGCTGCTGGCCTCCGGACTGTACGGCGTCGCCCAGATGGGGCTGAACCGGCTGTTCGAGACGGCCGCGGGCGAATACGCCTGCCGCCTGTTGTTCAGCCATTACCTGACGGCACTGCTGGCAACCCTGGCCTGTTGCGCGCTGGCCTCGGCGTCGGGAGGCTGGCGAGCCGCGCAGATCGAAGCTTCGGAAGGATTGCGTGATGTCTAGCCCTGTCGTTTACAGCCTGGCCGTGCTCGCCTTGCTGGTCGGAAGCGGCGCCGCGTGGGCCGAGGAAACCGCCACGCCGGATAATCCGAAGCCAATGGCGGACGACCTCAGCCTGCCGCTGCCCTGCGACGGCGAAATGGTGTTCCGCTATGTCTACATCCTGGCGCGAGGCGCACTGGACGACCGCGAGGTGAGCCTCGGCTACCCGTTCAGCGAAGGCGAGACGGGCTACCAGCAGTCCTTCATTTCCGGTTACCGGCGCGACTACATCAATGGTCAGTTCGTACTCGGCGACCTGCCGGCCGACTGGCGTCCGCGTATCGAGCCGAACCTGCCCAAGGTCGGGGCCGATACGCTGCTCAAGCCGATGTTCTATTTCGTCGGCAAGTATGAAGTGACCCAGCGCCAGTACGATCTGGTCATGGCCCAGGCTCCGGCTCTGGAGGGGCAGGGCGAGCCTCCCGCCTGCGAGCCGCCGGCCGCTGGCATGCAGGCACGTTTGCCAAAGGTGAAGCTCTCGCGCCTGGAGGCGGAGCGCTTCACCTCGGTCTACAGCGCCTGGCTGATGAAACACCATCGTGACCGTCTGCCAGTGAGCGGACGCCATGGCAATGGCGACGACGGTGGCATCGGCTTCGTCCGGTTGCCCACCGAAGTGGAATGGGAGTTCGCCGCCCGCGGCGCCCATGCGGTGAGCCGCCAGGAGCTGGAAGCCCGGCTGTTCCCGCGCAAGGTGGAGGGCAGCGACAACGATGGCCCGTTGAGCGACTGGGCGGTGTTCAACCAGGTCGCCGGCGGCACCGGGCAGGGGGCGCGGTTGCTGCCGGTCGGATTGAAAAAGCCCAACCCCATTGGCCTGTTCGACGTGATCGGCAACGCCGCCGAAATGGTCGAGGAACCCTTCCAACTGGTTCATGCCGGACGCCGTCAGGGGACCTACGGTGGTTTCGTGGTCAAGGGCGGCAACTACCTGGAAGGCGAGATGACCCTGTTCACCGGTATGCGCCGGGAATACCCGTTGTTCGCCGCTGATGGTAGTGAACAACGCAACGAAACCACCGGTTTCCGGGTGGCCCTGGGGGCATTGTCGGCACCGCGCTCGCGCTACAAGGAGTTGTTCGAGCAATGGCAGGCCGAAGGCCGGCTGGCCGGACTCACCGATGAAATCCAGGATACCGAGGACCCGACCAAGCTGCTCGACGACATCATCGCTGGCAGTACCGACCCGAATCTGCAGGCGCGCCTGTCGCGGGTGAACGAAGAACTCAAGCGCAACGTTTCGCTGATCGCTCGCCAGCGGGAAGAAGCGGCCGGCAACCTGATCCAGTCGGCCGCGCTGGTGGCGGAGACCATCAACAACTACAACATCCGCCTGACCAATCTGAAGAAGAGCCTGCAACAGGCCCAGGCGGCCAAGGATACGGCTGCCGCCAAGCTCTACGAAACCGCCATCGGCAACGGCCGCAGCGCGCTCAATGGCGCCGTGGCGATCTACATCGACAACCTGGCGACCGGTACGCGCTATACCGATGCGGTCATCCAGGCGCAGTTCCAGCGCACCCGGGAAGAACTCAGTCGCAAGCCGGTACTGGGCGAAAGCCTGGTCAAACGCGCCACCCTGTTCGTTCGCCATATCGACCGATATCGCAAGGAGCAGCGCGCCGAACCGGAGGCGATCCTGAAGGAACTGCTCGCTCCCTGACGGGCGGGCGCAAGCGTGGCTTCGTCCGGCAATGGAGGGAACGTCGGCGGGCCGAAGAAGGAATCAACTGGAAGGAGAGAGCGACCATGGAAAATCATCGCAATACCGTGTCTGTCTGTGCCCGCTTCGCCATCGGAGCGGTCTGTACCAGCCTCTTCCTCAGCGGATGCGCCAGCGTCGGCGGCGGAGCGAGTTCCAAGGTGGCGGCCACCACCCGGGCGGAGTACTACCCGAGCTGTTACGAGCCGGTCAGCCATCTGCGCAGTTCCGATGCCGCCATGCAGAAATCCGTGGCCACCGGTGCCGTGACGGGCGGCTTGCTGGGCGGCCTGACCGGCGCCTTGGCCGGCGGCGGCGACCACACCGCACGCAACGCCTTGATCGGCGCGGCCACCGGGGCGCTGGTCGGCGGCGCGGTCGGCTACTACACCGAGCGGCAGAAACAGATCACCGACGATCAGGCCCGCATCGCTTCCTATGGCGCCGATATCGACGCCAGTGTCGGCGACATGGACCGTAGCATCGCTTACGCCACGGCAGCGCAGGATTGCTACCAACGCGAATTCACCAACCTTCAGGCGGCGCACAAGAGCGGAAAGATCACCGAAGTGGAGGGGAAAAAGCGTTTCGCCGAGATCGTCAGCGGCCTGAAGGAGACCAACGCGCTGCTGGCCGCGGTGGATGGCCGTGCCGGCGAAAACATCGACACTTACACCCAGGCCTACGAGAAGGACCTCCAGCAAATTGGCGTGCAACGCCAGACCGTGACCCAGGTCGCCAAGGCGGAAACCAAGAAGCCGGTAGTCGCCTCGACGGTGCCGAAAGCGGCGGTAGACACCGAGAAGAAGCTGCAACAGGCCGACACCAAGCGTACCCAGATCAAGCAGGTGACCTCGCGCGGAACCAGCCTGATCTCCAGCGCCTGCAACAACCCGGACGTGGGTGACTGGGGCGCCGAGCAGTGCTCGAGCGTTTGATGCCAGCCGCATAACAGGGCGGTGGAGGGCGAATCCATCTACGACTGACGGTACCGCCGTTCGTGGAGGGTTCGCTCCCCATGCGCCGGGCGAATGAATTCGCCCTTCGTATTTCCAGCTTCACCGTTTCCACATCTTGCCGCCCCTGGATTTGTAGGAGCGAGCTCTGCTCGCGATGGGGCCACGCCAAAGCTTCGCCAGCAGAGCTGGCTCCTACGACGGCATGCGCAGGCAGAATTTGCACGTGTCGACAATTCACGGCGGACGTTAAACAACCGTTCAGCAGGCCAAAGGCCATAAGCTCAAACCGTTTGGCAAAGGTCATGGGAGATGTCTCACAGCTCCGAGGAGACGTGACCATCGGGTTTTCGGGCCGTGCTAGCGTCCGGCAATTCAACATTCCGCCGCCTGCCGTCTTTCGAAACGAGGGAACCGATGCCTTGCCTCCCCCCGAAGCGGGTTTTTCGCCCGGCCACCGCTCATCCATTTGGATATCTGCCACAAGCAACCGGGCCGGAGGCATTCGCCTATCCGCGCAAGGCTCTGACCCAGTCGATCTCCGTCGCATTGTTGGCGGGATTGGTGGCATGGCCTACGGTGAGCGGCGCGGTGATCTACGACGAGCCCATTACCGGTGTGGCCGATAACGACAGACCCGGCGGCACCGGTGGCTACGATCCGGCCTATGCCCTTACCGAGATCGACGGTGTTCTGCACTACACCTTCGCCAATGGCGATAGCGTGGCCCTGGAAGGAACGGGAACCGATGTACTCGCTGTCTCCCTGACTGCCGCTTCGGCGCCGGTCGCGCTGGATACCGGCGCAAGCCAGCCCTTGAGCATTTCCGCCGTCAGGAAACAGAGTGGTGCCTGGGGGTTGGCGGTCGGCATCAACGATGTCGGCACCGCACTGACCATCAACGGCGACAGCATCATTCGTGCACAAGCGGACGATCCCAAGTCCAGCGGCGGCGGTAGTGCCGCCATCGGTGTGCGGGCCACATCCGGCGCGAACATTGTGTTCAACGGCTCGACCACTATCAACGCTTACTCGCCTGCCTGGGCTCAAGGCATCTATACCTCTGGAAGCAGCCGCATCACGTTCAACGGCCCGACCTACATCCTGGCCCAGAGCAGAGAGACGCTGGAAGGCGTATACAACTCGAGTGGCAGCACCATCATCTTCAATGGTGATACCAGCGTTCTGGCTCATTCCATCTGGCCGAGCGACAACGCCCATGGAATTTATAACGATAATATCGGCAGCCGGCTGACGGTAAACGGCAAGCTGACCCTGGAGAGCATTGCCCAAGGCTCCACTGCCTTCGGTATCCGCAACCAGGGCATCCTGGCGGTCACCGGTGATTCCACCGTCAATGTCTCCAGCCCGCGCTCCGCCTTCGGCGTCGCCAATACCCATTGGCGGGCCAGGATGAACTGGGATGGTGATTTGCAAATCACGGTGCGGGGCGGTTCCTACGTGCCCTTCGGCAATCCCTCCGGGATCAGCAACGACCGCACGCCCGGTGCGCAGATGGATTACAACGGTGCGGTTTCGGCCGATGTATTGTCTGCCGCGGTGACCTACGGCATCACCAACACCGGCGCCATTCGCTTCAATTCGACGTCCGATCCGGTGTCCTTCACGGTCGCGTCCACCTGCACCACCTGCGACGTCTATGGCTTCCGCAACCTGGGTAGCATTTCCGTCGCCGGCGACCTGAACATCGCGACAGCGCCGAGCGGGACAGGCAATGCCTATTCGCTCTGGAGCGTGCCGCTGGATACCCAGAACGCCAGCATCACCGTCAATCAGAACGGTGGGCACAGCGTCCGGTTGGATGGCCATATCGTCACCGCCATGAGCGATAACGGCAGTTTCCTGGGCTCGGTGGACGTCAACTTCGATACTGCCGACTCGTTCCTGGCAGGCCAAGTCGGCGGCTGGCAGTCCTCGACGAGCTATTCGGTAGGCCGTACCACGTTGGCGTTCAGCAACGGCGCGCGCTGGATTCCACAGGGCACGGGCACGATGGGTACCGATTTCGGCTCGGGTTCTCTCACCCTGGGCGATGCCGGCATGATCGATATGGCCGGTTACTGGGGGACTTTCGCGCCTTCGTCGGTTCCCAGCCATTCCTATCGCACGCTGCTGATCAACAGCACGAAAGGCGCTACGGTCTCACTGAGCGATAACGCACGCTTCCGCTTGCTCAGCGACATCACGGGTGCGTCCGGGACGGTCACGGCGGACAGGATCGTCTTCGGCAGCGGTATCACTGGTTTCTCCGCTACCGGCACCCAGGGCGTCAGTATCGCCTATGACCCGGTACTGGATGATGTCTCCTGGGTGAACGCCTCGACCATCGGTTCGGGAACGACCATTCAAGCCGCATCGCCCATCACCATCGTCGATGCCAGTGCGGCCGCGGGCGGTACGGCCACCTTCGCCGCCACCACGGGCTTGGCGAGGACCTGGAGCGGAACCTACGAAAACAATCTGGTGAGCTTCAGCTACACCCCGCAGGTCAGTCTCAGTGCCGACGGCCGCAGAATTCTGCTGACGGGAATCGTCATCGGTTCGGGCGGCAGCATTGCCACGCTCGCGGACAACGGGGCCGAGGGTAGCGTGAGTTCGGGGGTAGGTACCGTCGCTACGGGGGGAAGTGTTGCAGTTGCCGCTATACATCCGGCGGAGACGGTTCTGGCCGCCGCCGATGCCGCCGACAGCCTGGTCAATCTCTGGAGCGAGGACGGCCAAGCCTCCGCTCAACATGCGCGTACCCAGCTGCGTAGTTCAGGCGCCGAGGACACCGGCGTATGGGTTAGAGGCGACGCGGGCGAGCTGGATGCGAAGACCGCCTATTCACGCGACTATGGCCAAAGTTACAACGGCATCACCGTTGGGGCGGACCGCCGTTTCGCCCGCGATGGTGCGTCCAGTGCCGTCGGTGTCAGCTTCGGCCAGACGCGTTCGAATGCCAACTATGAGCAGGGCAAGGGCGAACTGAGCGAAACCACTTTGGGACTGTACAGCGGTTGGGCCGCGGATGGCGGCCCCTACGTAGTGCTCGGTGCCGACGCATCGATGCTGGAAAACCGCTACACCGCGCGCGATTCGGCCGGTCGCGATATCGCCGGGAAATACCGGACGCCCGCAGCCCGCGTGTATGCCGATAGCGGCTATCCGTTCAGGTTCAGCGGGGGCTACTACATCGAGCCCCAGCTCGGCGTGTCCGTCGGTGCCATTCGAGGTAATGAGCACACCACGCGCAACGGCGTGAAAATCGAGCAGGACGGGCAGGTCAATTCTGTTGCCCGGGCTGGCGTGGAAGTGGGCAGGACACTACAGGGGCTCGGCGTGAACGGGGGGCTGTATGTACGGGCTTCGGCATTGCGTTACATGGGCGACGACCTGGAGATCGAGGCCTCCCAGGATGGCGCTACGGTCATTCCCGATACGATGGACCGCAACGGCACGGGCAGCGAATTCGTACTCGGCGGCGACATTGGCTTCGGCTTCACCAGCCTTTATCTCGAAGCCTCCGAAGCCACGGGGGTGGATACCAAGCGCAACTGGGCCGTCCAGGCGGGGTTGCGGCATAGCTGGTAAGAGCGCGGCATTCCGGTGACCCAACGGGCGTTGCCAAGAGACGAATGAGGCTGCATGGGATATGGCGCTTCTTTTATGGACGCGAAGCGTACTCTTCATTTGATCGTGCCATCCGCAGTGCTGCCGCTCGAACGCAACATCGTCCTGAACCCACGTCATCCGGCAATCAGTCGAGTCAAGGTGATCGAGGTGGATGACTTCACCTACGAGCGCATGTTCCTTGCTCGGAGCTGACGCCGGCGACGTTCATCAGCACGTTATTCGGCTTTCCAGCAGGGCATGGATTCGCATCGCCAACTCATCGGGGGCCGTCCCGACCGTTTCGAGATGCACTTCCGGGCGCTCGGGCGGCTCATAGGGTGAGCTGATACCCGTGAAGTTGTGAAGCTCGCCGCGCATTGCCTTCTTGTACAACCCCTTCGGGTCCCGCCGGACGCATTCCTCGATGGGCGTATCGACGAAGACTTCGATGAATTCGCCATCGGCCATGAGTTCGCGCGCGAGCTGGCGCTCCGAACGGAAGGGGGAAATGAGCGACACCAAAACGATCAGGCCCGCGTCCGCCATCAGTCTGGCGACCTCGGCCACCCGACGGACATTCTCGACACGATCCTTGTCGGTGAAGCCGAGGTCTTTGTTGAGTCCGTGGCGAACATTGTCGCCGTCCAGCATATAGGTGTGGCGGCCTTGGGAATGGAGGAACTTTTCCAGCCGGTTGGCGATCGTCGATTTACCGGAACCTGACAACCCCGTGAACCAGACGACGACCGCTTTTTGCTGCTTGAGCGCCGATCTCGCCTTGCGGTCGACCTCGATTGCCTGCCAATGCACGTCATGGCTGAGCCAGAAAGCAAAGTCGATCATACGCTTGGCTCAAACGCTCTGTGATTCGAGGGTTTCTTGCAGTGCGCATCCTCAAAGCTGAACAGGGCTGACTGCATCGACTCATACCACCTGGGAAGTTGCGAGATTTGCGTACTGGAGCGCAGGCAACTCTCATGCGCGGTTCTGGCGATGTCCTCGAAGTCACGATAATCGGTTGCCAGGCGCTGCATGATTCCTGCTGCCTTGGCCTCGATGTCCGGCTCGTCGAGAACGATGCCGTTCAGCCCGTCCACGACCTGCCTTTTCAGGCCGAAGGCGGATGACACGATGACGGGTCTGCCTCGGAAGAGTGCCTCCGTTGCCGTCAAGCCGAAGCCCTCTTCGCGGGACAGTTGAAACACGGCGTGGGCTTTCTGTTGCAGCCGACCGACGATCTCTGCATTTACGTCATGGTTCTCCATCGAGATACAGGCCAGGTACACGCGCTGCCGCACGTCCTTGGGTAACCGGGTGTGCAGCTCTACGCATTTCTCGAAATACGCGCGTCCTTCGGGATCGTCAGCGACACCCAAGGGGTCGGGCCCGGCGATGACCAGGCGGATATCGTCTACCCCGTCGAGCGGCATTCTGGCGAAACGCTCGAAAGCGGCGATAACCCGGTCAATGCCTTTCAACCCATCCCATCGGGAGACATGCAGGAAATAGCGCGAGCCGAGAATGTCGCTCAGCGAAGGGCAGGGCTCGATCTCGTGGGCATTGAACGAAACCGAATCCTCCAGCGTCCGGTCCGCAGTCCCCATATGGTTGCGGTTCTTGCTCGAGAACGGACTGATCGACGGCTGGATGATATCGATGGGACGGTCGGTATCGAAGGCATATTCCTTGGCACTCAGGACAATGCGCTGGAAAGGCCGTAGGTAGGTCCCCAGGAGTCGCCAGACATTCTCGACTGTCGGGGTGCGCTCGGGATAGCCGATGTGGCATCGCCAGATGGCGGGATGCGGGTAGGCCTCGAGAAACTGGGCGGCGGCGCAGAGCGGCTGCGGATCGTGGATGATCAGGAAGTCGTCCGGCCCGATGATTTTCTCCAGTTCCGCAGCACCTTGCAGGGATGTCTCCAGATACTGCGGCAGCAAGGCATCCAGGCCAGCAACGGCAGTGTCATGAAGGGAGTTGTGAAGCCCTTTGGTGAACTGGAAAAACTGCTCTTCCTTCGGCTTGAAGATGAGCCAGCGCACGTCGAAGCCAAGTTCCCGCAGGAGGCATATATGATGGGGAAGCATTTCGGCGACTCCACCGCCGAACGCCGTGGAGTTCATGTGCCAGATTCGACGGTGACCGAACGTGTCACGCATTACGCGAGACGAGCGGAGCAGGTGATCGAGAAGGGGCCCGTACTCTTCCCGCTTCGCGGTGTAGTGCTCGAGTACCGACCCTTCTATCAGCACTTCATCGAACAGCGGTGTGCGTCGTTCCGTGGATACTTTCACAGCGTGTCCCTCCGTTCGATCTGGAAAGCAGGCTCAGCGACGCCGGCCGGAAAGAAAATCTCGCGAAAGTGCTCTATCCAACCTTTGGTTTCAGGGTGGCCTTTGGCGTTGAGGCCAACAGCTACGCAGTCGCAGCCGGCGGCGGTTGCCGCTTCGATACCGGTCAGGGAGTCTTCAAAAACCAGGCATCTTTCCGGGGCGATGCCCAACATGCGCAGCAGCGTCCGATAGGGTTGCGGATCCGGCTTTCCCTGGCTGACATCCTCCGCTGCAATCAGAATTTTCGGGTGGGGGATTCCCGCCGCATCGAGGCGGGCAAGGGCTGAAATCCTCGCCGACGAGGTAACGATGGATCTTCGGCCGAAGGGGATCGATCCATAGAACTCGGCAGCACCCTGGATCGGTTGCAGTAGTTTCATCGCCTGGATTTCGTAATCCGCGATACGTTCCGCTTCGCGCTCCGGACAGAGGTTGGGGGCAATCGCCGCCACCAGTTCGATATCCCGGCGGGCGGCCGACATGCGCATCGTGTAATCCGGGCAGATGCCTTCTTCCTGCGCCCAGCGACGGAGTGCGGCCTCGACCACGGCCTCGGAATCCACGAGGACTCCATCCAGATCGAAGGCTATGTGGTCATAACCCTTGAGTTGAATGCCGATGAAGTCTTCTTCCCGCAGCCCCCATCCATTGCACGGATAGGCGATTGTCGTTTCCGTTCGATTCTTCATGATCTTCTCCCTGTATCAGGCCCAGTGATGCTTGTTGGAGAGGCATGCGCGCTCCGTGGCGTGGAAGGCTTTCGCGCAGTACTCGACGACGGAGGCCTCGGTGACATGGACCGTCATGTCCTGGTCCTTGCGGTAGTCTGCGAGCGCTCCGTCCAATGCCGACTGCAGAGCGCTGAAGAACGTGTCGTCCATGGCCGCATTGCTCATGTACTTGCCTGGGTAGCCAATGTAGATACCGTGCTGCAGGCACCGTTGAGCGAAGGCTTGTCCATGGCTGAGCGTAGGCAGGACGATGTCGAACATGCTGTCGCTGCCGAGGATGCGCGCCGGTATTGCGTTGCGCTCGAACGAGCGCAGGAACAACGCCTTGAGTGCAGAGCCGCTCTCGGCCAGGCGCGTGACTATTTGGCCTTCTGCGAAGATTTCCTGCGTCAGGTTGCCGGCCACGAAGGCCCGGTTCTCGCGCAGGTAGGTATTGCCGAGATAGGCCCTGTCGGCGCCCTCCATGGCATCGGCGGTGCCGACGACCGCGGACAGGCCGACACCTTGTGCGATGCCCTTGGCCAAGGTGATGAGGTCGGCTTTCACACCGTGTTGCTGGCAATAGCCACCGTTGGCGTAGCGAAGTCCGCACAGGACTTCATCGACGATCAGCAGTACGCCATGCAGCCTGGCTATCCGGGCGACGTTCCGGAGCAATTCCGGGGGAAAGACCGAGGGCTCGGGGGTGAAGAAAATGCCTGCGACCTTGCCTTCGTTCTCGACCAACTGTCGTTCCAGCACATCGAGGTCGTATTGGAAATCCTGGACGTGCCGATCCTCGGCCGGTGGGTTGTCTGACCAGGGATGCTGTTGGAAGAGGTCGTGCCAGCCGTGGAAGCCCGCCGTCAGGATCACCGGCCGGCCAGTCCGGTGCCGGGCGATCCGGACCGCTGCTTCCGTCGCACAGGAGCCGGTCCTCAGAAAGAACACGCGGGGATGGTCCGGGAACATCGCCGCCATTTTTCCGGCCAGGAGCTGGCGTTGCTCGCTCACCGGCGATGGCAGGACGTCGGTTTCCCGCGCCATCGCCTGCGCCAGCCTGGCCTTGAATACGGGGTCGTTGCTGCCCAAGGGCGAAGCCCCGCTGCAGGACGTCATGTCCAGGTACATTTTGCCGTCGACGTCCTCCGCCATGGCGCCCTTGGCGGAGCGGAACACGATGGAGGAGCGGGTTTCCCGCTCCCATTCGGTCAGATAGCCGGTAACTACAGGATCGAGCATTTCAATTCCCTCTTCACTCGAGCGACAGGGCCATGCGCCTCGCATTGGCCATGATGGTGTGTGTCGGATTGCTGTTCCCCGCGAAATTCATGACGGAGCCATCCATGACATGGATGTTGGTGAACCCATGGACCTTGCCGTAGTTGTCCACGACCGAGGTTCCGGGGTCGTGCCCGGCACGCATGGTGCCGTGCAGATGGGAGCTGCCCTTGGCATGGGCAAAAGGCTCCCGCTCGATGCGGGACGCGCCCAGGTGGCGAAGAATGTCGTCCGCGCGGTCGGCGAGAAAATTTATCCGCGCCAGGTCGTTTTCCGAGTTTCGGTATTCGAAGCGGATGTAGGGAATCCCGTACTGGTCAACGGCCTCGTCCAGTACGACGCGGTTGTGCGACCACGGCTCTTCGCCGGCGATGTAGTGCAGGCGCACAAGGCCGACGTTCTCGTCCGGCAAGGGGAAATTCGCTTCATAGATGAGCCCCCCGAATCGGCATGGCACGTCGGCATGCTCGTAGAACTCGTCGGTATACACGGTCGCATGCGGCCCCCAGTGCGGCACGAAAGCGTTGGAACAGGTCAGCTCCATGTAGCCGACGGAGTAGCCGCTGATCTTGAAGGAGAGTCCGCGCCCGACCAGACAGGATTCGTTACCGATTCCTCTCGGCGCATGCCTGCTCTTCGACCGAAGCATCAATGCCGCCGTTTGTATCGCGTTCGCACAAACGATGACCCTTTCGACCGGAATCCGGATCAGCTCCGAGGAGAGTGGCACATAGCACTCGAGGGCTTCGGCCCGACCGTCGCTGCGGGTCTCGATCCGGTTGACGAAACAGCCGTACAACACAGTGATCGTTCCCGGCAGGGCGGAGTCATCCAGAATGTTCCTCGCCAGCACCGATGCCCTTGCATCCGTGGGGCATGCCAGTTCATCGCAAGCGGAGCATTCGATGCATCCCTTGCTCGTTCCTGGCGGCCGGATCGCCAGCGGGATGTTCTTCGGGCTTATGCCAAGCGCCTGCATCGCATTGGAGAGCATCACGCCACGCGGGCTGGCCGGGTACGAGGGAAATCCATTCGCGCCACTGATTCCCAGGAGGTGCTCGATCTCGGTGTAGTACGGATCGAGCTCCTGGAGGGTGATTGGCCAATCGATTTCCATGTCGGTGGCCAGATACCGGGAAGCCGACAAGTCGGCTTCCCGGTATCTGAACGTGATCGCGTTGTAGAACTGCATGCCGCCGCCGACGCAGCATGCTGTCCAGGGCTTGCCATCGGCGGGGCCGCTGGAGGTGAGTGCCGCGCTGTAGGCCGCCTGATGAGGCCCGTGCAAAGCACCTGGGGAAACCAGGCCGCCATACTCCAGAACGGCCACGTGGCAGCCTTTTTCCGCAAGCGTTCGGGCGACGACCGATCCGGATGGCCCGGAGCCGACGATAACCGCGTCGAAGCGTGTGTAGTCACAAGAGGCAGCGGCGATGTGCCTGAAATCCGTCATGGGCAATAGTTTCCTGTGGGATGGGGGTGGGCCAGCAGCCTGTGCTAGCAACGGAGGCCAGAAGGTGCCTGGTACGGGCCACGTACTGAGGAACCGCAATTTCTGCCGCGTCGGTGGCGGGGTGGCGGTAACTGACGAAAAGGCCGTCGTGGGTGCGTATGAACCAGAAGTACACGTCGTCCGGGTCGGTGCTGCGGCTGCGAAGCATGGCGGTCCGCCAGGTGTTCCAGTTGCGGGCTCCCGGGGCGCGACGAAGGTCGCCGTAGGAAACCATGAAGGGGTCGTGGAGCGCTTGGCCGAGAAGCTCCGTCACCCGGGGAAAGGGGATCTGGGCCAGTTCTTTCACTCCGTCGAGGCCGGAGACCGCGGAGCGCACGGCCTCGGCGAAGGAGTCCGCTGCATCCAGGGGGAAGGCGATCGGGCTCATTCCCACGTAAAAACCGATGGCGGAGCGCGAGAGGCCAGCCCTCGTGTGGAAGGGGGCCATGGTGCGGAAACTGTCCGAACCGGTGATTTCCTGGCCGACCTTGGCCAGACAGGCGAGCAGCCCGGAGAAGGAGTCGCCGCCTGCCGCACGGCAGACGCGATCGAAGGCATGCGTGGTGGAGGCATCGAGAAGCTCGGCGTATCCGCCAGGTTGGGCGGCGGGCCTGCCGCTCACGTCGCTGACCGGTACAGGGAACGCCGGCAGGCATCCTCCGGCCTCGGTGACGAACCGTCGCCAGCGGACGATGGATTCGTGGTCGGTGGTCAGGGTGTCGGCGGCGTTCCGTTCGGCCGCCGCGAAGTCGAGATAGCTGGCCGTGGGTGGCAGAGGGAACGGAACGGGCTCCCCGGTGGAGGCAGCGAGTGCTACTGCGTATAGGGTTTGAATCTCGTATGCGGTCAGGAGAAGGGAGTAGCCATCCATCAGGGTGTGGTCGGCGGCGAGGCAGACGGTGGTCGCTTCCGGGCGGCTGATGGTGGCGCAGACATACCCGGGCCAGCCAAGTGGGCCGGCTTCGCTGTCGAACAGCGCTTCGAGATAACGAGCCAGCTCCTGACCGTCGGTAAAGTCGCGCGTCGCGTCGGGTTGGATCGTCACCACACCGGCAGGTAGCGTCATGCGACGCAGGCAGCTGCCCGTAGTGATGGGCAGAGAAAGAATGAGACGGCTGCGCAGGGTTTCGTGACGGTCTATCCAGCCACGCACGGCCGCAGCAAAGGCGTCTGCATCGAGTTCGGCGGGCAGGTCGAATGCGCCGCCCAGCCAGGACGGTGGCAGGGGGCCTTCGCTGGCCGCCTCCAGGGCGTAGGTAATGAGCGCTTCCTGGCCATAGGAGGCCGGGCGCGGATCGTCTGCCCAGGGCGCGTCGAAAGAGGGCGGTGCGCTGGCCCGCCAGACGGTAAGGCGCCCCGGCGACAGACCGAACGATGGTATGTCCAAGAACTTCATGGTGGATGACTGTCCTTATCCTCAAGAAACGGAAATGGTGGGTGGAGTCCCTTCCGGCGAATGGCGGGCGGGGAAGGGGGATGTCGGTTCCGGGAAGGCCTCTTCGAGTTGCGCTGTCCGGACGTTCCGCAGGGGCGATGCCATGAGCCACCCGGTGGCCAGTGCGATCAGGGCACCGCTGAGCAGGAGGGTCGTCCGGGCGCCAAGCCAGGCTCCACAGGCACCACCCAGCAGGGCTCCCAGAGGGGCGAGCCCCCAGACGACGGTGCGGATGCTTGCGTTCACCCGGCCATGCAGCTCGGGTGGTGCCAGGGCGTAACGGATCGGGACCTGATGGACGTTGTAGAGCTGCTGGCCAGCCCATAACAGGAACTGTGAAAGCCCTGTCACCGGCCACGCCCACCATCCCGATACCTGAAACGCAGGGGTGAGTACCGCACCGAAAGCGCTGATGAGCAGAGCCGCAATCAGTACATGGCCCAACCCCAACACCTGTGCCACCGGACGGGCCAGCAGCGCACCGAGGGCAGCCCCTGTCGCAGCGATACCCGTGATAATACCGATTGCCGTGGCATCCAGACCCAGCTCTGCGGTCAGGTACAGCAGGAGGACAGCGGAGTAGGCGCTATGGAAAAAGACGAGGGTGCCGGTGGCGAGCGTGACTGCGCGCAGTTGGAGGTTGCGCAGCACGAACAGCGCACCCTCTGCCGCTTCCGAGAAGACTCGCCGGACGATTCCGCCGTTACGTCGTTCACGTGCGCCGGACCTGTCACGTGCCGGCTGCATCACCACGTAGGGGAGCAGTACGGTCACCAGCAGGAACGATGCGGCGTCCGCGAGTATCGCGGCAGGTGCAGAGACTGTGGCGATGAGCCAGCCCGCGAGCGGCAGACCAAGCACCAATGCCGCTGACTGCCCCAGCTCCAGTCTGCTCTGCGCTTGCACCCGTTGGGGAGAGCGCACTACGGTTGGCACACAAGCCAGGAAAGCCACATCGGCGATCACCGTAGCTGCACCTACCAGGGTGGCGACAGCGTACAGATGAGGCATGCCGACCTGTCCGGTGAGGAGACTGGCCAGCGGCACGGTGGCCAAGGTGAGTGCCATCGCCATGTTCGCCGTCATCAGCAGGACACGGTGCGGGAGACGGTCGACGAGAACGCCGGTGAGCAACCCCAGCAGCAGATACGGGGCCCGTCCGCAGGCGAGCAATACGCCGGTCTCGAGCGGGCCCGCAGCGAGCTGTTCGATCGCAATCAAGGGAAGGGCGAGAAGTGTCACCTGGGAACCGACGAGCGAGACCGTCTGCCCCGTGAGAAGGAGGTAGAAGCTACGCGGCAGGTGGTGTCGGGACACCTCGTATGCCGCCTGCATCAGGCCACGCCTCCGGTTGCCAGCTCATAGCCCAGGTGTGCCAGTTCCTTTCCGGCGATCCGCTCGAACTCCTCGATTTCTCCGCGGGAGAGGTCCTGCAGGTAGCGCCCATTGCGCCCGGTGTAGAGCGGCTTACCCGCAGCTTCCGCTGCGGGGTGGCCCCAGGGTTTGTCGAACAGCGCGTGCTTCTGCTCCGCGTGGTACAGGACCGCCTCGCTCCAGGGCAGGCCGAGGTGAGCCAGCATCCGCTCGGCGGTTTCGCGGGGGCGGATGATCAAATCCTCGTAGCGCACCTCCAGGTAGCGGCCCTCTGGCGCAGCCTGGCGGGGCCGGGTGACGACTTCCAGCCAGCCTCGCGCGGCTTCCGCGACAGTCCGGTAGCCCCAGTCGGGAACGGTCTTGAGATGAGAGGCGGCCAGGTCGCGACCGTCACGGATGATGTGGATGAAATGAGCCTGTGGCCAGATCGCGGCGTAGGTACCGACGTCCTGGATCTTCCGCTGAAGCTTCAGCCCCCATCGTTTGGCGCCCGTCTGCTCGCGGCGGAATTCGCCGATGGCATCGATGAGCAGGCAACGGTCCTCCAGGGTGAACAAGTCGGTTCCGCGCTCGGTCATCACGCGGCTCACCAGCTCTCGCAGGTCGTCACGGCCGAGGCCGAAACGCTCGCACTGCACAACGAAGTGCGCGCCGTCATATAGCTCAGGATCGATGCTGTCCTTCGTCGCATCGGCGAGCTGTGAGCTGTGGCGGTCCATCAGATCGCATATCGCGAGTATGTGCGGGCCGAGGTCCACGGGCTCGGTGAAATCGATCTCAGGACCGACGACCAGATCGGGATGCGAGTCGAGCAGGACGCTGAGCAACGTGGTGCCGGAACGGTTTTCGCCGCCGAGCAAGACAGGGTTGGAGGGCAGGGTGAGAGAAGGGGGATTGGATATGACAGTCCCGTCAATAGGGGGGCGTGGATAACTGCTTATTGTCTCGGTGAACTTAGTGTTCATTATTCGTTCCCTCTGTTTTTAAGCAAAATCCAGCCCTTGGCCTGATTTAGCCTTGTAGTTGCCCAGCGTGCGGACGATTAACGAGTTGTTTTCAGAAAAGAAATTTCGGGAATTTGCGCTAATGAAATGTAAGCAAGGGCCACCTGCCAGTCTCAAACGGCTTGGTTATTCATTGGCACTAACTATTAGATAAGTGACCGAGGAATTTTTTGGGGATCAATATGCCAGTAATGAAAGTTAAACATTTCAAGCTTCATTAATTAATTGCAGTTGGCTGATGGTAACGCACACGCTGTGCGCAAAGTCTTGCGCAATAGGGTGTGGTGTTTCGGTTTTGAGAACCATTCCTTCCCGGTTTTGAGATCAATTAAGTGCATTGTTTTATTGTTTTGCGATATATCACTTAAAGCGGGCAAAATTGCTAGGGTATTTGCAATATATTGGTTAAGTAAGTCGCAAAATGAAGAGTTTTGATATTCTGCCGTTTTTAAATATAAGTGTCTGATAAAAAAGGGTTTTTCATGAAACTCAGTATGGCTGGCGAGATATCCTGAAAAAGAGGGCGCGCAGGGCAATCCAGCTTCGGATGCACAGCCACAGGACGACATATCGGTGGTTATAACGACCGGTCGCCGGCGTCGAACTGATTCAAGTCGGGGGAGGTAGACGCTTCCTTGCGTACCGTCAGTGCCGGTTACGACGCAATGACCAGTCGCATGCGGCCCTGAACGGGTGCAGTGGGATCAAACTGGGAGAAGTCGCCAGCGAAGGGACGGGACAAACGTGCAAACTGTCATGAGTAGTCCAGTTTCGGCTCGGCCAGTCGGCAATGCTGCAAATTCAATGTCCGGGTATGCAGGTGTTCCAGGGAGGCCCGATGTCCCACGCTGATGATGATCGAGTTGGGCAGCGAGTGTTTCAGTTGCGTGTAGCAGTTTCGCTCCGTCGCTTCATCCAGCGCTGAGCTGGTTTCGTCGAGAAGCAGGACCTTGGGGCGCATCAGCAGGGCGCGGGCGAATGCACAGCGCTGTTGTTCGCCGATGCTCAGGGTTTGCGACCAGTCGAGTTCGGCGTCCAACTGCTCGATCAAATGCCCAAGACCGAACTGGCGCATGATGCGCTGTAGCGCCGGGTCGTCCTCGGGGCGGGGAGCAGCGGGATACCAGAGCATGTCGCGCAGGCTGCCGAGCGGCAGATAGGGTTTTTGCGCCAAAGTGAGGACATTGCCCAGATCGTACCGTGCCTTGCCGGATGCATGGCTCCAGATGCCGGTAAGCGCGCGGATCAGGGTGGATTTCCCATAGCCGGACGGGGCCTGGATCAGCAAGCTCTCGCCCGCCTGCAGGTACAGGTTCAGATCGCCCAGCAGCGGCTTGCCGTCCGGCAGCCAGAGCGACAGGTCCTGTACCTCGAAGCCGTCGGCGTTGTGTTCGAGGCGTACGCCGGTTTCGTCGCCGACACTGGCCAGGCGCTTTTGGAAGCCCGTCAGGCGGTCGATGATCGATTTCCATTCGGCGATCTCCGGGAACACCTTGACCAGATAGGCCATCGCCTCGTGGACCTCGCCGAAGGCGGCGCTGAGCTGGGTGAGTCGGCCCAGCGGGAAGGCGCCGGCGAAGAACTGCGGCGCCATGACGAACATGGGAATGATCATGGCGCTGCGCATGTAGAAGGTGGAGTAGCCGAGCACGACCTTCTGCTGCTTCACCAAGGCCCAGAAGTTATCCAGCGCGGCGCCCAGGCGCTGGCTGAAGCGGGCGTGTTCCTCGCTTTCGCCGCGGTATTGGGCAACGGCTTCGGCGTTTTCGCGCAGGCGCATCAGGGAGAAGCGGAAGTCGGCCTCGCGCCGTTGCTGGAGGAAGTTCAGGCGCGGCAAGGTGCGCCCCAGCCAGAAGGCGCCGCCGGTGCCGAGGATGGAGTACAGCAGCGCCGCCCAGACCAGCAGGCCGGGGATCACCAGCTCTTCTCCGGCGATGGGAATCCGCACCAGGCTCGAGGCCTGCCAGAGGATATGCAGGAAGGAGAACAACGACACCAGGGCGGTCATCAGGCCCAGGCTGAGCTTCAGCGACATGCCGATGAACAGGTTGATGTCGTCGGCGATGCGCTGATCGGGGTTGTCCGTTTCCGGCGAGGTGAGCTGCAACTTGAGGTAGCGTTGGCGCTGCAGCCACAGCTGCAGGGTGTTCTCGGTGGACCAGCGGCGCCAGCGCAGGGTGAGCTTCTGCTGGAAGTGGAAGGCGGCCACGGTGAAGGTGGCCAGCCCCGCCTGCAGCAGGATGAAATAGCCGCCGCCCATCAGGAAGGCGTCGTAGTCGAGGGCCTGGAGGGCGTTGTAGAAATGCAGGTTCCACAGGTTGTAGAGGATGTTCACGCCCACCAGACACAGGTTCATCAGGATCGTGCCGAGCAGCAGCAGGAGGGCGGGACGTCTTTCGGAAGAGGACCAGAACGGCCGGGCGAGCGACCAGAAATCGCGGAGTGTCTGCATGTGGCCTCAAGGTTTGCCCGGCGTTAAACGCGTTGAGTTTATAGAGGGACGGCTATACCATCAACGCTAATCGTTCTCATTGTTTTTATGCCTTGGGCTATGGAGGCTGGCCATCGAACTACCGGACTGGCTGTGCCACGCATGGCCACCCATCCAGCGTGTGATCCAGGTCGAAAGCGATGGTCGTGCAGCAGTGCCGCTGACCAGCCTGACCGATGCGAGCGTGCTGCATCCCTTGCTGGACCGTTTCGCCGAACTCTACCCCGGCATCAAGCGTCCTCCCGTCGCGTCCCAGTGGTCGATGAACTACCTCAGCGTGCTGCTGCCGGCCACCCTCGCGGCCGCGCTGGTGCGCGACTCGGCCATCGCTTTCTGGGAGCGGGACGTGGCGCTGCTGCATGACGCCGGCCAGCCGTCGGCAGTATTGTTGCCCTCGCCGCAGCCGGCGCTCGCCGCCTGGCAGCGTGGTGATTACTGGACGCGTCTGCTGCACGATCACCTGGAGCCGCTGTTTGCCAGCCTCGCCGCCTGGGGCGGGCTGGCGCCGAAGGTGCTGTGGGGCAACCTGGCGGCAGTGTGGGATGGCGCATTCGCCAGGATCGACGCCAGCCTGGAGCGCGAAGGCTTCGCCGAGGCCCACCGTTGGCTGGAGCAGGCCGTGGTTGCAGACGGCCGCCTGAAGCCGAGAAGCCTGCAATGGATGGTCGACTCGCCGGCACCGGAGGTCTGCGCGCGCATCCCGTTGCGTCGTCATTGCTGCCTGCACTATCAACTGCATGCCCCGGTACCGGGCAAGCCGCAGGTGTTGTGCGAGTCCTGCCCTAAGCTGCATCGCCTGCCGCAGGCGGAACAGGCGAGCTATCTGCGTTACATCTACGGCGGCGAGGGCTAGCTCGACCCTGTAGCCCGAATGCAATCCGGGAATGGTTTTCCGATGCCGGTCGACTTCCCCGGATCGCATCCGGGCTACGGAATCAACTCGGCGAAGCCTGGATTCGCCACCCTCGAGCCCAACCGACCTCTGACTAACTCCAGCACCGCCTGCGGCCGCTCGAAGGGGAAGAAATGCCCGCCGTCGAAGCCGTGCAGCTCGCAACCGGTCGAGGTTTCCGTCTGCCAGTCGCGCAGCGTTTCCTCGCCTACATGGGCGTCGTCGTACCCGGCGAGCACGCTCATGGGAACGTCCAGGCGCGGACGCGGCTGGTAGCGGTAGCTGCCCAGCAGGGCGAAATCGGCGCGGATGGCCGGCAGTAGCAGCGCCATCAGTTCCTGGTTCGCCAGCACCGCGGGCGGGGTGCCGGCATAGTCGCGCAGCTTGTCCACAAGCTCCCGGTCGCTCAGCAGGTCGTAGCGTGGCGCGCCGACACGGTGGCGCGGTGCGCCGCTGGCCGAGACGAACAGATGACGCGGACGCGCCAAGCCGCGCCTGACACAGTGGTGCGCCAGTTCGAAGGCCGCCAGAGCGCCTAGGCTGTGGCCGAAGAAGGCGTAGGGCAAGTCGTCGTGATGGGCGATAACCTGACCCAGCTGTTCGATCAGCGTGACGAAGTCTTGGATGGGCGGCTCGCCGAAGCGTGCCCCGCGCCCCGGCAACTGGATCGCGCAGAGCTGGATATCCGGCGCCAGGGCTTGGGACCAGGGCATGAAGCTACCGGCGCTGCCACCGGCGAAAGGGAAGCAGAACAGGCGCAGGCGCGCACCGGGCAGCGGTCGGGTGTGGACCCACGGCGAGTCCTGCAGGCGATGAGCGTGCATGATCGGCCGTTCCTCAGGATGCCGTGGCCGCGAGGGCTTCGCGGCTGGCTTCGAACACGCGGCCCTGGTCCACCTTGATCATCCGGTCGGCCAGCGGGAAGTAGGCATCGTCGTGGGAGATCACGATCACCAGTTTGCCGCGCTGGCGCAGGTCCGGAAGGATCTTGGTGTAGAAGAAGCGCTTGAACACCGGGTCCTGGTCCGCCGCCCACTCGTCGAACAGGTAGCAAGGACGATCGTCGAGGTAGGCGGCCAGCAGTGCCAGGCGCTTGCGCTGGCCGGTGGAGAGATCGAGGGTGGACAGGCGGCCGCCGTCGATGCTGACCTTGTGCGCCAGTTGCAGGTGCGCCAGATAGTCACGGGCTTGCTGCAGCAGCTGCGGGTCGTCGCCGTCGAGCAAGTGCTCGAACAGGCAGAAGTCGGTGAAGATCGCCGAGAAGTGCTGGCGGTAGAGAGGGTTCTGGCTGCTGGACGAAACCTTGCCGTCGAGCCGCAGGTCGCCGTCTTCGGGCTGGTAGAGGCCGGTCAGCAGCAAGGCCAGGGTGGTCTTGCCGCTACCGTTGCCGCCGGTGATGAACACCACCTCGCCGGCCCGCAGGTCGAGGTCGAACGGGCCGAGGGTGAAGCGGCCGTCCTCGCCTTCGCGGTAGTAGGTGTGGCGTACCGCGCGACAGCTCAGTTCGGTCACCTGACGGGCTGGCGCCAGGGCGTCCTCCGGCATGCCGGCGATTTCCAGCTGGCCTTCCAAGGTGCGGATCTTGCGCAGCGAGACGCTGGCCTTGCCCAGGGTCGGCAGGGCGTTCATCAGCTCCGACAGCGGCGTGATCATGTACAGCAGGGTGAGGATGTAGCCGGTCACCAGCGTCGCGCCGAGTTCGATGAACTGCGGCGCGAGGAACAGCACCGTGCCGATCAGCAAGTAGAAGATGCCGTTACCCCAGTTGAGCACCAGGGCATAGATGCTCATGCCGCGCACGAAGTCGCGGCGGTACTGCTGGCTGATGGGATGCAGCAGGCGCTCGAAGAATTGCAGGCGCCGCGCGTGATTGAGTTGCAGTTCCTTACTGCCGTCGGTGAGCAGGCGGTACTGGTCGAATAGCTGGTCCTTCAATTCGCGGGCCTTGCCAATGGAGGTCAGCGCCTTGCGCTGCGGCCAGTGGAAGCTGGCCGCGCCGAGCAGGATCAGCGCCGCGGTGAGGCCCAGCAACGGCAGGCTGAGCCAGCCCAGGTAGCCGAGGCAGGCCAGCACGATGCCGCTGTTGACCAGCAGGATCGGTACCAGCTCGACGGCCTGGCTGATGGCCTGGGTGTCGTCGGTGAGCATTGCCAGCAGGCGGTGCTTGCCCAGACGCTGCAGGCGCGGGTAGGGCGTGTCGATTAGCTTGCCGCTCAGATGCAGACGCATGTCGCTGACTGCGGTCTGCCCCAGGCGCAGCAGGCTGACATCGGAGACGACACGCGAGGCCACCACCAGTGCCACCAGACCGGCGAACGGCAGTCCATCGACCGGGCGCAATTGACCGAAGCCGGCCAGCGAGTGGTTGATGTTGGCGATCAGGCCGGCGGCCGATAGGCCGCAGACCAGGCCGGTGGCAGTCGCGATCAGCAGGGTGAGCCAGGAACGGCGTGCCAGTAGCAGTAACAGATCCATTCTCAAATCGTCTCGTCGTTCGAAGGTTCGCGTCGGTTCGTGCCCAGGGCGGCCAGGCTCTCGACCAGGCTCTGTTGCCACCCCTCCTGGCGCAGGATGTCCAGGTGCTGCGCGGAGATGACCCGTTCGCTGATCGGGCCCTGGCTGAGGCGGCTCCAGTCCGGCGCGCTGAAGTCCTCGGCATCCAGGGTCGCGCTGGCCCACCAGAGGTGCAGCGGACAGCGCAGCGTGACGGGGCGGAAGGTGCCGATCAGCGCCTGGGTATGGCCGTGCTGGCGCAAACGGTATTCCAGTTGCTCCCAACTGTCGCCTGCCAATTGCAGACCTTGCTGCCGGGCCCATTGCGCCAGGGCCAGCGGCCACTCGTCGGGTGCCCGCTCGTTCAGGTGTGCACGGGCCGCCTCGGTCAGCGTCGACAGGCGTCGCTGGCTGTCGGTGTCGAGCCGTTCGGCGGCGGCTTGCAGCAACTGCTCGAAGGTTTCCGCCGGTGCGCTGCGCTGGGTCTGCGAATCGACGATGCCGAGGAAGGCCACCTCCTGGCCGGCGCGCTCCAGTTGCGCCGCGGCGCAGAAGGCGAGCAGGCCGCCGAGCGACCAGCCAAGCAGATGATAAGGCCCCTGTGGCTGTTGCCGGCGCAACTGCTCGACATACACCGCCGCCAAGGCATCGAGGCTGTCGCGCCCCGGCAGCGGGCTGCCCTCGGCCAGGTAGGTGGCTTGCAAACCCCAGAGATTCCAGTCCGCCAGCGGCTCGGCCAGGACGCGATAATCCTGCACGTGGCCGGTAGAGGGGTGGAAGCAGAACAGGTTGCCTTTCGCCGCAGAGGCTTGGGAGAGTTGCACCAGCGGCGAGAGCTGCAACCGGGCCTGCACCAGTTCGGCGAAGCGCGCCACGCTCGGCGCATCGAACACGGCATTGACCGGCACCGGAGTGCCCAGCGCGTTCTGCAGGCGGCTGGCCAGCTTGACCGCGGCCAGCGAGTGGCCGCCCAGGGCGAAGAAGTCATCCTCGATGCCGACCCGCTCCAGGCCCAGCACGCCGGCCCAGACCTCGGCCAGCAACTGCTCCAGCGGCGTGCGCGGCAGGCTGTCGCCGACATGCTCGAGCACCTGCTCGGCCCATTGCCCGAGCGTCTTGCGGTCCAGCTTGCCGTTGCCCAGCAGGGGCAGGGCGTCGACCAGCCGCAGGGTCGGCAGCATGTGCTCCGGCAGGTGCTCCTGGGCCAGGGCTTGAAGCCGGGCGAGCGTGCCGGCCTGGCCGTGTTCGAGGGTGAGGAAGGCGAACAACTGCTGATCGAACGGGCCGCGCGCCACGCAGGTGACCGCCACCTGAGCCACGCCGGGCAGTCGGGCGAGCTGCGCCTCGATGTCGTCGAGTTCGACGCGGAAACCACGGACTTTCACCTGGCGGTCGGCGCGGCCGATGATCTGCAGGCTGCCGTCCGGGCGGTAGCGCGCGCGGTCCCCGGTGCGGTAAAGGCGCTCGCCGGGGAGTTGTGGATGGTCGCGAAAGCGCTCTGCGGTCTGCTCTGCGTCGAGGTAGCCGCGGGCCAGCTGCGGCCCGGCCAGGTAGAGCTCGGCGGCCTGGCCCGGCGCAACGGGGTTGCCCTGTTCGTCGAGCAGATAGGTGCGCATGCCGTCCAGGCGGTCGTCGAGCGGCAGGTGGCGGTACTCGATGGCCGGGTCGAGGCGATGCATGAGCACGCCGATGGTGGTTTCGGTCGGCCCATAGTGGTTGTAGACAGTGAGGTCCGGCGCGAGGCGGCGCAGGCTCTGCAGCAGACGCTGTGGGCTGTGCTCGCCGCCCAGGATCAGTTGCCGGCGCGGCAGGGTGGCGGCGGCCGCGCTGTGCCCGAGCCAGGCGTCGAGCAGCGAGGGCACGGTCTTCAGGTGGTCGATCGGGTGACACGCCTGGTAAGCCGCCCAGGCCGCGGCGTCGAGGCTGGTGGCCTTGTCCACCACGTGCAGTTCGCCGCCACTGAGCAGCACCGGGAACAGCAGGGTATAGCTGAGGTCCGCGGCCAGCGAGGTGACCAGCGCGCTGCGCTCGCCGGGGGCCAGGGCCAGGCGCCGCAGCAGGCTGTCCACGTAGCTGCCGAGCTGGCGGTGTTCGATCACCACGCCCTTGGGCGTACCCGTGCTGCCGGAGGTGTGCAGCACATAGGCGGCGCTGTGCGCGGCGATTGGCAGTGTCAGGGGGCTGTCCGGTTGTTCGTGCCAGCTCTGGGTATCGCCCAGGTCGAGACTCTCCAGACCCGGTAGCGCAGGTGGCGTGGCGCTGCCGTCGACGAGCAGGAAGGCGGGGCGGGCGGCTTCGACAATCGCCTGGTTGCGCGCCAGCGGCTGCTGCACGTCCAGCGGCAGGAAGGCCGCACCGCACTTGAGCACGCCGAGCATGGCGACGATGGCATCGGCATTGCGGTCGAGGTACAGGGCGACGAGGTCCTCGGTACCGATCCCGCGCGCGCTCAAGTAACGGGCCAGTTGATTGCTGCGCGCCTCCAGCTCGGCATAAGTCAGTTGGCGGGTTGCATCGCGCAGCGCCAGGCGTTCGGCGAAGCGCGCCGCCTGTTGGCTGAATCGCAGGGGAAAGGCGGCGAAGTGGGCATCGGGCACCTCGGCCCGTGCGCCCTGCACGGCGGCCAGGGTGGCGTCGAAGCTCGGGCTGTGCAGCGGCAGGGCTGCGAGCGCCTGCTCGGGATCGTCGAGGGCGGCGAGCAGCAGCGAGCGGTACTGTTCCAGCAGCACCAGGGCGCTCTGCAGGCTGTAACCGGCGGTCGCGAAGGCGAGGTTGAAGCGATAGGCGATGGTGCCGTGTTCGTCGGTCAGGGCGTCGGCCGTGAGCAGCAGCTCGAAGGCCTGAGCCGGCGAATCGAGCTCCAGCACCGAGAGCGTCGCGCCAGGCACGCCGGCCATGGGCAGCGCCTGGGGCAGCACACCGCCCCACTCGAAGCCGTAGCGGCTGGCCGAGGGGGAGAGGTCGCTGACGATGGCGCAGTACTCCTGCCATTCGCGGGCGCGGTCGCACAGGCGCTGCACGCCGTCGAGCGCCTCGCCGAAGCGGCTCTGCAACGGGAAGCGCCAGGCCAGGGGAAGGGGTTTGGCGAACGCCCCCCAGCAGCCGGCCAGCTCTTCGTAATCGTCGCGGCAGTCATGCACCCAGTTCATCGTCAGGGCCGGCGCCTCGCCCGGGCTCAGGCGTTGCAGCAGGGCGCACCAGGCCGTCAGCAACACCTCGGCGGGGGTGACCTGGTGCCGCTGGCAGAAGGCATCGAGCTGGGCAGCCAGCTCCGGCGTGCCATCCAGTTGCGCCTTCAGGTGCCCGGGCTCGGCCCGAACACGCGTTTCGCGGTACGTCAGCTCGACCTGCTCGTGTTCGCCCAAAGTTTGTTCGCGCCAGTAGCGCCGGCCCAGCTCGGCGTCGTCCTCGCCCTGCAGTTCGTATAGCCAGGCGCTGTACTGGGTGTAGCTCATGTCTTCATCATCCCGCTGCGCCTCTCCGGCCAGGGCCCTGGCGAGGCGCAGCAGGGTGCCGCGGTCGGCGCCGAGGGCCGGCAACTGCAGGTGCAGGCGCTGGTGATCGGCGGCCAGCGCCTGGCAGTCCAGGCGCACGCCGTCTTCGGCCTGCATCGCCTCGCTCGGCGGCACGATCTGTTGCAGCGGCACGCGCAGGCCGGGCGAGGGGCACAGGCGCAGGCGCAAGGCTTCGTGCCGTGACACCAGGGCTTGCAGGCGCCGGCGCAGTTCGCTCGGCTCGACCGTGCCGTGCAGGTCGAGGGTCAGCGCGGCGGCCGGCAGGCCCGACTGCCAGCGCAGGCGCTGTTGCGGTGAAAGCTGGAACTGCTCCATCACAGGCTCTCCTCCAACGCCAGCTCATGGCGCGTGGCATTTTCCTCGAGTGCATCGAGTTCGTCGCGGCGCATCATCTGGCCCATGGCGACGCAAATCTTGCGCTCGCCCTCGAAGGGATCGCGGGCGTGGGCGACCAGCATGTTGTCGAGCATCACCACGTCGCCTTTCTGCCAGGCGAAACGCACGGCGCAAGCCTCATAGGCGCGACCGATCTCGGCCATCACCTCGTCCTCGATGGGGCTGCCATCGCCGTAGCAGACGTTGCGTGGCAGTTGCTCGGGGCCGAACAGCTCAATCAGGTTGCGCCGCACCTCCGGCTCCAGGCAGGCCGGATGGTGCAGCTGCACCTGGTTGAAGAAGGATTCCTCGCCGGTGTCCGGGTGGCTGACGATGGCCGGGCAGCGCTGGGCGATGCGCAGACCGTCCTCGCCGAGCCATTGCCATTGGGTGCCGGCCTCGCGGCAACGCTGCTCGACCTCCTCGCGCCGTTCGGTCTTGAAGAAATCCTGCCAGCGCACGTCGAGCTTGTCGGTGAAATGACGGACATAGAGCAGGCCCTTGGCCCGCAGCGTCTCGACGATCGGCCGTGGCAGGCGTGCAAGCACCTCGCGGCAGTCGACGATGGGCGTGCAGCCGCCCCGTGGCGCCGGCGTCTCGCAGTAGAACCACTGCTTGCGCGGCCACTGCGCGAGGTGCGAGCTCTCGTTGTGGAACAGGATCATGTGCTGCTCCGGGTAGGGCGTGGAGTGGTAGATGTTCTTGCCCGAATTGTTCTTCGGCAGGTCGCCGTAGGTGCCGTAGAGGTCGGGCTCGATGGCCTGGGCGAACTGCTCGAAGGCGCTGGCGTCGGGCAGGTCGAAACCACGGAACAGCAGACCGCCGTGATGACGCAACTGTTCGCCGATCCAGCCTCGGGCCTGCTGCGCCCAGCTCACCGGGTCCAGCTCGCCGAGGCGCGGCTCGATCACCAGGGGCAGCGAACGCCCGGTGGCCAGGGAGGCGGTGCGCACCTGCTCCTCGGGACGCTGGCTGACGGCGGTGGCACGGGTCTGCTTGAGCTTGCTCAGTTTGGACAGCTTGCGCGAGGCGCGGCTCGCCTCGTCGCTGGCGGATGCATCGGACATGGGGGCATTCTCCGTGGCGGTCGGGCTGGACAGGCGCCAGTCCCAACCTTGCAGGGCGTGTTCGGGGACCTCGATGACCCGTTGCAGCAGGTCGTCGAAGCCGCGCTGCAACTGCTCGATGGTGTGCTGCTGGAACAGGCTGGTGCGGTATACCCAGCGCAGGGTCAGGCCCTGTTCGTCTTCCTCGGCAAACAGCGCCAGATCGAACTTGCTGGTTTCCTGGCGCGGAGCCAGTTGCTCGACGTGCAGGCCGGGCAGCTCGGCGGAGGAGCGCGGCGTGTTCTGCAGGACGAACAGAGCCTGTACCAGCGGGTTGACGCCGGCCTGACGCGGCGGCTGCAGGGTCTCGACCAGCTTGTCGAACGGCACCTGCTGGTGCTGGAAGGCGGCCAGGGTGTCGTCGCGCAGGCGCTGCAGGCGGGCGGCGAAGTCTTGCGCCGGGTCGAGGCGCGCGCGCAACGGCAGCACGTTGACGAAGAAACCGATCAGCCGTTCCAGTGCCGGATGCTCGCGGTTGGCCAGGTCGGTGCCGACCAGGAAGTCATCGTCGCCGGTGACCCGCTGCAGCAGGCAGTTGAAGGCATTGAGCAGGACCATGAACAGCGTCGCGCGCTGCGTCTGCGCATAGGCTTGCAAGCGCTCGGCCTGGGCCCGCGGCAGGGTCTGGCGCAGCGCCGCGCCCTGGTAATCGGCAACGGCTGGGCGCGGCTTGTCCAGCGGCAGGCGCAGCAGCATCGGCGCGCCCTGCAGTTGACCGCGCCAAAAGTCGATGTCGCGGGCCAGGCGGCGTTGCTGTGGGGCGCTGCGTTGCCAGTGGGCGTAGTCGGCGTACTGGATCGGCAGTGGTGCCAGCGCCGGTTGCCGGCCGGCGCGATAGGCGCTGTAGGCAGCGATGGCTTCCTCGACCAGGATGCCCATGGACCAAGCGTCGGTGGCGATATGGTGCAGGGTGAACTGCAGCACATGGCGCGCCTGGCCCAGGCGCAGCAGACGCGCGCGCAGCATCGGCGGGCGCTGCAGGTCGAAGGGCCGCGCGGCTTCGTCGTCGATCCACCGCTGGATGTCCTCGTCCGAGCTGAGCGGCTGCAGCGCCAGTTCGAAGCGTATATCCTCCGCGATGATCTGCCGCGGCGTGTCGCCGTCCAGGCTGAAGCCGGTGCGCAGCGACTCGTGACGCTCGAGCACGTGCTGCAGCGCGGCGCGCAGCGCCTCGACGTCCAGCTCGCCCTCCAGGCGTACCGCGGTGGAGAGGTTGTAGGCGGCGCTGGGGCCTTCCAGCTTGTCGAGGAACCACAGGCGCTGCTGGGCGTAGGACAGCGGCAGCAGCTGTTCGCGCGACACCGGCACGATCTCTTCGACTGCCGACTCGTCGGGCGCCTGGGCGTCCACCACCTTGGCCAGCTCGGCCACCGTGCGGTGCTCGAACAGGGCGCGCAGCGGCAGGTCGACGGCGAGCCGGCGACGGATGCGTGCAACCACCTGGGTGGCCAGCAGCGAATGACCGCCGAGGGCGAAGAAGTCATCGTCGACGCTCAGCGAGTTCAGCCCGAGCAGCTCCTGCCAGAGCTCGGCCAGGGCCTGTTCGGTGGGCGTGCGCGGCGCTACTTGGGCCTGCGCGGCGGCCTCGCTGGGCAGGCCGAGGGCGGCCAGCGCGCGGCGGTCGACCTTGCCGTTGGCGTTCAGTGGCAGCCGCTCCAGGCGGCGCCAGTGGCCGGGGACCATATAGGCCGCCAGTTGCCCGCGCAGATGCTCGACCAGCAGTGCCTGTGCCCTGGCAGCGTCCGGCGCCGTGTCGCAGGTCACGTAGCAGGCCAGCAGTTGCAGGTCGCCACGGGCGTCGGGCAGGGCCAGTACCGCGGCGCTGTCGACCTGCGGGTGGCGCATCAGGCGGTTCTCGATCTCGCCCAGTTCGATGCGGTGGCCACGGATTTTCACCTGCTGATCGCGGCGGCCGAGGTATTCGATGACGCCGTCGGCGCGGTAGCGGCCGATGTCGCCGGTGCGGTAGAAGCGTGCGCCAGGTTCGAACGGGTGCTCGACGAACGCCGCGCGGGTGCGCTCGGCGTCGCCCAGATAGCCGCGGCCAACGCCCACGCCGCCGACGCACAGCTCGCCCGGCACGCCGATGGGCAGCGGGCGCAGGGCGTCGTCGAGGATGTACAGCAGGTTGTTGGCGGTGGGCCGGCCAATCGGCATGTGCGCGCAGTCGTCCTGCGGCGCGTCGTGGATGGCGTGGAAGGCCACGTCGTCGGAGCACTCGGCCGGGCCGTAGGCATTCATCAACGGGGTGCCGGGGAAGCGGCGCCGCCAGTCGCGAGCGAGCGCCGGCGGCAGCGCCTCGCCGGTGGGCAGCAGCCAGCGCAGGCTGGCCAGCTCGTGCTGCGGGCCGGCCTCCTGGAGCAGGCCGCGGATCAGCGCCGGCACTGCCTCGAGCAGGCTCAGGCGCTGGGTTTCGATGGCGTCGAGCAGGGCGGCCGGATCGTGCGCGACGCTGTCCGGCAGGATGTGCACGGTGGCGCCGACCAGCGGCGCGGCGAGGAACTGCCAGACCGAGATGTCGAACGCCGGCGAGGCGGTCTGGGCGATGCGGTCCTCGCCACAGAGCCCGAGGCTCGGCACCTTGCCGAAGATGTTGTTGAGCATGCCGCGCTGCTCCACCAAGGCACCCTTGGGCGTGCCGGTGGAGCCGGAGGTGAAGATCACGTAGGCGAGCTGGTCGGCGGAATGGGCGTAGCACACCGGCGCGTGGTCGGCCTGCCACAGCTCCTGGGTCACCAGGCAGGTGGGCTGCCGCGCGACGCCGGCCAGTACCGCGTCGAGCAGCCCGCAGGCCTTTTCGTCCACCAGCAGCAGCGGCGCGCCGCTCAGGTCCAGCAACTCGCCCAGGCGCTGCGGCGGATGCTGGATATCCAGCGCCTGGAAGGCGGCGCCGGCCTTGAGCGTGGCGATCATCATGCACAGCAGGGCCAGCCCGCGCTCGGCGGCCAGGGCGACCAGGGTGTCCGGGCCGGCGCCGGCCTGCTGCAGGGCATGGGCGATGGCATTACTGCGTCGGTCGAGTTCGGCGTAGCTGAGCGTTTCACCGGCGCAGACCGCGGCGAGACGCTGCGGATGCGCCTGCACCCGGTCGGCGAACAGCGCTGCATAGCCGCGCTCCAGCGGGAAGTCGACGGCGCTGCGGTTCCAGTCCAACAGCAGTTGCCGGCGCTCGGCCTCGGGCAGCATCTCCAGGCTGCCGAGCGGCGCCTCGGGCTGGTCGAGCATCTCGCCGAGTAGCTGCACCAGGTGGCCCAGCATGCGCTGCACGCTGTCGGCGGTGAACCGGCTCTGGTCGTAGGACAAGCGGATGCCCAGGCGGTCGCCGGGGTAGAGCACCACCGTCATCGGGAAGTTGGTGTGCACGCGGTCTTCGTAGATGTCGATGCTGAAGCCGTCGAGCCTGACGCTGGCGACGTCCAGCGGAGCGTTCTCGAACACCACCAGGCTGTCGAACAACTGGCGGCCACGGGGGATTTCGCTGCAGCGCTGGATGTCCACCAGCGGCGCATATTCGTGATCGCGCAGCTCGGCGTTGTGCGACAACAGCGCCTGCAACCAGCCGATCACCGGACGCTCGGGATCGACGTCGACACGCAGCGGCAGGCTGTTGATGAACAGGCCGACCATCTCCTCGACCCCGGCCAGCGCGGTGGGGCGGCCGGCCACGGTGACGCCGAAGAGCACGTCGCGGTTACCGCTGTAGCGCGACAGCAGCAGGGCCCAGGCGCCCTGGATCCAAGTGTTGGGGGTGAGCTGGTGCGCCTGGCAGAGCTGCTGCAGGCGCTGGGTACGGGCGACGCTGAGGGTCAGGTCGCAGTCGCCGACCACCTCCGGCGCGCGGTCCGGCTGGGCCACGGGCAGGTCGACCTGCAGCGGCGTCGGTGCCTCGAAGCCGGCTAGTTCTCCGCGCCAGAAGGCCAGCGCGCTGTCCATGTCCTGGCGGGCGAGCCAGCTCATGTAGCCGCGGAACGGGGGCAGGCGCGGGCGCGCCACCGCTTCGCCGCGCGCCACGGCCTGGTAGATGGCCAGCAGGTCTTCCATCAGCAGGCCGAAGCACCAGGCATCGGTGAGGATGTGATGGAAGCTGCGCACCAGACTGAAACGCTGGTCCGCCAGTTGGAACACGCGCAGGTGGGTAAGCGGCGCGCGGCTCATATCGAAGCCGCGCTGGCGTTCGTCGGCCAGTACGGCATCCATCGCCTCGCGCTGGCGTTCGGCGTCTAGGTGGCGCCAGTCGTACCACTCGAAGGCCAGCTCGGTGTCGCGGTACACGCACTGCAGCGGGGCATGGTCCTCCTGCCACCAGAAGGCGGTGCGCAGCATCGGGTGGCGCTCGAGCAGCAGGCGCCAGGCGCGCTCCATGGCCGGGCGCTGCAACGCGCCGTCCCAGCTATAGCGTTGCTGCATCAGGTAGATGCCGCTGTGCGGTTGCAGCAGGGTGTGCAGCAACATGCCCTGTTGCATGGGCGAAAGCGGGTAGAGGTCCTCCAGGCGCGCCCAGGGCAGCGGCTCGCTGGCCAAGGTCGCGGCCTGCGCGTGGCATAGCGGGAAGGCCGCGCTGGCTGGACGCAACTCGGGGCTGTCGGCCAGCGCCGCCAGGGTTTGCAGATGTTCCACCAGGGCAGGCAGCCAGGTTCTGGCCAGCGGCCCTGCGGCGTGCAGGTGCAGGGTGCCGTCGTGCCAGCAGGCGTCCAGGGTCAGCGCCTCGGCGAGGGCCGCTTCGCGGCTGGCAGCCTGGACGCCGGCGAGCACCGCCTGCGCCTCGCGGTGCGCATCCCAGTCGCCGAGCCAGCGCAGGGCCAGCGTCGGCGTTGACAGCTCGCGCAGCGGCTCCAGCAGGTAGGGATTGTCCGCCAGATGGCGCAGGGTGCCGTAGTCCGCGCCGAACTGCGGGTAGGCACGCAACTGCGCGGCCACATCCTGCAGGCGAGCCAGTGCGTCGCCGCTCGGGGCGTGCAGGTAGAACGGCACCGGCAGGGCCAGAGCACCGAGGATTCGCGCCGGATCGAGGTCCGCCTGGACGATCGGTGCCCACAGCGGTAGTCGCGTGGCGTCCGGGCGCCCGGCCAGCAGGGTCAGCGCGACCGGTGCGCCGTCTTCGCCGCGCAGGCGTTCGACCAGGCTGGCGGCCAGCAGGGCGTTCCAGTCCAATTGCAGGGTGTCGAGCAGACGCTTCAGTTGCGTCGAGGTCGCTTCGTCCAGGCGCTGCTCGGCCTGTCCGTCCGGCTCGGGCAGGGCCAGCGGCGGCAGTTCCAGGCCGGCGAATTGCAGCCAGTGTTCCCAGACTTCGTCCAGGCGCTCGCTGCTGGCGTCCCGCTGCTGATGTTCGCACCAGGCGCCGAGCTCGCCGCCCGTGTAGGACAGGCGAATCGGCCGCTGATGGCGCAGTTGCGACAGGGCCAGGTTGAGGTCGGAAAGCAGCAGTGGCCAGGCCGCTTCGTCGAGGCACAGCGGATGGGCGACCAGCAGCAGCCGATCACCCGTTTCGCCGCGCAGCAAACTGGCATGCAGGCCCTGTCCGGCGGCCAGGTCGAGGCGGGCGAAGGCCGCTTCGGCCAGGGTTTGCAGCGGCTCGTCGGTGTGCTGCTGCTCGCTCACCTCACAGGGCGCGGCAGTGGCCAACACCCGCTGTTGCCACTCGCCTTCCGGGGTGCGCTGCACCGCCAGGCGCAGCGCCTGGTGATGGTCTTGCAGGGCGGCCAGGGCCTGGGCCAGGTGGGTGGCAGGCAGCTCGCCGTCGATGGTCAGGCAGCGCCAACTGGGTTGCAGTGCCCCGGCTTCGAGGCGGGAATGCTGGCCGGCGCTCAGCGGTACGACGAAGCCATCGCCCTGTTGCCGGGACGCCGCGCTTTCGGCGCCAGCGCCGAGCACCTGGGCGATATCGGCGATGGTGCGGTTCTCGAACAACTGCTTGGGCGTCAGCTTCAGCCCCTGCTGGTTGGCGCGGGCGATGATCTGCAGGTTGAGGATCGAGTCGCCGCCGAGGCTGAAGAAGTTGTCGTGCACGCCGACCCGCTCCACCTTCAGCACGTCCTGCCAGATGCGCGCCAGCAACGCCTCGACCTCGTTACGCGGGGCGACGTGGCCGGCGCTGTCGGCTGCCGGCGCACTGGGCAACGGCAGTTGGCGCAGGTCCGGCTTGCCGTTGGCGGTCAGCGGGATGGCGTCGAGGGTAATGACGTGCGCCGGGACCATGTAGTCCGGCACGCGGCGGCCGAGGTCGTCGCACAGCTTGCTCGCCGACAGCGACTGGCGCGCCACCACGTAGGCCACCAGGCGTGGTGTGCCATCGATTTCCAGCACGCGCACCAGCGTTTGCTCGATCAGCGGTGACAGGCGCTTGATCTGTGCTTCTACCTCGCCCAGTTCGATGCGGTTGCCGCGGATTTTCACCTGGTTGTCGACCCGGCCGAGAAACGCCAGTTGACCGTCGGCCAGCCAGCGCACGCGGTCGCCGGTGCGGTACCAGCGCTGTTGGTCGACTTCGACGAAGCGCTCGGCGCTAAGGTCGGCGCGGTGCAGGTAGCCGCGCGCCAGGTCGCCGGCGATCCACAGCTCGCCGGGAACACCGATGGCCACCTGGCGGCCGCTGCCGTCGAGCACGCGCAGGCGGCGGTTGGCCAGCGGGCGGCCGAGGGCCACCAGGCCGCTATCGGCCGCCAGCGGCGTAGCCAGCGCGCCCACCGTGGCCTCGCTCGGGCCGTAATGGTTGAACAGGCGCAAGGTCGGAGCCAGGGCGCCGACCTGACGCAGCAGCTCGGGCTTGAGTGCGTCGCCGCCGAATACCAGGCTCTCGCGCGGCAGCAGGCGTGGGTCGGGGTGGGCCTGGAGCAGGCCGTGCAGGTGGCCGGGGGTGATCTTCAGCACGTCCACCGGGTGTTCGCCGAAGAAGTCGGCCAGCGCCAGGGGATCGAAGCTGGTGTCCTCGTCGACCAGGACCAGGCTGCCGCCATTGCACAGCGCGCCGAACAACTGGGTGTGGCCGAGGTCGGCCGCCACCGTCGAGAGCAGACCGTAGTGCGCCGCAGGAGGCGGATCGAGCAGTTCGGCGACGGCGGCAAGGTAGCCGACGATGGCGCGGTGCTCGACCACCACGCCCTTGGGCGTACCGGTGGAACCGGAGGTGTAGATGACGTAGGCCGGAGCGTCCGGATCGTCGTCAGCCGATACGGCCGTGGTTGGCCGGTTGGCGAGGGCGCTGGCCTCGTCGTCCAGCCACAGCCGCGCCGGGCTTTCGCTGCGTGGCAGGCGCGACTCCAGGGCGCGCTGACTGATCAACAGGTCCGCGCGGCTGTCCTCGAGGATGTCCGCCAGGCGTCCGGCCGGCTGCTTGAGGTCCAGCGGCAGGTAGGCGGCGCCGCACTTGAGGGTGGCCAGCAGCGCCACTACGAAGTCGACGCTGCGCTCCAGGGCCAAGGCGAGCAACTGGCCACTGCCGACGCCCCGGGCTTGCAGGTGGTGGGCCAGGCGATTGGACTCGGCGTCCAGTTCGGCGTAGCTCAGGGCGCGCTGGCGATCCTGCACGGCCAGCCGCTCGGGATGGGCCTGCGCGCCCTGGATGAAGCGCTGCTGCAGGGTGCTGGCAGCGACGGCGAGGTGAGCGCCCTGGCCATGAGCCTCCAGGCGCTGGCGTTCCTCGTCGCTCAGCCAGTCCAGCGTCCGCACGCGCGCCTGCGGCTGTTCGGCCATGGCCAGCAGGATCGCCCGCAGCTGGGCACTGAGGATAGCGATCTCGGCGTCGCTGAAGCGGCTGCGGTCATAGCTGAACAGGTATTCCAGGCGCTCGCCGGGGACCACGATCAGTGACAGCGGGAAGTGGTTGCGCCCCTGGGTCAGGCGGATGCCGTCTTCGCGCCGCAGCTCCGGCGGGGCGCTGAAGCTCAGGCCTTCGGCGTCCTGGTTGAGCGCGTCGGTAACGGGGAAGTTCTCGAACACCAGGATCGAGTCGAACAGCGCGCGCTCGGCCGGCACCTGGCTCAGCGGCTTGAGCCGGCTCAGCGGCAGGTAGGCGTGCTGGCGCAGGTCGCTGTTGCGTTGCTGCAAGTCCTGCAGCCAGTCGCCGAGCGAACGGGCGTCGTCCAGGCGCACGCGCAGCGGCAGGGTGTTGATGAACAGGCCAACCATGGCATCCGCCCCGGCCAGATCGTCCGGGCGACCGGCGACGGTGACGCCGTAGACCACCTCGTCACGCCCGGCGTGCTGCCCCAGCAGCAATGCCCAGGCGCCTTGGATGAGGGTGTTGACGGTCAGGTGCTGGCTACGGGCGAACCGGTTCAGGCGTTCGGTCTCGACGGCGTCCAGGCGCGTCTCGCGTTCCGCGTAGGGATGCGTCTGCGGCGCCTCGGGCGGCGGGGCGAAGCTGGGCAGCGGGGTGGGTTCGCTGAAGTCCAGCAACTGCTCGCGCCAGAAGTCCTCGGTGGCCTGGGCGTCCTGCTCGGCCAGCCAGGCGATGTAGTCGCGGTAGCCACGGCTTGGCGGCAGGCCGGCGCTGTCGCCGCGCACCTGTTGGTAGTAGAGGGCCAGCCATTCCTGGATGGCCACGCCGACGCTCCAGCCGTCCATGAGGATGTGATGGAAGGTCCAGATCAGGTGCCAGCGTTGTTCCGGCAGGCGCACCAGGCACAGGCGCATCAGCGGCGCCTCGTTCAGTTCCAGCGCCTGGTCGCGTTCCTGCCGTGCGCGCTGGCGCAAATCCTCCTCGGCCTCGTCGCGGTCGCGCCAGTCCAGTTCGCTCAGCGGCAGCGGCACCTCGTGCTGTACCACTTGGTAGGCGTCGTCCAGGTCTTCCCAGAGAAAGGCGGTGCGCAACACGGCATGACGCTGCAGCAGCGCTTGCCAGGCACGGCGGAAGGCGCCGGTGTCGAGCGGGCCGGTCATGTCCAGGCTGAGCTGCTGGTAGTACACGCGCGAATCCGGCTCGTAGACGCTGTGGAACAGCAGACCCTGCTGGGTGGGCGAGAGGGAGTAGATGTCCTCGATGTTGCTCATGATTCTTGTTCCAGTCCGTAGGCCGTAAAAAGGTGTCGAGTGCGTGGCGGGCGCCGGCGCCCCCATGGGCGGCCGGCGCAGCGCCCGCTAGCTCTGCGAGATCGGTTTGCTCTTGAGTTTGCTCAGCAGGGTGTCCAGATTCTTCTGGTTCAGGGCCTTGGCCAGAGGGAAGTCGGTCGGCGACAGTTGCCCCGTCTGGTTGTCCTGGCAGTGGCGGATAACGCCGCGCAAATGGGCGAGGTAGGCCTGCAACAGGCGCTCGCGGGTGGCTGGCGCAAGGCGCAGGCCGGCGAACTTCATTTCCACTTGCAGGCGTCCGCCAAGCACCGCCAGCACCACTTCCAACTCGTGGCTACGCGGCGTGTCGGCGGCGACGGTGGGTGGCAGCGGTTCATCAACCAGTTGCAGCAGCCCCTCGGCGCCGACGCCATCGATCTGGCCCAGGTAGTTGAACAGCACGGGATGGCGGTGCGCCGGCAACGGCGCCTCGGTCTGGTGACGCAGCAGACCGTAGCCCAGGGCCTTGTCGGCCGCGGCACGCAGTTGCTCCTTGACCGCGACGATCAGCGCGCCGGTATCGCCGCCTTGCGGCAGGTCCAGACGCACCGGATAGAGCTGGGTGAACCAGCCCACCGTGCGGCTGATATCCAGCTCGGCGAACGGCGCGTCGCGGCCGTGGCCTTCCAGGTCGATGCCGATGGCTCTCGCGCCCGAGCATTGCTGCAGCGCGCCGGCCAGGGCGGCGATCAGCAGTTCATGGCCCTGGGTGCGATAGCTGCCCTGCGCCTGCTGCAGCGCCTGAGTTTCCTCGACGCTCAATGACGCGCTCAGGCTGACCTCATCGGCCACGCGGTTGTCGGCCTGGGGCTGGTCCACCGGCAGCTCGCCCGGCCGCGTCTGTTGCAGCCAATAGTCGCGCTGCGTCTGCACGGCCGGGCTGGCGGCCTGTTGCCAGAGGCGCTGGCCCCACTGGCGGTAGGAGCTGGTCTTGGCTGGCAGCGTGGCGTTCTGGCCGGCGGCCAAGCGCGGGTAGAGCGTGCTGAAGTCTTCCAGCAACAGGCGCCAGGACACCGCATCCACCACCAAGTGGTGGGCAACCAGATAGAGGCGCTGCTCGCCCTCGGCCAGGTCGATCAGCAGGGCGCGGATCAGCGGCCCGCCGGCCAGGTCGAAGCTCGCCTCGACCCGTTCGGCGATGCAGGCGCGCAGGGACTCCGGCGTGCAGGGCACGGCCAGGCGGACCTGGGCGAATGCCACGGCCTGGCTGGCACCGGCATAGGCCTGGCGCCACCGATCGCCGTCGCGGGTGAAACGCAGGCGCAGGGCGTCGTGCTGCTCGACCAGGGCCTGCAGCGTGGCATGCAGAGCATCGGCGTGCAGCGAGCGGCTGGGCTTTAGCAGCACCGACTGGTTCCAGTGGCCGGGCTCGGCCAGCGCTCGTTCCAGCAACCAGTGCTGGATCGGCAGCAATGGCGCCTCGCCCTGCAGCAGGCCCTGTTCCGCCTGGCACTGCTCGACCTGACTGGCGACCCGCGCGAGGTCGGCCAGGGTGCGTTGCTGGAACAGTTGGCGCGGCGTCAGGCCGATGCCCTGGGCGCGCGCCTGGGCGATGAATTGCAGGCCGAGGATCGAATCGCCGCCGAGGGCGAAGAAGTTGTCGTCGACGCTCGGCTGTTTCACGCCGAGCAGTTCGCCGAGCAGCCGGCACAGCACCTCCTCGGTGGCGTTGCTCGGCGCCCGCTGCGTGCGCGCCTGGCCCTCGACCTGGGGTTTGGGCAATGCCTTGCGGTCGATCTTGCCGTTGCTGCTCAGCGGCAGGGCCGGCAGTTGCACGATGAACGCCGGGACCATATGCGCCGGCAACTGCTGGCCCAGGTGCCGCTTGAGAGCTTCGACGTCCACGGCCTCGGGGGCGCTCAGGTAGGCGACCAGTTGCGGTGTCGCCAAGTCTTCGCGCAGGACAGTGACTGCTGCCTCGATGCCGGGCTGGTCGAGCAGGACGGCGTCGATCTCGCCCAGTTCGATGCGCAGGCCGCGCAGCTTGACCTGATGGTCGAGGCGGCCCAGGTACTGGATATTGCCGTCGGCCAGGAAGCGGCAGCGGTCGCCGGTGCGGTACAGGCGCTGGCCGGCGTCGAACGGACTCGCCACGAAGCGTTCGTTGGTCAGTTCCGGCCGGTTCAGGTAACCACGGGCCAGGCCGGCGCCGCCGATGTACAGCTCGCCGACCGCGCCGATGGGCAGCGGGGCGAGCGCCTCGTCGAGGATATACAGCCGCAGGTTGGCGATCGGCTTGCCAATGGGCACGAAGCCCAGGGTCGAGGCCGGATCGCAGACCCAGCAGCTGACGTCGATGGCCGCCTCGGTGGGGCCGTAGAGGTTGATCAGCTTAGCCGGGTGGCGCGCCTGGAAGCGCTGCTGCAGTTCCAGCGGCAGCGCCTCGCCGCTGGCGAAGACCTGGCGCAGCGAGGCGCAGCGCGGCAGGGCCGGTTCGCCGACGAAGGCCTGCAGCATCGAGGGTACGAAGTGCAGGGTGGTGATGCGTTCGCGCTGGATCAGCTCGGCCAGGTAATGGCTGTCGCGATGGCCGTCGGGCTTGGCGACCACCAGGCAGGCACCGGTGATCAGCGGCCAGAAGAACTCCCAGACCGACACGTCGAAGCTGTAGGGGGTCTTTTGCAGCACGCGGTCGTCCGCACCGATGGGGAAGGCGTCCTGCATCCAGTACAGGCGGTTCATCAGCGCGCCGTGCTCGTTGAGCACCCCCTTGGGCGTGCCGGTGGAACCGGAGGTGTAGATGACGTAGGCGAGGTCGCCGGGCTGGTTGATCGGCTCGGGCTGCGGGCCGTCTTCCAGCGCCGCGGCATCCAGGCACCACAGCGGCGTGCCGGCCGGCAGGCAGGTGGCGGTGGCCGACTGGACCAGGGTCAGGGCCGGGACAGCATCCTCCAGCATCAGGGCCAGGCGTGCCGGCGGCAGCTCCGGGTCGAGCGGCAGGTAGGCGGCGCCGGCGCGGACGATGCCGAGCAGGGCGACCACCATTTCCACCGAGCGCTGCATGCACACGGCGACCACCTGCTCGCGACCCACCCCGCGTTCGCGCAACTGCCTGGCCACGGCCCCGGTCAGGGCATGCAGCTCGGCATAGCTGAGGCGCTGTTCGGCATGGACCAGCGCCGGCGCGTGCGGGGTGCGCGCAGCTTGTTCGGCCAGTGCCTGAGCCAGGTCGTGCGGACCGGGGTAGGCCCTGGTCTTGGCATTCCACTGCCGTAGCTGGCGGCTGCGTTCGGCGCTGCCGAGCAGGTCCAGTTCGCCCAGTTTCGCCAGCGGACGTTCGGCGACCTCGGCCAGCAGGCGCTGCCAGGCGCCTGCCCAGCGCGCGATGGTGTCGGCCTCGAACAGCTGGCGCTTGTATTTCAGGCGTAGCGACAGACGTTGGCCGTCGTCGTGTACCTCCCAGCCCAGGTCGAAACTCGAGGCACTGGACGGTACCTCCACTTCGCGCAACGTCAGCGGCGCCCAGGCATCGGCGCGCAGACGCGCGGTCTGCATGGCGAACAGCACCTGGAACAGCGGCGTGCGGGTCATGTCGCGCGCACTGACCAGGGCATCGACCACCTGCTCGAAGGGCACCTCCTGATGCTCCTGGGCATCGAGCACGCGTTCGCCGACCTGTTTCAGGAAGGACTCGAAGGCCAACTGCGGGTCGACCTCGGCGCGAATCACCAAGGTGTTGACGAAGCAACCGATCAGCGCCTGGGTTTCCGCCAGATCGCGATTGGCCACGGCGGTGCCGATGCGCACGTCGCGCTGGCCGGCCAGGCGGCCGAGCAGCACCTGGGTGGCCGCCAGCAGCAGCACATAGAGGGTCACGCCCTGGCGCTGCGCCGCCTCGCGCAAGCGCTGGACGAGAGCCTCGGGCAGCAGCAGATCGTGGAAGCCGCTGGCGGTGTCGGGTTCGGCACGGCGCGGGTGGTCGGTGGGCAGTTCCAACAGGTAGTCGCCATCGCCGAGGGTCTCGCGCCAGTACTGCAACTGCTGGCGGTAGCGCTCGGCCTGGGCCGGCAGCCGCTGCCAGAGGGCGTAGTCGACGTACTGCACCGGCAGGGCCGGCAGACGTGCCTCGCGCTGCTCGTCGCGGGCGCGGTAGAGCTCGGCCAGTTCGTCGATCAGGCACTGCATCGACCAGTCGTCGGCCACCGTATGGTGCAGGGTCAGCAGCAGCAGGGTGCGCCGCTCGTTGTGCAGCAGACAGCCACGGACCAACGGGCCAGCCGCCAGATCGAAGGGGCGCCGGGACTCCTCTTCGAGGCGCTGGGCAACCCGGGCGTCCCAGTCCGTCTCGGCCAGCGGCTCGATGGGCAGGTGCGCACGGCTCTCGGCGTCGATCAGCAGCTCGGCCCCCTGGCCACGCTCCAGCAGACGGCCGCGCAGCACTTCGTGGCGGGCGACGATCTCGGCCAGGCCCTGCTGCAGCCAGTCGAGGCGCACCGGGCCGCTGAGCTCCACGGCCGAGGTGATGTTGTACTCGGCGGCTTGCGGGTTGAGCTGGTCGAGGAACCACAGGCGCTGCTGCGCATAGGACAGCGGTAGGCGCTCGGGGCGTGGCTGCGGCGTCAGCTCGGCGGCGGTGCCGGATGCCGAGGTACCGAGCAGGGCGCTAAAGGCGCGCAGCGTCGGCTGCTCGAACAACTGGCGCAGGGCCGGCGCCTGGCCATGCTCCTGGCGCAGTCGGGCGAGCAGCACGGTGGCCAGCAGCGAG
>NZ_MUJY01000116.1 GCF_002286785.1 Pseudomonas sp. PIC25 | reverse complement strand
GACGACGCATCTCGTCTTGGGCATCTCTGGGTAGTTTTCGGGCATCAATTCTTTTTTTCATGCGCCATTATATCTTGTATTTGATTGCCGGGTTAATAAATTGCTACTTCCTCCGCCAATAGGCGTCCAAACCCAAAAGAAGCCGCCGCTGTCAGTAGCGCTGTATGGTTCATTCTCTAAGACACTAGGGTCGAATCTTGGAGACCATCTATGTGGAGTACCGACAACAGCAATGATGTTGCCATGGTTGTCTCTCTGGGTAGGGTCTGACCAATAGTGCGTGGAATTGACGTGAATACGCGCATCGGAATAAGCTGCTGACTGAGGATAAGCTCGATACTTACCATAAGACTCGTAGTTTCCTGCCCAAGTTAATTGCATCATTCCGCGTCCATAAAAGGCTGCGTAATATTGGGCCATGGGAATATGAGGGTTGGAGCTTCCGCGGCCATATTCATACATCACCTTCCAGCGGTCCGTTTCCAGTAGCGCTTGGGCAAGAAAGTGTGATAATCGCTTCGTATTGCTAATGCAGTATTTCTGAATTGTCTTGTTCAGGGGTGTTGAATAGTTGGTTAGTCGTGCGCGTGCTTGCTCACGGGATACTTGATAAATATTTGCTGATCCAGTGGTTTGAGCGGTAAATACGCTATTAGTGTTGTGGTAGTACGGGTATCGAGGTAAGGAGAGTGCGAATTCATCTAGTGATAACCAGAAACATTTTCTGAATAATTGGATGAATTCTTTCGGCGGAAAATGCCAATGCTTGGCCTCAATTCCCTCCAGTGCCGCATCTTCCCAAAATGCCAACTCTTGATGATGTTTGCGTAGACGATTGTAGCTCTCTTCGGACAGCGGGCCGTTCGGGGATACCTTGCGAAGCCAGCCATATCGGGTATCGAAGTCGTTCTTGGTCCATTCGGTCGGGAATTTGCAGATGAAGCGCTTTATCTGCCGCTGCATATCAGGGTTGCTCAGTGCGGCCTCATTGCGCTGGCGTTCCTGTTCGTAGCGCCCCGACAGGTTGAGCTTTTCTTCTTCCGTCATGCTGGCATAGGCGGGTGATAGTGCGATGGAGACGGCATCTACCTGGTCGGAAACCACCTTGCCGTCGTCCAGACGCAACAACCCTCTTATCAGAGGGGACTGGCAATGGCTGTCCGAGTCCGTGTCGTCGTCGATCAGTTGCCAGCCTTGCCAATGGGGGAAGTCCGCATCGCTGAACTTCGTGACGGTGGTGGCGTTGAGATTTACCCAGCCCGTTCCTGGCTGTCCTCCTGAACGGGCAGGCAGTGCTATCTGGCGCCAATGAGCCGCCCCGGCGGGTTGCAAGGTATCCGGCCCCAATACTCGTCCGAAGCGAAGCAGTTCATAGCCGGCACTGGGACGCTGCGGATAGAGATTGGTTGCGGTCCTGTACAGGTTGTACTCGTAATCGGCCTCTTCCTGATGAGTGCCGATTTCTTCTCCCGAAACGAGGAAGGAGGTCAGCGTGCATTGGCCGTGCTCGTAGCGCATGCGTACGAAGATGCCTTCCTGTAGTTGCTGGGCGATGGCCCATTCATAGCCTTGGACCTGTGGGGTGGGTTCCGCTTGTGCGCCATTTTCGGCCGAGCCACCTTTCACGACGGGAGGTGCGCCGGCAGGCATGGCAGGGCAGCGATAGGCAATTGGGGTGCTGTTCTCGCTTTGTAGCCGGTTAGCGGGGGCGGCTTCGTAGATGAGTACCTCGGGGGGAATGAAGAAGTACATGTCTCCCCAGCAGCTATCGGTTCTGCCACTGCCGGACTGATGGTCGAGCAAGCGCTCGCTGCGCCCCACGAGATTCGCGATATGGCTCTGGTCGGCAATGATTTCGAAATGAATACGGTGATTCTGGCCGTAGATTTGCCCCGCCTCGCCCAGTTCATCCTTGCGGTAGACCTTTGCCCCTTTGGTGGGGTTGGCGAGAGTGATTTTCGAAAGGTGCATGTAGACGGAAAAGAACACCACCGAGGCGCGTGTTCCCTCGCCGATCTCCGTTTCATGCTTGAGCACGATACAGCCGTTGTCGGTCCATTGGTTACGGTAGCGCAGACCATGGTCTGCAGGGGCAGAGGCTTCATTCGTCGGTTGGCGAAAGTAAACCAGGGTGCCGTCGGCTATGGCTCTGACGGGGAGGGTCGTGGTTCCTTCCTGCGGGGCAGTCAGGTGAGCGCCGCCGTGCCAGTTCAAATCGAAGCTCAAGGGGAAACCTCCGTCTCCGGGGATTCCGCCCTGCATGGCGCGGTTGATGAAAGCGTCGTCGTTTTCCCCGGCCACTTGGCTGGGAATGAAAGGAGGGCTGATCAGCATGATGAGTATCCAGTCCTTGTGTCCGTCCCGTTCTTAGAGAGAGAACGGGTAATCCTTGATGGGCATCTCCGATGCGACGGGCATGTTTCCTAGCGCCCGATCCAGCAGATTCCCCGCCTTGTCCGCATCCGCCGCGCCCGGTGGGGTAGGGGGCTTGATGGCGATGCCGCTGCCCTTGCCCGGCGAGCCGCCGGCGTTGAGCTTGGCCAGGGGGCCGGAGACGGTGATGCCGCTGGGGTCGAGTTTGATGAAGCTGCCGCCGGCCTGGACGGTCAGTTCCATGCCGGCTTCGATGACCAGTTTCTGCCCGGCCTTGAGGTGGATT
>NZ_MUJY01000115.1 GCF_002286785.1 Pseudomonas sp. PIC25 | reverse complement strand
GGCGCGTGAAGGAGAAAGGCTGGGAATGGCGGCGTTGATCGTTTGCTGGGCTCTTTGCGCCGCGCCGGAGCGCTCCGCCACGTCCATCACTTCGCCAGCGGCCGGAGGCGTTGGCAGGTCGGCAAAGTGGGTATCGATCTCGACGCCCGGGATCGTGTTCAGCAGCGCGATCAGGCCTTTCAAGGCCTTGCCCAGCAGGGCGAAGGGCGACAGGTTGGTGAACGCCCACAGCAGGCCTTCCCAGATCGCCGTGGCGGTGCTGGTCGCGGTCTCGAACGATGCCAACCAGGTGACGAACTCGACGCCCCAGGCCCAGAGCTGTTTGCCGGCCTCCCACAGCAGGCCCATTACCGCCCACCAGACCTTGAAGGCCAGCACCACGGGCGTGACGATCGTCATCAGCGCCTGGAACCAAGCCGTGTCGCCGAACGCGGCCTTCAGCTCGTCCCACCAGATAATCGCCGCGCCAACGGCCGCCACCAGGGCGACGACGCCGAGCACGACCAGGGCGATGGGACTGGCCAGTACCGACAGCACGCTGAACAGGCCGCCCAGGACGGTCAGACCGCCCGCTGCGGCGACCAGGCCCAGCACGCCGAGGGTGATGTAGCCCAGCCAGCGGCTGATGTTCGGAAACATCACGACCCAGCGCTGCAAGGTCGTGCCCGCTTCCACCAGGCGCTCGATCAGCGGGTTCAGCACCGGCAGCAGTACCTGGCCGAAGGTGATGCGGATCGCCTCCACCAAGGCGCCGAAGCGCGCCCAGGGATCCACCATCGCCCTGGCCATCTTTTCGGCCTGTTCCATGCCCCTGACCTTGCCCAGTTGCTCCATGCTGTTGGTCAGGCCTGCCGTGTCGTTCATCAGCAGCTTGATCAGAGACACGGCCTCGTCGGAGCCGAAGGCCTGTTTCAGCGCATCTGACTCGGCGACGGTCAGGGTGTCGCCGAACTTGGCTTTCAACTTGTCCAGGATGTCCAGCATCGGCAGCAGGCGACCCTGGCTGTCGGTGAACTGCAGGCCGAGCTTTTCCTGTGCGCCACCTACGCCGGCCAGGAATGCCTTGTACTTGGTGCCTGCCTCGCCGCCGCTCATCGTCGCCTGCAGGGTGCCGAGGATCGCAACCTGCTCCGTCAGTCCGATGCCGGCGGCGGTGGCGTTCGCCCCCACGGCAGTGAAGGCGTCGCTCATCTGCTGGCCGGTGGTCTTGAACATCTGCACCGCCAGCGCCGTCTGCCCCGTCAGGTTCTCCACCCATTCGGCCTTGCCCATGGCGTCAGCCTGCTGCTTGAAGATCCCGTACATGGTTCCGACGTAGCTGGTGACCGTGGCGGCATCCGCCTTGGTCGCTTTCGCCAGCACGTTGGAGGCGTTGGTGAAGGCGGAAAGCTGTTCGCCGGTCAGGCCGGCGATAGCGGACTGGATGTCGTAGGCCGAGCGGACGAAGGCCTGGGCGCTCTCTCCGTAGGCGATGGAAAAGGCCAGCGATTTGCGGTTCAACTGCTCCAGGGCGTCCTGGGCGACGCCCAGCGACTCTACCTCGCCCAGCGCCCGCTGCTGGTCGATGGCGGGCGCCATCGACTGCTGCAGGGTGTACACCGCACCGACGACGCCGGCCACACCGGCGCCCATCTGGACGAACCCGGTCTTGCCGACCTCGGCGACGTCCTGCAGCTGCTTGCCGACCTTCGCCGCAGGCGCGGAGACCTGATCGACCAGGCGCAGGATAAAGTCCAGGTGGTTGGTGGTGGCTGCCATGGCGAACTTATGCGGCCGGCGGCAGCAGGGCGCCGAGGCGCTCCTGCGTGACGGTGATGTTGTGCTTGAGCATTTCGCTGCCCAACCAGCCGAAGCCTTCCATGGCTGCCGCCACCAGCGTGGTGCCGGATCCGGCGAACGGGTCCAGCACAACGCCGCCGCGTTCGCAAATCTTGACCACCTGGCGCATCAGCGCCGTGGGCTTGCCGGTCATGTGGAACTTGTCGGCCTTGCGTACCGGCTCGCGGATCACGCCCGGCAGCACCGGGGCGGCACGGTTCAGGGGCATGGCTCCCTTGCTGCCCCACACGATGTATTCGGCCTGGGAGCGGAAACGTCCCGGAACCGGGCGGCTGGCCTCGGTCTTGTCCCAAACGGTGATGCCGCGCCAGATAAAGCCGGCCGCCTGCAGGGCGTCGGTAGTCAGCGGCAGTTGCCGCCAGTCGGTGAACAGGCAAACCGGTGATCCCGCCTTGAGGATCCGGTGGGCCTCGGACAGCCACAGCACATACCAGGCGAGCTGGGACCGCTGGTCGCGGTTGTCGCCTACGAATTCGTTCCATTTCTTGCCGTCCGAGCCTATGTATTTGCTCGACGGGCATTGCTGGCGAGCGCTCGCATGCAAACCTCCGCTGGAGTACGGCGGATCGGTGATCAACGCATCGACGGACTCATCACCGAGCGTTGCCAGAAAGCGGAGGCAGTCGCCGTGATACAGCTGGTTCGTCGTCATTCGGAATTCCTTACATCTATCCATTCAGGGCCTGGGCGATGCCGTTGGCAACGGCAATCTCCATGCGGCGCCAGTGTTCGTCTTCAAGCCATTTGGCGGTGCCCAGGTTGTCTGCCGTGGGCGGCGCGCCAGGGAGCCAGCGTTCGACCAGGGCCATCAGTTGGCCCAGGGCGTCCTCGGTCAGTCGTTCAGCACGGGCGAGGGCTTTTTTACGGTCACCTCGACGTCCGGCGCGTATTCCTCCAGGACGGCGCCGGCCACCTTCATCGTCAGCATCGGATTGGCCAGGTGCGGGCGCAGGGCGGCCAGGTGCTCCGGTTTGGCCGTGGTGGTCAGCAGGTTGTGCGAGGGGGCCACCTTGTTGTTTGGCGTCACGGCGTTGAAATACTTGGTCACGTCCTGCGGTGTCAGGGTGAAGGTGAAGTCCTGCCCTGCGATTTCCAGGGTGATTTCACGGCGTTCGCTCATGTGCGGTTTTTCCTTGGTGTCGGTTGGTTGAAAAGGTTCTGCAAGCGTTGTTCGAGTCGGTCTTCCAGCTTCTCCATGGCCTTGTCGATGTACTCCGCACGCACGTAGCGCTCGGCGACCTCGATCCGGAATTCCAGGTGCTCCCGGCGCGCTGCGCTGATCTGCCGGAACAGGTACACCTGGAACGTGATCACGCCCGTCAGGACCAGCTCGGTCAGCATCAGCAACACGCTCACGGCCATGGTGGGAAGCTCCATCAGCGCCCCCAGTTGCCACGACCGCCGAGGCGAACGGCGCAGTACATGAGCCAGGCCAGGGGCTTGGGCATGCCTTCCTCCTGCAGCGCGTCGTAGAAGATCCGGTCGGCCTCGGCCTTGGTGAAGCGGTGCGTCAGGTCGGTGTAGATATGGTCGTGAACCACCGCCGGCCGGCGGGCCTGATCGTGGTCACGCGGCACGATGCGCCAGGCCAGACGCGGCACGCTGGCCAGGTCGGTGCGATAGCCGACCGGAACGACGATCAGGCGACCGTCGCGGGCGCGGTACTGCAACGGGCGGATCACTTCCCAGCGCTCATGGCCTGGGCGGTGCCGCAGCTCCAGGTCACTCTCAAAGGGCATCGGCGGCGCACTCCACGCGGATCCGGTTCGGTGCGGTGCTGGTGGCGATGACTTCGCGCAGCGCTGCGCGGCCGATCTCGGGAGCGGCGCAGTAGCGCGCCACCAACGTGGCGGCAGTGCTACCGATCACGCCGTTGCTGCTGCAGCCAGCAAACAACGCCACAGCCGCGGCGGATGTGAACACCAAGGCAAGAGACAGGGGCTTTTTCATCAGTAGCTCCAGATAGCCGGGCTGGGGAAACGGCCACCGGCCGGCGCCATGCCCAGGTGGATGAACCGCGCCGCACCTTTCTGGCTGATGCCCACGCGGGTGAATTTCAGGGAAAGCGCCAGACGCAGGATCTGCAGCGCCTCGGCGCCACGGCAGGCGACGTCGACGGCCTGGCCGGTGGTGTGCTCGCCGGGCTCGCCCTTCTTCGCTTCCACGGGATGGCGCGGGCAGCGGTAGGCGCTGCTCAGCGTCATGGGCTTGCCGTACAGCGTGCGCAGCTTCTGCAACTCAGCCATGAATGCCGGATCCATCTCGGTGCCATCGCTGCCGCATCGGCCACACTTGCAGCGCAGCTCAGCCAGGCCGAAGTTCGGCCAGGGACTCGTCTTCATCGGCGGTTTTCTCGCTCAAAGGTGGATTGGCACGGGACGCAGCGGGTGATGCTGCCCAGCGCCTGGCGCTGGGCGGGAATCTCGTCTCCGCATTCCTCGCAGTGGGTCAGGCTGGGACCGATGGGGCGGGCGGCCTGGCGCTGTGCGTCGAGGGCCACGCGCAGCGTCAGCTCCTGGACGGCCTGGGCCCGGTCGATCCAATCCACCATCAGCGCAGGCCCTCGATCTCGCTGGCGTCGAGGTAGGGCACGCCGTTGATGCGGATGAAGTCCGGGCTGGTGACGTCGAACGGCACCTTGTGGGTGGTCTTCTTCCCACCCTTGGGATCGATGTCCAGCAGGCTGGAAACCTTCAACTTGCAGCCAAAGGCCTCCACGCGCAGTTCGTCATCGCCGGCCTGGGCGAAGAAAACCGCATCCACCGGATCCAGCTTGCGGAAGCTGCCGGCACGCCGGGCGGCCTCGATCAACAGGGACAGGTTCGCGCTGTCCAACTCGAATTCGCCGCTGGCCGACACGTCGCCGTCCACATGGCCATCCGGTACGCCGCCGGTCTGCGCCACCGCCGTGTTGTCGGTGATATCCAGGGTGACTTTCTCGACGTGAACCAGCAGGTCGCCCAGGTTCACGTCGAAGTTCATGCCGCCGATTCGGGCCATGGGTTACTCCTCGTCGCCGCTGGACAGGTCCAGGGCAATGTTCGCGGTCAGGTCTTTGGGGCAGTTGTAGGGGCGGACCTTGATGTAGGCCTCGACCTTGGTCTTGCTCATCCACACCAGGGTGATGTCGTCGTCCTTCGGCGACTCGATGTCGCCGGGGAATTGCTGGTTGGCGAACGTCACCGAGCGCGCCATCTCGCGCAGCGGGCGCATCAGCGCCGACTTGTTCGCCGCCATGCTGTTGGGGGTGTTGTTCAGCTTGCGGTCGCCGACCCGCTGGATCAGCAGGATGCGGACGCGGCGGGCAGCCTTGTCGGTGATGCGCAGGTACTCCACCACCTGAAAGTCCGAGCCCGGGGCGTCCAGCATGTTGGCATCGCCCCAGAACACGCCCGGATAGTCCGGATAGGTCTGCGGGACCGAGAAGCGGGCGCGGTCCAGCTCGGCCAGGATGGCGGACGGCAACGGCTCGCCGGACGCATCCTGCGGCGTGCTGCCCAGACCCAGCAGAGGTCCGGTTGCCACGCGCATGGGGCTGTCGGCGATGCTCACGGCGGCATTGGCCAGACGGCCCGCCAGCACGCCGAGGTCATTGCCGTGCAGTTGCGGCACGACCAGGACACGCGGTGCGGCGATACCGTCGATGATGGCGCGCTGCTCGGCCAGATAGCCGGCCCAGTCCTGTATCGCGGTGATGCCTGCGGTGGACGCCATGAAGAACAGGCGGCGGCCATAGGTGCCGTTGATCGACACGGCCTTGTCGTGCATGGCGGTGAGGGCGGCGCCGCTGGTCACAGGGGCGGTGACGACGACGGCTTCCACCGACACGCCTTCCCGCATGGCCTTGTCCAGGGCATCTTCCCAACTGCCGTCGGCGGCAATCGGGGCCGCCATGCACGCCCAGCGGTCCCCACCATTGAGGCGGGCGGCGGTGATCTGGGTTTTCAGGTCGCTGGCGGGAATGCCCAGCTCGGTATCCAGGTCGCTCTGGGTGTTCAACGGGATCAGCTTGCCGGCGTTCTTCGCCGCCGGGCCGATGAAAAGAAAGTAGCGCTCGATCTCCGTCACCGGGCCTTGCCCCAGGTTCAGGTTATTGACGCTGACTTTGCCTTGAGCCATGCCGAGGCCTCGCTATCGGGGTGCGTTGAGGGTCTGTTGCAGCACGGTGCGCACGATGTCGCCCACGTCCTGCGG
>NZ_MUJY01000114.1 GCF_002286785.1 Pseudomonas sp. PIC25 | reverse complement strand
CGATCTGAGCCGCGACAACGGCGTACTGACCCTGGCCATGACCCTCAACCTCGACCCGGCCTATACGCGAGGAGCGGCACTGGGGTTCGACCCGGAGCGACGCCAACTGCTGCTGCGCGCCTTCCACTCGCTCGAAGAGGCGCGGGAAGACGAGCTGGACCGTGTGCTGCGCAATTTCGGCGAGCTGGTCCGGCAGCTCAGGGATTATGTCGAGCGCTACCGCCACCAGGCACCGGCCGGCACGCCGGGAGCGGTGCGGGAGGGCGGCTCGTTGAATACCCGGGCGTTGGCTTCCGGCGGGCGGCTGGCATGATCCGTTCCATTCAGATTCGGAGTACCGCCCCCCGCGCACCTTGAGTGGACGCACGGCCGGCTGGACCGTGCATCAGGGGCAATGTCGCTCCCTACCTCGACTCGCAGCGAAGCCGGCGGGCTCGGCCAGCCCTTTACGTCTCCATTCCACGTGCTGCGTCGCCGCCAATGACCGTTGATTGAGCGTGTCACGGATCGGCCCGGGAGCCGAAGTGTGCCTCGAACTTCCGGGCCGTCAAAACTACCGAGGTTGCAGCTCAGGACGGTCATTTGCTGTGCCCATCGCATGGTGCGGCGTCGCCCAGTTCGCCTGAGCGAGGTGAGTTACACGTTGCGTTCGGCGTTGTTCAGCGGTGGCTCTCCTTCGTGCCTGATCTCCTCTTCGCCCTGTCCGCTGGCGGAGGGCTGAGCCGTATCGGTAGTGATTGGCGGCTCTTCCGTCACTATTTCCAGCCTGCTCTGGTCGTGAGGAGCGACGACGGGCTGACTGTCGGTAGCATCCTGCGGTGGTTGCCGTCCTTCCTCCAGTATCTGCAAGGCGATGTCGTCGGCGGGTAGCGGCTGGGAGCCGGATGGACGGCCATGCAGGTAATCGGCGGCCTGCCCGAGCAGCGAGGAGGCTTTCTCCTGCAGGTAAGTGGCCGCTTTATCGGCAGCCGGCCCGGTCATGATCGAGGCCCCGGCCCATGCGGCGAAAATCGGTCCGCCGAGGACGGTATTCACGCCTTGGCTGATCGCTTCGACGGCGGGTTCGCCAAGACCGGCGTCGGTCGCCGTCTTTTTGGCTGCGGCTTGTGCCACGGACACGGCGGCAAAACCGCCACCGAGCATGCCGACGTTCTCCATCAGGGCGCTGGCGGTGAAGACCTTGCGGGTCGCTTCGAGGCTGTCGGTTGCGATGTCCACGGGGAGCTTCGCCAATCGCTTGCCGGCATTGATCAGCGGGTCCTTCAACGGGTTGACCTCTTTCAGCGCCGTGTATCGTGCTTCCCAATCCTGGCGGCCGAGCAGGTATTCCGGGCCGTTGCGGTGATAATGCTCGTCTATGCCCTGCTGTATCAGTGCGGAGGCACCCCCCGCTACCACGCTGCCGGACGCCGAGATCCAGGAGTCGGTGTTCTTGATGTTGGCGTTGTGTTCTTCCTTGGCCGTGCGGTTCGCCGTTTCGGCCGGAGTTTCGTTCTCTTTCTTGGCGGGGACGTTCGTCATCGTCAGGCCGGCCAAGCCGGTGCGCAGGATGTTGCGCAGCGTGAATGTCTGCAGATTCGCGCCCGCCTCGAGGGTGGCGCGCAACTGGTTGGGCTCGCGGGCCTTGGCGGCATCGGCCATCACCGGGTCCAGTTCCTCGGGCTTGGCGGTCAGCCATTGGGTATCGCTGGTAGCCCGTTTCAACATGCCAACCCCGACGGTATTCGCCATGCCTGCTATCGTTCCGGCGGCCAAGCCGACCATGGCCGGTCCGGCAAAGGGGGCTAGTACCGCTGGCACGGTGTCGAGCATGCGCGAGGCCGCACCGAACGGTACGGAATTAAGCGCTCCCACCGCCCCCCGTGCCACACGATCCAACTTCTGCCCCTTGGCCAGAGTGGCTTCGACGCTTTCCGGTGTTTCCCCCATCTCGTTCAGGCGAATCGCCCGTTGGTCGATGAGTTGCCGGAACGCCTCCCGGTTCTGTTCGGTGATGTGCGGCTCGAACAGCTTGTTCAGTTTTTCGCGCAGGGCGACGGCGTTCGGTGAATGCTCGGGGTCGTGAACGCCGACGACGGTATTCACCCACCGGGTCGACTCGGCATGGGTCGCTCCGGTGCTGGATGGGGTATGCGATCGCCTGGATATATTTCCGGCATCGGGATCGTGATCGGAGCGGAAGGACTCTCCCAATAGGGAGGCCATGGACTGATAGCTTGTATCGTTTACGTTCATGTCGAACTCCTGAGCATTCATTCAAATGGCCAGAGCCCAAGCCTTGTCGATTGGAATCCGAGCCCACTGCTGCTTTGGTTCAGTGGAAAAAAATGGGAGCTGGTTCCCATAGCAAGTGACGATGAGGCCGCGTTCAGGCGTGCTCCCACCGTCTGTAATCATCGGCTGGATACGAAGATGGCTTGCTATCGAGCCCGTACCCGGCGTTCGCGAACACTGCATCCCAGGTCGATGCTGAAGCGGTAGCCATGAGGCAGTTCATGCTTCGTCGCGGGAGGCGATGGGTAGCGACGCATCGAACTCTTGTTGACTGCTTGCCACTCAGTCGGGGGTAGGAGGCCGCGACCGACATAGGTGCAGGTGCCGTTTCTCCAGGGTTGACGGACATACCTGCAAGCGAAACCCGCATGAGCGGAGCCGGCCGCTGTCGATGCTGGAACCGGTGCAGTCCGGCTAGAGGTCCCGCAACGTCAGTTCGCCCTTCGCATGAAAAGTTATCGAAAAGCCATGAAGCAGCTGCGCAAGGCTGGCAAAGGCCCCGATTATTGAAGCTGCACCCTGGTGCAGGCATCCCTCGATCGAACGGACGGGGCCGGCAAGTCCGGGCCCGATTTCCAAGGAGAAGCCATGACTTCCATACAGGCGGAAGAAACCCTCAACCGTTGGCTGATACGGTGCGGCGTGACGACCATGAACGGGCGCGTGCTGGACGCGCAGGGCTGTTGCAACGTTGCGCTGGAGGACGGGCAGGAGGTACTGGTGATGCTGCCGGCGAATCAGACCTGCGTGTATTTCTACGGTCTGGTCGGTGAACTCGATCTGAGCCGCGACAACGGCGTACTGACCCTGGCCATGACCCTCAACCTCGACCCGGCCTATACGCGAGGAGCGGCACTGGGG